>NZ_CP152003.1:3681088-4294603 GCF_038595065.1 Sutcliffiella sp. FSL R7-0096
TTCCGCACCCACCTTCCTGCCGAGAAGAAGTGGCTAAGCGCAAAATCAAGCATCGCCCTTGGGAGCTTTGTATTCTTCTTTGGAATCAATACACTGATCGACCCAATGTCCACTGTTGCAATCGTGGTCGGAATCGTCCTTGTACTTGTAGGATTAGGCAGCATCTGGGCCGGCTACAAAGCTTACCGTTTCTACTTACCATTTGCCATTGAAGAAGCGGAAGCGGTGAAAGAAGTGGAAATGAAAGAGAAGACCGTTACTAATTAAATAGGGTTTAATAATTTTGGAGTCGTCCTTTTTTAGGGGCGGCTTTTAGTTTTGGTTATTGCTTAGATAGTTGAAAATGATCCAGTAAGTATTTTCTACCTCTGTTCGTTCCTTGGGTAGGTAGTTTCATGGAGGATAATAAATAGTTTGCTACATTTGGTGAAGGGAGAAGAAGGAAATCTCTTATCATTCTGTTTGTTATGATATTACCAACTAATAATTTGTAATCCATTAGATTTTTTACGTGAGCTGTTTTAGAGTACAACCCACAATTTTCACATATCCAGCTTCCATGTTTCTGTAACATAGGTAAGTATGTGCAACGTGGACAAATGACTCCTTTCCTAAGTTCATGATAATGAATTCCAAAATGTTGTAATATAGAAAATTCATCAGGTGTATGCTTTTTAATAAGCATCTTTGAGAGTTTTTTGTAAGTAGAGTTATCCAGTAAAGGGGTAAATTTCTGATCATCTATAGCTTGCAGTTTGTGGGGAAGGTTTGTATGAAATGTAACTTTTTTCATAAGTGATGGTGTTGCGTTGATTAAGGTGGCATTGGAGTGAGTCAGAACTATTTGTCCTCCAATCGGCAAAGGAGGAAAGTTGTGCTTATCCAACCATAATGTGAGTTGATATTTTTGCCTCTCTATCTGGGATAAAGGATCTCCAAACTTCTCCCTTTCCTCCCCCCTATGCCTAATTAATTGATTTGTTGTTTCATCAAACTCTAATGTACCAGAAACATATTTTGAATCTAATATTAGACAATATCCGGGAGTTATCAAAAGGGTGTCCATTTGAAAGTATCGATTTAGGGGGTCTTCTATACGTAGTCCGTGTAACAATTGGGTATTATTATTGGGGAGGAAAGTGAGGAAATAATCAAGAGCTTTCTCACCGATAAAACCGTAATGCAACTTGCCGTGTTCCTTCTCTATTAGTTGATATTTAGGATGCACAGGAGGCACTCTTCTAATTGCCGCTTCGAGAGTCAATAACCTCACTGACTTTTCCCTTGGTTTCTTTATCATGTAACCTCTCCTTTAGTAAGTTTGTTGGATATAATTCGATAGGGAGGCATGAAATCCTTTAAGAATATTGATTATCATGAAAAATTGAATTTTATCAGGAATTCTGAGGATATATCATGAAATTTGAGGATTTATCATGAAATTTCGACTTTTATCATGAAATAATCAAATATATCAGGAAATCGGGCGATTTCGACAAATCTCGCATGAGCCACCCAGCTCCCCACCAAAAGCCCTTCCACACTTCATACACTTGATCTTAGTCCCTGCTCCCTGCCACCCAACCCAACACCCAAACACCCAAACACCCCAAATACCCACAAAAAAGCGCCCCCACCAAAAACGGTGAGCGCGCCATCTTAACATCATCTATTGTATCAACTGCACCATCATCATCGCCTTGCCGACGACATTGCCGTCATGGTACACTTCCACGTCCACTTTTCCGAACTTGCGGCCGACCTCCAGCACCTTTGGACGAATCTCAATCGTGCTGTCGATCTGGACTGGCTTAATGAAATAAATCGTGATATTCTCTACGACCATATCACTCTTTTTCAAATTCCTTATCACACGCTTTGCAGCTTCTGTCACGATGGTGGTGAACACACCATAAGATATCGTCCCCACTGAATTGGTCATTTGGGGTGTCACTTCACTTTGGTAAGCCTCTTCCCCTTTTGATTCTGTGACATCCACAAATTGGTTGGTCACAATATCATCAAGGGTTTCACCTACCTGTGGCTGCCTTTGGATCATTTGCAAGGCCTTCAGTACGTCCTGACGACTGATAATCCCAAGAAGTCGATGGCTCGGGTCCACAACCGGCAGCATCTCAATTCCTTCCCATACCATGATATGGGCAGCAGAAGCAACCGAAGTCTTACCATGGACAGTGATTGGGTTTTTCGTCATCACTTTTTCAATAAGCGTGCCCGAATCCTTCCCAAGTACATCCTTGGAGGTAACCACACCATGGACTTTCAAGTTCTTATCAATAATAGGAAAACGGCTATGTTTGATTTCCTCATTCACTTTGTACCATTCAGCAATGGTGTCCTCTGTCGTTAAGTAGGTCGTTGCCTCAATCGGTGTCAAAATATCCTCCACCAATACGATTTCCTTTTTTATTAACTGATCGTAAATTGCCCGGTTGATCAAGGTTGCAACGGTGAAAGTATCATAGCTACTCGAAATGATCGGCAGCTTCATTTCATCGGCTAGTCGCTTGACCTCTTCATCCGTATCAAATCCACCGGTAATCAATACGGCCGCTCCCGCCTCGATTGCCAACTTATGTGCATTATAGCGGTTTCCGACAATCAAAAGGTTTCCGGCATCCGTATAGCGCATCATCGCTTCCAGCTTCATGGCACCGATGACAAATTTGTTTAGCGTTTTATGGAGTCCTTCTTTTCCTCCAAGAACTTGTCCATCCACAATATTGACCACTTCGGCGAAAGTCAGCTTTTCGATATTCTCTTTCTTTTTCCGTTCAATACGAATAGTACCAACGCGTTCGATGGTACTAACATATCCTTTATTTTCGGCGTCCTTGATCGCTCTGTATGCTGTACCTTCACTAACCGTCAACGCCTTGGCTATTTGTCGTACTGATATTTTTTCCCCAATTGGAAGTTCTTCGATATATTGGAGAATCTGTTCATGCTTAGTCACACTCTTCACCCGTCCACATAGTTATTGGCTGTTCTCAAATATTTTGCAGTGTCTGCATATCTACCTAACAACCGTTATTATACCTTCATTATACGGGTGTGAAGCCTTGTATTCAACGTGTTTACTGATATTGACGCAATCGGACCCTTTTCACCTGTGCCAATTTCGCTTTTTGCACCATTCGTTTGCGCTTTGGCAAGTACATGATAGCTGCCATATTCCCCCCAACGGCCATTAATGCAAGTACTATCCACGCAATGGCAAACCAACCTGCAAGTCCATCTTCAGTTACAGGCAAACGTGGGACGGCCACATATAAAAGGGCAGCGATACATAACAACGCTAATAATAGTCTGTTTTTCAACACACGACACTCCTTCCAAAACTGGATAGCTTGTATCATGTATATTCATGACAACAAAAAAAAGAAGCAAAACCGCTTCTTTTCTTTGATCTACCTATAACTCTATGGATTCCCCAGTCTCTAGTACCTTGCCCACACCTTTTGGCAGCTTGGAAACAAAAGCATGAGGATCCTGTTCAATAACTGGGAAGGTATTGAAATGGATGGGAACCACCGTGGAGGCATCCAGCCATTTTGCAGCAAGTACCGCATCATCGGGTCCCATCGTGAAATTATCTCCAATCGGTAGAAATGCCACATCAATGTCATTTAATTCCCCGATCATTTTCATATCGGAAAACAACGCTGTGTCCCCGGCATGGAAAATCGTCTTCCCGTCGATAGTAAGCAGGATCCCACTTGGCATTCCTGTATAGACGATTGTTTTTGTTTCATAATCTGTGTAACTGGAACCATGGAAAGCCTGAGTCAATTTTACCTTTCCAAAATCAAACTCATGCGCTCCCCCGATATGCATTTCATGTACCTTCACACCCTGCCAACCCAAATATTCGGCAAGTTCGAAAGGCGCCACAACCAACGCATCATTTTTAAGGGCCAGGTCCACGGTATCTCCAACATGGTCATTGTGACCATGCGTTAAAAGGATCACATCCACTTTCAAATCGTCCGCTTTCAAATCAGTCAAATCATTACCCGTGATAAATGGATCAAAAAGAATGGTTTTTCCGTTAGCCTCTACTTTTACTACAGAATGTCCATGATAGGAAACCTTCATTCTTACAACCTCTCCTTCTCAAACAAATATTCTTTACACTCGTTTATCTTCTCTTTTTTTAGGAAAAGTCCTTCTACTAATTAACTGAATCACATACTTAGAGGCTTTTACGAGTGTTTAACACAGATATAATTATCGTTACTGTCGTGCTCCTTTTCCCGGCTGTACAGTATAGAATGCATTCCCATTTTAGAATGGATAAGCAGTAAAAAGTCCAAATTGCCGACTTTTTACCGTGAATAATACTAATCATTTAGAAAAGAGCTAATAAAATTTACAGATGTTTAATTCCCTGATACTCTAAAAGTAAACGTATTAATTTTCGCAGTTTAAAATATTCATAAAAAAGGAGTGGCTGATTTGAAAGAATATCGTTTGCAGCAACTGGTGGATTGGTTGAAACAGGAGGACTTGTCCGGGTGTTTCTTGACTTCGACCCCAAACGTTTTTTACATAAGCGGATTTTACACAGATCCGCACGAAAGACTCTTAGGACTTCTGGCTTTTCCTAACAATGAGCCTGCGATTGTCTGCCCGAATATGGAAGTCGAACAGGTGAAAAAGACTGGCTGGGCCTATGGCATTGTCGGCTATAATGATACCGATGATCCTTGGCAAAAGGTTCAGGAGTATGTGAAGCAGCAAGGTATTACCATTGAAAAGCTTGCTGTGGAGCAGGAACATATGACGGTCACCCGTTTACATAAGTTAAAAGGAATTTTCCCAGGGGTAAATCTTGCCGCTGCAGAAGAAAAAATGTATCAGCTTCGTCTTGTGAAGGATGAGGAAGAGGTTGCTATTTTGAGAGAAGCGGCAAAGCTTGCCGATTTCGGAGTGGAAGTTGGGGTGCACCACCTAAAGAAAGGCGTCACCGAGCAGGAGCTTGTTGCAACGATTGAGTATGAGCTGAAGAAAAAAGGAGTCAGCCAGATGTCCTTTTCGACCATGGCGCTGACCGGTTTGAAGACTGCCGCTCCTCATGGGAAACCGGGCTTGGATCAGGTGAAGGAAGGTGACCTTGTATTATTTGACCTTGGCGTAGTCTTAAACGGCTATTGTTCAGATATCACGAGAACGGTTGCATTTGGAACGGTGAATGAACAACAAGAAGAGATCTATGAAACCGTACTAAAAGCCCAGCTCGCTGCAGTGGATATCTGCAAACCTGGAGTGGAAATCGGGCAGATTGATCGCACAGCCCGCTCAATCATAACGGAAAGTGGCTTTGGGGAATTTTTCACACACCGTATCGGCCATGGCCTTGGTATCGAAGTGCATGAATACCCATCCATGAATGAAACGAACACGATGAAGCTGCAAAAAGGGATGGCATTTACGATTGAGCCTGGAATCTACAAGCCGGGAGTAGGCGGCGTACGAATCGAGGACGACATTTTAGTAACGGAAAGCGGAATAGAACTATTGACAAGCTATCCTAAAGATTTAAAGATTATCAAACCATAATAAAAACAGGTATCCATGCCACTCATGGATACCTGTTTTTTAATGAAACCAATTAGCTTTTTACTAAAAGGTTACTTGCACTTTCATATGCCAATCCGTGAGACTCAGCCACTGCCGCATATGTTACATATCCGTCTAGCGTGTTGATTCCTTTTAGAATCGCTTCGTTATCCAGGCATGCCTGTTTGTAGCCTTTGTTTGCAATCTGTACCGCATATGGAACCGTAACGTTCGTCAATGCAATGGTAGATGTACGTGGAACCGCACCTGGCATGTTTGCAACTGCATAGTGGACTACTTCATGTTTCACATAAGTAGGGTCATCATGCGTGGTGATACGATCAGTCGTTTCAAAAATTCCGCCTTGGTCAATAGCAATATCGACTACTACAGAACCCGCACCCATCGATTGAATCATTTCTTCTGAAACAAGCTTTGGCGCCTTAGCACCCGGAATAAGGACTGCACCGATAACAAGATCGGATTCCTTCACCGCGATTTCCAGATTCAATGGGTTACTCATAAGTGTCTGAATGTCTTTTCCGAAAATATCATCCAGCTGACGAAGACGATCCGGGTTCAAGTCAAGGATTGTCACATCCGCACCAAGTCCGATTGCCATCTTAGCAGCATTTGTACCAGCGACACCTCCACCGATGATCGTTACCTTCCCACGGCGGACACCAGGAACACCACCTAGAAGAATCCCTTTACCGCCTTTGATTTTCTCAAGGAATTGAGCACCGATTTGAGTGGCCATACGTCCAGCCACTTCACTCATTGGTGTCAATAATGGCAGGGAACCGTTTGGTAGTTGTACCGTTTCATAAGCAATACCGACTACTTTGTTGTCGATCAAAGCTTTTGTTAATTCTGGTTCTGGAGCAAGATGCAGATAAGTGAAAAGGATTAATCCTTCACGGAAATAGTCATACTCTGAAGGAAGAGGCTCTTTTACTTTCATGACCATATCCATGGACCATGCTTCTTCTGCCGTATCCACCATTTTCGCACCAGCTTGTACATACTGCTCATCTGTAAAGCCTGATCCGATACCAGCTTCTTTTTCTATGTATACTTCATGTCCGAACCCAACTAGGTTCACTACACCAGCAGGGGTCATCGCAACACGGTTTTCATTGTTTTTTATCTCTCTAGGTACACCAATTCTCATGGATCAAATACCTCCCTCATCATAATCACAAAGCGTTAAGACGTAACTAATATAACATTAAACTAGAAAATGTAAAATAGTTTTTTATCCAATTTTGTAAGCGCTTAAAACAGACGGAATTGTCAAAAAATCTAACTGGCCCCTCCTTAACGAAAACGGTTAATGACCTCCACTCCACCTGTTACCTCGAGTACAGCTCCGGTAATCATATCGGAGCGGTCTTCACATAGAAACCCGATGGCCCGAGCGATATCTTCTCCTGTACCGGATCGGCCCACAGGGGTATCTCTCGCATCTCCCAAGCTTTTTGCCTGATCGATTGTAGCTTCCTTCATATCGCCGACAATATCTCCCGGACAGACCATATTGGCAGTGATACCGTTTTCCGCTTCTTCAAAAGCGATTGTTTTTGTAAGAGATACAAGTCCGACTTTAGCCGCAGCAAATGCTGAACGGTATACCCAGCCAGGAGAGGATTCTGCTCCTTGAAAGCCATAGGAAATAATGCGGCCGAAATTTTGTTTACGCATTACCGGAATTGTTTTTTTGAAAAGGTGAAAAACGGCACTTAAGTTCCCTTCTATCATTTCGTACCATTCGTCATCCGAGTAATCCGCTAATTTTTTGCGTTCAAAAATGTATGGCCCCGCATTATTGATTAAATAATCTATTCTTCCATATCTCTCTACCGCTTCTTCAATAAAACGGGACATCTCTTCTTTTTTTGTCACATCACCTTGAAAGAAATGGATTCTATTTTCTCCGATTTCCTTCCATTCCTTCTTAAGGCGTTTGATTGTTTCAGTATCACTTCTATAATTAATGGAAACGGAACACCCTTTATCCAATAGCATTTCCGTCACTTTTCTTCCAAGTCCTTTGGAACCAGCTGTAATTACGGCATGTCTCAAACTGGATTCCCCCTTAATAAAATTACTTACTTCTCTATTTTCTTGTAATTCCACTAAATTTACAACATATAAGCCGCTAAGATGCGATAAAATGATTGTTAGGTACACGAAAGAAAGGAGCCGACACATCCCATGCCAAAAGCTCAACCCATGATTATGCCCCCTCAAAGCCGGATTGAACGATTCGGTTTAGAAGCAGTTCCACTAGAATTAAGGAAAACAAAATGGTATGAATATACGATCATCCAGATGGCATTTTCCGTGAATGCGGGAAACTTCCTTGTCCCGGCTCTTGCGGTGATCCAAGGGGGGCTTAGTTTTTTCGCAGCATTTCTTTCGACTGTGATTGGAGCAACACTCGCATTTATTTTTGTCTCTTATTTATCATTGCCTGGTGCAGATCGCGGAATCCCTTCGCAATATGCCATCAGGTCCATCATTGGAATAAAAGGATCCAGGTACATTTCCTCTCCCATTCGTACCATCACCTCCCTGTACTGGTTTTCCGTCCAGACGATAGGTGGAACGTTGGTGGTTCAGTTCATTTTGGAGAGGACCTTTCAAATCAATGTCCCGTTTTACATGATTGCCATGCTATTGGCTCTCATCATGAGCGGCCTTGCACTGGTGGGGTTTAATGCAGTAAAGAAAGCAACCAAATATTTTTTGCCACTGCTGATCCTCGGCCAGCTCCTCATGCTTTCCCTTTTATTGAATCATGGAATTACTGGTGGGGGAGTATTCGGAAAAGGTGGGGGGAGCTGGAACCTGCCAATGATGGGATTTTTCGCTAGCCTTGCCTTTGTCCAGTACGTTTCTGGCGTTTCCTCTTCCGCTGACGTTACCCGGTATGCAATTACTTCCAGACAGGGGTTCTGGGGGTTGTTTACAGGAAATGTCTCCGGTTTCATTCTGACAGCATTTTTTGGTGCCTACACAGCCACCTTGACCGGAAACTTAAATCCATTTATCGCAACAAGCGATATGACAAACTCAGGACTATTTACTTTCATCATTCTTGGAGCGGCTATGTTATCGATGATTTCAATTAACTTAAGCAATGCCTATACAGGAGGATTCAGTCTATTGAATTCAGTTCCGGTACTTGGAAGGGTGAAAAGTTCTATCCTTTTTGGTGTTGCAGGAATCCTCTTGTCCCTATCACCTGCCTTGGTAGAGGAGGCTAAACAATACATCTCATGGATTGGAGCATTTGTCATCCCATTATCTGCGGTGATCATCACAGATTTCCTTCTCATTAAAAAGAAGCAGATAGAGCCTAGTGAGGTCCTTCCCTCCTATAACAAATCTGCATTCATCTGCATAGGAATTGGAACCCTGGTTTATTTCTGCTTGCCGGAAAACCTGTCTCCAGGATTCTTAGCTTTCATCATTACCGGAAGCATGTATATGATGGTATGTAAAAATAGTCATAAATAGGTTCCAATAGCGGCACCTGCTTGAAGAGCAGAGACCCAGTTGATCGCAGTGGAAGGCGCGCAGACTCCAGCGGGAGGAAGGGACAGGGGAGACCCCCAAACGTTATGAGGAGGCTCCCGGACCGCCCGCAGGAAAGCGAAGCGCCTGGAACGGAGATCAACACTCGATAAATCATAAATTACTCGTTAGGAGTATGTTGGCTTTCCTCTTCTACAGGCTGGTACGCATTGGAACTATATTGCTCGCCTACCACTCCGCTTGAATATGCATCAGTGATTTGGTTATGCACTTCGTTTACGGCATTATCATCATAAGAGAAAATTTCTTTTGAATCTTTTTTCTTCATCGGTTTTTCCACCTTTCTGGTTAAGTATCCATCATAGTTTGCTTCTAATGGCAAAGATTTAATGGTGGAAAAAATTCCTTTCCTTTTATTTACCTTAGGTATCCATAGAATGTTCGCTGGAGTTATTATACAATGGTGAAAACGGGGAGAAAAAGGAAGGAAGTCGCTATGTTTTCTTTTGTAATGGACCAAAGGCTAGGAATCCCCTTGCCAAAACTTGACCTGGAATGGAATCGATATAATAAAGAAACACAGCAAGATATATTATTGGAATGGGAAAAAATACGCGGGAGAATTCCTGATCGCATCAAAGAACTGGAAGAGCAAATCAATACAAAGCAGGCACAACTGAATGATGAAGCCAATTTTGAACGCTCTTGCCAATTAAACTCAGAGATCGCCGAATATGCAAGCATCATTAATGATCTATGGCTCTGGTACAGAATGAACCAACATGTATCTTCTTCCAAAATACATTCATAAATGCTTAACGGTTGGTGTAAAAATACGTAAAAGCAACAAAGTTTACGAAAATAGCCTATATGAAAAGCGGAGCTCTGTAGGGGAGCCCCGCTTTTTCTTCTTGTCCGAAAACACCTCTGTTGAAATTTAAAACAATTCACATTCGGATTCGTCCAGTTCACCATTTTCGACCATATGCCTCATCATGTAATAATAATGGGAGAACTCCGAGACCTCCTTGGTCCAGTAATAGTTTGTCCCAGCAGCAGTCATCATCCCGAGTAATGGGACATTTTTCACTTTTTTGCGTCCAATAACCGCAACAAATAAGAGTTTAATCAAATGCATCAGAGGCTGTTGCAACCATACTGTTGGATGGTCTTTGTCTGTCAAGACATCAAAATAGTGATCGGTATCCTGGCCGAGTTCACTTTTTAAAGCTTCCCAACGCTCATGCTGATACTTCTTTGGAATCGTGGCACCATAAAACAACTGCAAGGATTTCACCATCTCTACCGGTGTACTTGCCCTATAGCCATAAGACATCGCAACAAGCTGGGTTGTACGGATATTCAGGGCAGCGAAAGCGGGAATATCCATTGCAAGGGCGGAGAACTTTGCGGTACCCGTCATCCCACCTTGTACCACGGCATAAAGCTTTTGCTTGGCAATTTGCTGATCTGCGATAAACGCTTTTTGTGATAAGGGCAATTCCCGAATGTCTTCTATTTTTTCTATTTTTTCATTATAGCTTTGGGCCATCTTGACAATCCGTTCTTCTGCTTGCTGCTGGAAGGAGGATTGCTGAATGATGCCATGTAAATGGAACAGCCATGTGTCAATTTGGGAGAAAAACAATTCCTTCGTTTCGTCTGGCAATAAGTCAAATGCCTTGTCCACCCAAAGATCTAATGTATCAGAAAACTGGGATGGTTCGTATGTATATAGCTTCTCTTCCCACTGTGAAAGTTTATGTTTCCATTGTCCTGTCTGGTTCCTATTAGACACTGTTCTTCCCCTCACTTTTCCAACTGCTAGTTTTCTCCATTATACCATAGCCATTCAGCACAAAAAAATAATCCCCGATCTGTTCAAAAAAACAGGTCGGGGACAATCAATTAAAGAGCTATCTTCATTACGTCTCTAGCAATCATCACTTCTTCATTAGTAGGAATGATGATGACTTTAACTGGGGAGTGTGGATAGTTTATGAACGCTTCTTTTCCGCGAACCTTATTCAATGCAGGGTCCCAGTATACGCCCATGAATTCAAGTCCTTGAAGAACTCTTGCACGGATAACATCACTGTTCTCACCAATACCTGCAGTAAAGATGATCGCATCTACTCCAAACATTCTTGCAGCATAAGAACCGATATATTTATGGATACGGCTAGCGAATACTTCTAATGCCAGTTCTGCACGCTCGTTACCTTCTTTAGCAGCAGATTCAATATCTCGAAGGTCGCTGGAGAATCCAGAAACCCCAAGGATACCACTGCGTTTGTTCAGTACTTCTAAAACTTCGTCCGCTGTTTTCCCTGTTTTCTCCATGATGAATGGAATCAACGCAGGATCAATATTACCGGAACGAGTTCCCATTGCTACACCTGCAAGAGGTGTGAAGCCCATGGAAGTATCAATGGACTTTCCGCCTTCGATGGCAGCGATACTTGCACCGTTACCTAGATGACAAGAAATTAGGCGAAGTTGCTCAACCGGTCTGCCTAACAATTCTGCAGCGCGCTCGGAAACATACTTATGGGACGTACCATGGAAACCGTATTTACGAATGCCATAATCTTCATAGTACTCGTATGGCAGGCTGTAAAGGAAAGATTTTTCCGGCATGGATTGGTGAAATGCCGTATCAAATACCGCAACAGCTGGTACTTTCGGTAAGATCTCTTTGAACGCTTTAATACCTACGATGTTTGCAGGGTTATGAAGTGGCGCTAGTTCTGAAAGCCCCTCTAATTGCCCAAGCACCTCGTCTGTAATCAGCACGGAATCATTGAATTTTTCTCCACCGTGAACCACTCTGTGTCCGATTCCGGTAATTTCATCAAAACTTTGGATAATATCAAGGTCGATCAGTTTTTTCAATAAGATTTTCACTGCTACTCCATGTTCAGGAATGTCTGTGATTTCCGTTACTTTTTCACCGTTCACAGAGATGGTGAAAACAGCATCGTTCAAACCGATACGTTCCACTAATCCCTTTGTAATAACATTTTCACTAGGCATTTCGAACAATTGAAACTTAAGAGAAGAACTCCCTGCATTTATTGCAATAACTTTTGACATGACGATATGTACAACTCCTTTTATATGGTCACACTTGGATGGATGATTAAATGATTTTACACTCTACCTATCTTGTGCAAAGTTCCGTTAATATATATACCTTTTTCATTTAAACACCGTCATACTGCATTTGCAAGAGGCTTCCCTTGATGGTAACGCTTACCTTATATATTCGTTATTTTCTGAAGAATGACATAGTTATTTATTGTTCTTTTGCTCAGAAAACCACTGGTTGATTTGCCCCATGATTTTTTCCATTGCCTGCATGTTAGAGAAGCTTGGCAGGTTTACAAGCAGCGCTTCTTTTGGAGGTTCAATACCAATTCCTTTCTTTTGAAGGACAAGGATGCTTTTTGCATGGTTCTTGTTTTGGAACATCGTTTCCGGAAGCTGTAACATACCTTGTATATACGCTTCCTCTTTTATTAGCGTGTTTACCCTTTTTGACTCCTCTTCCTCAAACATCGAATTTGGCACTAAGAATAAAAGGTGGCCGCCCGGTTTTGTGTAACGCAAGCCTTGTTCTATGAACAGATAATGCGCATAGGAATGTCCTTCTTCTGCTTTTAGCTTGAAGTTAGCTGCATTGTGATCATCTGGATAATAGCCTACCGGTAGATCACTAACAACTACATCAACTGGTTCGACAAACAAGTTGCTTAAACCGTCTTGATTAAATAAACTGATTGCCTGCTCTTGGAGGTTGGCATTATTATAGGCAAGTTTCACTAAAAGGTCGTCCACATCCACACCAAACGCCTCTAACTTTTTGTTGGGCTGGTGGTTAAGGACAGCTGTAAGGAGGTTTCCAGTACCGATTGCAGGGTCCAACATGGTCAGCTGTTGCAAATGTGAGGTGTATTTTCCAACGAGGTATCCCATAAACATGGCGATCGCATCTGGAGTCATTTGATGGTTGGCTTGAACTGCATCCTTCATACCTTTTAGAATGGCAAGCTGAAATCCTTTTCTGATTTCTTCTTTTTGAAGGGAAGTGATAGTTTGTTTCCTGTACTCTTTTTCCAGTCTTCGTTTGGTTACTTCAGAAACCTCTTCTTGGATCACTGCTCCGTGGAAGAGGTTTTCTGCGGTTTCTGCGAGTGCCTCTAGGTATGTACAATCCAGTTCTTCTTGTAGAATTTGTGCTGTTGTATCAAATAAAGTAAATGTATTTTCTAATTTTGTAATGGACATTATGCCACTCCTTTTCTTTTTGGCTACTTGTTGAGGAGGATTTCATTTCGGTTTACTCCTGTTGATTTCCGTTCCAGGCGTTCGCTTATCCTTTGGGCGGTGCCTGAGCTTCCTCACAACGCTTCAGGGGTCTCAACCTACCGCTACCTCCCGCACGGGTCTCACGGGTTGCACTTCTATCAACAGGTAAATTACTTCAACAAGAGAGATCCTACTTATTTTTCGCCAAAATTTCAGTATTCCTATTTTACATGGAGATGGACCAAAAATAAAGCAGACTGCTATTATCACAGTCTGCTCGTCTTGGTGCATTGGTTTTGAGTAAGGAATTATTCTGCAGTTTTTACTGCTTCGATTGCCGCCTCATAATTAGGGTGGTCCGTACCTTCCCCAACATATTCAACGTATGTCACTTTGTCATTGGAGTCCACAACAAACGTGGAGCGGGCAAGAAGGCGTAGCTCTTGCATCAATACGCCGTAAGCTTCACCAAAAGAAGCATCACGGTGGTCAGATACTACTTCCACATTGTCAAGTCCGCTAGCTGCACACCAACGTTTTTGCGCAAAAGGCAAGTCCATGCTGACTGTAATTACTTTTACATTATCAAGCTTAGCTGCCTCTTCGTTGAATTTGCGAGTTTGTTGATCGCATACTCCTGTATCGATGGAAGGTACTACGCTGATCAATTTCTTGAAGCCTTTGTAGTTTTCCAATGTTACTGGAGATAGGTCATTTGCAAGAACGGAGAAGTTTGGAGCCTGGTCTCCCACTTTCACTTCACTTCCGACTAATGTCATTTGGTTCCCTTTGAATGTTACGTTTGCCATGATAATTTCCCTCCTCATTAATATATGTACACTTGTTATAATAGCTATGTTTTGGAAGTTTTGCAATTAATCAAACTTTATTGTTTCGAAGGATAATCGGTGAAATATTTGGTATCCAAGTTGTTTGTCGAAGTGTGTAGAATTCATGATATATCCCCAATTTTCATGATTTCCACCTTTGTTTTCATGTTAAATCCTAAAATTTCATGATATTCCCTTAGTTTTCATGATAAATCCTAAAATTTCATGATATCCCCTTAGTTTTCATGATAAATCCTAAAATTTCATGATATCCACCTTAGTTTTCATGATAAATCCTAAAATTTCATGATATATCCCCAAATTTCATGATATATCCCCAAATTTCATGATATCCCCTTAGTAGTTCTTGACCCAAACCACTGCAACCAAACAAAAAAGCCGACTGCAACGCAGCCGGCAATGTTAGAAGTCCAAGTCCTGCTTATGGTCATTATAAGATTGACTCGATTGACTTCCTTTGTTTTGTTTATTGTTATTCAACATATGCTGGACCTTTTCAACTGCCTGTGGAGCAAGATCCAACAGTCTTTCATAGATACTTGTACTTTCATCGAGGTGTAGCATTTTTACCCCATGGGAATTTACAATCAAGAAAGCGATTGGTGTGATGGAAACCCCGCCCCCACTACCTCCGCCAAAAGGTAGCTTTTGACCTTGGTTCTGTTGGTTGCCGCCACCTCCATCATGTTTATCTGGACCTGATGAACCACCACCGTGGAACTCACTTCCTCCTGCAGCAAATCCGAAGCCAACTTTGGAAACGGTAAGGATGACACTTCCATCCGGGGTTTCTACCGGATCACCGATGATGGTGTTTACATCAATCATATCTTTTAAATTTTCCATTGCAGTCGTCATCAGACTCTTAATAGGATGTTCAGACATATTAATCCTCCCTCTATAAATATTGATATATCAACGGTTTGACCCGTTGGTGGGATGTCAAAAAAATATTTTTCGACATACTCCCTAACAGATATTAATAAATTTGTGATTCTCTTACATTTGGTGGGTACGCTACGCGGTCACTACTGGGTAATGATGGTAAAGTAGTGATCATTGGATATACGATGCACAATGGATCTCTGCGTAGCTTATGATGACGTACCCTCCCATGTCTCTGGGCATCAGTGTGCCTACATTCCTTCGTTCGGTCTAGTCATAAGGCAGAGGCTAGCGAAGCTCCTTTAGGGACTCGAGGTCGAATGGAAAAAATAGTGCCAGCTTCTCCGTGTCATCCTGTTGTCTAGGTCTTTAAAGGGGATGCAGGACTTTACATAGCCTCTGCGAGACTAGGAATATCCCTCATCATTCGCTTTGCGTCAAACGCTTTGTGCTTCGTGCTGATTCCATGGAGAACTTTTAAGAGTTTTCCGCATAGGACCACGATGGATTGCTTCTTGCGTAACGGATTATCCTTACGGTTTGTGTAGTAATCATGGAGCCTTTTAAAAGCTTCATTATGGCGAATCATCGGCATCATCACTCGGAATAGGAGGGAACGAAGCTTTCTTCTGCCCCTTTTGGAGATTCGCTTTTGTCCTTTGTGCTGGCCGGAGGAATTTTCCCGTAATGTCAATCCCGCGAGTTTGATTAGTTGGCGTGGATCTTCATAGTGAGAAAAGCTTCCGATTTCAGCTAGTAAATCGACAATCGTGGTATCTCCAAGTCCAGGAACCGTTGAGAGCCATTCGTATTCTACTGATGTTTGGATAAGTTCAACCAGGTGCTGCGTAATGCTTTCAATCTCTTGTTCTAACTGGTGGTAACGGCGAACGAGTGTGGCAATTTCCATACGGGCCATCTCCCGTCCTTCTGTTACCCCGATCGAGTCTGAAGCGAGTTCTATCAGTCGTATGGCTTTCGGCCTTTGGGGGGATTTGAGCCCCTCGACCTTACGGTAAAGTGCCAATACTTCATCCGGTTGTTTCTGATGAAGATCGGCCGGAAATGGTGTGCACTCCAGGACAGCCATTGCCATCTTTCCGAATGTCGGAAAGACCTGGGTGAACTCAGGAAAATAGCGATCCAGCCAGCGAATGACCATGTTTTTGACGGCACCCAGTTCCTCTGTCAACTTGCTTCTGAACGTTGAACCCACACGGAGTTCAGCCTCCACATCCTTTAGGATACGAGGATAACTGAAGCGTCCATCTTTAATCAGGCGAGCGATAACTAACGCATCTTTACGGTCATGTTTGGTTGGCAAGTTGTCATCCAATTCTTTTGACCGCTTAACGTGCATAGGATTGGTCATCACCAGGGGAATGCCTCGTTCCTCAAGGAAATAGGCTAGATTAAGCCAGTAATGGCCGGTAGGTTCAATCCCGACAATGACCTCCGTCTTTTCGTATTCTTTCATGGCAGCCAAAATACGCTCGTAAAAACGATCAAAACCGTCGCTAGACTGTAATACCGAAAAAGATTTTTGAAGCACACGCCCACGGTCATCGACAAAGCAGGCGAAGTGTTTCCGCTTTGCAATATCGATTCCGACTACAAGTGTATTTTCGGTGACTTGATTTATCTTCTGATTTTGTTTAAAATCCATGTTGGAGTCCTCCTTGGTTACCTAAGTTAGGGGTCAATTCGGTGCACGATTTGACACCCCGTATCATACCAAGAGGGCTCTTTTTTGTTCAAGTCCCCGAAAATCCTTCTAACAGGAATGCTCCTTTATTCTTTTACATGGATTCGTGCTTATCCTCTTTGGACAACAAGGATAACGGGCGGGTTTTGAATTTTGGTCTGCCGCCCTTCCAATATTTAACGATTCTTATACCTGCCAACATAGCATGCCCGATTCGAAATCGAAACATACACTTTATTAGAGTTTGGGATACAGTTTGTTGGAAGTAGGGTGTGATGGAAAGAATCGGATGAGCCTTAAAGGCGGTGTAGTCACTTAAAATACCAACAACTCCCCCTTTAATCGACCAACCAACTCCTACAATCATTCCAGTGTGCGCAGCATCCCCTAATCCAATATTGCTATGCCATTCCAACTGTTTTACTTCCATTCTTGCCATCATTCTGCGAACTATTTCATGCATGCCCACAACATGTCGAACAAGTTCATACGTATCTTGAAAGCTCTGCCAAATCTCTTTAGGAGAGAAGTTTTTCTCCTTCTTTTTCCCCTGGGACGTATCTCCTGCTCCCATCTTGGTTTTTTCCTCGACGTGGATAGATGCGGTGTCCGTGTCCACGCTAATCAGTGGCACGTCAATGGTATACCGCAACAATCCAAACCATGCACTCAGTTTCACTGTCATCTGATCATCGTTGTCCAGCTGATGATGGAAATAAAATTGAATGGTAATCCTTGTGACAAGAACCACAATCAAGAGAATAAGTATGATGGCTACGATAATACTGGTCCAAATCACGTTTTCACAACCTTTCTTCCCTCTTCCATTATCTCCGAGCAGAAAAAAAATAAACCTGCGGACCATTTGCGGTCCGCAGGTTTTATTCCTTAATTCTCATGTATGACAGTAGTGTCTGCGATAAAGTCGTGCACTCCCTGTTTTTTGCTCGTAAAAGCGGCAACAAGAAAAACGATATACGTTAATGGGAAATAGAACAAGGCAATGTAACGCCCTACTCCTTCCCTGAACAAAATACTTTTCCATGACAAATGGTCATGCTTCAAGTCTATTACTTTCAACCCAAACACCATTTTGCCCAGTGTTTGTTTGAAATATTTCGTCATTAAAATGAAGTATCCATACAAAATGATAGTTGTAGCGATTGATGCCGGTGAAAATATGAAACTCTGGCTCTCTGGTATGCCCAATAACCTAAATAACGGAAATACCACAATCGCACCTATGCTCCATACAATCAATAAATCTAATAGGAACGCCCATAACCTCATCCAGAATCCTGCATAACGGTAAGTAGGAACCCCAGCCCTATCAGATGCCGCCAGGATGTGGTCTCCTTCTGTTTCCAATGATGTTCTGCTTTCCACTAATCTAGATTCTTCATGGGGTAGAAGTGCATCTTCCTGCTCTATTTTCTCGTAATCACTTTCTTTATTCGGCTCTTCTCTCATCATATTCCCCTCCTACTCTGCATACAAGTACATCAGTCTTGGAGAATTAGGTTGATTGATCAGTCTTGCTAACATCTGCATCTCTGACTCTGGCTTTAATAAGGATTGAACATTCATACTGAATAAAGAGCCCCATCCGAGGTTTTCTGTATATTGAACCACCTGGACATTCCCCATATCATTGTCATTCTTCATCGCATCGATGACATCCTCAAAGTAGCCAAGCTCATCCACAATATTAATGTCCTTTGCCTGTTTCCCATCATAGATTCTTCCGTCTGCGAAGTTACGTACTTCCGCCTCGCTCATCCCTCTTCCTTCAGCAATAACCTCCACAAACTGGTTATACATATTGTCTACCATGGATTGAAGGATTTCGCGTTCCTCTTCTGACATATCCTTTGTCGGGGACATGATGTCTTTATATGGACCGCTTTTGATGGTTTCAAATTTCACTCCATAGTTCTCAGCAAGCTCTTTATAATTGATTCCCTGCATAATGACTCCAATGGAACCAGTAATCGTTTCACGTGATGCAAAGATTTTGTCAGCAGGAGCAGCTATATAATACCCTCCTGAAGCAGCCATCGTGCCCATGGAAATATAGATTGGCTTTTCTGTTTCTTCCTTGATTTCCACCAATCGCTTATGTATCTCTGCACTCTCTGACACTCCGCCACCTGGGGAATTCACTCGGACAATGATCCCTTGTACGGAATTATCTTCCTTTGCCTGATCTAACATTCTTAAAAACTGACGATGATTGTAGCCCGGTGATTGAAAGATGGAAGTAACATCACTTCCGGTATCTTGAATAACACCGTTCACTTCCAAAACAAGTATCTTTCGATTTGGACTTCCATCCTGAATTATTTCTTCAATAAATTCTGCTTCGCCCCCGAAAATACTGGAAAATGACTCAGATGTGGAGCTTTCGGCTGGCCTTGTCGCTATGCTAGTGATGATGGATACAAAAAATAACAATGCCGCTATTCCTAACGCGGCCCAACGCTTTCCGTTCATATTCAAACCTCCTAGTTGTTCGTACAGTACCTATACGTTAAATGGTTTTAAAAAGTTTCATCAAAATGATAAACTTATCACAATATAGAATTGTACTAAAATTCTTTCCAAAAGGGTAATATTTTCTGGATATTTTTTGTTAGGATTCCAATATTTATTATAATTAAGGAGGAAATAAGGATGACAGAACGCCGTAAAATATTTTTCTTTTATAAAAGAGAAGAAGAATTGGTGGCCAAGGTTGCAAAGCTTGAGCAATTGGCTGAACAAAATAACTTCGAAATTCTAAATGATTATCAACATGCCAACATCATTGTGGCAGTCGGTGGAGATGGTACATTCCTGCAGGCGGTACAAAAAACAGGCTTCAAAGAGGACTGCCTCTATGCCGGCATCAATACCGGAGACACGTCTAGCTTCTATTGCGACTTCCATATTGATGATACGGATAAGATGGTCGAAGCCATGACCTTTGAGCAAATTGAGGTCAGAAAGTATCCTACCATTGAAGTATCCATTGATGGTGTGTCAAAGTTCCAATGTTTGAACGAATGCTCAATCCGATCTGCCATTATCAAAACATTCGCTATTGATGTCTACATAGATGATCTCCACTTTGAAACATTCCGCGGGGATGGGATGATCGTATCTACGCCTACAGGCAGTACGGCATATAATAAATCCGTACAAGGGGCCGTCGTTGATCCGATGTTGCCATGCTTTCAAGTGAGTGAGTTGGCATCCATCAATAATAACAGTTACAGGACGCTTGGATCGCCATTCATCATGGCCGGTGCAAGAAAACTTACATTGAAAGTGATACAAGACGGCAACGATTATCCTACAATAGGAATTGATAATGAGGCTCTTAGCATCAAGCATGTCGAGCGTTTGGATATTCAATTGACTGACAGAAAAATTAAGACCGTTAAGCTGAAGGATAATTCCTTTTGGGAGAAGGTTAAGAGGACTTTCTTATAGGCTAAAATTCTTGGGGGCTTGACACATTATTGGTAATCGGAGGACATTGAAGGTATAAGTGTCCCCCGGTTACCTTTTTCTTTTTTATAGGCTCTTTTTAAAGAATTGTTGCTATTCACCAGTATCAGTCAGTCTTCTCTTATATACATCACCGTGCCGTCAATAATAGTCATGGTGACATTTGCCTTCAAAATATCTTCTTGTCTTGCTTGGAACAAATCGGTATCAAGGACAGTAAAATCGGCATAATAACCTTTTTCAATGACGCCTTGTTTATGTTCCTCGGAAATTGCTTGAGCACTTCCCTTTGTAAAGAGTCCTATTGCCTCGTACATGGATAGGCACTGTTCAGCTTGGTAGACCGTTTTCTCCGGGTCACCAGGGGTTTGCCTTGTAACAGCAGCGTGGATGCCAAGAAGCGGGTCTACCGGTTCGATAGGCGCATCAGAGCCACCAGCACAAATTAATCCTTCGTCCAATAACGTTTTCCAGGCATACGAGTAGTTCAATCTTTCTTCCCCTAAGCGCTCAATAATCCATGGGAAGTCTGTTGCCACAAAGCGTGGTTGAATATCGAGTATTAATGGAAGCTGTTTTGCCCTTTCTATCAGATCACTGGTCAAAATTTGGGCATGGATCAACCTATCCCGCTCTCCTACAGGTGCAGGATGCTTTTCTATTGCATTCAGCATATATTCAAATGCAAGATCTCCAATGGTGTGGACGGCCACCGTCATGCCATATTCCCTCGCCTTTTTAACCAGGTTTTCTAGTTGAGTCGGGGTATGAATGGCCACACCGGATGTTTCCGGGGCATCATTATATGGACGGCTCAATAGGGCTGTTCTGCCTCCTAATGCCCCATCTGCAAAAATCTTCATAGAGCCAAGGGTAATATATCCGGTTGAATCTTTATACCGATGCCCTTCTTCATGCATATCATCCACCACTTCATGATGCACCAAGAGATGAGCCCGGTATTTAAAGCCGTCCCGTTCAATTAAGTTTTGAAAGGCTCCATAAGTCTTCGTAAAACTACCATAATAGCTTAAATCCTCACTATGACTTCCAACGAGTCCAAGGCGGACGCAATCTTGTATCGAGGTCTTCAGAGCATGATAAAGGTAGTTCTCACTTGCTTTTGGTATCATTTTTTTCACTAATTCCTGTGCCTGATCAAGAAGATAGCCTGTCGGTTCCCCATTTATATCCTTAACAATCACACCACCTGGAGGATTTTCTGTAGCCTTAGTGACGCCTGCGAGTACCAGAGCCCTTGTATTGACCAAGACAGCATGCCTGCAAACCCTCGATAAAATCATAGGGTGAGAAGACGTAATTTCATCGAGTTCCGTTCTATGGAATATTTTACGGTCGACAAAATTATTCTCGTTCCATCCCTCCCCGAAAATCCATTCGCCTTCCGGAGTTTCTTGAACTTTTTTTAGGAGTGCCTCCTTAACATCTTGAGAAGAGGTATATGTGGATAGATCGAGACGAAGCAGCTTTTCCCCATGCCCTATCAGGTGCATATGGCTGTCTGTGAAGCCTGGGTACATTACTGCCCCTTTGATATCTTGTTTGTTTGCATCCGGGTATGTAGCGAAAAGATTTTCCCTGGATCCTATATTTTTAATGAGTCCATTTTCTGTATAGACGGCCTCCACCGTTTCCATTTCTGCCTTCATTGTATAGATTGTTCCACCGTACCAGATTTCTCCCATGTGATTTTTCTCCTTCTTTTTGTAAAATTACTATCAGAGTATCATTTGTTAAGGTCATGCACAAAAAAATTGCATTAAAAAAGGCAGGTTAGGTGGAGCCAAGGAATCGTGTCCCCACCAGCCTGCCTTAATTGATTTATTTTGCCCCTTGGGCTAATTCCTGCTGCCTTAATTCTATTCTTCTTATTTTACCTGAAGTGGTTTTCGGAAGTTCTGTCACATACTCAATTTTCCTTGGATATTTATATGGTGCCGTCAGTTCTTTGACATGCTCCTGAAGCAGCTTCGTCAGTTTTGCTTCCTCTTGGTCCACTCCATCCTGAAGGACGACAAACGCCTTCACCACATTCCCCCTGATTTCATCTGGACTTGCCACTACCGCACACTCACGTACCAACGGATGTTTTACTAATGCATCTTCCACTTCAAAAGGCCCAATGGTATATCCTGAGCTGATAATGATATCATCGCTTCTACCTTCAAACCAAAAATATCCGTCCTCATCCTTTTTGGCCTTGTCACCTGTAATATAGTAATCTCCTCTAAACTGTCTAGAAGTACGCTCCGGATCTTTGAAGTAGTGCTTAAATAAGGCTGGCGTCTCTACATGGACTGCAATGTCCCCTACTTCCCCGACAGCACACTCTTCTGCATCCTCATTGATTATTGTCACCCTGTTACCAGGTGTGGGTTTCCCCATCGATCCCGATTTGATCTCCATTCCCTTTAACACTCCAAGCAAAAGTGTGTTTTCAGTTTGTCCGTATCCATCCCGTACATCTACTTGGAAATGCTTGCGGAATGTCTCAATGACTTCACGGTTCAATGGTTCACCAGCTGAAACAGCACTATGAAGGTGCGGGAGCTGATAGGCATTCAAGTTATCCACTTTCGCCATTAAACGATATTCTGTTGGTGTGCAACACAGGACATTAACTTCATATTTCTCCAATAGCTTCAAATACGTGTTCGGATCGAATTTGCCATGATAGACAAATCCCGTTGCTCCTGAACCAAGTGTAGATAAGAAAGGACTCCAAATCCATTTCTGCCAGCCAGGGCTAGCTGTTGCCCAGACCACATCATTGTCTTCAATCCCCAACCAATTCTTAGATGTCGTGCGAAGGTGTGCGTAAGCCCATCCATGCGTGTGGACGACCCCTTTCGGATTACCAGTTGTTCCGGATGTATAGGATAGGAATGCCATATCATCTTTGGAAGTTGAAGCGAATTCCAGTTCATCGGATTGTTTTTCCATCGCTTCGTGAAGGTTTGTCCACCCTTTTTCTGCTATTCCTCCAACACTGAATCTTACCAGGTTGCTTACTTCTTCCAGTTTATCTGCCTGTTCCACGAACGGTTGATATGTAATGATTCCCTTCACATCTCCGTGCTCAATACGATAGGCCAAATCCTTTTCCCTTAGCATTTCAGAGCATGGAATCACAACAATTCCCGCTTTTAGCGCTCCAAGGTACACTTGATAAGAATCTATCAACCTTGGCATCATGACAAGGACTACATCCCCTTTTTTCAGTCCTTCCGAAAGTAAAGTGTTTCCAATTTTATTTGCAGCTTTCATTAACTCTTGATAAGTTACTTGTTCTTTCTCCCCTTGCTCACTTTCCCAGATCAGGGCAAGCTTTTCACTACCATTTGTGTACTTTTCCACTTCTTCAACCAGATTGTACTTTTGCGGTGCTAAAAGTTCTTCTCTTTTCATATGAAGTCATCCCCTTTGTAATAGTACTACCTCCATCTTACAAAATTTTTAAAATAATTTGAATTGTTTTGCAGGATTTTCTTAGAAAAACGGGATTTCCTATTAAAGACAAAGTAGTTCTGCGTAAGGGAGATAGGATTTTTAAGCAATGACCGAAGTTTTGCTGATCTTGTCCGAAGATTTTGGATTCAAGTCCAAAGATTCAGCATTATTGACCGAAGTTTTTTTAAGTTGTTCAAAACACATTTTTAGCCAAACCTACTCACCTCTGGTCCAAACAGTCACTTCCAATTGTCCTAACCCCCTTAAAAAAGGCAAAGAAGGTCCGAACTCATCCAAAGATTGTCCGAACGATTTTACCCATGTTTAAAATGAACAGGTTTCTTTAGTTTTGCTCGATTTTTTCAGGTTAACCAGCCCATCGATTACGATTAAACTAAAAACACCTTCATTAAAGAAGGTGCCTTAAGAGTTTACTGCTCATTCGATTTTTCAGCATGCTTTGGCTCATTACGACGTTTTCTGCCTTGTTTCTTCTGCTGTTTTTCTACTTGATTTTGCTCTTTCATTAAATAGCACCTCCAAGATAAGAATAGAAGAAAGGTGGGGTTTCCCCCACCTCGTAGCCATTTTATATATTATTTTTGGTAACCACCGCTGAAGCTTTGTTCAGCCATTTGAACTAAGCGTTTAGTGATTTCTCCACCAACGGAACCGTTAGCGCGAGCAGTTGCATCAGGACCAAGTTGAACTCCGAATTCAGAAGCGATTTCGTATTTCATTTGGTCAAGAGCTTGTTGTACACCAGGTACAACTAGTTGGTTTGAACTGTTGTTTGCCATGTGTTTTCACCTCCTTGTGAATATAGAATGTGTCAAAACACATGGCATCATTCATGTTTTAAAAATGGTAATTCTTCACAGCTTCCTACTTTTAAAACAAATCATTGATAATGTTGTCTTCTTCTTTCTTTTTGCCTGTAATTAGCAGTTTCTCCGTACGTTCTACAGCATCGTCTACCATTTTATCGATATCAAAAAAGCTCTCGTAAAAATTGATTTTTTCCTTTTTTGGCTTCGTTTTTGGAGCGGATGGAGTAAAAATGGTACAGCAGTCTTCATAAGGTCTATTGGAAATTTCCAATGTATCAATCTTCCTTGCGATATCCATGATTTCAATTTTGTCCATGGTGATCAATGGCCTGATGATGGGAGTTGAAGTGACCTCATTGATGGTGGACATGCTTTGCAGTGTTTGGCTTGCCACCTGCCCAAGACTCTCCCCGGTGATGATGGCAAGTCCTTGTTCTTTTTCTCGTATTTTATCAGCGATCTTCAACATGAACCTTCTTGTGGAAGTCATGGTGTAGTTTTCAGGCACCTGCTTTTGAATGGCAACTTGAATGTCTGTAAATGGCACGATATGCAGGTTGATGGAGTGCCCAAAGTCTGTAAGTCTTTCTGTCAGTTCGACCACTTTCTGTTTTGCACGTTCACTTGTATAAGGCGGACTGAAGAAATGTACAACCTCCAGTCTAATGCCGCGTTTCATTGCCAAATACCCGGCTACAGGGCTATCAATTCCACCAGAAAGCATGAGTACACCCGTTCCACTTGTTCCAACAGGAAGCCCACCTGCCCCCATGATATCTTTACAGGTAACATAGGTCGCTTCCTCTCGGACTTCGACTCTGACATTGATGTCGGGCTGTTTAACATTGACCGTTAAATCTTCTGTATTACGCAATAGGTGTGACCCGATGGCATGGTTGAGTTCATTTGTATCAAGCTCAAAATTCTTATAGGCGCGCTTAGCCGTGACCTTGAAGGTCTTCCCTTTATAAGGTAACGCCTTAAGAGCAAACAAAGCACCATCCTTCATGCTTTCGATTTCCGTTTTTGTTTTAACAGCCAAACTGAAAGAATGGATGCCAAAAATGCTTTGAAGGCGGTCAATGATTGGTTCATGCGGCTCGCCATTCAATTTGATGAACATTCTGTCCCTGCTTTTTTCAATGCTTATTTCAGGAAAATCCTTTATCTTTTCAAGTATGTTATAGCTGAGTCGTTGGACAAACTGCTTTCTGTTTCTTCCTTTGGTGGATAGTTCACCAAACCGGATTAATATATGATCATAATTCATGTTCTTTACCTCGTTACATCTTTTATAGTAATAATTGCATCTTCCAGTTCATGAAGAAATGTTAGAATTTCCTGCTTGGTTGTATGATAAGTCATGCTCACCCTAATCGCGCTTTCTGCCTTTTCCCTGGAAACACCCATTGCCATCAATGTCTTACTTGGCGCTCTTCGTTTTGAAGAGCAAGCAGAAGTGGTGGAAACGAATACCTTCTTTGTTCCAAGTGCATGTACCAACACTTCTGACTTGATGCCAGGTACTGAAAAGTTAATGATATGCGGAGCGGAATGAGTTTCTGGCGTATGAAGGAACACACCATCCATTTTCTTCAACTCATGTATACAGAAATTCTTCAATGCCTGCATTTCCGATCGGCTGTTCTCACCTTTTTCCACTGTCATCCTAAGTGCCTTGGTCATTGCCACAATTCCAGCAACATTCTCGGTTCCCGAACGCAATGTCCATTCCTGATTTCCCCCACTAAGGATCGGGTGGAGTTTCACCCCACTTTTAGCGATGAGGATCCCATTTCCTTTCAGGCCATGAAATTTGTGGGCTGAAAGGGAGCAAAGATCGATGTTTTCCATATTTAATGTAACTTTCCCAATTCCCTGTATGTGGTCTACATGGAAGGTTACTTGTGGATAGTTTGCAAGGAGTTCACCGATTTCTTTTACGGGTTGAATGACTCCCGTCTCATTATTCACGTGAATAATGGAGATAAGGACTGTTTCTTTCCTTATTGCATCCTCCACTTGTTCGGTGGAGATCCTTCCATCCTTATCAACAGGCAAGATCGTAACGTCAAACCCTTCCGCCTCTAAATCCTTTATCGCATTGCTGACAGATGGATGTTCTACTGACGTAGTGATAATATGGTTCCCCATGCTTTTTTTACTAAGAGCGCTTCCTTTAATTGCAAGGTTATTGCTCTCGGTTCCGCCAGATGTGAAAATGACTTCCTTATGAGAAACATTCAAAATAGAAGCAATGGTCTCACGGGATCGGTGCAGCAGCTTCTCCGCCTCTCCTCCCATCGAATGGATGGAGGAAGGATTTCCGTAATAATCCGTTGAAACCGTCAGAAATGAATTAAGTACTTCTTTATATGGTTTTGTTGTTGCGCTATTGTCTAAATAAATCATGTCATCCTCCGTTTTTATATGAGGAATAATAGAATTCGTCAAATATAGATAGATAAAATTTTATTCTAAGCGAATATTAATGTTAGCATACTTTATATTCGTGGAAAAGATAAGCGGATTTAATAAAAGATGAATCCTCCCTGTAGATTGTAGTGCAAGGTGTGAGACTCAGGCTGGAGGTAGAGGTAGGTTGAGAACCCGGAAGCGTTGTGAGAAGGCTCAAACACCTCCCCGCAGAAAGCGAACACCTGGAACGAAAATCTACAGGAGTTTAAAGAGTTCATCTACCATTGTAAAAAGAAATTACAGGAAATTAGCACTTTTCCCTTTCAACTCTTGTTTAGACATGTTAAACTAATAAATGTTTTTCTAATATATTGAATTGTTGAACTTTTATGTTATTCGACAAATTTCATCAAAATTATGATAGGATGAAAACGTATTCATTTCATTTTCTCATCAGGAGGATTATTCATGCAAAGAAAATATACAAATAAGGATATATTGGTATTGGGGCTTATGCTTTTTGCCTTATTCCTTGGAGCAGGGAATATGATCTTCCCTCCATTACTTGGACAGGCAGCCGGAGAAAACGTTGGCATGTCCGTCATCGGATTCCTGATAACCGGGGTGGGGCTTCCACTTCTCGGAG
The DNA here is from genome assembly GCF_038595065.1 of Sutcliffiella sp. FSL R7-0096. NCBI lineage: Bacteria > Bacillati > Bacillota > Bacilli > Caryophanales > Bacillaceae > Sutcliffiella > Sutcliffiella sp. FSL R7-0096. The sequence goes on from NZ_CP152003.1 coordinate 3,708,824, forward strand.
TAATGGCAATTGCTTACACCGGAGGCGACCTCCAAACGCTTGCCAATCGCGTAAACCCAATTTTCGGAATTATTTTTACTATCATCATGTACTTGGCGATCGGGCCATTCTTTGGAATTCCACGTACAGGGACCGTGGCATTTGAAATAGGAGCAACGCCATTTCTGCCTGAAACGGTAAACCCACAGGGCTGGGCGCTATTTCTCTTCACCATTTTATTCTTTGCGATAACATATTATTTAGCTCTTAATCCTACAAAGCTAGTGGATCGAATCGGAAAAATCCTTACTCCTATTTTATTGACGGTTATTGGGATTCTGGTTGTAAAAAGCATTGTCACACCAATGGGGGCTATCGGTGCCCCATCGGAAGGGTACCAAAGTTCCCCGTTCTTTAAAGGGTTCCTTGAAGGCTATCTGACAATGGACACCATTGCAGCTCTAGTTTTCGGAATTGTTGTAATTTCGGCAATTAAAGATAAAGGTGTAACCGATAAAAAGACAATTACTTCTCTTTGCTTAAAAGCTGGCTTCATTGCTGCTATCGGTCTGACTATCGTTTATGCAGGCCTGTCCTATCTTGGTGCAACGAGTGTTGACGCAATCGGGGCAGCAGGAAATGGTGGCCAAATCCTTTCAGGGTCCGCTAATTATCTGTTCGGATCCATCGGTGCAGTCATTCTTGGCCTGGCAATTACATTTGCTTGCTTGACTACCTCTGTTGGATTGGTTTCTGCGACAAGTAAATTCTTTTCCAAAATTATGCCATCCGTATCCTATAAAGCGTTTGTTGCGATTTTAAGTATCTTCAGTTTAATCGTCTCAAACGTCGGACTGGAACAGCTGATTGCGTTCTCATTACCGGTATTAATCATGATCTATCCTTTAGCGATTGTGTTGATTCTTTTATCCTTCTATCGATGGAGAAATGAATCCTACGTTTATGGGTTTGCGCTTTTATTCACAGGGATTGTAAGTTTTGTGGACGGCTTGGCTATTGCTGACATCAACATTACTTTCCTACAAGATATCTTCAGTTTCCTTCCATTATACAGTGAAGGTGTTGGCTGGTTGATACCTGCCATCATCGGGGCGCTTATTGGAATGTTGGTCGGTGCTTTGACTACGAAACAATCAAAAGAGAGCATTGCTTAATAACAAGCATTTAACAACGCTGTCCAAAGGTCGATGATACTTTGACCTATGGGCAGTTTTTTTATGCTCTACGGAATATATGAACTGTCAGGAATTTAAATGGGTATTTTGAATAATTGGAGCTTTTTTTTGTTTAATTGAGCGATTTATTTGATTAATTCACCTACTTCTATGAACAATTGCCCTATGTTCCTCCTTTAACTGGGGCACAAAAAAAACATCGCGGAAGTATTAATTCTACTTTCCACGATGTTTTTTCGAATTCTATTCTATATATTCTTCAATAAGAGATAGCAGACGGTCGATGCCTATCCCACCTTTTCCGATATTCCATTCTTTCACCATTTCCTCCGTAAGGCCTTCATGGACATTGGATTTTTCCGGAGGACTCTCTTCCTGCAGTTCATCTTCAGGAATCTCCAATTCTTCCACTGCTGGTGACTTGGCCGTCAATGCTGGTTTGGACCCACTTTCTTGAAGTGATGTAATGACAGTGAACCATGTAAGGCCCCCTATGATAAGGAGAAGGGAAACGAATGCATATGGTACGTACTTAAAGTACTTCACCTGCTAACTCTCCTTATCTAAAATCTTTTCAATTTTCTTCATGACGCCCGGTTCCACCTTTTCCAAAGATGTTGCAGCTTCTTCCAAAGCGTTCTTATATTCGTAATTTCTAAACAACTGCTCTGCCTCTACCAAGCTTTCATGAACCGAAGGATGCTTGCTGCGATATCTATTTCCATATTGAATGACGCTTTCTGCTAGATAAGCATGGTCTAGGATTTCCAATGCTTCCCCATGGCATTTCTCCACACTTGCCACAGCTTGATGCAGGATGGCATTAACATCCACTATATTCAATGGCTTTTCTTCTAGCTTATCCATCACTTCTTTCAACTGATCGTTAGCTAAGGATAAATCTTGATAGACGTTTTTTGGCAACCCTGGGATATTACTTTTTTCAATGGAACGCTTTACTTCAAATAACATCCTTCTTAAAGAATTCAACTGATCTCTTGCTGCCATTTCGTCTTTTCGTAAAGCCATCAAAATATCCATATACTGTTGATGAATTCCCTGAAGAGAATTTATCTGTTCACAAATATCCTCCAGCTCTTCTTTCAGGATGGTGAAGGCAATGGTCTGTTCTTTCAGATGACCACTCAGCTTTTCATAACGATCATTAAGTGCTAGCATTGATTCTTCAATCTTGCGTTGCGTCTGAATGTCCTCTTCTTGAAGCTGATAGCTTTCCTGTACCATATAGGTTTCCTGTCTTGTCTTCTCGCTTGCGGAAGATAAGGCGGTAAGAATTGCTTCAACAGCCGGAAGCTCCTTGACGACAAAATGCTTTGCCAGGACTTCCTTCTCTATTTGATCGTATAGCTCGTCCATTTCTGCTTTAATAACCTCAATACCTTCTTTTGCTTCCATAGCTTTCGTTTCCATCAGAAGCTTGGAAGTCTGTTTCATCTTATCTTGTAGACCTGTTAGACTCTCCTCAAGATTAACGTGATCTAGGATATATCCTTCTGCCAACATTTCGTTGTAACCTGTCTCCACTTCGGCAAGCTGACTTGGAATCACGGACTGGCAGTCTATCAGAAGGCCTGGAATATGCTCTAATTTCACTTCAAAGCCTGACAGTTCTATTTCGATTTTAGTAATCAACTCTCTGGCAACCAAGTAGTTACCATTGGATATTGCCTCATTGAATTCTACGAAGAGTTGCTCGATCTGTTCCAATTCTTTTTCCAATAAAGGCGTAGTACTTCCGTATTGATGACGTTGATTTAAAAGCTGTTTCTTTAAGCCGGCATACTTTCCTTCCAGCTTTTCGTTTTGCTCCACACTCTTTGCCTGGCTACCTATCAAATCATCCAGTTCATCATAAATGGATTTAATTTTAATTTCGATATCACGCAATTTGTCATCTGCTATCGACAATATTTCTTTGGCTTTTTTAAATCGGTATTTGTCCACATAATCTTCTGCATCAAAAAGATATTCCTCGATGCTAACAAGCTCTGTAGACAAGATATCATCCCACTGATAACGCCAGTTCTCGAACAATTCCTCCGTCTGGCCAGTCATATTCAAATCTTTCACTTTGGAAAGCTCTTCGGATACGGGCTTGTTCATGATAGAAACTTTCCACGTTTCCAGTCGATCCACTTCTTCATAAATCTTCTTTCTTCTTAAATAGCTTACACTGATAAATATAACTACTAGTGCTAAAATCCCAATGATTATTTCCATGCCTAGTCCCCTTCTACCCGGATGGTGGTTCCTGTCTTCTATGTTTATATTAATAAGGTTCGAATAAAAAAATGGCTATTCTTCCGTTGAAGAATGTATGTATGAAAATGGGTAAATGGGTCGTTGTGTATATCTGCCCCATTTTATTTATATTTGAATGTTTTTATGATACCATGTAAACGACATTTTTTGAGCAATATTTTTAAATTTTTTACATATTTCTTCAAGTATCGGAGGGTTTTTTTTGATAATCGACAAACATGTCCATACTCCCTATTGTCCGCATGGTAGCACAGATAAGATAGATACGTATATTAAACAAGCTTTGGACCTGCACTACCAAGAGATTTCTTTTACTGAACATGCGCCCTTACCTAAAGGTTTCCATGATCCTGCACCTGATAAAGATAGTGCCATGGAATGGGCAAGCCTCCCCTCCTACCTTAAAGAATTGCAAAAAATGAAATCCTATTATGCTTCCACAATTAAAATCAATATCGGACTTGAAGTTGATTATATTGATGGGTATGAAATAGAGACTCGGGAGCTTTTAAGTGAAATCGGTCCTTCCTTGGACGACAGCATTTTATCTGTTCATTTTCTGAAGAAAGAGGAGAAGTATTACTGCATGGACTTCAGCGAGGAAGAATTTGAAAGGATGGTCGAAATATTTGGAGGTCTTTCCTCCGTTTATGAAAGCTACTATTCTACCCTTTTGAAATCCATTGGAAGTAACTTAGGGCCATACAAACCGAAGCGGATCGGGCATATCACCCTTGTGGAGAAATTTAAGAAAAAGTTTCCCCATACTACCCCGACAATGGAGTATACAGCCCCTATACTTGATGCCATTGCCTTAAAAGGGTATGAGCTGGATTACAACGGAGCTGGCTTCGTTAAACCGCTATGTGGGGATTCCTATCCTCCTACCCACATTGCAAAAGAAGCTCACAAAAGAAAAATCCCATTAATCTATGGGTCGGATGCCCATACAGCAAAGGGATTGGCGCAAGGATATGAAGGGATGGATAAAGATTTATTTAAGCTGGGATAGGCGATGCGGATTAACGGAAAGCTAAAGCGCTATTTTCTCCAGCTGCTGTTTCGCAAAAATAGACTGCTCCAGCCATTGCACAATCACCTTCTCATACTGATCGATGGCGGAAGTCTCATAAGGCATGATATGCCAGACTTCCGCAAGATACTGGGATTGGAGAAAAGGGGTGCTGATCATGCTCTTTAATTGCATGACAGCAAGTAGCACCGAATGTACCACAAACTCCTTCGATTTATGTCCTTTTTCCAGAATGGCTTTAAAGTAATACTTTTCCTTCGTGAGGTAGGTGGACATTATCTCTCTGACAAGCATCGTATCTAAAGTGATTTCGCGATAGACATACCGTGCAAGTTGCCGGTTCTCCCTATGAAACTTCATGGTTTTTTCCACACATTCCAACATACACTCCTTTGCTGAAATGGCAGGCATTTTTTTATATGCATTCTCCAAAATGGTTACGTATTGATCAAAGAAGCTTGAAAGAAGATGTTCTTGCAGGCCGGCTTTGTTTTCAAAATAATAAGATATGTGTCCCACATTCACATTCGCCTTTTTGGCCAACTCCCGAATCGAGGTTCCATCATAGCCTTTTGTATTAAAGAGAATAGTCGCTGCGTCAATGATTCTTTGCTTCGTCTTTTCCATATTCACTCACCCTTTCTGGTGATTTCAGATCTTAATTATTGATTTCGTGAAGATGAACGTATATCCTTTTATTAAATGTCGACAACTTCGATTGGTATTCTGCCTAAATAGTTGTTTTTCCACAATAAGTTTTGAAAATGCGAGGGGATTATGATGTTTCAAGTCGAAAACTACAAAGGAACGCGAGAAGAAAATTACGAGCTTGTCCTAAAACAGCTGCATGCATTAATTTCTGATGAGCCTAATTTCATTGCCAACCTTTCCAATGCTTCTGCTTTATTAAATGTCTTCTTAGACAATATAAATTGGGTAGGTTTCTACCTTACCGATGAAACCAAGCAAGACATGCTCGTATTGGGTCCATTTCAGGGTCTGCCTGCATGTGTAAGGATTCCATTCGGTCGTGGAGTATGCGGAACTGCAGCCTCCACTCAAGACACACAGCTTGTTGCAGATGTCCATGCATTTCCAGGTCATATCGCCTGTGATGCGGCTTCTCAGTCAGAAATCGTCGTACCGATGGTGGTAGGCGGTAAGATGATTGGGGTCTTGGACATCGATAGTCCAATCAAGGATCGTTTTGATGAGGTGGACAAGGTTTACTTAGAGAAATTTGTTTCCATATTGCTTGCTGAAGCATAAGATGCTTCTATGAAGAATGCTAGTTTAAGTTGATTGTAGTAGAAAGCGCGAAAACTCCCGCGGGAGGAAGGGACATGGGAGACCCCCAAGCGTTGTAAAGAGGCTCCCGGACCGCCCGCAGGAAAGCGAAGCGCCTGGAACGGAAATCAACAGTTTATGTGATATGAAAATAAACAAAGCGCCCAGCCCCCGAATATTTTTTGGGGTCGGACGCTTTCTCTATGACTTTTATAATCGATTCAATGCCTGTTTCAAATCCTGCCAAATATCTTCCTTGCCTTCGAGCCCTACAGAAAGACGCAATAGTCCGTCTGTTATACCCATCTGTTCTCGGTTTTCCTTTGGCACAACAGCATGTGTCATCGTCGCAGGGTGCTGGATCAACGTTTCGGCGTCTCCAAGACTTACTGCAATTTTAATCAATTTTAACTGATTCAGTAACTTTTGTGCCTCCTCTTTTCCACCTTTAACAGTGAAGGAAATAAGCCCTCCACCCTTTTTCATTTGCTTTTGCATAATGGAATATGCTTCGCTTTTCTTATCACCAGGGTAATATACCTTTTCAACCATTGGATGTGCTTCTAGTTGCTCGAAAATATATTCTGCATTATCACAATGGCGATCTAATCGGACATGCAGGGTCTTCAATCCACGGATCAAAAGCCAAGCATCAAACGGAGACATCACTCCACCGATATCCTTTAAAGTTGTCATGGAAATTTCTGTGATCATTTCTTTGGAACCGACGATCAATCCCGCAATAACATCCCCATGCCCTCCGATATATTTGGTAGCACTGTGTATAACAATGTCACAACCCATATCAAGTGGCTTCTGGAGATAAGGGGAGCAGAATGTATTATCCACAACCACTTTTATATTTTTCTCTTTTGCGATAGTGACGATAAGATCAAGATCGATCAGCGCCATCGTAGGGTTTATGGGCGTTTCCACATAGATGCAGGTTGTATTCGTTTGGATTGCTGCCCTGATATCCTCCTCTGATTGCATCGTACAAAAGCTATGTGATACCTCATATTTATTTTTTAACAATTGTAATAAGCCAAACGTACAACCATAAATCCCTTGAGAACAAAGGATATGGTCATTGCTTTTTGTTAAAGCAATCAATACCGCAGACACAGCTGCCATTCCGGAGCCGAATGCAAGACCCGCCTCTCCGTTTTCAAGTGCTGCGATCCGCTCTTCCAGCATTTTCACTGTTGGATTTCCAAGCCTTGAATATATATAACCTTCTTCTTCTCCGGCAAATCTATTTTCCCCTTGTTGTGCCGTTTGAAAGGAAAAGGTAGAAGTTTGAAAGATTGGCGGTGCCAAGCTTCCCTGATAAATGGAACCATCATATCCATGGTGAATAACTTCTGTCTCAAACTGCTGCTTATTTTGCTTTTCCATAATAATTTCTCCCTTCCAATTTCCCATCCATTACTAGCATATGGCAAACAAAGAGAAATTGAAAGCGTTTTCTTTTAAATTTTATCCCTCCTAAAAACCCCTCCTTTTCTCACTTAAAGGAGGGGTTAACTATTTTTTCAAATTACTAACTCTTGTACTTTTCAAGTGATTCAAAGCACATTTGATTCTTACCTTGATCTTTCGCTTTATACAAGGCATGATCCGCTCTAAGAAAAAGATCTTTCGGAGTATCCGTTGAATTCTTGCTCCAAAATGATATTCCGCAGGAAACCGTTATACCCGGGTTGGTCTCTTCCCTTATCTTATCAATGATTCTAGTAACTATGCCCTTCCCCAAGGTTAGGTCGATTTTCGGCAAATAGATGGCAAGCTCTTCCCCACCCCATCTTGCCCCGATATCCGTATCTCTGATATTGGCTTTAATGATATTGGCCACCTGTATGAGAATTTTATCCCCAACTTGATGTCCGTATGTGTCATTAACAATTTTGAAATCGTCAATATCCAACAGAATGAACGTGCCGTATGAATCATGTTTCATTGACTTTTCTATTTTATCGTCCAAATATTTCCGAGAATAGAGCTTTGTCAAATAATCGGTGATCACATATTGCTCCAATTCCTCTCGCAGCATCGAATTATTAAAGGCCAATGTGGAATGGTGAATCAGTGATTGTAGTAGCTTGAACTGTTCAAAACTGAAATAGTAAGGCAATGGATGTGTGATGACACATGCACCTTTGATTCCATTTGGCGCAAGCATCGGAATAACCATACAAGAACAAAAAGGAAGGTCCGACAAGCGCTCATGTACTCGAAGGTCACCTATAAAAAGAGGTTCCCCATCGGAGTAGAGATACTCCTCCATATGTATCAGGTATTTCTTGATGTCCTTTTGTTGGAAGAAATCTGTTGACCCCGGCAACACTTCCGCCCCTTTTTCTTTAAATAGAATAAATGCGGCTTCCTTCGCCTCAAAGGAACGCAGGATTTTCTTGACCATAAATGTGGTTACTTCAGACAACCTAAGGTTAGTATTTAATTGATGGGAGGTTTCATTTATCAACTGCAAATCGGAAATGACTTGTTTGGATTGCTCATAGAGATGCGTATTTTCCAGTGCCGAACCTGTGGCATCTGCTATAAGCTTGATGAAATTTATCTCTGCTTCAGGAAGGGTAGCGGCATCAAGAGACATGATCTGGAGAACTCCGTACACTCCCTGCTCACCTTTTATGGGAACATAAATGTAGGCCCTTCTGTCTTTAATTGAATTTTCATATTGGACATCGCCTGTCACATAGGCGTTCATTGCGCAAAGGTTTGTATCATCAAAGTCCAACTTTTTTATAGGTAGATGCTGAAGATCATCATTATCAGAAGTTAGCAACAGAAGATAGGAAAAGTCGTCATACATTTTTTGCAATAACTTGATGACTTCTGATAAGATGCTTTCCACTTTCATAGCAGAATGAAAATTCGATGTGATGTTATATAATTCTTCATATTGCTTCTCTATGTATCTTTTATGTATGTATTGATTATAGTGTTGAAAAATGATTGAAAGTTCTTTTGAGATATGATTGAAGCTATCTAAAGGAAGGGGTAGCGGAGAAAGAAAATGCAGATCTATCTTCCCGATGGCATCTGCCTCATCGAAAAGCGGTATGACTACATTTTCCATATTGCTACCAATGTTCATGGATGCGGTATAGGTTACAGCCTGTTCACATATAGTGGACAGATTTCGAGTTACAGGTTTTCCTTCCAATGTGACGATTGCCTGTTCCGCACAGAGCTCCTCTTTCAATAGAAGTTGCAATTGTGTCAGAAAAGTAGATTGTGTTAGATCGGAAGACGAAAGGAAAAAATCAAATATTCTGCTTTTAATTTCGAGCATCTTGTTATTGGATTCCATTATTTTCACCTTTTATATTACTTATTACCTATATTATAACGGTAACAGGTAACATTTTCCTAGCATTATTTTATGGCACTAATAAAATTGTATCTTTTTCAAAAAGAACGAACCATAAATCGTCATTCTCGGAAAGGCGAACAACCGATAGCGGTTTTTCTTCCAAAGTCTTTTCAAGTATTGGGCCTTGTTTATTATTTACTTGCAGAACATAATTGTCTGTATCCAATTCTTCTATATTAGTAGAAAAACTATTCTCAACCTTTATTCTGAATTTCCCTTGCCTTTTCTCCACTTGCAATTCCGGGTTATAGTAGGTCCAATTGTTTTCTTCCTTCAGCCAAACCCCATCCGTTTTTTGATCCTGTTGCATATCGGTTGGAGTAATCTTCAGGTTTACTGCTTGAAGGGTTTCAAAACGATAGTTGTTCTCTGTATCCACTTGATAGGTAACAAGAATCGGTTCCCCTTCATGTTCTCTCACCATTGTAAGCTTCGGAATGGCCTGTTCCTGATTTCTCTCTTGTAAGACCACAGCCATTTGCTTTACTGCTTTTTCTTGTGGCGGGGCGGTTACGGGTTCTTCCTGAGGAGTATACTGATTTACAAATAAGTACAGAGTTACAGTAGCAATTGCAGCAATAATGGAGAATCGAATAACTTTTTCCTTGCCAGTTTCCTTATACATCTTCATTCCACCTTGATATAATTCTGAAAAAATTATATCATAAACATCTACTTCTTTTTCCTATTTAATAGTCCCCAAAATTATTTTAACTGTACAGTCCCCAACCTTTTCTAAACTATCCTTGACTTCTTATCCTTTTTTCCGATATAATAGCCTTTGTGTAAAATATTGCAGCCTATGTGGTATGCTATGTTGATTCATTTTGTTCCCCGTATTGCTTTACGGAGGTGTATCGTGTAACTCTTTGCTGCAGAGCGAGGATACATGAAAACAAAATGTTCAAGTAGATTAGTCACATCTGTTATTATTTTACAACAAATAATAACACGAAGGAGGAGTCATTCATGGCTCGTTATACAGGTCCAAGTTGGAAACTCTCTCGCCGTCTAGGCATTTCATTAAGCGGTACAGGTAAAGAATTAGAAAAGCGTCCTTACGCACCAGGACAACACGGTCCTAACCAACGTAAAAAGCTTTCTGAGTACGGCTTGCAATTACAAGAAAAACAAAAATTACGTCACATGTACGGCGTAAATGAGCGTCAATTCCGTAGCATTTTCGATGCTGCTGGTAAAATGCAAGGTAAGCACGGTGAAAACTTCATGATTCTTTTAGAATCTCGTTTAGACAACCTAGTTTACCGTTTAGGTCTTGCTCGCACTCGTCGTGGAGCTCGTCAATTAGTTAACCACGGTCATATCACGGTTGATGGATCTCGCGTAGATATCCCATCTTACCGCGTAAAGCCTGGTCAAGTAATCGGCGTTCGCGAAAAGTCTCGCAACCTAAGCTCTGTTAAAGAATCTGTTGAAGTAAACAACTTCGTACCAGAATTCTTAACTTTCAGTGCTGACGCTTTAGAAGGAACGTTCACTCGTTTACCTGAGCGCTCTGAATTAGCTGCTGAAATCAATGAAGCACTAATCGTTGAGTTCTACTCTCGTTAAGCGAATTGCTATGTAAATAGCATAACCAAAAACCCCTAGAAACCTTGATATATCAATGGTTATAGGGGTTTTCTTTTTTCTCTGCTTTGTAAAATAACTTATTCTAAATGTTTTATTTGGGGGAGGTTGGGGGAGGTTTTGGGGGCATTTTTTGAAACGGACAGACACCCTCTTCCAACCAACTATTATATTCCCTACCTTAAATCAATATGCCGTCTACATTTTGTACACACAAATAAATATTCCTCTACCTCCTGGTGCCTCTTTAGCTTCCTGCAGGTCTGGCACGATAGTTCTACGAGACGTCCCTCGGACTCTGAGCCTCCCGTCATATTGACGTGCTCCTCAACCTCTTGGAAGTCTTGCTGATTATTGAACAAACAAAAGGCAAAGGACGTCGCCAGTACGCCTGTAAGCAGGCTGACTAACTCCATGTGGACATTTCACTTTTAAGTGCATATTTGACGTCAGCTTCATCATGTTTCTTTAGCGGTAGCACTCTGTACGCCTCGTAGACACCAAACTCATTCTGGAGTTTTTCAACCATTGCTTCGTCATCCAGACACCTTTCTAATATTAACCCTGCTAATGTGGTCGGTCTCATCTGACAAGCTGTTGACAACATATTCAATTTCTTTAGATAACTATTAGACAATGAAATTCCTACTCTGTTAATCTTCTTATTTCCCAGTCCCTTATCTTCTATCATTCCTATAACCTCCCAAAATATCCATTGCCAATTGACATGTGTAATTGTAGCACACTGTAACAGTTGATTTCTAAGAGTAGGGCAGGAGGGAGGCCCTGATTGCCCCCTGGTTCCGGACCTCTATTCGCCTCCCCTCCCCTTGTGGCTGTAAGTCGGGAGTAGGGACGTCTTTTACTGCATTCTGGCCATATATTTCCGCATTTTGTTCTAGCCAATACTTAGCCTCCCTCAAGGACCATTTAGGCTGTGGAAGAGGGACATCTTCCCTCTCCTCCTGGTCATAAAAGTATGGCTTCATCAGCTGGTGAAATTGTGAAGAGTAAGCAGCCGTGAATAATGCAGCTCTAATTATTTGGTTGCGATCCAGGGACGTCACTTTAAACACATCATCCACATACTTCTGGAAGACATCATGATACCTTACTGTTGGACGGTACACCATTAGTGGACGTCACCTCCTCCACAAGTGCTTTTAATAATCGCTCTCCTTCTGACGTCAAAAATACGTCTCTACGCGTCAATAAGACTTCTGCCAACTCTTTAGTCATGAATTTCACAAAAACGCCTCCTTGGGGTCATTTTGGCGCCCTGATGACGCCTTTAATAAAACATATGTATTTGAACAGTAAATATGTCTTGTTAACTTAACTTTTTTATTTTGATATTTATTAATGATTAGAGGAATTACTTTTAACTACGTTGAATGAGTTTATAATACGGGGGTGGTCTTCATGCCGATCAATGGCTTTGTATGTAATCTTAGAGTGATATTAGCAGAAGAAAAAATGAGAAATCCATCTTTTACACAGAAAAGACTTGCAGAGAAGATAAATTTGAGCCGTACTGCCTTAAATGCCCTGGTCAATGAGAAGAGTTTACCTAGCTTTGAAGTGGCTTATAACCTAGCAAAAGAGCTAGATCGACCAATTGAACGAATTTGGGTGAAGTTCGATGATAGAGTCGAATTCAAAGAGAGTGATAGTGTATGAGAAACAAAATTGAAGTTGGTGATACAATCAGAAATCCTGAAAATGGCCTTGTTGGTATTCTGAAGAAAGAGGAAGGTAGAGAAAACTACTATGTTGAGGGTCATCATGAGTATGCTGGCAAGTGGCAAACTGCCGGTGGAACGTTGAAGGACTATCAGAAATGGGATTTGTACCAGAAAGGAAAATAATGCACTATATCAAATTTTTTACCAAAAAAGTTTTATAATTTACAAATTTTCCATTTGCCGTTATGTTTTTATGGTAATATCAATATGTAAAATAAAGGGGGATTGGTTACTATGAGTAAAGAAAAAATCAAAAAGCCATTTTATAAAAAGTGGTGGGTATGGCTAATTGCTTTCGTTATTATCATTGGTGCTGCAACAAGTGGTGGGGATGAAACGACACCGGACGCGAGCTCAACAAGTCCAGCAAATACTGAAGTGAAAGAGGAAAACACTGAAGTTGATGATACCACAGAAGAAGCTTCTGAAGAACAGGAAAGTGATGAATCAGGAAGTGAAGAGGAAGCAGAAGAAGCTAAAGAGGAAAGTGTTCCTAGAGAATATAAATCAGCTTTAAAGAAAGCAGAGTCATATGCAGCAACTATGCATATGTCAAAACAAGGCATTTATGATCAATTAGTATCAGAATACGGAGAAAACTTCCCAGAAGATGCAGCTACATATGCTATTGATAATATCGAATGGGATTGGAATGAAAATGCACTAAAGAAAGCACAATCATATGCCGAAAATATGGATATGTCTAATCAGGGAATTTATGACCAGCTAATATCAGATTATGGGGAGAAATTCACTCCTGAAGAAGCACAATATGCTATTGATAATTTAGAATAATGAATAAGCCCCTCCAATTCGGAAGGGCTTTTTTATCTAATTACATCTTTTCCAATTTAATTTTGTTTGAGTTAATTAAGTTTGATTTCTTCGTTATCGTTACTTTTGATTTACATTTACCGTCCTTTGAAACGACCTCATAAGTTACCATCCGTTATCACTCCTCTATATTTTTTTACAAAGACTTATAAAATTTACCCATAGCTGCTGCTGCTTCGTAACGATCTTTCCCCGTTAACTCCACAAACTTGTTTCCTTTGAGTCCATCTTTAGACCCTCCGCACACAATAACTTCTTTTGCTACTTGGATTTGTGTTGCGGTAGAGCGTAGGAAAATAGGTACTCTCAAGCGTCCTGCGATAAGCTCCGCAGCAGGAAAATCTGAATACTGATTAATAACAATAGCTTTTTCTAACATGAATGGTTCCTCCTTTTTTGGTGGTGCTGGTTTCGGCTTTGGTTGGACAGGTGCAGCATTTATAGGAATAACTCCATGAGTCATATCCAGCAATTCTTTATAATAAGATGCCCTTGTAACCATCGGTGCTGGGCAGTTTTTCCCCGTTACGTCATAATGGCGGACAAAACGGTTATATGTGTCTTTCAGTTGAGGGAAACGGTTTTGTAACATTTGATGTACCAGGGCGGTACGTTTTAAGGTATCTGGATGAATGGATCCATCTTTCTCCTGGCACATCTCCACACTTACCGTTAAGAGGTTGGCGTTTCCCCCTGGATATTGAGGGCTTGTTGCACGTAAGGTGGATAATAACGGACCTTGTCGTCTGTCGTTTGCTTGGAAACACACTTCATCCAGAGGAACAAGCTCTAATGCTTCCTCTTTATCTACAAAGATATGTGCGCTGGCATACCTTTTCTTATCTTCTGGTTGTTTATCGTTAAGATCAGGTAACGAACTATCAAAATACGTAAAGTGGTTAGATGCTGAAGCTCCATGATTTGCAGTAGCATGATCCACAACAGCTTGCACTCTCAGTAACTTAATGCCGGGCCTTGTGGTAGGATGTCTACGGATGTGCCTCTTTTTATAATTCAATGCAACCATAACAATCTCTCCTTTCAAAATTAAAAACCACCACGGATGGCAGCTCTACTTCTTGATTAATCCTTGGGCTTTTAACGCGTTCTCTTTCAGTTGTTGTGCCTGTTTACTGACATAGGTGTTCTTCCAGATTCCCCATAGGTTCCATGCTAGGAATGCCGTCAGCATGACAGCTGCTACAAATGGGCCAACATACTTCTCTAGGTCCCAGCCAAATACCGCGGTTAAAAACAAAGCAACCGCAGATCCCCAAGCGCTTAATAAAATGCCCCAGTCTTTCCATGTTTGTGGTTTCGTGTACATAATCATTCTCCTCCCATTCCTAATCCATTACGAAATATGACCCAACAAAAAGCAGCGAACCCCGCAGCGAACGGCGTGGCAAAAAGAAAAAAGACCTTCCAGGCGAAAGTCTTCATACTTTTATAATTTTTCTCATGCATTTTATTGGAGTTTTCGACTAGTTCTTTAAAGTCATCAAATTGTTTTTTTATATCATCTTCTACTTTGTCTAGACGCTTATGTGCTGACTTTGCGCTCTCATCCGTCCGTTCTGCCAACTCTTTCACGTTACGAAGATTTTCAAATTTTTCGGTGTGACTAAACACTGTCTTATCGACTTCATGGAGGGTCTTTTGTATGTCTTTAATCCCGTCCTTCATTTCTCTTACATCTTGCTCCCTCATTTTCTCCTCCTCCAATGACAACAACGGTAAGGCCCCCTAACATAGAAAGACATCTTATGCCCCTCATTTTGTTTCTATATTATTCTGATAATCGAGTAGCTAAATGCTGTTTTACAATCCCAGTTAATGCCGTAATCGATTCGTTTCCACGATACTCTTCCGAGGTCAAAGGAATAATCCCATTTATGTTAATGTTTCTTTCTGCTGTGTGGCCACTAAAGCTTATTTGTACAGAACTTACTTCTCCCTCATCGGTCCATTGTACATTGGTAGATCTAATTTGAATAATCACTCTTCATCACTCTCCTCATCTGCATTTTCAAAAGCTTCACAAATATGGTCATAGGCAAATGCTTCACTTCCTGCTACCTCTCCATCGTAATCCAGTACAATAGCTTTAACGGTTTTTAACATACCATGGTGATCACCACCCTCAATGATAAACTTTTCACTTAGAAGTTCTTCTTGTTGTTGTTTGAAACCAGCTACATCCTCAATGTCAAAGTTTCCATTTTCTTTTTTGTTTGGCGCTCCGTTTTCGTTTACTCCAGCGTACTCTTTAATTAGTTCTAATTCTTCTTCTGCAATTTGCTTGTTTTTCTCGATAAGAAGGTTGGCCAGTCGAGTACGATGCCTTGATTGTTTTCCTTTCAGCTTTAAATTGATAAGAAAAGATGCTATTCCTGCTACGTAGTTATAAGAAATTTGAATTTTCATGAGTTGGTCCTCCAATTTTAGTTAAATTAAAAACAGGCAAGGAGCACCTGCCTGTTTGATTACTTTATTTAGAATGGAATAGATATGAAATAGAATCTTGCTCCACTTTCCCCTGGGTAGTCGCTTGTTTCTACCTCATAGTTTAGGAAAACATATTTTTCGATGTCAGGAAGGTAGTAAACTAGTTCGTATCGCTTGAGTGTGGGTGTCACTCTCCTTAAGTATTCACCGACAAGTTCCGCCTCAATAATTGTGTGTTCCTCTCCGGTAGAGGGATGGCTGGTTGGATTCATCCCAAAAGCAGGGTTGTCATCGGCCAAACGATAACGTTTGCCATCAATCTCATTTACATACATGTATTCCTTATGCTCCGTTTCGAGAAACCTGAAAGAATACGTGACTTCTTTTTTCCAGTTCAGTATTGGTGCCATTATACCCTCCTTAATTAAATAGTGTGCTTCAGTGTACCATTGGTATAGAATTGGATACTGCCATTATTGATTCGGACATAGTTATTGTTATCTCTCATAATACGCAAGTCCCCGCCTGTCATATCTATTTGAGCATCTCCTATGCCTAGGAAGAACTTCACCGGATCACTTAACCCCCTTAATCTATTGATATTCAAATTTCCTTGCACATTGATGCCTCTGCCGACACCAGGAGTAAGGTTGATATCACGGCCTCCTGAAAGGACTATATCCCTTGAAGCATATAAAGTAGCGTCATGCGTATTGGCATTTATTCTACTAAACTGCAGACTAGACCAAGGTAATCCGTTTTCTTCTGAACGTAATTGAATCCCATTACTGTCTGTTACCATTGTTACTAAGGAATTACTAGAAAAAAGACCTTCACCATTGGAAAGGCGTGCAATTCGACTTGCATTTGTGGATTCCACTCTATCTCCAGATAGCGAAACGGATCCTTGACTTCCAATAGTAGAGATACTTACACCGGACAGACTTCCAGCTATAACTGTTCCGAGATTCGCACTTAACGCAGAAAGAGAGCTTACATTAATTTGTACAGCAGTGATTGTGTTAGTTCTAATCTTTCCGCCGTCAATCTCGGTGGTGTTTGGAAACTTCCATGCTTGAAACTCTTCTGTTATTTCAAAAGGGTTTGGCTCCCAAGAAGTATTTTTATTTCCTTCCTCTAACATAACGTTTTTAACTTCAATCCATTTACCGCCAACTGATGCGTCTGTTGAACCGATTAACAGATAACCCACTTGCGTAGACCAAGGTGAAGTTAAAGAAACAGAAACCCTTGTATAATTTGAAGTATCTAAATTTACACTTAAATTTGGGAAAGATACGTTTGAGCCATCCCCCCTCATAAGATAGGTGTAATTCAAATTCTCTGCATTTCCCCTCACATCAAAAGAAAGCGTGTAGGTTTTCCCTTGGGTAATCTCGGTCTTTCTATAAACAGTATTACTACTTAACTGTAAGCCGAAATTTGTACCGCCCCCACCATAATTTACTCTCGCGCTGTGTCCAATCTCTAAAGCAGTTCTTATTTGAGTAGCATTAGTGCCCCATGCGGCGGTTTGTTGTAACATGGAACCTTTAAATATATTGGTTCCTCCAACTTGTATTTTCGTGGGATCATATCCATTCGCAAAGGTCACATTTCCATCAATGTGAATTTTTGAGGAAAGGATCCTGGTACCTTCCGAGCTAAGGTTAATGGCTGCAACTACCCCGTTCTTCTCTACCCGTAGGGCAATCTCACTCGCATGCTGCGTGATAGTGGATTCTGCTGTTGAAACTCTTGACTTCAAAGAGTTCTGATCAATCAGGTACTCCTCAGTTCGGACTCGTTGCGTAATTTGATTAGCTTGTTGAGAGATGGATGATTCTGCATTATTCAACCTGGAAAGTAAGCTGTTTTGATCTGTATTATAGACGGACTGATTGACCTTACTCTCTATCAAGCTTGCATGTTGGGAGATAGTGGCCTCTGTGGTGGTGACTCTTCCTTCTACTGCGTTAAAATCAATTTGAGACACCTTAGATGTAATATCCGTCTCTGTCTGTAAAATACGACTCTCTGCACTCTCGAAGCGTTGAACTACACCGTTTTGGTCCGTGTTGTAGGAGATGACACTAACCCGGCTGTCTACGGCATTATCGACTTCCACCTTCGTGTAGGTTTCCTCTTTATTCGCCTTGGATATTAATTGTCCATTCACATATTCCAGACCAGCTTTTTCTCCCATTTCAGCGAGACTTGGCGTAATTTGTTTCCACCCGGAACCTGTCCATTTAAAATACACATCATCCGTGGTCCGAAGCCATAGTTGGTCTATAGCATAGTTTGTTCCAGAAGGTTCTGTTGCTTGGCGGATGATAGCAAGTTCTCTCTTTTGGACTTCCGTGTCGGTATGTTGAATGGCCTCTTGCTTTTTTTCTTCGGATACTATATCTGTGTACCACATTGCATCATCGAAGACACTTTTATCCTTGTTATCTACTGTCTCTTTATCGTAAGCTCCAACTTCTTCAGCAAAAGTAGGAGTCGCTTTCTCCCACTTTTGTGCATAGTGGTTCCAGGTGTAGATGACATCCAGCTGACCACTCGTATCTACCCATACCATTCCTTGACGTGGGTTAGGTGGAGGGGTATCTCTTCGGATAACCTTCTGACCGTATAAGACTAGTAATTGTTTAAAGGTCTTTTTGATATCTTCCTCAGAATACTCAATGAAATCACCGAGTTTGTAGGATCGTTTACTCTTATCTGAAATTGAACGGGATATTTCTATAATTCTAGCTTCCAAATATAGTGGGGGGACAAAGGATTCGTCTTTTATCCGGTTGATATCTCCCATCCGAACCTTTTCATGGGAAAGACCAAAATAATGTTCTAAAGCTGCTGCCGTGACTGTATATTCTACAACCGAATTAACCATTTTCCCTAGTTGAGTTTTTCCTAGTTCGGTTAATCGTTCAAGAGTGATATTCTCATTATCAGTTTCCGGCTCATACAAAGCCCAAAGGTGTTTTCCATCCCTTCCCCACCGTTGTAATGCTTCATCATCGAAAATATCAACAGTTAAACGGCTGCCATCTTCCTGTTCAGGTCCCAAGACAAGTAAGGCTGTTACTATATCGGTAGATTCCTTCCGTTCAATCCCGATTAAGTCTTTCCCCAACTCTGTTTCTTTATTGGTTATTTCTCCCCGTTTTTTCACCATATCCACATAGCGACCGGTGATTTTATGTCGGTTTGTCTCAACACGAAACCTTAACTCTAATCCAAAAAGACTGGCTAACTGTTTTAACACTTGAAAAGGATCTTTATAAGTATCAATGGTCACTTTTCTTATGCCAGCATGTTCGGTGATTCCACGTTTCCATCCTGTTCCTGCTAATGTCCAGTCCATAGAAGTGTTAACCGTTTGTCCTTCTAGTACAGTAGGGGGGATAGGCTTCTTTTGTTTTTTAATCTCGGTGTAGGATGCAACAGTGAAGATTTGTTTGGTACCATCACTAAATTGGTCCACCTCATAGATGATAAATTCCCTTAGATGACCTTCATCATCAGGAATTGCGACCAAGTTTCTTTTACTTGCGTGTATTGCTTCCGGAACATCTGCACGCATGGAGAAATCAAAGTCTTCTTTGTTTTTTATATCTTCGGTATGGATATCATCCCAAAAAGGGGATTCACCCACTTGATGTTCTAATGAACCAAGGATTTCATCCGTTTTGGGGTCCAAGAAATGTATTTGACTAATGGTAAACCCCCCTTACTTTTGCCTCAATGTCTACGGCATCTCCTGGAATGACCATTAAGGCAGTGTCTCCCCTTTTTATTGGGAAGTAGGAAGAACCGAAGTCTTTGAGTTTTATCTTATCCTCTCCATTTATCCGAATGGATTTTGCTTTATGATCTATTGAAATCTCGTCCCCAGGTTTTGCAATGAAAGGAATTTTGGAACCAGAAACATCATTCAATTTAAGTACCCGAATCTGCTGGATACGCATGGTTGCCGGGCTGTTTGTACCGCTCACCCCGGCATGAATTTGTATCCCAGCTAGATCTGCATTAACGCTTTCATCGATACGGGTTGCTTCCATCACACCGATATGGACCCCATCAATATTTGCAATGTAGGCTTCCCATTTCCCGTTCCTTCGGGACAACCTTAAAATTCCTGTGAAGTAATCCCACTGTTTTGGATTGGGAGGAGAACCAGCGATAATGAACGTGCCCCCAATATGTGGGCCTACCCTTGCTTCACCTTGCTGAAGGTAGTTATATCGATGGATGTCTTTAAATGCTAGCTTTGCGAACCTTGTCCCATTTGCATCTAAAAGATAGAGTTCTATTCTTCCAACGCCAGCATGATTCATGGAGAAAAACTTACATCGCATTTCCACTTGGAAGTCTTTAAGAGGCTGAGAGATTGATTTTTGTAAGGATGGACCATGCCAAGCTTCACCTGACCCGAAACTGTCTACTTGAAATCCTTCTGATCCGGTCATGAAACTTCCTGCCACGATTCCTCCATCCACCTGGGAAGCATTTGCCCAACCAACCAATGTGTTCATAGAGTCGGACAAAATTACATCAGTAGGACTAATCACGGTATCTTCTATTGTGGCCGGCATCCCGATTCTCATGTGGGCTTCATCGCTCAATATATCTAAATGAGTAATGTTCTTCTTCACAGTAAACTTAAAATTAGGATAAGATTTAACCGTTCCGGGGTTGTTCAAGACAACGATATTTGTTTCCTCTGTACCAGCTGCTTTGATGAAGGTTCTCTCATTCCCATATCCATAAGGATCCAAACACAAAAACTGAATGGTTCCTTTCCTCAAGTCTACAATT
Organism: Sutcliffiella sp. FSL R7-0096; assembly: GCF_038595065.1. NCBI lineage: Bacteria > Bacillati > Bacillota > Bacilli > Caryophanales > Bacillaceae > Sutcliffiella > Sutcliffiella sp. FSL R7-0096. The sequence goes on from NZ_CP152003.1 coordinate 3,729,446, forward strand.
TTTTCAAAATCCTCTAGGGTGTTTTGCACAACGGCAAAGTATGTCCGGCCAGGTTCATCATCAAATTGAAGAGGAACTGCTTCTTCAGTTATCAGCCATAACGCTAATTCGTCTTTTATTTGGAGTGCGTGCATGTCATTTTGTACTTTGAACCCAATAGGTTGTTCAATCAATAAGACATCAGTGTCTGTTGACTGCAGATAAGCTCCAGGTCTATTAGGTAGACGTAACAGGTTTCTAATTAAAGGGGAAAAGGGGGGCTTTTTTCTCCCCTTTAACAAGTGAATCCAAGGCTTTTTGATGTTATTAAAAGATAATGAGTTACTCAAATTTACCCCTCTTCCCTTTGTTTCTTTCTTGAAATTCTGAAATGATAGGCTCAAGTAATCTACCAACTTCTCTTTCTTTTAAAATGATAGAATGTCCAGCTAATAGAGCCATTAACTGTTCTTTTTCAATACCGATAACTTGCTGGATTAACTCAATGAGAGCATCTAGTTTTTCTTCGAGTTTTGAAAATCCGGTATCATTTACTCCAGGGTTTGGAAGTTGGTTAGGTCGTTTGTTGTTTTGAATGTCTTTCCCGGCCAAAGCCAATAATTTCATTGCATCTGTTCTCTTATTGGGATCGGTAGGAATTATCCATTCTGGCCATCCGCCCTCGGCAATACGATAAAGTCCTTCAGAGTTGATTTTCCCACCAGTTCCAAATTCCTCCGGCGCTTTAACACCCTTCAACTTATTCGTTATGAATTGCAAGCTAGAACTTTTCATCTTGTTGAACATGCTCTTACCAAACCCATTAAACATACCTGGTAGACTTGGAGTAGAAACACCAAACATATCTAACGCCATACTAAATAACTTGGATGGGTTTGTAATGAGGGACCAAACATCAGATGCAACATTCTTTGTTTTATTCCATGCTGATTTTAACCACCCTGTACCTTCAGCATAAGCAGGGTATAGGCTGGAAAGCATGGACTCTGTTTCCTTGTTTGGTAAAACTGATGTCCCTTTAGGCAGGTTCAAGAACTGTGGTCCTTGCTCTCCTAACATTGCATATCCAACGCCAGGTATATGGGCAAGCTCACGACCTTCTTCCCCAACGACTGCAGGACCCCCAGGATGATTATCTATCCCTTTGGCATATTGTGGAACAGACCAAAGAGAAATCGCTCCAGAAGCACCCACTTTTCCAAGGATCCAGTTAACTCCGTTAATAACACCGTTAACACCTTTTCCAAGCATAGATGCCATATTATTGGCCACCGCACGGACACCATCAGTAACCTTTCCGGCCATGCTCTTAATTCCTTGGCCGATTTTTCCTGGAAGGGCTTTTGCTCCCGCGACTAAATCGTTAAATTTCTTTAAACCGTCATCTACGAAACTCTTGAAATTGATCTTGGCTAGGGCAACAAATGACTTTATTCCAGAAATGGCATTATCCCATCCGTTTTTAAGGCTCGAACCAAATGATTTTACAAATCCAACTACCCCTTTTGTAATTCGGCCAAAGAAAGAAAGCTGGATTAAGTTCCAAACAAAAGTAATCGCTCCCGAAAACATTTGTTTAATTCCTTCCCACATTTTCGAGAAGTCGCCTGTTAGCAAACCTGAGAAAAATTTCACCGCGCCCATGATGATGTTAAGCGCGCCTGTGATAACTCCTTGGATATTCCCCCAAACAGATTTGATCAAGGCTAGGATGAATGGCATGGCAAATTTTATGACTGGTAGAATGACATTTTCAAAAGTGGCTTTTATGAACTTGCCGATATTAGATAGCGCACCCATGATCGTGGCGCTGTTCTCTGCCCAAAATTGTTGGATTACCGCTAGTTGTTCCTGAAAGAAGGAAACAACAGCACCTATTGCTGGCTTTATTGCATTTAACGCATCTTGTCCAAGAGTAAATAATGCCGATAGTAACCTCTGAACCCCTTCACGGAAGGTTTCCGAGTTCTTATAAAGAGCAATAAATCCCGTTGTGAGGATTGTTAAAAGGCCTATGGTAATTCCTACAGGTCCTGTAAACGCCATAAATCCTATCCGTAGCCATTTTAGAAGACCACCAGCCTTTGCGATGCTCGCCATTACGGGTGCAAGTGTGGTGAGGATATTTCCTAGAAAAATAATGAACATTCCGCCAATGGTCAGAATAGGACCAATAGCTGCAAGTAATCCCCCGAAAACTACGATAGCCATTTTCACTTGTGGACTAAGATTGTTAAGCCAGGTAACGACTCCTTTTACTTTGTCAGCCATTACGGTGAGGGCAGGAAGCATTGCCTCGTAGATAGAAATAGCAAATCCCTCTAAGCCTGACTTTATCTCTCGTAGGGTCCCCCCTAGAGTTCCCTCCATGATATCTGCCATTCTTTGGGCAGATCCGTTGGAATTGTCGATAGCATGTGAAAGCTTTTCGTAATCTGCCTCGGAGGCGTTAACGATAGCGAGTGCTCCTGACATTGCTTCTTTTCCAAAGATTGTTGCAGCCGAGGAAGCCTGTTGTTGTTCTGTTAATCCTCCAAGGGATTCCCGAATGTTAAGCATTACCTCATCAAAGCTTTTCATTTCCCCTTCACTATCTGTTAGAGAAATTCCTAGCCTATCCATTTCTTTCTTCATTGCAGCAGTCGGTTTGGCAAGGTTGGTCATCATCGTTCTTAACGCTGTACCAGCTTTTTCGCCTTTAATACCCGAATTACTCATAATCCCTATAGCCTTTGCTGTATCTTCTACGCTGTATTTAAGCGCACCGGATACAGGAGCAACATATTCAAAGGCCTTTCCGAGACCCATAACATCTGTATTTGCACTAGAGGAGGCAGCAGCCAACACATCAGCAAACCTTGCTGAATCCTCTGCTTGCATCCCAAAGGCACTTAATGCATCGGTTACGATATCAGATACCGCTGCAAGATCCTCACCTGATGCTGCAGCTAAGGCCATAATCCCCTCAATACCGCCTAGCATTTGTTTGGTATCCCATCCGGCAAGTGCCATGTAATTGAGGGCATCTGCTGATTCGCTTGCACTAAACTTTGTTGTAGCACCCATTTCCTTTGCTTTTTCTCGGAGTTCTAACAGTTCATCGCCTGTTGCTCCAGAAACAGCTTGCACTTTAGCCATACTATCATCAAAATCAATACCAACTTTGGTGGCCATGGCTGCGAACCCAACAAGTGGCGCTGTCACATACATGGATAAGGATTTTCCGACTTCCTTCATGTTGGTCCCGAATCCAATCAATTTGTTCCCGGCTGAGTCCAGTGTTTCGCCAAATTTCGTCCAACCAGAAGAAGCTATGCGCTGTTCTTCTTTCATGTCCTTTAATTCCTGTGTTACACCTTCAACATACCGTTCCAGGTTGCGAAGTGCAGCTGATTGATTGTTGTATTCTGCAGCTGCCTTTTCTGCTTCAACGGACCCTTCCCCGTGTTCTTTTACCATTTTTTCGTAACTTTTCTGGGCTTTATCAGTGATAGCGCGTTGCACTTCAATCTTTTTGTTCAGACCAGCCAGTCTGGTTTCGTACTTGGCGATGGAACGATCCCCACGATCAAAGGCAGACATGTTGGATTTCATTTCACTGTTAACCAGTTTTAATTTAGAATTTAAACTTTTAAGGCCACTATCCACCTTGATAGAGTCCAGGTCTAATCCAATCGAAAGACCTTCAATTCTTTGCATCTTTTACCCTCCCTTCCATACCAATAAAAAAACCCTTAACCCCCAAATGCAGCGATTAAAGACTTTTCTTGTTTTGGTTTATTTTTCTCTCTCAAGAGTTCTACCATGAAATGAAAGGGCATGTTCAGAATTTCATTGATGTCTTTTCCATCCTTCATCATTTGCAAAATCAACTTGTCCATATATTCCTTTTGCTTGGAAGGAGAGAAGTCTTCATCACTCAATTCTTCTTCTCTAGGAACTTTTTTGTGGCATCAGTCTGCTGTCCATTGGCCACAAAAGCCAGCTGTTCTTGTAATTCCTGCATAGCGTTTGGAGCATGTAAACCATTGATTAAATCTTCTTTGGTGAACTGTTTGTTATAGACTTTCTCGGCAATGAAGTTCACCATTTTGTCCATTAATACTTTTTCTTTTCCTGGTTCCTCTTCTTTGGAACTCTCTTCGATTTCGTCTTTCAAGTCCATCGCTTCATATACCACACCAAAGGGGATGAAAACTGGTGTCAGATAGTTTTTCGTGACTACTTCCTCCCCGTTTACTCCTGTTACAAGTTCGATTCGGTTACGTTTTAAGTTTGCCATTTTGTTTTCCATCCTCTCAAAAAGATAAAAAGAACAAGCGCTTACGCCTGTTCTTTAATCAATGGTTTTCCGATTTTGTTGTTGCTGGAAAGTAACTCCTGGATTCTTTCTTCATCAGGATCACTTTCTGCTCTGCGAGGATAAATGTCCCCTGCGATATATACAGTGTTATTGTCCTGTAAATCCTTAAAATCACGAATGACTACATAGGTTATTGGATCTGGTTCCAGTTCTAATTCTTCTTTCAATGTTTCTTCTGTTTCATTTTTTTCAGCTTGTTTCTGCTCTAGTAATTGAGTTAACTGTTCTCTTGTTGCCTTTTTATCAAACTCAACGCCTAATTCCGTAAGCTTTTCTTTCAATTCAGGAGTTTTCATGCTTATGCCCCTTCCGGTAACGCACCTGGGAACGGCACTCCAAAGATTTTTGTAAACAATGCATCTCTATTGGTGTTTATACCTTTTTTATCTGCTGCAAAGATAACCGACTTTTCTGATTCAAATCCCGTCACTTTACGGTCCATAAACTGAGCGACAATTTCTTCAGCAGTAAATTCAGTTGTTCCACCGGCTTTTGACTTTCCTGAAACGTTAGGACGGGTAAAAATACCTTTAGGCAGCCCGACATATTCAACTGATCCATCTTCAAATGTTTTAACGAAGATAACAGCTACGTATGGAGGTTTGTCCGTTCCACCGATGGCTGTTAGTCCTTCTACGGTCTCCAACCCTAACAAACGTTGTTTGTCCTCAATGGGAATCTTGTGAAAAGTAGAGTTGACAGAAATATCCCCATTAGATACGGCCATTTCTGCTGTAGTGTTATCACCATAAGCTCGTACAACTTCTTGGGGCATTTCCACCGTGATTTCCTGCAAGAACTTTACTCGCTCAATTTGAGTGGCTGTAGTTCCATCACCAATAATCCCATAATAAAACCCGTCTACTCCTGTAGAGGCTCTATAATTCTTTTCTTCTGGCATATTTGTTCGCTCCTTTTATAATTGATCTAGGTCTTCCCGATAAACAGATCCCTGATATCTTCGGGCATCTCGAAAAACCTCGTTATCATATTCTGTCAAACCGCCTACTTGCCTTATTTTGAACGTATCCCAAATATGGTCGCGTACTTTTTCGGCTAGTAATCTAGTCGTGGTTCGGTTTGGACTCCATATTTCCACATGTACAAATACAGATAGTGTCAACCAAGTTCCATCTGCATAAGAACCTGGTTCTGAAGGTGCTATTTCTTCCAAAACCATATAAGGTTTATCGACATCACCAGACTCCGGATATTCATAATACTTAATCCTGGGGCCAACTTGTTCAGAGATATAGGGGTCCGCCTTTAATGCTTGGTAGAACATATCCAACGAATCCACTATAATCCCTCCTTAATTGCCTTTTTCAACGCTTCTCTATATGCCCGTTTTGAATTGTTCAAAGTTCTAGCAACAGCGCCTTTCCCCCGGGGACTCGGATTCCGGATGGTCCCCCATTCATTGAGGTGAATAATCCGGTACCTTCCTTTTGGTCCACTCCAATGGATTTTGATGGTTCGCACACCATTCACATGGACAATAGGCGAAATTGTTATCTCTTCTATGGATCCACCAGTGTCTCTAAAACTAGCAAATTCCTTTTTGAGTTCCTCCACAAACACCTCTGCAGCATCCATTAAAGCCTTATCGCTAATCCGTTGCATGGCTTCTTTCCCTAGACGGGCTTCCAGGTCTTTCAGCAACTTGTCCATTCCCCTGATTTTCACGCTCATGTAACCACTCTCGCCACAACTTTAATAAATTGCCTGTTTTGTAAATCTGGTTGCACATGTTTCACGTTATATCGTTTGTCCCTATAACCATCCGCATCGATGGCAATATAATGCTTGTTGGTTGGAATGAAGGTGGATTTCGGGTCTCGAATGGTAAGGGTAACATCTGAAAGGGTGCCGTTTGCTTTGGCCACCTCAATATCCTTCATCCAAACCGTATCTATCTTGGCCATCGCTTCATAAAGGACGGAATCCATGTGCTCACCTGGTTCTGGCCCTTCATTTGGTTTTGGTTGATAAAATGTAACAGGGGTTCTGAGATCCCCTGTATTAACTTTTGGAGGTTTATACTTAAAGGGTTGCATCAGGTTCAACCTCCATTTCTTCCAGTGCGATATCTAACCCCAGGCTATTAATCTCGCTTAGAAAGTTGTTTTCAAAATATTCCACAGCATCATTGTAGGCATACCGGGTCCTTTCAAATACCAATTCTTTAGCACGTATGTCAGTATCTTTCTTCCCGTAAATATCAAATTCCCCACAATAGCCTTTTATTCTTGTAATAGAAAAGGACAATAACTCTTTAAGGTTATCGTCCTCGTTATGGGAAATGTGCATTCGGTTTTTAAAATCTTGTAAAAGTTGTTCTGTGATTTCCAATCACTTCAACCCCTTATGCTCCAGCTGGTTGAGATAAATCCAAGTTCAAGTTATATACTTGTGCAGCATATTTATCTTTCGGCTTCCCGGTTGCATATTGTTTGGCAATATAGACCGTTGCATCCTCAAGTGCCATTGTTTCTTTGAACTCTCTAATAGGCTCCGTTCCACCTAGTGCTGCTGTATATTCTCCTCTTACAAAGAATAATACTTTCCCTTGAGGAACGAACACTGATTCTGTTGGATCTGGGTTGAATGGTAGATTTGTAACATATACACCACTAGCATTTTGAATAGTAGCGTTAGCTTTGATATCGAAAGTATCAAACGGATTCGTAACCATTACTACCTTTCCTTCAATTCTCTTTGGACGGTCTGAATCAGTTCCATCCGGCTTCAACTTCTTTGCCAACAGTTTTACAACATCACGTAATTCATTGATAACTACACGACCCGGTTCGAAAGTAAGAGTTCCAGCAGCTACCTTATCGGATACTGCACCCGTTTCAGGGTCTACACTCTTCAGTAGTCCAATTGGCTCCTCTTTGGCAGGTCCACCACCAGCAATGAATCCACGTTCTAATCCGACAGCCATCGCTTCTTTAATGATTGTACGAACATATCTTTCAATCCAGACTGGTCCGAGTTTCAACATGTCATTAGCCAATGGGATGAATGCAGTTAGTTTCAATTGGGTAATTTTTTCTTTTCTGAATGCAGCATTTAATTGCCCTTTAATTCCCCCGAACAAGTCTCCCCATACTGCAGCACCTTCAGGGTCAGAATAAATAAACTCAGTTACCGCCCCTAAATTTTGAAGCCCGATTTTATCAAGTAATGGATGATCATTAATCAAGTCCTCAAAAACACGCTCTTGAGTAGTCACAGGCAGTGTTTCTTTTTCCTTGAACCCACCGTCTTCTACAACCGCATTGAAGTATTTCATTTCTTCACTGGTAAGGACATTTTGACCGCGTGACTGTAAAACTGCGTTGTCGGCCATCTGTGTATTCACTTGAGACATAATATCACTTTGAACATCCGATGCAAGTGCGCCCAGCATCTCGTTTAATGCTTTAGACTGTTCTTCAGGAGTTCCGTCCTGTGTTGCTTGTGCAAAGGCTAATTTCTTCTCTTCAAAATTATTAAATCTAATTGCCATGTTATATTCCTCCTAGAATTGTAAAAAGAGCTTGCCCAGGTTTTGTGCTTTTGGCACAGGATCCTGTTCAGGCTCTTTTTTGTTTTGGTTTTTTAATTGTTGGATTTCGTTTCTTAATTCTGCGATGGTCAATTCAAGCTCCTTATTTGAGCTTGGTGTGGGATCACTTGCATTCAAGGCATCAATCCGGTTATTAAACTCCATCGCTTTGTTTTCAAATACTTTCGACTCAACCTTTTCTGCTGTTTTGACTTGGATAATTTCATCAATTAATCCTTTTTCTAAAGCCTTTGTAGCAGATAGGAAAGTATCATTATCAAGCAGTTTTTTTACTTCCTCCTCCTCTAATCGATGGGTATAGGAAGCCAAAACAGATTCTCCGATGCTGTCCAAATCTTCAGCGACTTTTCTTAGCTTCTTAGCGTTTCCTGCAGCAAATGTCCAAGCGTTATGCACCATCATTTGAGTGTTGGAATAAGCTTTGATTGTGTCTGCTCCCATGCACATAATAGAGGCAGCACTTGCAGCAATTCCAGTAATAACAACTGTTACATGCCCTTTGTGAGAACGGAGAGTATTACAAATATCTATTCCTAAAAATACATCTCCACCATAGGAATTTATTTCTAACTCGATATCTTCGTCTTCTTTGACGGATCTCATCTTATAGTTAAAATCCCAAATGGTGGAGTTCCAACTAATGATGTCACCTTTGATTTTATGCTTCATCTTTCTCACCTCCTTTAACGGCATCCTTACCGTCCTGGTAGTTCTTTGTAATAACAAACTTGTCATGCAAAGGATCATTACTTCTTGGTAACCCGAGTCTATCCCTTAACTCATGGCCATTTGCTATTCCAGAAGACCTTAATTTATCTGCAGCCGTAGCTACATCAAATATATCTCTGTACGCAACACGGTTGGTTTCTATCCTTTCACCGGCCATGTACTTTGATTTATCTAGCGTTTTTTCTGTAAGTTCGTCTCTTATTTTTTTGAGAAATGGATCGATACAAAAAGATAGATAGTTCTTTGTAACCTTTTCAATATCAGCCATATCACCATGTATTAATGGTTTAGGAATGCCTAATGACATAGCAACCTGGTCAAGAAATCCATTAGAAACTTTCATCACTTCATCTACACCATGAGCTTGCATATTGCTTTGAGCCTCTGCATACTTGAACCCTTTTTGTTGTGGAACAATTGCCACAGCTTTATTAGCAAATGCTTTATAGAGTTTATTAATATAGTTCTGTAACTTCGCCTGGGTTTCTAGGCTTTTTTCATTTGTGGAATCCACAGCTACAGTCGAACGAATTTGATTTTTCCTCTTTTGAAATTCTATTATCCTCCCAAATAGTTCTCCATAATCGCTATATAGACTATCTAGTAATTTAGCAATCTTGTTATTGCTATATTCAAGATATATGACATCTGCCATTTGAAAGGTACGGTTAAACTTATAGCCCTGGACTATTACGTCATTGAATGTATCCCCAACTAGTGGATAGTGATTACGAATGAATGAATCAGCGATAAGAAGGTCTTTTGTATCAGACTGAATAATTAAACATTCATTTTCATGAATTAATTTGTGAATGACTGTTTGCCAGAATAAACTAGCAGACATATTTTTGTTTGGTCTCACATTTAATCGATAATACCATTCATCCGTGATTATTCGATCTTCTTTTCTAATATAAAACTCTGTCTGACTAATAGTCCTGCCAATCATATCTGTACATGTTTGAATGGCCAGTTTTTTTAAATGAATTTTATCGGAGGTTTTTTCAATCAAATCAACGTCAAACATCAATTCTAGTTCCTTATTTCTGCCTGTAATGAAATCTAATAAACCCAATTTTTCACCTCCTTTAAAAATCTATTGCATCTAAGAAAAACTCTACTTCTTCTTCCAGCAATTCATCTGCCTGCCACATTGCATATACAAATGCAGTAAATCCATCTGTTTTCCTTCTGACCTCATCTTTCTTTATAAAATCTTTATTGCCGTCATTTTTTATTTTCACGACAATATTATTAGTGTTCCATCTCATTAATGGGTTATCACCAAAGATAACTCTATGTTGAGCAAAGAGCATTTCTATTCTAGGAGCCAACTTCGCATACAACGCATGAGGGTTCCTTATATATAAAACCGTAAATCCGGCATCTTCTAATGCCTGTTTGACTATATCAAGGCGGAATGTATCTCCTATTATCGTATCAAGCCCGTATTTTTCTCTCATATCACAGAAGTAGTTGACCATATGCTTTATATCTATAACTGGCTCATCTAACAAAGTGATCAACCCTTGTTCTTCCCATTCGAAAATAGGTGGTTTTAATTTTGCTTCCTTAATAAAATCACGTCTAGCAAATTGGTGACTATCCCAGATGTAGTCCTGGTCGTCTCTGAATAAAACCCCGCAAGCTGTAAAGTCTTTTATGAATGAAAAATCGATTGCTCCAATACACTTTTTATTCTTAAGTTTTTCATATGGTATTGGTCTGTTTGTTGCTTCAATGTCTTTCCATGAAGCAATTTTCACCGTGTTATCTTCTTGAGGTAGGTTCATCCTTTTAGCCATAAACTCTGGTCGGCCAGAGGGATCGTCTTCCAAATCGAGATACTCATCCATAATGGTGTCAAATAACTCTTCTGCATATGGACTCATCGGCTTACTGAACATTGGATTTGCTTTTTCCCAAAGCTTCGGGTCGTCTACCTCGTCTTTATCATCCATCTTGCACACAAAAACAAATCTATTTTTACGCTTGCTGCCACCTCTTAAAACTTCTAAACACTGCTCTATGAATTTATCAAAAAATCCACCCCGGACATGGCCGTTGGTGGATATATAAATCCTTCTTCTATGCATGACCTTACCCAAGCCGGAGCTCAGCGTATTGATCAGTTTGGTATCCTCGTAAATATGCCATTCGTCAAAAATTAAGCAACCAGGACGCCCGCCGTCTTTCGTGTCAGCATTGGATGTTCTAAACATAAACTCTGAGAGGGTAGATTTACCTCTAATTATTGTTTTCGTCCAGGAGAAAAAGTTCTTCATGAAGTTTTTATTCTTTTCCTTCATGTTATAAACTTCTTTAACTGAGGTTTGAGCTTGATCCTCACTATTCGCTACAACGTCAACGTTATAACCTTCAATTCCGTGACCTGGGCTTATGAAGTAATCTGCCAGGCCGGAAATCAAACCATTTTTACCATTACCGCGGGCAATTACAATTACGATATCCTTATAAAATAGTTTGTTGCGCTTCTTAAACTTCAGGAACAGGAAAGCTATTATAAACTTTTGGAACAACTCTAATTTGAAGTACCATTTTTCAATGTAATTTATGCACTGTTCTATCTGTTTCTCGTCAAAATAAATATCATCACGATTAAGAACTTCTGTTTCAAGATGGCGTACAAGATCTATTCTTTCCTGATTAAAGATAATAAGACCCTTTCGCCACCTCTCAATATATGCATCTACATATTTTTGCCGGATCAGTATAAGTCACTGACATCTGCTTCGTCATTATCCTTATCATTTTCAACTGAGATATTTTCATTAAACATGGTGAATTTTATTGATTTTTCAAGAGAGATTAATGTTTTTGTGAGCTTATTCAACTCATTTAATGCTGGATTTGTTTTAATGAATTCCTGGCTGGCATTCACAGTTGTAGTCATTACTCCATCTTTATTAATTACTGTCTGTAATTTTCTAATTTGCTTAACAATGGCGATATACCGCTTTACTTTATCAACTTCAATAAGATCCCCGTGATCTATCCTGCTCAATAATTGCTTTTCTAAATCAGAGATTTTTACAGCTCCACTCACAAAAACACCCCCCTCACTTTTTATGCCCCCCTAATATAACGGTGTTTTTTCGCTATTTTTTTGGACAGCAGAACCCCCTCCCCGGTCCCCGGGGTAAACTAAATCGCCAAACCTTTTGACCGGGGGGTACCTACCATCTTTCGTCATTCCATTTCTTTTTCTTTGCCTGGTTGAATACTCGACCATGTGTTTTGTTATGGCAGTTCAAACAAAGTGTTTCCAAGTTGGCCAACATGAGAGCCAGCTGAGGATAGAACTCTATCTCATACTTGTGATGCACATTCAGTTCAATGGATTTCTTTTCTCCATCTACCTTTTCAGAGTCTACATGAACCTTTCCCTCTCGCTTGCACTGTTGGCACTCGTAATTGTCACGCTTCAATGCTTGTTGTCGTACAGCTTCCCACTCCGATGAACGATAGAACTTTTTCTTTTGTTCTTTTGTTTTGTATTCATTCATAGCCATTCCTACTTTAATAAGAGTAATGTCCCGACAAATGCCAGAATACTAGCAATACAAATGGCACAGGCTTTGGTTCTTCTATCCTCTTCTTTGTCACCGATCGTGCACAGAAAGCCCAGGATTGTAATAATCAACAAAATTATTTGAAATGCAGTAACCATTAGCATCTACTCCTTGCATTAATTCTTCTCGGCTTATTCATAATGACTTGAGCTTTCATTACTTGGTGCTTCATTGGTTGCCAAGTTACTGCAGGATGAACAGGTGTATAGAAATCATTTATTAATTCGGCTCGTTCCTCAAACCAAAGGATGGCTGCATTCAACTTTCTTTCTAGAACTTCCGTTATCTTCTGAAATAAGCTTCTAAAGAATTTTGCTGCTTCAACCAATGCATCGCGTAAATCTTGATTGTTAGTCATCAGATATATTCTCCTTTCACTTCTTGCACATTGATACATTCCGAAGTGATGGTAACAGATCCACACGGACATGCGCGAATAATAGATGTACCGTTTCCTCCTTCGATAGATACAAAGGTTTCACTTGTAAAGGTAAGGTGATTTTTCAAATCTGCTTCTGCTTCTTCTAACTCCTGTATTCGTTTCTTCTTCTTTTCGATTCCTTCCTCTGCCTCCTTTATCCAGATTTCATTGTTTGAAATTTTCCCTCTAACATCATCAAGGTGTCTTTCGATAAGCTCTTTTACTTTCATTTTGTTTCCTCCCTTTATCCAAAATAAAAAGCACCCTCGAAAGGATGCTTTGCTTACAAATTAAACGACCGACCATCTGTTGAATAATAACTTCCAACTTGTGCGTAACTTCCGTTGTTTTCCTTTAAAAATCCCTCTATCGCTTTTTCAGAAGGTTCTTTCACTCCTTCCATACTTGCTAACAGTTGATGATTGTCGTCATATACATTTGTTACGTGAACTTTGACCATTTATGGCCACCTCCTATAAAATTAAAAAGACACCTATATAAGGTGCCTTTCTCAAACTATTCTACGTTAAAATCCATCGTTTCCTTTGTGTATGAAGTCCTTTTTTCTACAATTAGTCTTGATACACCATGTATAGTAACTTTGTCCCCTGGCTTAAAGAATCTCTCTTTAAGTTCAGGGTATTCTTTTTCTATCTCTGCAGAGTTTGCAGCGTAAATAACTTCGCCATTCAACAAAAACCGAACGTCAAAATCTCCAATCTTTGGCATGTCCTCACCTCCACAGTCTTGAATTCGACAAAAGGAGATAATTTCCTGCAATAAAAAGACACCACTCAAACTAAGTGATGCCCTCTTGATATATTTCGTTAATATTGAACGTTATCTAGGAGACATTCTTCCCCCGTTGATAAACTTGAACTTAGTATCTTTCTTATGTTTTTCACATACTTCATTTTCTTCGGTAACAATTTGATGGATATTACAAATGTTTTCTATAGGATGGTAAAAACAGCTTTTGCAATTCAACTTAGAAGTAGATTGGTAAATACCTAAACTAGTTTTTAATGCAGCTCTGCTTTCTTCTCTCAACCATACACACTCCCTATAATTATCTTCTTTCAAGTTAATTATAACATGTTTTATTAATCACCTCATTACGCTAATAGCTTAATCAAATGTAAAAAAGAGTGCTTTTACCTCCATGCCTCGCCCTCAACCTACGGAAACAAATGCTCCTAAGGTGTTACCACCCTCAGCTGATCGAGTACACCCTTGATAAGGGAAAGATGCGTCTCCCATCAGGAATTAACCTGATAAGAAAATATTACCTGTGTTGGAAAAATAAAAAGTCCCCCTTTTTGTCCCCTATTTTATCGGTTTTTTCTCGGTTTTTTGTCGATAAAAAAACAGCACTCAGATAATTCCAAGTGCTGTTGCTATACGGTTGATAGCTCTATTTTTGACCTCGTAATATGTGTCTTTTTTGAATCCTAGTTCCATGTATATTTCTATATCTTTGGTGCGAACGGAAGTAAGATATTTTTTCTTGATTATTAGCAGTTCTTCTTCATCCAAACTTTCGTTTAATGCTCTTTCTATTTGCTTTACCTTCATTTCATTTATTTCATGTGAATTTCTCAAAGTTGGGAAGAGGTTTACACCTGCAGTAACTCGTTCATTTTTATTTTCTAATTGAACCTTTAATGCTCGGTAATCCTTCAATTCACGTATGACTAGCTTCCTAACCTCTTTTTCATTCACATTAGGTAGGAAAGATAGCTGTTCAGTAAGCACCAAGATTCCCCCTATGTTAGAATATAATTGGCTGGCAGGAGAAATCTTGCCTTTTTTATTTTTGTTCTTCGATATATTGAGCTAAACATTCCTCAGCTTCTTTATGAGTGCTAAAATGCCCTAGCCATTTTCTCTTTTTATTTTCGTAAACTCTCACCCTCCATTTTTTATCCCTTTTGTGCCAAGATATACTTCCAGTTTGTAATTGAGAAAATAAGTTATTTGAATGATTGAGTCTGTTTTCGGAATTAGTAACCACCCTCAAATTTCTTCTTCTGTTATCAAGACTGTTTCGATTAATATGATCCACCACTTTGTCTTTTGGGGCATCCATAATCAATCGATGCATATATTCACTTTTATGATTAATTACATAGAATGAGTTACTATTCCTTCGTTGTTTTGCACACCATGATCCGGGAAAACTATTTACCTTTTCCAAATCATTCGTATCTATTAATGTTTCAATGACTTGACCATTTCTTCGCTTCAAAAATATCGCAGTAAAATCACCACGGATCTCAAATCTATTTTTCATTAAATTCCACCTTTTTATTTGTTCCTTTTCACACGTTCACCGTAAGTATGAATGTTTGAAAATGCCTCTTTCTTTTTCAGCAGTCTTTCATTATCAGGTTTTGGCGGATACTTCTTCTTGTACGCTTCTAATTCCTCGGGAGTCATTTTCCACTCGGTTACTTTGCCGATCATGGATATCACCTCTTTCACTGTTTTCTCGTACTATGCGGTTACTGGTTTGCTATAACCTAAGAAAATATTCAAATCCTTTTGGGTTTTACCAGTTGCATAAGCAGTTTCAGCAGAAGCTTTAACTATCAATCCTATTGCATCCAGATTATCCTTTTTCATCGCTACTAAATGAATTTCTCCGTCTATTTCAAGCAAAATAGTTACTTGAGAATCCTCAATACTCTTCTTCACATCTCCACTACCTTCCTTCGTAGTTTCGGCCAGCTATTCCGTTTTCTCGTGCAGTGAGTCATTTATCCCCAAATGAACCACCCTATCAAAATCCCAATACCAACGCATATGAACGGTGCTACAAATAGTAGAAACTCGAATAGTTTGATAAACGCTCCAAATGAATCTCCTGACATTTCACATACTCCTTTCTTCTCTGTTTTGATCTTTAGCGTTTTACCGGATAAGATTCCAAAATACTGAAATCAGCAATATTACATAGATCCAAGTAGGTACTGTTATTTTAGATTCAAAGATTCTTTTCATTTTGCTTTTCCTCTCACTTTTTAATCATCTGCTCTAAATCAGATCGTTTCCTCATCCGGTAACCCCTGTTTTGATGTCTCTTTTTGATGTTTCTCAAATCCCCTAATACTTTCCCGATATTGCTTTCTGTTGGTTTGGTGAAGGTCATAAGGTCTTTAATAGGCTTAAGGAGTTCAAGGGCATCCTTTAGTTTCCTTCTTTCTATACGGGCATTCTGTAGTTCTTTGGCAAGCTTGTACCCATCACTAGCATTAAACCTGCCAAGCTCAATGACGTGGAGGATGTCTTGTATCTCTTCCTCCACTGACCGCAAGGATTCTTCAATGTGTTGTACTCTTCTAGGAGCATTTACATATACTTCTCTCACTGCCAATAATGACTGTTCGACATCCAAGTTACTCCCCCCATTTTCTAAAGAAAAATCCCATCCAACCCAAAAGGCTCTTTCTCTTCTACCGGCTTCTTTTCACTCTGGCCTCGTTTGATTTGGGAAGGGTGCTGTAGCTGGTATCTCCTCCCCTGCCACTCTATAACAGTTGGAACGCCCTTTTTCTCTTTAAGTACTTTAATATCACTTGCCTGGTCTGCTCTCATTTAAGTAAACCAGCTTTCACAAAAATATTTCTCCACGCCCTGGCCACACTCTGCTTATGACGGCGGGCAAGTGCTTTGCCCAACCGTCTTTTCTGTTTTTTGCTGTAACCCATTAGTGAACATTCTCCGGATCTGTTTCTTCATCTTCTTCCTGGTACTCATCTAGTGTCAGCTGGCCGTCCTCCACCTTCACAGAGCCGTCCTTTTCTACTTTGTACTCAATACCTTCGTGAGCATCATTAAACTCATCAATGCTCATCTGAGACTCTACAATGTTCAAGGTGACATCAGATCCTGCTTTCTTGTAAAAATTAAATGATTGTTCTGCAGAAGTATCGCCCTTCACAATAAATTCAAGGGTGGTTTTCTTCCCGTCCTTGCTCGTTTTACTAAACTCACAAGTTAGCTTTTCCTCTACTCCTTCTATCTGCAGCTCTACCACTTCACGGGTCATCTGGGAAAGTTCTTGTTTTTTCTCGTCCTCCCCCTTTACATAGAATTGAATGAGCTCCTTCTTGCTGTCCTTTGTTTGTTTATTGAAATTTGCTTTTACTGTTACTTGCATGCTTAACACGCTCCTTCTAGGATTTTATGGATCACTTCATATTGGTATTTTTGGAGAGTCCCGCTGTTTTCGGTACAATCAATTCCCGTGTTAATGATCCAAGAGATTCGGGCAATTTGTGCCATAATATAGGCATCTACCACGTTGTCACTGGAATGGGTAAAGCCAAAGTGCTCCTCCACTGCTTTCATGACGGCTTTCTTCTTTTGAGGGCCGGTAAGACGTTTCTTGCTGCCAACCTCTCCGATCCATCCGGTAACATTGACAAACTTCTTTACAGCGTTTGGTGCTGCCTCGTAGTAGCTCAATTTTCGCTTGTAGAGCTCGTTTCGAATGCCATGGTGTAATCCCCCTGCGAACATGGCTTTCTGCGTGTCAAAGGGGAATCCCTCGATGCAGATAATGTCTCCGGGTTTAAGGTGAGCAACCACATCATTTATCAAAGTGACCATTCTTTTGGGATCCACACTCCCCACACCTGATAGTTCTTTTGCTCGAAGTACTTCCCCATGTTCATCCAGTGCCACAAATCCTGTTTTGGAAGCTGGATCTATTCCTAAGAATCTCAATATCTCTCCTCCTCTTGCATTCTATTAAACTCTGTTTCCAGTTCCTCAACGGTGAGCTCTCTTAATAGCCGGCCGTCTTGGGCTTCATGCTTTCCTTTTAAAGAGAGTTCATGAAGCATAACTTGTCTCCTTAGCTCCATCTTATTCCCAACAGCTTGCTTCTTCTTCGCAAGCTCCCTCTCGTATCCACTGGTCATTTACTTTGCCATCATACAATCCATCATTTATGTCATTCTGTACCATTTCATCTATGTCTTGTTTGGTATATCCTGCAACCAAGCACATTCTTTCGTAATATCCAGCTTTGGGATAACGAAATTTCATAAAGAACATTTGAAACTTCCATTTTAATTCATGAAACCTGTTCATTGTTCTCCCCCTGTTCTTTGAATTTGGCAAGGTGCTCGTTCATTTTCCCTCGAAATTTTTCTTGGAAGTAGAAGTGCAGCTTTTCTTCCGGATCATCGAAGCTAAGGACCTTTTTTTCATAGATGAGGAAATCAAGAAGTAATAAAAGAGGTTCCTGGTTATAATCAACGGCATCCAGATACCAATCCCTAATTTGAGTTTGCGTGTCGGTCATGTAAATTCCGCATTCTTTGTGTTTTTTTGTTGTAGAAAATATCTACTTTTCCAGTTGGGCCATTACGTTGTTTGGCGATATCAATTTCTAAGATGCTCTTTTTATCAGAGTCTGCATTATAATATTCATCCCTATAAAGGAATCCAATGACGTCCGCATCCTGCTCAATGCTTCCACTTTCCCTTAAGTCTGACATGACCGGTCTTTTGTTCGATCGTTGTTCCACTCCACGTGATAACTGAGCAAGAGTGAGGACAGGACATTTAAATTCTTTGGCCATTCCTTTTAATGCAGCACTTATTTCCGATACCTGCAGATGGGCGTTTCCATTGTGGCTTTCTTCCGGTTTAATCAGGGTGAGATAGTCAATCATCACCAGAATCTTTTTATCCGGATTCTCCCTTTTCACGTCCCGGATATGAGCACGCATTTCATTCACAGTCTGGCCAGGTTTATCAAAAATCTGCATGTTTATTCTCTCTAGCACTCCAATGGCTGCCACCCAATTTTCATGATCTTTATTATCAAAGTAGTGGTAAGGGTTCCTGGCCTTAATCCCTTCAATTCCTCCAAGGAGGCAGAGCATGCGCTTTATAAGACTCTCTGCGCTCATTTCGAGGGAGAAAATAACAGGGATTGCACCCTTATATCCTGCATTGGCTGCAATGTTCAGAATAAGGGCTGTTTTCCCCATGGAGGGTCTTGCCCCGATGATGATACTATCTTCATCTTGAAAGCCGTCTGTCATGTCATCGAGATCCTGGAAGCCACTCGGGATTCCGGAATATCCTTTTTCTTTCTTGATCAATGGCAGCTCATACATTTGGACCAGGTGTTCTTTGAGGTCAAATTTTTCTTTGGTGCCCGTTTTATCGATGTCGTTCAACTGCTTGATCATCTTTTGAATATCGCTCGAGTCAAATTCCTGTTTATCCACAATCGGTTTCAAGATATTGTGGATATTTTGTTTCTTCCAGGCATCGATGACAGCTGCTTCATAATTCCTGAACGCATGGATAGAAGGGACACTTTCTTTTAAGAGGGAAAGATGGCCCGTTCCACCTAATCGAGAAAGGTTGTTTCGTCCAATTAATTCAATAATCGTGATGGCATTTATCGGCTCATCCTTTTCTGCAATCTTCCTCATCGCTGTGAATAACTCTTTGTTTTGGTAGTGCTGGAAGTGTTCAGGCTTCGTTACTAATTCATTCATTATGCTGTTATCAATCAGGATACAGCCAAGTAAGGCGCATTCTGCTTCATAGTTATTAATCACGCGATCCACTCCGTAACTTTCTCATGTATTCTAGGTGCTCATGATTCACTTTTGATTCGGATGGTTCTTCGTAAAGGTCTGCGATGGTTGGTGGGAACTTGCTAGTGAAAATGTGTTTTTTCACTTTTGTGCGAACCTGGTTGAAATCTTGGTCTACCAAAAACTCATGCCATGCTTCAACTATGTTTTTGATTTTATTCTTTTGCTCAGAAGGTATAACATTTTTGGTAAAGGGATGATTATACGTATTTTCAATAAGGTGTATAATGTCCAGGACTTCCTTTTTATTCATCTTCAAGCTCCTTAGCTAAGGATTCATAATCATAACTATCAGCTTTCCTTTGCTTCTTCTTAGTGGTATTCAAATGTTCAAGATCTTCTACGGTTTTCACTCCACTCTTTCTCCATTCATCCAGTTTGTTATAAACGAATAACCACGTTCTACCGTTACCCCTAGCAGATATTTTGATGGCTTCTTCAATCACTACTTCTGGTTGTTCAAAACCAAAATTATCAATAACATCTGATAAATCATCTCTTAGAAAATGATTCACTTTATTTGGAGGTACAATTTCACTTTTTTGAAGGAGTTCCAGTATTTTTTCCAAGGGTGCTTCCTCCTCCTCTTTATTATTTAAATTATTATAATTATTGTATGTGTTACTCTGTTGTTCTTCTGTTGTTCCTTTGTTGTCACCGAGTTCATTCGAATTTTGGTATTCTCCCCAATTCACAACGGTTACAAGGGTGAATTTGTTGTTACTATTTAGTTCCAAACTCCGCACCTGTTCAAGTAGTTTCATATACTTCCAGACTGTTGATTCTTTCATGTTTAATTCAAGAGCAGCTTTCTTTCTACCAAAAACGAACTGACCTGGTAAAACACCTACTTTTTGAAGCCCTATTATTTGCTCGTAATCTGAGTGAGATGCCTTTAATAAACAGTAGATAAAGACCTTCAAGAGTTTTTCATTGTTGAATATATTGCTATTAAGTAATTTTCTATGGAGGCTGATCCATCCGTTCATAGGCACCTCACCCCTTTCATTTCTTGATGCAAATTACAATGTCTGACAAGTTTTCGTCTCTTGGCATAATCTTCATTGGGTAGAGCCGGGGATGATAGAGGGTTATGTACCCCTTTATATATCTGATATAAAGATTCTTATTCCCGGCTGCTAACCATTTGTAGGTGTATGGTATTAGCACCTGCTTGTCCATCTTATTCCAGTGTCATTCCCTCAAAATCGTCAAAGCTCATTGCTTCTGCATCCTGCTTTTCTTCTTGTTTAGGAAAATGGAAATCTATTAATTTATTCAGGGCCACTGTTTCCTGCAGTGTTAGTTCCTTGCCTTTTTTTTCAAACTTCTCCTGGACGAATTTGTTCAAGTCGGTCTTGGAAACACCACGTTCTTTGGTCTTTTTCTGAATTTCCGTCCAAACTTTTGCAAGTTCTTCCTCTGGATCAATTACTTGGTCACCAGTGTCAACACCCTTAGTTTCAGGTGTAATATCTACCCTCTGACGCGGTTCGTATGGGTCACGGGAGTCTTGAGGGTTTGGAGCTTCTTCATCCCCGAATTCAATGCCATACTGTTTCTTCAAGGCACGCTGCTGAACAAACTTTCCGTACATATCCGAAGTCCATTTCAGCCAGTTATCTTTATTTTGACCCTTAAACATATGGTCCACTTCTGAAATGTCGCTAATTACTGTCACTGGTTTAAAACCGTCTCGGTAAGCAATGCAATATGCTCCAACTATTTTTCCTCGAGGAAATCCGATTTCATGTTTCACGACTTCTAGTTCTTTGGTTTCTGTATTCTTGCTAATTTGGAATTCGTCGTTTTCGTGTACCATCTGAGTATCTGGCGGCTGAAAACCTTCTCGCTCTCTCGCTTTAGAAAGATAAGCTTCAGCTGCGAATTGAATGCGGGCTGTGCTGCCATACTTGATAAAGAAAATTTCATTTTTGAATGGATCCAATCCGTATGAAGCAGCTTTATGTGCGAATAAGACAAATTCAGGATCCGTGGCATTTGGAGCAAATGAATTACGCATCACGCTGATTACTTCTGGTTTGAAAGCCTCCATGATTTCTGGTGTGTAGATAGCCATTTGATTTTTGTTAGACATTTAACATACCTCCGTATTAACATAAATTTTTTCTTGTTTTCGATATTTCATGTATGTTGCATGAGCTTGCTCTGCTGTATCGTGTCTTCCCAGCCATACGTGTTTTTTGTCCACCTTTATTTGAGCCACATACTTTCCTGTTCTTTTACAGAAGCTAACTCCTTTATAACCAGTTGTGTTTCTTGGATGGATGGAATTTCTGTTCTGCAAATTTCGAGATTGTGTCACGACCTTAAGGTTTGAGTCTAAATTGTTAAGCGTATCTTTATCCCAATGATCAACCACTAGTCCATTCGGGCAATTTGTAATTAGCCTATGAAGCGAACGAATGGAATCTTTACCACGATTATTTCGGGTATGATATACGGCATAGAATGATTTTGTTTTCTTGTCCCAACTTGCAAAAAATCTGAAATTTAACGAGAGCAACCTAGACAAGTGTTTAACACTTACTTGGGTTTCTAAAGGAGGACCTTCCCTTCTTTCCAAGAAGATTACAATGATTTCTCCTCTTATCTCATAATCATTTCTCACTCGATTGTTACCTCCTCGATTAGTTCAGTTTTAACTTCGTGGACAGTATGTTTTAAAACTGTTCCATTTAGTTGATTAGCATAAAAGTTTGCATCTTCTTCTTGATAGAACCTGTGACCACTTTCATCTGGATTTGAAGATAAAAAGAATGAACCTCTTCCCTTATCTCCACCTGTCACAACTAACTGGCCCACAACAACAGTGAAATAAGTTTTTATTTCGTTCTTTAGAATTTTAGGTCCTAGAATCATTACAACTTTCCTCCCCCGTAGTTATCCGAAATCATCATGGCGAAGTTGGCCATGTTCGCACATCTTAGTGTGATTTCATACTTGTCATGGTCTTCTTTTTTAAGCTCCTTTTCCAACTGCACAGCGTTCTTTCCAAGCTCTCGAAGAAGATACTCATGATGTTCTCTACGCCAGTGTCCTTTGTGTTCGTTTGAAGCAAGCTGTAATTCCATAGCCTGAGCAAACTCCCTTACTTCTTTTCTTGGGCCAGGTTGCGGATCCATTTGCTGAACAAAGTTAGCAACCTCGTCACCTAGTTCAAAAACATGCACACAATCCCTGTCAGCTCCCATTCGAAGGGCAATCATTTCACTTGTTGGATGGTCCCTGTACGTTTCTAATAACAGGTTGTTCTGAAATGCATTTTTAGCCTTTTCTACAAAAAGCAAGTGCTGATTAGTTATCTGATGGGTCATTTAGTTGCTTCCTCCTTCAATTGCTCGGACACACATTTAATATGGCAAAACAAATCTTTCCCACGTTGCCAAACTGAGTCCCCTTGATAGATTGGCTTTTCACAGTTTGCATTGGCACATACATTTATAGGATCCTTATTCATTCTCCCCGGCTCCTTTCAAGGAAACTGGCTTTATGCTAAACTCTTCATCTACCACTCTCGCAACGATTAACTGTCCTGGTGGAGATGTAAAATGAAGAATGGATTCTGCGTTATCCACAAAACAAGGTGTAATTACTTGGGATTGTGTGGATAACACTTCAATTAATTCCAAGCCTGCCTTTATCTTTTCTGCAGTTGAGAGCTTGCTGTATGGCTTTCCATCCATTTCAATTTCAAAAGTGGCTTTCTCTTCACCGTTCTTTAATTGTTCATAAAGCTTCACAGAAATCCTGGTAAAGAGTGCATCTACTTTGTTCACCATTAGTTCCGAACGAACAGACCGGAAGGATTTAATGGCGTCCAGAATGCTGATAGATATGTTACGATCCTTTCGGAGTTTCTCTTTATTGGATTCAGCAGCCAATACATCCTGTTTGAGTTGCTCCACTCTGCCAACAGCATTCAGCTTCACTTGTAAACTTACAATCTTCTCGTCTACTTCGTTAAGTTCAGAACGATTTATATCTTTCGGTACTGGCATTGCTGCAAGTGATTCTTTTAATGCATTTAATTTTTCTAGCATTTCTTTTCCGGTTGAAACTTCTTTATCGAAACGAGCCTGTCTATTTTCTTTCACTTTGTTGATGGATTTTTCATCTAAAGACTGGCCGCATGTTTGGCATGCTTCTTGAATCACTTCATCTTTGATTCCTTGTACAACAGACTTCTGTCTATCGATACGTTCTACCAAGGATTCAATTTGGGATTCAATCCGACCACGGGCACTTTTTCTTTGATAGAAGTTGTCTATTTCTTGTTCAAGTTTCTCCCGTGTAGCAATCAAGGGCTTCAATTCATTCTCTGTATCTTCTAAATCAACATCCAAGGAGGAATCTTGCTCTAACTGTTCTTTTAATGTTAAAAAGCGTTCTGCAGCTCGTTCATAGGAATTATCTAACTGCCGTTTTTTATCTTTATGCATCTTCTCGAGGTCATCCAATGGATACTTTTTTAGATTATCTTCAAGTGTTTCTCTTTCAACCTTCCCCATCTTGGCTAAGACTTCTTTATTCAATGGTTCGCTGATGTATTGGAGCAACTGTTCACGTTGTTCTGTCCACTTTTGAGAAGGGAAGAAACCTGGTGTAAATAAAGAGAAGAAGAGTTTCTCATCCATTAATGAGTCCACAAACTCTTTAAAAACTGTCGCTTTCTCAGGCACCTCATTGATGTAATACTTGGCCGTTTTCTTCTGACTACGACCTAGCAGATATTGCTTACTATCTACCTGCAGGAGCAACTCTACTTTCGTTTCTAAATCCGTTCCGATTGGCTGTGGTTCTAATTTAGATCCCATTACATCCTTCCCATACAGGCACCAGGTAACGGCGTCACCAATCGACGATTTCCCTGCACCATTCTTTCCACGAATGTTGGTGATGTCGCTGAAATTCACTTCTAATAAGGCATGGTTTTTAAAATTAGTTAATTCTAATTTGATAAATGCTACTTGTTTCATACTTACCTCCCATTGATTTTTAGGCATAAACTCGATATCATGGGGTTAACCTACTAGGTTCAACCCCCTTTAGTGGATCCGTGTTCCAGCACGGATCTTTTATTTTCCTGCCGTCTTTCTTACTGCTCCAAGAATGTCCACTAGGTAATCCATAGCATTACACTCCAGGATCAATTCACCGTCATGCTCAAGAATGTAATCTCCTTCAAACACTTCATCACCACATGCATCAGTACCATAGATCCTGTTTTCTGGTAGACCTACTTTCTCTAGCTTTGTTATTTTAGGATGTTCCATCCTTGACCTCCTTCCTTATGTATTTTGGTGCTCTCTGTTGCACCGGGCCAAGTACAAGGGGGCTTTGAAAAGGGGGAACAAAGACCTCGTACTCAGCCCGGCAAAACAGATTGCCGGAACACAATGTATGTGTTAAAATAAAATTCCATATCCTAGAGTAGCATATTAAGTGTTGGTTACACTTAGCTGCTCTTTTTTTATTCCTCTGGATTGTAGTGATTTACCATATATTCCACGGTGACAATCTCCCGTAGATTCGTAGAATGCTTGACTGACTCCAATTTGATATGTGCATCTCCATCGGCTACATAATTCAAAAGCTCTTTACTAATTTGCATATTCACTTCTCCCTTTCCAAACTTGAATTTCAACTTTATATCCTTGTTCTTGCATATCCTTAACCAATTTCTCCATTCGGTCTTTCAACTTCTTTTTCTCCATCAGTTGATCCAGCTCTTTCTTACATCGCTGAAACTCAATCATCCAACGTTCACTTTCATCCAGATTGTCACGATACATTTCCATTCGCGCTCTGTTCAAGCAGCTAAAACAACATTCATATAAATTGATAGCCTGTCTTAAATCGTTCGGGTGCACCTTTGTATGTAAGTTCATGATGACTTACCTCCATGCACGATACTTAGATATTTTGGCTTAGGCTTCTTTACTAGTAGAGTATCTCCTGTAATGTTGTTTGTAAGGAATTGTTTCCCATTGGCTTCTGATAAAATATAAGTAGGAAGACCATGATCCTCAAAGAATTCCTCTGCTAATCCTCTTTTTCCATTTAATTTTCTTAGTTCACTGATTGCTGTAAGTTCATTAACTACGAAATTACAAATCTCCCAGTTATGGTACTCCCATAAAAACTCAAAAATATTGTCACCTATTTCAGCATTTTCTCCGATTTCACTGATGTATTTTTTTGTAGTGTAATAGTCTTTAATCCCGTATTTTTCCCCATCATATTCTTTAGTAATTGGAAATATATTTTGGAACTCAGCTGGTGTTAGCGTGCTAATTAAGAATTTTATGCTAGCAATAAACTGATGATCTTGTGTTAACGTTTTTGATCCCTCGTTGTCGCTTTTTGCATTTACAATTCTCACGCCAGATAAAATCATTTTCTTTAAAGTATCTAACTTAATAGTTTCACCATTTTGTTCTTGCTTAATAGCTAATCTGGACGCATTACCTAACATTCTTATATAAAATGAGATTTTCATTCAATTGACCTCCAGCATCTTATTTTCTAGTAAAAATTTGTTAATGAAATATAACTGGCCTTTCCCTGTAACCTTTGGGGTTTTGCTGATACTAATATGTCCGTCGTTATGTGTAATGGACGTTTCTTTAATTTCAAAAAGCTCTAGTTCCATACTCCGCTGGGTAGGCATGTTGAAGTCAGTTCCTTTACGCTTAATTAAATAGCCTTTCTCTCTTAGCCAATGAAACAGTCTTTTCTGGCCTGTTTCAATTCCATTCTGTTTCAAAAGCTTTGCCAGCTCACCAACTAAAATAGAAGTTTTGGAAGCTCCTACAGCATCCGCAAATATAACTTTTGGGCGCTGTTCTTTAAGGTTTTTTAATTGCGTAGCGATTGTATTATTTTTTTCTGCAATAAGTAGTTCAGCAGCCTTTCTCTTCTCACGCTCTTCTTTCAAGTTCGTTGCAAGTTTGATTAGTGTGTCTGGGTTGAGCAATGCTTCTTCTACTTTTTCAGGTGTTAGATAACCACCATGTTTTCGAATTACAGGGATAACTTCGGTTGCCAACCATTTTTGGAACTTGACGGCATCTTTGGATTCACCTTTAAAGGAAAGTAGATAGGCTATGCTTTCAGGTATCAAACTATCTTTCGCCCACACTTGGGCGAAACCAACTTCTTTCAAATACTTCTCAACACGTTCCCATCTAATTGACTTGTATTCTTTTCCGTTTTTGTACTCCACTCTTTCAAAACCTAAATTTTTTACGAGTTGTTCTAACTCAAATAAAACTTCACCGTTTTCAAGTGTGACTGCGACCTCAAACATCCCGTTGTTAAATATTTTCAATCCGTTCATAATCGGCTCTCCTTCGACATCAATTTTCCATCTAGTGACAATTAATTTCATTTTTCTTTCATTACGACTCCATTCAGCACAAAATTTCGCCAGTAGGGCCAAAAAAAGTAGGGTGGTTAGCCCTGTTTATCTTGCTTATAAATGAGATAGGTAAATATTAGAGTTCCTGTGCATGAAATCAGTGAAAGTGTAATAATCAATAAGTGGTTTATTTCAATCCCCTCCGAAGTCATAAGAAGGGTTCTCGCGATCTATGGAAAGAATGACAGTTTCTAGCTCTTTTTTTACGCTTTCTAGGTCTGAATCACAAGCGTTAATTCCGGAGTAGATATCAACCAGTTGATTCTGCAGCTGGCGGATTATATAGACCAAATGATTTTCTAGCATTGAATTCCTCCTATTTGTTTGGTTGTTCTGATAGCCAGGTTAGTAAGAAATCTGTGGTAGCTACTACTGGAAAGTACCACTTCCCCCCCACTCTCCTTTTTGGAAATCTTTCATCGTAAAAGAACTTTTCCTTAATACTGTTTTCGCTCATGCAAGTTTGTCGGCAAAGCTCTTTCATATCCCAGAATGTAAATCTACTCTCAAGTTGTTTTAAATGGCATTCTAACTTATCATTAAGCATTTCTTTTACTAGCTTTTCGTTAATCTGAATGTTAATAAATTTATCCATGTTGCCACCTCAGTTTTTATTTTTCTTATTGTTCCAACTGAGGAGTTAAATAAGCGTCTGTCCACGCTTTTTTCTACCATTCATCCATAATCTGCTTCATTGCATTTTTTGATTCTTCATAGAACCAGAAGCGTTTCCCCTTTTCTTTCCTTCGCTCCAGGAACTTCATTCGTGGATCGTGGAGAAACTCATTTTCCAAGAACGACTTACTCATGCAAGTTCTCTTTGCCATCTGGTCGATATCCCACATAAATAACGATTCGTGAATAGCTTGTTCAAGCTTGTTGTTGATGTAATCTTTTACTTCTTTTTCATCCACATCAATTCTTAACTCTGCTATTGGCAAAAGCTTTCACCTCCATTCAGTCATTAGCTCAACTGACCATTGTGAAGATTAACTTCGACTCTTTCACAAGTGAGTTATCTTATTCCAAACATCTGTATAATTTTTAATATCAGTTCATTCGCTCGAGGACCTGCTTTCTTTCCTGTTAAAACCTCTTGAACATAAACTGGTGTTTTGTTAACCATTAATCCGAGTTGTTCATAAGTAATGTTTTTACACTCTTTATATTCAAGAATTTTTCCTCGAGCCTCTTCTGTTTCGGGCACATTGTTCACCTCACACAATTATTTGTAAGCAAATTTATTAGCAAATCGCGTAAAAGATATTGACGTACACTAACGTATTTGTTAGTATAAACCCATAGATAAATAAGACTTAAAAAGCCTGTAAATAATACATTCATCCGTTCCCCAACGTTTAAAATTGTATTTTAATAGGTCGTCTTTTTTGTACTCTTTTTGCTAATAAACTTGCTTATGAACACAGTATACTAACTGATTTGTTAGAAGTCAACCTTTTAAACTAATATTTTTGTTAGTTTAGTTGTTCAAGCATTAAGGATGGTTAATATGACTATGTTAGACCGTATTAAATTGCTTTGTAAAAACCGTAATATCAGTGTGACAATATTAGAAGAAGACTTGGGTTTTCCTAACAATACAATTTATCAATGGAAAAAAAGAACTCCAAGCTTAGAAAAGTTACAAAAAGTAGCTGACTACTTTGGAGTCTCTACTGATTATCTTTTAGGAAGAAAAACTGAGGAAATAGATCCCGAAGTGAGGTCATTAGCAAGGGAGATACAAAATTTTGGTCCTGAAAATAGAGCGCTGCTTGATGACATTATCAAATCAATGAAACAACGTGGAAAGAAGGCATTGGATGAATGATATTTCCTCGTACAGCTAGATACAACAAGGTAATGGTCCATGTGAATAACCTATTCATCCAAGAAGATATAAAAACCTTTCCTATCGATCCCTTTCAAATAATAGAAAACAACAAATGGGGCTTGGTTACATATTCAGAGTTAGCGTGGGAAAAAGGTGTTTTGGTTGAGGATATAATTGAAGCCTTTCAAAGTGAAGACGGATATACAATTTATGATGGAACTAATTACACCATAGCATACAATAATACAATCAAAAATCGTGGAAGAATTAGATTTACCCTTATGCATGAAATAGGACACATCTACATGAATCACCTTGTGGACTTTGAAGAAACCATTTTAATGCGGAATACTCTCACTGAAAAAAAATATAAGGTGTTAGAGAATGAAGCTAATTCATTCGCAAGAAATATATTGGCTCCTGTTATGGTAGTAAAAGATTTGAAAATTAATTCTATCGACGATGTTATAACTTACTTTGAGATATCTCGTAAAGCAGCAAGTGTTAGATTACAAACCCTTTTAAATGACTATAGAAATTCACTATCTAAATTTATACAATTTCAACGTCATCATTTTTCATCATATATACACTCATGCTTGTACTCGAAACAATGCATAGTATGTTCGTACTATTGTGTTAATGAAGAAGCAATTTTTTGTCCTATATGCTCATCTAATAGGTTATCTAACAAGAAAGGTTTGATTGAAATGAAATATAACGGTTATGATGTTGACGAACTAGGGAGAGCTTTGGAGTGTCCTAGGTGCGGAAATGAAGAGTTACATTATGATGGTTCGCATTGCAAAGTATGTGGAACTTTTCTTGTAAATAAATGCGCCACTACAGAAAAATCTACTGATAGTGGTTATTTCTATACAGAAGAAAGTTGTCATGCCACACTTGATGGTAATGCTAGGTATTGCGTAAAGTGTGGGAATGAGTCAACTTTCTTTCAACAAAAATTATTAGAAAGTTGGGAGATAGAAAAAGAAGAAGCAAAAGAGAGAGAATTACTACCTTTTTAGACTATATTCAGGGTAACCTGCATACCGATGAGTTGAAATATTTAAGGAGGTGGTTAATTAATTTCCCTCAATAAAAGCGTCTGTCCACGCACAAGAAAGGGGAATAATATGAAACATATTAAATCTAAAAAGGACCCAGAATTATTTCATTACACAAATTCTAAGGGTGAAAAACTTTGGTGCTTTAGGCATCGATATTATGACAAACTAGGTAAGCGCAAAGAGAAGTCTAAACAAGGATTTAAGTCTGAGAATGAAGCTTACAGGGCCTTACTATCTGTGAAAACAGGTATCCTCAATGGAGAGGTCAAGAGGGTTGAGAATAGCAACCTTACTGTAGGTGAATGGCTCGATTTGTGGTACGAAACACATAAAAACGGGTGGAAAATAACCTCTCAAGAACAAAGAGCGAATGCCATTAAATATCAAATGAAACCACTACTTGGTAAATACAAATTAGCAGAACTAGATAAAACTACTTACAAACGTGTTTATATCAATGTTCTACTTAAAAAGTACAAACCTAGTACTGTGCAATTATTCCACCGATTATTCAAAGTTGCTATTAATGCAGCTGTGGATGATGAGATTATACCCAGGAACCGTTTTAATAAGATAACTATTGAAAACGAAGAAGTTGCTGATAATTTTCTAACTGCAAATGAGCTTAAGCAATTACTTATTGCAAGTAAGCAACTAGATAATATCACTAATTATTCTCTTATTTTTCTGCTGGCATATACAGGTTTAAGAAAAGGGGAAGCGCAGGGGCTAAAGTGGGAAGATATAGATTTCGAAGGAAAAACAATAACAGTTAAACGCACTCGTGATAATAAAGGAGTGCGTTCACCTAAAACAAAAAGAAGTTACCGCACCATTTTAATAGATGAGGAATTAGTTGCCCAATTAAAACTATATCGTAAATGGTGTAAAGAAACAAAACTCTCTTTTGGTTTAAGGTCTACAAAAGATGACTATGTCTTTGTATCATATCAAAATGGCACACCAGTAACGGATAATACCATCAAGTATTCTATGGATCGTATCCAAAAGAAAACGAATCTAAAAAGAATCACACCACACGGATTACGTCATACTCATGCAACTATCTTAATAAGTAAACGAATACCAATTAAGGTTATTGCGGATCGTCTGGGTAATACTCCACAGATGATTTTAGATATTTACGGTCATTCATTCAAAGACTTGGAAGAAGAGTCTGTCCAAGCTTTTGAACAGGCTATGAGTCTCTAATTGGGGGAGGTTTTGGGGGAGGTTTTCAAATGTCGCCCTTGAAACCCCATGAATACAAGGGTTTTGGAGAGGTTTGAGTTCTACTCTCGTTAATAGTGATGACCTTGAAAACAGGACGGAATTTTCCGTCCTGTTTTTTTATTGCTCAATAATAGGGTTACACCAAAGTGTTGATTTCCGCTACAGGCGCTTCGCTTTCCAGTGGGCGGTCCGTGAGCCTCCTCGGCAAGCCTGCGAGGTCTCACCTGTCCATTCCTCCCATAGAACAAGGAAGGCTACGCAGCGATACATCGCACGAAGAAATGCGCTAACATTTTCGAGGAGCCTGGACGCCTTTCACTACAATCAACTGATATATACCATTCACCATAAAATGGTTATCTAACTAAAAGGATTCTTCCATTCCATTAAGGTGGCATAGTTACGTGAATCCTCATCTTCCAGGTAGTTTTTCGCCACTTTAACAGGGGTCCTCCCACAGTGTAAAAGGAAGGTAATGACAGGGTCCTTGATGTCGCCGCGCACCACTTTTTCAAGGTAGCTTTCCGCTGACATTTCATCCTCATACTTATGATAATGCGGCATCCTCCCACCACCCAGTAAGCGCTCCATCCCAAGCTGAATGACCACTTCATACATAGATTGCATGAGCCACTTCCCCAGTCCAAGTTTCCGGTAAGTTGGACTGACACTGATATCCACCACATACAAAGTGTTTCCATTAGACTGGTGGTTACGAATATAGCCGTTATCCGTAATTTGCTCCCAAGAATGATCAGGCTCACCAGGGGAGTAATTAACACGTAAGCCAGTCATTGATCCAGCAATCTCCCCATCAATTTCTACACAAAGTGCCCCTTCCGGAAACAAATTCACATGATTCTTTAGCTGTTCCTCGTTCCACCACAGATCTGGTGGAAATGGTGGCGGAAAACACTCCTGCTGTACACGAATCATTTGCGCAAAGTCCTTTTCCTGATAATTTCGGATAACAGCTTTAATCGGCTTGTCTTTATCAAACACATAAACCTCTTTTCGATACAATACCTATCCCCTCCTATTAAGCTCTTTATAACCAAGTTTACCATCTAACAATTTGTGAGTGTAAAAAAAAAACTGCCCCAAAGGACAGCCTTAACCAAAAGATTAGTATTTAATAAGGAAGTATTTCTTCTTCCCTCTTCTTACAACAGTAAATTGCCCCTCAATGCGGTCGTTTTCACCTAACACATAAGCAAGATCCTGAACCTTCTCCCCATTGATAGAAATAGCACCATTCGTAATATCCTCACGCGCTTGACGTTTAGAGGGTGCAATCTTACTTGCAACCAACAATTCCACTAATGCAAGCTGATCATCATTTTCCACTGTAAAAGAAGGAACATCTGCAAAGCCCTGCTTGATTTCATCAGCAGAAAGTTCGGAAATGGATCCACTGAACAATGCTTTAGAGATGCGGATTGCTTGTTCTAAAGCAGCCTCACCATGTACCAATTTCGTTACTTCTTCTGCAAGGCGTTTATGTGCAGAACGTTTCTCCGGTGCTTCTTGCAATTCTTTTTCAAGCTCCACGATCTCTTCGTGAGACAAAAACGTAAAGAATTTCAAGTATTTCACAACATCTCTGTCATCTGTATTAATCCAGAATTGGTAGAACTCGTATGGAGAGGTCTTCTCGCGATCTAACCAGATTGCGCCGCCTTCCGTTTTACCGAACTTCGTGCCATCCGCTTTTGTCACAAGAGGAATCGTCAGACCAAATGCCTTGGCATTCTCTTCGGATTTACGGATTAGCTCCATTCCTGCCGTGATATTCCCCCATTGGTCGCTTCCACCAATTTGTAGCTTACAATTTTGGCCTCTGTATAAATGTAAGAAGTCCAAGGATTGAAGAATCATGTAACTGAACTCCGTGTAAGAGATTCCAGAGTCAATTCGAGATTGAACGGAATCCTTAGCAAGCATGTAATTAAGTCCAAAGTTCTTTCCAACGTCACGAAGGAAAGAGATAACATTCATTTCCCCAATCCAGTCATGGTTGTTTGCAATCACTGCTGGATTATCAGTCGCTTTAAAATCCAAAAATTGAGATAGTTGGCCTTTAATACGATTGGACCACTCCACCACGATATCGGATGTATTCAATGTACGTTCCGCTTTCTTTCCACTAGGATCCCCGATTAATCCAGTTGCTCCACCTACCAACGCAATTGGATGGTGCCCTTCCTGCTGGAATCTTCTTAATGTAAGAATCGGTAGCAAGTGACCGATATGCAAGCTGTCGCCTGTCGGGTCAAATCCAGAGTACAACTTCACCTTTTCCTCAGATAAAAGCTTCGTCAAACCCTCTTCATCTGTAACCTGATTCACTAACCCTCTAAACTGCAAATCCTCTAATAAACTCATGATATAATCTCCTTTATGGTTTTTAATTTTAATGTAAATGCGACATTCTTAGCTGATGCTCGGAGCAAAAGGCGCAGACTCCAGCGGGAGAGTAGCGACAATGTTGAGACCCCGCAACGAAGTGAGAAGGCTCAAGGTCGCCCCGCGGAAAGCGAAGCCGTTTGCGGAGAGCATCAGCGGTGTTAAGCAGCACATAAACAAAAAAACCCATCCCTTCTGTAAAAGAAGGGACGAGTTTATACGCGGTACCACCCTAATTGAAAAGCAGACATAGCCGCTTTCCCACTCAAAAATGTAACGGTTCTCACCGTCTTCTGCTACTAAGCCAAAGTGCGGCCGTTCCCAAAAGATACTCGAGGAGGTAATTCATCCAAACAGGTGTACTGATTCTCACCAACCATCAGCTCTCTTTAAGCATGCCTATTTGTACTACTTATTCCTGTCTTAGCGCATTCTATAACTAATCAAAAATTTATATAAAGTCTTTTTACCATAAAACTGAGTTTCATGTCAATATAATCTTCAAGAAAATTTTGGTAAGGAATAAAAAGTTTGTCGCTATAAAACCTCAATATGCTATAATTAGTATGATTTGCCGGGGGGTAGATAAATTATGTCAAACTACGACAAGTTCAAAGAAAAATCGCAGACCTTTTTTCGGTTTTTTGTAAATAATAAGACGAAAAAAGGAGCCAACATTACATACTTAGTAGTGTGGAATCTAATTCTTGTTTTTCTCGTTATCGGATTGATCGGTGTATCTTTCGCCGGTGGTGCCGGTGCCGGTTATTTTGCCGCACTGGTAAAGGAGGAGCCTATCCG
Source organism: Sutcliffiella sp. FSL R7-0096 (assembly GCF_038595065.1). Lineage (NCBI taxonomy): Bacteria > Bacillati > Bacillota > Bacilli > Caryophanales > Bacillaceae > Sutcliffiella > Sutcliffiella sp. FSL R7-0096. The sequence continues at coordinate 3,763,543 of NZ_CP152003.1, forward strand.
TTCTTATGAAGATATGAGAACAAACATTTACAACTATGAAGAATCTACAGAAATGTATTTTGCAGATGACGTCTATTTGGGAAAATATCGTGCAGATCTACTTCGTGAAGAAGTGTCCCTGGATAACGTTTCAGAGCATTTAATCAACGCGCTTATCTCCACTGAGGATGAATATTTCTACGAGCATGAAGGGGTCGTGCCCAAAGCGATTGTACGTGCCATTGTTCAAGAAGTGACAAATTCGGCCAACCAAACCGGTGGTAGCACGTTGACACAGCAATTAATCAAGAACCAAGTATTAACAAACGAAGTCTCCTTTGATCGTAAAGCAAAAGAGATTCTTCTTGCCCTTCGATTAGAGAACTATTTTTCAAAAGAAGAGATTTTAGAAGCATACCTGAATGTTTCCCCATTCGGAAGGGATTCAAATGGTAGAAACATCGCAGGAGCGCAGACAGCAGCAGAAGGTATCTTTGGCGTAGATATTGGCGAATTGACTATTCCACAGGCCGCTTTCATCGCTGGCTTGCCGCAAAGTCCTTTTGCCTATACTCCATTCACTCGGTCTGCAGAGGTAAAAGCGCCGGAAGGACTCGAGCCTGGCCTTGAAAGGATGCGCTATGTTCTACACCGGATGCATACGATGGGACATATCGATGACAAGCAATACGAGGAAGCACTGGCATATGATATTACTAAGGATTTAACAGGTCCAACAAACAGTGCCATTGACGAATTCCCATATGTAGCATTTGAAATAGAAGAAAGAGCACAGGAAATCATTGCTGAGCAACTAGCATTAAATGATGGATACGAGATTACAGACCTAGAAAATAATGATGAATTGTATAGAGAATATAAACTTTTGGCAGACACCGCTTTAAGGCATAAAGGGTATGTCATCAAAACTACCATAGATAAAGATATCTATTCAAAAATGAGGGAGATAACACAAGAATTCCCTTATTTCGATGGTACTAAAGTTTACTCTTATGAAGAAGAAAAAGATCCAGATACCGGGGAGTTGGTTGCTAGAAACGCAGAGCAAGTAGGGGCTTTGCTAATGGACAACAAAACCGGTGCAATCATCAGTTTTGTTGGAGGACGCGATTTCAAGCTGAAGGATTTGAACTTCGCAACGAATACATGGCGTCATAACGGTTCCACGATGAAACCATTATTAGGATATGCACCTGCCTATGAGATGGGAACTTTACAGCCTGGTAGCATCCTTGCAGATACACCGTTGACTGTTAAGCTTCCTGGTCAGGATGCATGGTCTCCTAACAACTGGAACAATCGATTCAATGGATTACAAACGGTTCGGGAATCCGTGGCATTATCTCATAACTTAGCAGCTATCCGCGGATATATGGAAATCCTGCCGCAACGTCCTATGGATTATCTATTCAAGCAAAACTTCACGAAGCTTACACAAGGCGATGCTGGGAACATATCAGCTGTACTTGGATCCCCATCAGTCGGAGTAAGTGTAGAAGAGAACACTGCCGGTTATGTAACTTTTGCAAACGGAGGAAATTACGTAGAACCGTATTTAATTGAAAGCATCACCACAAAAGATGGCGATGTCATCTATGAGCACAAGGTAGAGCCGGTTGAGATCTATTCTCCACAAACAGCCTACCTGATGATTGATACAATGCGCGATACCTTCAAAAGGGGTACTGCCATACCTGCAAGGGATTATCTGCAATTCCGTGCAGATTGGGCTGGTAAAACAGGTACTACTCAAGATACTCATGATATCTGGATGATGGGCTCTAATCCTAACATCACTTTCGGACTGTGGATGGGTTATGATGAGCGCCACGTCTTAAGAAGTCTCGGGGATCGGACACCTACTAAGAGAAGTCAATTATTGTGGGCACAACTCCTGAACGGAGCCTATGACATCAAACCTGAATTAATCGGTCCTTCCGAACAGTTCCAAATGCCTGGCGGAATCGTTCGACGAAGCTATTGTAAGTTGTCCGGATTGCTGCCATCCGATCTATGTAGCAAGGCAGGCTTGGTTGGAGAAGATCTATTCAATGCAAAATATGCTCCCACCAGAACGGACGACAGCCTGACAACAGGGAAATATGTTCAAATTGGCGATGTGGCGTATGCGCCGTTAAGTTCCACTCCTAGAGAGTTTGTAAAAGAAGGACCAATGCTGAAACCTGATTTCTTAAAGAAGTTGCAAATCAGCAGTATGGAAGAGCTGGCAAAGTACATGCCAAATAGTTCGATCTTTGATGGCTTGACCGTACTATCAAATGATCCACTTCCATCCAACAGTTCAGCACCTGGACAAGTTGGCGGTGTGAGCATTTCCGGTTCCACGTTGAAATGGTCCGCAAGCTCTCAAAAGGACGTTATCGGATATTACGTATACTATAAAGCTAACAGTTCAAGTTCTGCCAGTAAGATTGCGGCTGTGCAGGCAGGGAAAAATCTATCGACAAATGTATCACAAAAATCTGGTTTCTTCTATGTCACTGCCGTTAATGCAAGTGGCAAAGAGTCGGCCCCTTCAAGCTCTGTGAAGCTTGGAGATCCAGACAAGAAAGAAGAACCTAAGCCAAAACCAAAACCAAAGCCAGATCCAAAACCACCTTCCAATGGTGGCGGTAATGGCGGCGGCAACGGTGGCGGCAACAGTGGCGGTGGAAACGGCGGCGGAAGTGGCGACGATAATTCCACAGATCCACCACCAGATGATAGCGGGGATGACGAAGAAGATTGATTTTTCCTTCAAGGAATCTAAAGAAGGCACTTGATCCAGAGGATCAAGTGCCTTTTTAATTACATCAACGCCGCTTCCTGCTTCTTCTTACTACTCCATATGCTTGCCACAATAAGGACTACAAGAGATGTGGTGATGAGTGTTCCATGAAGGAACCAAACCATCTGAGGCATTGTGAATCCTTTCAATAATAGTGGCGCAATGACAAATCCCAGTGCAAATCCTAACGATTTCAACAGCATTCCCACTGCGAAAACACGGCCCCTAATGTGATTTTCCGATTTTTGCAGGATACTGGCATGTAACGTGGTAAAACACGCATCAAATACCCCTGTTAAAAACGCGAAAAATAAAATGACGCTGACAACTGTATTAGATAAGAAAATTATGAAGCCGAGCGACATGAACATAGCCGATAAAAAAAATACGGAATAAATCTTATCGCTCCTGATAATTTTTAATTTTGGAATGGTGTAAGTTGCAAGAACAGAACCTATCCCCCAGACACCCCAAATCATGCCGTAATAAAAGCTTTGACGCTCCCCATTAATCTGTTCTGCCAATAGGGGAATCCCCAGATTATGCGAACTACCTGCAAAAGCACCGACAAGAAAAACGATGTTGATCATAAGAAGCATCGGTGCAATCTTTAAATATTTATAAACTTCCTTCGTATCCCTGATAATAGACAATAGACTATTTTTAAATCCTGTGACAAGCTCCTTGCTCGCCTTGGTTTCTGTTGTGTTCCATTTCATCCGCCACAGTACAACCCCCGATAAAAGATAGGTCCCTGCATCAATCATCAAAGTGTATTTATATCCTAACACTTCCGTAATAATCCCGGCGCCAATAAAGCCTGTAACAAGGCTAATCGATGTCAATCTGGCAATAAGGGAATTGGTTTCAATGATTTTGTCCTGGCCGAATATTTGCGGAACCTCTGCACTGAAACTGACCATAAAAAAGCTATTGATAAAACCGATCATAGCAGATACCACGAGGATCATAACCGGATCCGGAAAAGGTATCAACAGGAGAATCAATCCCGCCCTCAAGATATCTGTCACAAGCATGATGGTCTTCCTGTTCCATTTATCTGCCGCAATTCCACTTACGAGGCTTGCCAGTACCCCACCGATTGTCCTGGCTGCCATCGTTGCAGCCAACCAGACAGGGCTTCCTGTTGCTGCATAAACGACTACATTCAATACTATCAAATCCATAAAAGAGCCGAAGTCTGATAATGCTTTTGTGTATAAAAATAATCTATGTTTTCCCATTGCGGCTTCCCCTATTCTCTATGTTCTGTATCTATAGTACTCTTGTTGGAGTTTATTTCGCAATACGAAATTTCGAAAAGTCGAATATTTTTTTTGTTCTACCATTAAGGAGGAATGTTCTACACTTTAGTGGATAGTTTCTACCACTTTCATGTGACCTTCTACCTTTTAGAGAAAACCTTCTACAACTATTAAGTCACCTTCTACCTTTCAACAAAATTCGACACATTGCATCTCACCGCATATTCAAAAAATCAAATTAAAAAAACAACAACCCACCGCAAAGCGGCAGGTTGTTTACATCAAAACTCGTCTTATTAATCTTCCATCGTAGACAAATCACCAGTCGGTAAATCCAGCTCCCACGCTTTTAACACACGACGCATGATCTTACCGCTTCGCGTCTTCGGAAGCTTATCACGGAATTCAATTTCACGTGGCGCCGCATGTGCAGCGAGGCCTCGTTTAACAAATTGGCGAATCTCCTCTTTCAGCTCATCACTTGCTGTGTGGCCGTCACGGAGGGCAACGAACGCCTTGATGATCTCTCCTCGTACTGGATCAGGTTTACCGATGACACCAGCTTCTGCTACTGCAGGGTGCTCGACAAGCTTGCTTTCCACTTCAAATGGTCCAACACGCTCACCAGATGTCATGATAACATCATCGATACGGCCTTGGAACCAGAAGTAGCCTTCTTCATCCATATAAGCGGAGTCGCCGGATACATACCAGTCACCAGGCATGAAATAAGACTCATATTTTTCTTTATTGTTCCAGATGGTGTGCATCATGGACGGCCAGCCCTTTTTAATGGCAAGGTTACCCATGCGGTATGGAGGCAATTCATTTCCTTGATCATCTACAATTGCTGCTTCTACACCCGGAATCGGTTTACCCATGGAACCTGGCTTTATCTCCAAGGACGGATAGTTGCATATGAGTTGTGCACCTGTTTCTGTCATCCACCATGTATCATGGACGCGCAAATTGAACACCTTCACACCCCAACGGATAACTTCAGGATTCAGTGGCTCCCCGACACTCAGGATATGACGAAGCGAGGAAAGATCATACTTCTTCACCACTTCGTCCCCTGCTCCCATCAGCATGCGGAATGCTGTTGGCGCGCTATACCATACTGATACGCCATAATCCGAGATTGTTTCGTACCATGCTTCCGGTCTGAAACGGCCACCCACAATGACATTGGAAGCCCCTACTAGCCAAGGGCCGAAGATTCCATAAGCAGTCCCTGTCACCCATCCTGGATCTGCAGTACACCAGTACACATCCTCTTCCTTCAGATCAAGTACCCATTTCGCCGTCTGATAGTGCTGCACCATCGCATTATGCACATGCAGCACTCCTTTTGGTTTACCTGTGGATCCACTTGTATAATGGAGGACTAATCCATCAGTCTTTTCTACCCATTCCACTTGAAGCTTTTTGCTCGCCTCTTTCATACGGGAAAGGAAGTCCACACAAGGACCTTCCTCTTTCACATCTTCCCCGACAAGCACCACATGCTTCAATGCGGGAAGATCATCAAGAGGAATTCTTTTTAGAAGTTCAGGTGTCGTTACGATCACTTTTGCTTCACTATCTTCCAAGCGATCTTTTACAGCGCCTTCCATGAACGCTTCAAATAGTGGCCCGACAATTGCACCAAGCTTAATGGCCCCTAGAACGGCAAAATATAATTCCGGTGAGCGCGGCATAAAGATGAAGACACGGTCTCCCTTTTCCACATCACACGTCTGTTTTAAAATGTTTCCCGCCTTGTTGGACATCTCTTTCATTTCCTTGAACGTGTACTTTTCATCACGTTCTGGATCACGATAATACAATGCCACTTTATTTTTTCGTGCAGATTCTGCATGGCGGTCGATTGCTTCATATGCCACATTGACTCTTCCTGTTTCGGCAAAGCTGAAGTTCTTTTCCACCTCTGACCAATCAAAGCTACGATAGGTTTGTTCATAGTCTTCTAGATTGTAGTTCCCCTTCGTTACTGGTAACGCTTCCACTTTCATCCACAAACACCCCTTATGTATAATCTACAATTCTATTATAGTACAGATGGAGTTTTTTCTCAATTTTTTAAAAATTGATATTATTACATGAATAATTTCGTATTTTCTAGTAGACTGGAGGTAGAGCGTGATGAAAGCGTTTTAATTATCTTGTGTTTTTTCTGTAAAATGAGAAAATATAGCTAGAGATTCACTATTATTCTTGTAGGTAAAAGTAGGTGGGAATTTAGATGGAACATAGAAAAACGTATAATGCCAAAGAAATCAAGACAAGAAACAGCCGTTTGATCATAGAGGGGCCAGTCACTCCCGAGAAGCTGGCAAGCTATGAGTTTCATAAAGATCTTGTTGCATTTAGACCTCCTGAGCAGCAACGTAAAGCCTTGATTGAAATTGCAGGGCTACCAGAAGGCAGAATCATCATTGCAAGAACACAAGATACCATTGTTGGATATGTGACCTATTTGTATCCGGATCCAATGGAGAGGTGGTCCGAAGGCAAGATGGAGAACCTCATTGAGCTTGGTGCCATTGAAGTGGTACCGGAAGTGCGTGGTAGCTCCGTTGGGAAATCCTTGTTACAGGTCTCGATGATGGATGAAATGATGGAAAACTATATTGTGATAACTACTGAATATTACTGGCATTGGGATTTAAAAGGTACTGGCCTGAATGTCTGGGAATATCGAAAAATAATGGAGAAGATGATGAATGCAGGTGGATTGGAGTATTATGCAACGGATGACCCAGAGATCAGCTCACATCCAGCCAATTGCTTGATGGCACGTATCGGTAAAAATATCGATCAGGAGTCTGTTCAGAAATTCGATCAACTTCGCTTTCACAACCGCTTTATGTACTAGCATATGATGTCTTAATCGGAACTTGTTTGACAAGGAGGAAAGACCATGATTGTAGAAAGAATTATGAAGAAGGATGTATTTACACTGCTCCCGACGGATACAGTTGAACGCGCACTTCTTCTAATGGAAGAAAAAAGCATCCGCCACATTCCGATTGTAAATGCGAATCATCAATTGGTCGGCATCATTTCAGATAGGGATGTAAGAAATGGGTTGCAGGCTGCCTTATATGGAAACAGCACCCAAGAAGATTTACAGCAGCCTCTTTCAAAAGTGATGAAGACCAACTTGTTGACCGGCCATCCTCTTGACTTTGTAGAGGAAGTGGCAGCAACATTTTATGAATATAAGATTGGCTGCCTTCCAATCGTCCAGAATTCTAAACTGGTTGGAATTGTCACTGAAACAGATCTTTTGTATACATTTGTACAATTGACAGGGGCTAATCAACCAGCTTCTCAATTTGAAGTGAAGGTGGAGAATATCGCTGGAAAATTGGCCGAAGTGACCTCCATTTTAAGCAAAAGGAAATTAAATATTCTAAGTGTGCTTGTCTACCCTCATCAGGATGAGCAGTCTAAAATACTCGTCTTCCGCGTACAGACGATGAACCCTACAGGAGTCATCCATGACTTACAGGAGGAAGGCTATGAAGTACTTTGGCCGAACTTACCGGGTGTTACTTCATGAAAAAAGCGGTTTTTGTCTACTCGGATGATTTTCAAACCTATAAGTTCAGCGAAAATCACCCATTCAATCAACTGAGAGTCAAACTGACCTATGACTTGCTGCATAAAAGCAAGTTTCTATCATTCCAGGATATTGTTCCACCCAGAATGGCAACAGATGAGGAATTGGCGTTGGTGCATGACCCGCGCTATATTGAAGCTGTTAAATTGGCTGGAAAAGGGCAGTTGCCCAAAGAAAAAGCAAACAACTACGGTCTTGGGACGGAGGATACCCCTATCTTCCCGAACATGCATGAGGCAAGCGCTCTGCTTGTGGGGGGGACTTTAACTGCAGTCGACCAGGTAATGACGGGTAAGTCGGAACATGCATTAAACCTTGGTGGCGGCCTTCATCACGGATTCCGTGGCAAGGCATCCGGCTTTTGTATATATAACGACACGGCCGTTGCCATCAAGTACCTTCAAGAAAAATACGGTGCCAGAGTTCTTTACGTTGACACCGATGCCCATCATGGTGATGGTGTACAATGGGCGTTTTACGAGGATCCTGATGTCTGCACCCTGTCCATCCATGAAACCGGGCGCTATTTATTCCCTGGGACGGGGAATGTGAATGAGCGTGGTCAAGGGGACGGTTACGGTTATTCTTTTAATATCCCGATTGACGCTTTCACTGAAGATGAGTCCTTCCTCGAAGTGTACGAACAATCACTAACAGAAATTGCCGAGTTCTTTAAGCCTGATGTCATCCTTACCCAAAATGGCGCGGACGCTCATTACTATGACCCTCTCACCCACCTTTCCACTTCAATAAAGGTGTACCGGGAGATACCCAAGCTCGCTCATAAAATTGCCCATCAACATTGCAAAGGCAGATGGATTGGAGTTGGTGGCGGGGGCTATGATATCTGGAGGGTCGTACCAAGGGCATGGTCTCATATCTGGTTGGAGATGATCGAAAAGAACGATGTGCAAGGTGCTTTGTCAGAAGATTGGATAAACGAATGGAAAGATCAATCACCAGTGGATTTACCTGATACTTGGGAGGATAAAGCAGATTTGTACAAACCTATCCCACGAAAACAGGAAATCACCGAGAAGAATAAACAAATCCTGATGAAGGCGCTATACCCTATCAGCCACCTGCGAAAAGATAATTCACAGATTGGTTAACCATCTCAAACGTAACTCAATGAACTTAACAAACAAAACGAAAGGCTCTGTTAAGCACCGCTGTTGATTTCCGCACTAGGCTTCGCTTTCCTAGGGGCGTTAGGGGAGCCTCCTCGGTTTGCGCCTGCGGGGTCTCCCCTAAACGCTATCTCCCTCAGGTGTCTACGCCTATTGCTCCAATCAACAGCTAGGTTGCTGTAAAAATCAACAGTTTGCTTTAACAGAGCCAAAAGAAAAAAGCCAACCCTACGCCTTTGGCGTGGAGCTGGCTTTTCGCTTTTTCAATCGATTTTCTCTTCCTGCTGCGGATCTGAAATGACTATCTCGACCCGTCTATTCTTTTGATAATTTTCACTTGAAGTGTTTTCGACTATAGGTCTTGTATCACCATATCCTACTGCAATAAAGCGCTCAGGATCCAAATTGTGAGAATCTACCAGATAGCGGATGACACTACTTGCTCTGGCCGCAGACAATTCCCAGTTAGAGGGAAATTTGTCGGTTGAGATAGGACGATTATCCGTATGGCCTTCTATCTTGACCAGATTAGGAATTTTATTTAAAAGCGTTCCCACCTTATCCAAGAATGGATGAGCGATGGGAAGGATTCTTGCCTCCGCCGTCTCATATAACACTTTCTCTTCCAGCACAAGAACAATTCCTCGTTCCGTCCTATTGGCCACTACCACATCTTCTAAGTCATTTTCCGCCAGGAATATCTGTACTTCCACAAGCAGCTCCTGTAGGCTATCTGTTTCCGATTCCGTCTCATTATTTTCCGGTTCCTTAGAGACATCATCCTGGTTATTCGTTGATTCCGTATTGACGGAAAAATCTGTAGGGTTTTCAAAAGGGACAGCGGAAGGATTATAATCGAGTATATTCACTTGCTTGAATGATTCTGCCACCGCTTTGAATTTTACGAGATCTATCTGTGACATGGAAAAGAGTAAAATAAAGAATACAAGGACCAGCATGAAAAGATCGGAAAACGTAACCATCCATTTTGGTGCACCTTTTTCATGTGCTTCCCTCTTTTGACGCTTCATTGAAAATTCTCCTCGAGCGTTTCAGCCACAGCTTCGTCTTTTTTAACTCGATCTTGACTGGAAAGGAAGGCTGATAGCTTTTCCTCCAATATTTTAGGGTTTTGACCAGATTGTACGCCAATGACCCCTTCTATGATAATTTGTTTCAAGAATACTTCTTTTTCTGTTTTATTAGCTAGTTTACTAGCCATTGGGAGAAAGACTAGATTTGCTAACAATGTTCCATATAAGGTTGTCAAAATGGCGATGGCCATATTAGGCCCTAGCGTAGTCGGGTCATTCAGGTTTTTCAGCATCAGTACCAATCCGATGAGCGTTCCAATCATCCCCCATGACGGAGCATAATCCCCCGCTTTTTCCAAAATGCTTCTTCCCTTCACATGTCTTTCTTCCATGGCAGAGATTTCTGCATTCATAATATCATGGATCACTTCAGGCTCCACCCCGTCCACTGCAAGCAGCACGCCCTTTTTTATGAAATCATCTTCTACTTCTTCTAGCTCTGCCTCAAGTGCCAGTAACCCTTCTCTTCTTGCTCGGTCTGATAGCCTTACAAATGTTTCAATTAGATTTGGTAATTCATTTTCCTGCCTGGAAAATGCAGCTTTCACTACTGTCGGCATTACCTTCATTTCTTTAAGATTGAACGTAATTAATAAAGCACCAAGCGTTCCCCCTATTACAATTAAAAAAGAGGGAAGATGCAAGAAGCTGCTTGCACCGCTGAATCCTGAATTATTAACGATACCGAATAAAATCATTGCCAAACCTAGTACAAGACCTATTGGTGTTAACACATCGAACTTTTTCATACTGTCTCCCCTGACCTTAAACGCTCTTGTTTATGTTTTTAGTGAAGGCTTTATTTGACGCCGCTGTTGATTTTCGCACTTGGCTTCGCTTTCAGCGAGACGCCTGTGGAGCCTCCTCGGCAAGCCTGCGGGGTCTCCAAAATGCGCTACCTCCAGCTGCTTGGAGTCTTCACCCTGTGCTCCAATCAACAGCTATGTTATGTAGAATCATTTTGAGCCTTCCATAAGAAAAGAGGACAAACGTTGTTGTTTTTGTCCTCTTCTTTTACTATCTATATCGACAGCTTTTTTATTTTGTTGAGCGTCTAAATTCAATTCTATGAGGAAGTACGACAGTTTGGTCCTCCACTTTCTCTTTATTCATAAATTTCGTTAAAAGTCTCATGGCAACTGCACCAATATCATACATCGGTTGAACCACGGTAGAAAGCTGTGGACGAACCATTGTCGCTAGTCGTGTATTATCAAATCCAATTACTTCGATGTCTTCAGGGATATTCAGTCCATTATCTTGAGCACCATGGATGACCCCCAATGCCATTTCATCGGTCCCAACAAAGATTGCTGTAGGACGGTCTTTCAAGCTGATCAATTTTTCAACCGCTTCAATTCCTGAATCATAGGAATAGTCCCCTTCTAGAACAATCTCCTCATCATAGGATAAACCAGCTTCTTCTAAAGCACGCTTGTAGCCTGTCAGTTTTTTCTCTCCGTTGATTGGTTCTTCAAAGAGGCCTGACACGTAACCCACGCGCTTGTGTCCCTTCTCAATCAATGCTGTTACAGCATCAAAGGCTGCTTGTACATAATCGATCGTTACAGACGGTACCTTATTGTCTCTTTCAATGGAAGCTGCCAATACGATTGGTACAGGAGATCTTTCAAACTCCGCTGCAAGCTCTTCTGTTATATTTCCACTCATGAAAACAATTCCATCCACTTGCTTGCCAAGCATCGTGTTCAGTAAGTATAACTCCTTGTCCACATTTTGGTCGGAGTTGCTCAAGATGATATTGTACTTATACATGGTTGCAATATCCTCAATTCCGCGAGCTAGCTCTGCATAGAAGATATTGGAGATATCAGGGATGATTACCCCAACCGTTGTCGTTTTCTTGCTTGCCAATCCTCTAGCCACGGCATTAGGACGATAACCTAAGCGTTCGATGGCTTCCAATACTTTTTTTCTTGTTGTGGGTTTTACATTTGGGTTTCCATTTACTACTCGGGAAACCGTTGCCATGGAAACATTCGCTTCTCTGGCAACATCATAAATCGTTACGTTCATTCGCACACACTCTCCTTCATTTTTCATGCATCTATGTAAGGCAATATTTAATAAGATAAATTTGGCAAAATAACGCATTTATCTAATAATCATACGTTATTCTTTGCCTACAATCAATGAATTTACTATACTCCTCCCCATATCTTTTGCTAAATGTAAATTTTTTATGAAAACTTAATGAAAACTTATGAATACAAGAAAAGACGAGCGTTTCAATCCGCTCGTCTTGGAGAAAATGTTTATTATGACTTGTACGAATAATGACTGCGTAGTTCCGTGATGAACTCATTGAATTGATCGATGTCCATCTGCTGTGCCGCGTCAGAAAGTGCTACTGCCGGATCAGGATGGACTTCAGCCATCACTCCATCTGCACCGATTGCAAGTGCAGCCTTTGCAGTAGGCAATAGAAGATCTTTTCTACCAGTGGAATGTGTTACATCCACAAATACTGGTAAGTGAGTTTCTTTCTTCAGAATTGGTACAGCTGAAATATCTAATGTATTTCTAGTAGCTTTTTCGTACGTTCTGATTCCGCGCTCACATAGGATGATCTGGTCATTCCCTTGGGAGATGATATATTCTGCTGCATTAACGAATTCATCAATCGTTGCGGCCAATCCTCTTTTGAGGAGTACTGGTTTTCGCACCGCACCTGCAGCCTTCAGTAGTTCGAAGTTCTGCATGTTACGTGCACCTATCTGGATGACATCGACGTAATCACAAGCGACTTCAATATCTGCAGGGTTGATGATTTCACTGATGATTGCCATATCATATTCATCACCAACACGTTTCAATATTTTCAATCCTTCAAGTCCAAGTCCTTGGAAATCGTAAGGAGAAGTTCTAGGCTTGAACGCACCACCGCGAAGCAATTTTACTCCCTGTGCTTTTGCAGCTTGTGCAACTTGTGCAACTTGTTCATAGCTTTCTACGGCACAAGGACCGATGATGAAGTTTTGAGATCCATCACCAATTTTCACACCCTTGACTTCTACAACCGTATCTTCCGGTTTTTTCTTACGCGACACTAGTAATGCTTTTCTATGATCATCTTTTTGCAGTTCCAAACCTGCTTTGAAGATCTCTTTGAATAAATGTTGTAATGTGGAGGTTTCGAAAGGACCATCGTTATGCTCCGTGATCAAGTCTAGCATCTTTCTTTCACGGACTGGGTCATATCGATTTACACCTTGCGCTTCCTTAAGCTTACCAATTTCCTGGACAAGCTCACCGCGCTTGTTGATGACCTCTAGTAGTTGTAAGTTGAGTTCTTCGACTTGTTTTCGCAAGGCGTCTAGTTCGTTATGACTCATATTATTTCATCCTTTCTGTATTTATAACAGTACCGAATTGTGGTACATTTCTATTAATTAGTTATTATATACGATGACTTTAAGATTGTCACGAATTTTTTCTTTATTAATTAAACGCTTTTAAGCGGTAAAGTATCATATGATGCATTATAGGGATGGTGAATGTTTTTTGATTTTCGCATTGGACATTGGAACCAGGTCTGTAGTTGGCCTGCTTCTGGAAAAAGAAAACGATAAATTCCATATGATTGACATGGTGGTAAAAGAACATGATGAGCGTGCTATGTTGGATGGCCAAATCCATGATATATTGGCAGTTTCAAAGGTGATTACATATGTGAAGGAACAATTGGAGGAAAAGCATGGGCCTCTCACCAAAGTTTGTGTAGCCGCTGCCGGAAGGGCTCTAAAAACGCAGACTGCATATGCCATTCAGGATATCAAAGGGAAAGCACTGTTCAAAGAAGAGGATATTTTTCTACTTGAACTGGCTGCGGTTCAAGAGGCACAACGAAAATTACTACAAGAGAACCAAATTGATCATGCCAATCAGTATTTCTGTGTTGGTTATTCGGTGCTCCGTTATTATTTGGATGAAGAGGAGATTGGCAGCCTTCTTGATCAGCGCGGAGAAAAAGCTTCTGTTGAAATCATTTCGACCTTCCTTCCTAAAATTGTGGTGGAATCTTTGATTTCCGCACTGCAACGCTCTAACTTGCAGCTCGAAGCCCTGACTCTTGAACCGATAGCAGCCATTAATGTACTCATTCCAGCTTCCATGCGACGCCTTAATATTGCATTAGTCGATATTGGAGCGGGTACCTCTGATGTAGCAATTTCGATGGACGGAACCGTAACCGCTTACGGAATGGTTCCTGTTGCAGGTGATGAGATCACCGAAGGACTTAGTGATGCTTTTTTGCTGGATTTTCCACAGGCTGAACAGGCGAAGAGAGAGATGCTGGCAAGAGAAACCATTACCTTTACAGATATATTAGGCTTCGAACAGACCCTTTCAAAATCTGAAATGGTGGAACAAATCTTGCCATCTATTGAAAAACTTGCAACGTCCATTACGAATGAAATCAAAAGACAAAATAATCAAAAATCCCCTAAAGCTGTTATGCTTGTAGGTGGAGGTAGTTTGACGCCGTCTCTTACATCTTTGATTGCCAGAAATCTGGAATTACCTGAAAACCGAGTTGCAATTCGTGGAGTGGATGCCATCCACCAGCTTCACCCTACCATCCTTCCGGTGAAAGGTCCTGAATTCATCACCCCTATTGGAATAGCCATTGCTGCAAAAGAAAAACCAATTGAATACGTTTCTGTCACCGTCAACGAATTGCCCATCCGATTATTTGATGTGAAAAAATTGACGATTGGTGACAGTCTCTTAGCTTCAGGCATCAACATCAATAAACTTGTCGGGAAACCAGGATTAGCATTGATGATAGAAAAGAATGGGGAAAAGATTACTATTCCTGGAAGCTTTGGAGAACCCCCGAAAATATATAAGAATGGAAAAGTCGCTCAGGGTTTTGATTCAATAGAAAATGGAGACGACATTTTCGTAGAAAAGGGACAAGATGGAGAAGCTGCCAAGGCAACCGTAGGACAACTGATCGGAACGGAAAATACGTCTTTAACATTACATTTGAACGGGATTCCAGCTGACCTCAACCCCACTATATTAGTAAACGGTGAGCCTTCTACGTTGGATACCCCTCTCTCAGACAGGGATAAAATAACCCTCCGATACCCTAAAAACATTAAAGAACTACTTGTTTCCACGAAGCAAGTGACAGAGGATGAACTGGAACCCTTTTATCTATACATTAATGACGAAAAAAGCTCCCTTTCTTCACTTTCTGTTCAGTTAAAGAGAAATGGTAGCAGGGTGTCTGCCACCGATACCTACTCCAACCTTGATCAGATTGTATGGGAGCAGGCAGCAAGCCCAACAGTAAAAATGCTGTCTATGCTTCAACAATACGAAACCAAACAGGAAATTGCCGTCACTTATAAGGGAGCTAAAGTGGTACTATCAAAGAACCTACTTGAATTTTACCGTAATGGAGAATTATTAGAGGAAGAAGATTTATTAAAAAGAGGCGACCATCTGCAACTGATGCTCAGACGGAAAGAACCATTCATCTTTCAAGACATGTTCAGGTTCGTAAACATCGAAAAACCAATAGGAGCTGGATCCTTCGTTCTAAAGAAAAATGGAGTAAAAGCATCCTTCTATGACCTAATCGAACACGGAGATGAACTTGACATCGAATGGGAAGACAAGAGGGTTCAGGTATAAGTTTAAACAATCTTCTAGTTGTTGATTGGAACATAGGGCGAAGACTCCGACGGGAGGTAGTACTTAGCGGAGATCCTGCAAGCACCCTGTGGAGATGTGGAAATCAACAGCGGTGTTAAGGAAGACCTAAAAATAAAAAACGAACGTGCATCTACGCACGTTCGTTTTATTTTACATTTTCCTGTAAAGAAGAATACGTGATTTTCCAATGAGAAGCATTCCACACAACGTCTCCACCCTTAAACATTAAAGCCTGCGGAGATTCATGCTTCACTCCAGTTGCTTCCGCAATATGATTGGAAAGCGGTCTTGCATCTTGGACATTTAAGTAATAGCAAGGAACCTGATCCTGATCTGCTACAAAATTCTCAAACTCTTCAAAAGCAGCATGACTAATGGGACAGGTTGTACTGTTTTTAAAAAAGAGAAATGTTTCATTTTCTTGGAGAACTTGATTAAATTCTTCTACGGTTTGTATCATAGTTTTATCCATTTTCCGACATCCTTTACAATTGAATAGTGAAATTAAAAACGGCGAAGCTATCATATCACTTCGCCGTTTGAATCTCAAGTTATGAGTTTACGTTCTGCTCGTTCTGTTCGTTCTGTTCTTCTTCACTCACAGATAACTTTTTCTCTACGTCTTCTAACGCAGCTTTTGTTTCTTCAAGTCTTTGTTTTACTTCGTCAGACATGTCCTCGGTACCATTTTCAATAGCAGTAGCCGCTTCAGAGATGATATCTTGAACCTGCTCTTGCAGTTCCATGGATACATCCCCATTTTTTTCTCTCAGATGCTTAACTTTATCCATCACTTGCTGGGTTTGATCTGTGATGGCTTTTGTTAATTGGTTTGTTTTATCTTTAGCTGTTTCAGCTAGTTCAGTCGTATATTCAGTAGCTTGCAGCTTCCAAAAATCTGTTTTTTCTTTCAATTGAGTTGCCTGATCTGTAATATCCCCACGAAGTTCTCTACCGGATTTAGGAGCTAGGAAAAGCGCAGTAGTAGCACCCACGATTCCACCAATTAATGTACCGATCAATAAGTCCTTTGCATTGATGCTGTCTTTGTTAACTTCTTGATTCTTCATCTCTTCATTGCCCATTTCCGATTCCTCCTCATAAATTGTTGATTTTATTTTTTTGTTTTCTTTCATTCCATTTGTCGACAAGCTCCATTGCTACATTGGACCATTGAACGACCTGTGACACCTTATCCTGATTTTGATCTAGCTGCTTGGCAACATTATTAGATAAACGTGAAACGGAATGATTAAATCCCTGAATGGAAGTACCTACATCCTTTACAGCAGTTACAACCGTATTAAGTTGTTGTGACTTATCTTGAATGTCATCCATTAATACATTGGTCTTATGTAAAATCTGCTCTGTCTCGGATGTGATCCCCTTCATCTGGTTTTCAATGCTACCTAAAGTCCCGGCTACTTGATTTAATGTGCCTTGCACTGATAGAAGGGTTTTTGAAACAAAAATAACCAATATTAAAAAAGCAATAGCTACAATAATTGCGCTAATGTAAAGCAATTCACTCAAAGTGACACCTCCTGGCTGCTGACCTACATACTAACTAGTTACCCTATCTGTTACAGTTTAAACATCCTATACCCCTTTTTATTCTAGGACAATGATAAAATCCCTTCAAAAAATAAAAGATTTTTTTAGAATATGACATTTTTTTTCAGACAAAAAATTCAACAAACTTCGCGGAATCGGTTACAATATAGGTGTTACATAACCAATTTCACTAGGGGGCCAAACAATGAAAGATCCTCGGATTCAAACACTTGCAAAAAATTTGATAAACTATTCCGTACGTCTTCAAAAAGGCGAAAAAGTATTAATTGAAAACTTCGGTTTGCAAAAAGAGCTGGTAATCGCACTTGTAGAGGAAGCTTACAAAGCTGGAGGCTACCCTTTCGTATCCTTGAAGGATGTCCAGGTTGACCGCGCACTGTTAATGGGGGCACAAGAAGAACAATTTAACATGAAAGCCGATTTCGAAGCAAATGTCATGAAGAATATGGACGCATATATCGGCCTTCGTTCAGGTGACAATATCTCAGAATTATCAGATGTTCCAGATGACAAGCAAAAAATTCAAGGTAGCACAGTTGGAAAGAAAGTACACCGTGATATCCGTGTGCCTAAAACCAAATGGGTTGTCCTCCGCTATCCAAATGCAAGTATGGCTCAACTAGCTAAAATGAGCACTGAAGGATTCGAAAACTTCTACTTTGATGTGTGTAATTTAGATTACGGAAAAATGAGCAATGCCATGGATGCTTTAGTTGAACTGATGAACAAAACGGATAAAGTAAGAATCACTGGTGAAGGGACTGACTTGACTTTCTCTATCAAAGATATCCCTGCAATTAAGTGTGCTGGGGAAATGAACATCCCTGACGGGGAAGTTTACACAGCTCCCGTGAAGGACTCTGTAAATGGAACGATCACGTATAACACTCCATCTCCTTATCAAGGGTTCACGTATGAGAACGTAAAATTGACTTTCCGCGATGGAAAGATTGTGGAAGCATCAGCGAATGATTCTGATCGTATAAACAAAATTTTCGATACAGATGAAGGAGCACGATTTATCGGAGAATTTGCGATTGGAGTTAACCCGTATATCCAACATCCGATGCAGGATATTTTGTTTGATGAGAAAATCGACGGCAGTTTCCACTTCACTCCTGGTCAGGCCTATGAAGATGCTTGGAATGGCAACAATTCCGACATCCATTGGGATATGGTGATGATCCAGCGTCCTGAATATGGTGGTGGAGAAATCTATTTCGATGATGTATTGATCAGAAAAGATGGAAAGTTCGTCATTTCCGAGCTTGAAGGTTTGAATCCTGAGAATTTAAAATAAGTTTTTGATATGGTGCCATCCACAGGTTGAATATGTGGATGGTTTTTTGTTTCTTTGGGGAGCGGCTAGTAAGATACATAGACGCACCAGCTCTGTTTCCTCCTATACAGGAATTCCTTATCCTTCGCCTAAATGACAAAAAACCGGTCTCCCTTCTCACAAAGGAAAACCGGTTCTAATATAATTATACTTGTAACGACTTTTCATATGCTTCCTGGAATTTTGTTACATCACCAGCACCCATAAAAATGATTACTGCATTTTCATGTTTAGCCAATAATTCCGTTCCTTCTTCCGTCAAGATCGCTGCCTGATCTATTTTTTCCAGAAGATCATTAATGGTCAGCTTCCCCTGGTTCTCACGCGCGGAACCGAAGATATCACATAGATACACATGGTCTGCACCACCCAGGCTTTCAGCAAACTCGTTCAAGAAGGTTTGCGTTCTTGTAAAGGTATGCGGCTGGAATACCGCAATGACATCGCGGTCCGGGTACTTTTGATTCGCAGCATCGATTGTCGCGCGAATCTCGGTCGGATGATGCGCATAATCATCAATCAATACTTGTGAACCGACCACTTTTTCAGAAAATCTTCGTTTTACTCCTTCAAAAGTTAGCAATTGGCTCTGGATTACATCCGCAGGGATCTCTTCATAATGGCATAGAGCAATCACCGCTAATGCATTCATGATATTGTGATCGCCATAGCCTTTTATTTTGAAGGTGGCATAGTGGTTGTTACGGACAAACACATCGAAGGTCGTACCTTCTGTGGACTTTTCCACATGACGGGCCTGGAAATCATTTTCTTCCCCAAAGCCGTAATAGATCACAGGGACCTTCGCTTGGATTTTTTGCAGATACTCGTCGTCTCCGCAGGCAATGATTCCTTTCTTCACTTGCAAGGCCATCTCTTGGAAGGCATTGAACACATCATCGATACTGCCAAAATAATCTGGATGATCGAAGTCAATGTTAGTCATGATTGTGTAGTCAGGGTAATAGGACAGAAAGTGTCTCTTGTATTCACATGCTTCAAATACGAAATATTCGCTTTCTTCGGCTCCCCGACCAGTACCGTCCCCTATCAGATAGGATGTCGGCTTTGCCCCTTGGATGACATGAGAAAGCAATCCCGTGGTAGATGTTTTTCCATGTGCGCCAGTTACAGCAATACTTGTAAACTTCTCCATAAACTGACCTAGAAATTGCGGATAACGAATAACAGGTACATTCAGTTGCTTCGCCGCCTCAATCTCCTCGTGTGTATCAGGAAATGCATTACCAGCTATCACCGTCATGTCTTCCTTTATATTTTCTTTATCGAAAGGAAGGATCGTGATGCCCTTTTCTTCTAGCCCTTTCTGAGTAAAGAACCTTTTCTCGATATCCGAGCCTTGAACCTGATAGTGCATATCGTCGAGAATTCCCGCAAGTGCACTCATTCCTGAACCTTTTATACCAACAAAATGATAAATGGTCATGAAAAAACCTCCAACATTTATCTATATATAATTCGATTACTTACTCTGCAAACGAACTGATCAATAGTTTATTTTTGTGCAAGACATCGCTTTCCGTGTATGGATATACCATTATATGATAAGCGTCTAAATTTGCTAATTCCCCTAATGACAAGGGTTCAAACCATATGTAGAAAAGGCTTTTTGTCTAACAACGACCTATTATAGCACTAATTAAAGAATTACTCTAGTTCAGTCCAGCTAACGGTAACGGCAGAAAGAAAAACTGATAGAGATATCTTTCTACCAGTTTCCCAAGAAATGTGGACCGATATACGTTAGTCCACTTTTTCGAGGCGCTCGTTAAACCGGTACTTCCTACCGGCTTTTGCTTGCGGCTCCCCGTTTAATACAACATTGTCGCCAGTAAAACCGATATGAATTTTCAATAGGCTTCCCCCGACACCATATATGTCCACTGGTACGTCCTGTTCTTCAAATTCTTTGATGCGCTGCTCACTGAAACCGCCACTTACCACGATCTTCACATGTTGGTAACCTTCTTTATCCAGTGCTTCCCTTAAAGCAAATACTAACGGTGCATTTACACCGCGCGGATCAAAGGTTCCCAATACATCCTGATGGCGGATGAAATGTTGGTCAATCATGGTTCTTGAAGTATCCACCCGGACTCCTTTGAGTTTGTCTCCAAACTCCCTTGCAACACGCAGGGCATCGGTAATCACATCATTGTTGTAATCCACCAGCACAAGCAGTTCATCCTCCGGAAACTTGGCGTGGTATGCTTTGGAAGCTTCCACAACGTCACCGTTGAAAAGTTGGATAAGGGCATGTGGCATGGTCCCCATCCCTTTTTTTCCCCACCATTCATTCATGGCGTGCGTTGCTTGTGCAGTAGATCCTCCGATATGTGCGGCATAACCGTCTCCTGCCTGTTGAGTATAATGGTCATCACGGTCTCCCATAAAGATGACAGGCTTTTGCCCAGCAGCTTTGACCACATTATAAACATTCGTGGATACAGAAGTTCTTCTGGCCAGGATCCCGTCAATCACACCTTCTAAGAAGCCGAAATTTTGATATGGACCGGTTATGGTCAGTACAGTTTCGAACGGGGAGATTTTGTCCCCATCCTTTAAAGAGTAAATCTCCAGTGATTCTGGATCATCCGCGAATGTTTTGATTAAAGCAATCACTTCGTCTGTGCCGCATAAAACAGCATGATCTTTTTGAAAAAACTGCATGGTGACAATATTATCCGGTTTGAATTCCTTCACGATCTCTCTTGTTTTCAAAAAGTATACCGCTGAGAACCAACCTTCCTTCACACGTTCATCAAACTTAAAGGTGCGATTTGTCAGCCTTTTTATTTTACCCTGTAGCTTCAACTCAATTTCTTTCATTTTATTAAAAGCTCCTTACGACCCTGTATTTTGGGTTACTGTCTTGCCGGAAATGCCGACTCCTATAGTTTTACTATTATTTATAATAATAGATGTTTGTATCCATTTACAACATTTCCTGTAACAGAGCTTTAATAGTCAGAATCTTGCATATTGATCAGTTCTTCTGCTGATACAAGTACGTCCCTCGGTTTACTGCCTTTTGGTCCTGAAATGACGCCCTGATCCTCCATCAACTCCATCAAGCGCGCTGCACGATTATAGCCGATGCGGAACCTTCTCTGGAGGCTGGAGGTGGATGCGCCGTTCTGATCTACTACATACTGGCATGCCTCGAAAAATAGCTCGTCCTCATCCTGAATTGTAGCTTCTTTCAACAGCTCGCTTTGTTCAAAAAGATATGTTGGCTTTTGCTCCTTACGGACGTGATCTACCGCTCTCTCAATCTCTTCATCTGACACGAAGTTACCTTGGACCCTGATTGGTTTTGGTGCACCGTTTTCCAATAACAACATATCCCCTCTGCCTAGCAGGCGTTCTGCTCCACCAATATCAATGATGGTTCTGGAATCGACCTGAGAGGAAACGGAAAAGGCGATTCTTGTCGGGATGTTTGCTTTTATCAATCCCGTGATGACATCTACGGAAGGGCGCTGGGTGGCTATTAATAAGTGCATGCCGCAAGCGCGCGCTTTCTGAGCGATTCTGCAAATGGCTTCCTCCACATCACTCGGCGCCACCATCATCAAATCTGCCAGCTCATCAATGATGATTACCATATAAGGCAATGTTTCCTGGTTATGCTTCTTGGCTACCTCATTGTACTTTCCAATGTCCCGGACTCCTGCGTGAACAAATAACTCATATCGACGTTCCATCTCTTCCACTGCCCATTTCAAAGCAGCTGTCGCGGCTTTAACATCAGTGATGACTGGGCTTACTAGATGTGGAATATGATTGTATGGCGTAAGTTCGACCATCTTTGGGTCTATCAATAACAGTTTTACCTCATCAGGTGTACTTTTAAATAACAGACTCATAATGATAGAGTTTACGCACACGCTTTTACCTGATCCAGTGGCACCGGCGATCAAACCATGGGGCATCTTTTGCAAATCCAAAACGACCGGTTGACCAGATATGTCAAGCCCCAACGCCACCGTCAATGGGGAAGTATGCTGGATAAAAGAAGGATGACGAATGATTTCCCGAATAAAAACAGGCTTACTCACCCGGTTGGGCACTTCAATTCCAATCGTGTTTTTCCCAGGTATCGGTGCCTCCATCCGAATGTCACGTGCAGAAAGGCTTAACTTGATATCATCACTCAAATTAGTTATCTTGTTCACCTTTACACCAGGCTCTGGCTGCACTTCAAATTGGGTAACAGACGGTCCTTGTGTGGCCTTTACCACTTTGGCCCCAACTCTAAAGTGGTGGAGGGTTTCATTGAGAAGCTCCCTTTGGGCCTCCACCCATTCCCTATCATCCTCGGAATGCTGGGGCGGAATGGAGAGCATCGTGATAGAAGGCTTACTAAAGTAAGGCTGCGCTTCTTCTTGTTTTCCAACTACCTGTTGTTTTCTTTCCAAGGACCGTTTATCCTGTTTGAGCATGATTACATTAAAAGGAATATGCTGCTGTTTGCTGGAATCTTGTCGCACTTGAGTTTCTCGTTTCTGTCTTTCCTCTATTCTTTCTGGCTGGACATCCTCTATAGTGACTGCAGATTCCGCATAGGAGGGAGCTTCTGGTATATTTTCCTCAATAGCAGGTTCATGTTCCGCTCTAAGCAAAGCCTCATATGAGTCATCTTTTGCAATTGTCACTTCTTCTTTATGAGATTCGGAAATTGACTCTTCGCTTGGTTCCACAGCCGTTTCATAAGAAGATTCTTTCTCTTCCAATCCTGCTTCCACTATATGTGGAGTTGAATTTTCTTCTAACAGAACGTCATTGAATTCTTGGACCTTTTCCTTTTCTCTTCCCAACTCCGCAAATCCTTGATAGCTTCCATAGGAAGTTTCCATTGCTGTGACCTCAGTTACTTCTAATTCCCCAGCAGGTAATTCCTTGCTTGTTAATTCTATCTCCGGTAGATAGGTATGTCTTTTTTCAATCGCAGGACGAGGTTTGTATCCAAAAATGGGCGAAACGAATTCTGTAGGATGAAACGGCTGTTTGTTTTCGTTCACCACTTTTTCAAATTTCTTTTGAGGCTGAGCAGTTTTTTTCATTTCTGCATCCTTCTTCATAGGTGGCTGTTCCACTTCACTCTTCTGATTTTCCTTTTTTTGCTCGAATCTTACTTGTTCAAGCTGCGGTTTGCTAGGCTGCTTCGCCTTACCACTCTCTCTTTTTCCCCTCTTGCTTGGCTGTTCTGCATTTCCTTCATCGGGAATCAGGGGGAATCGGAATTTTCCTGTCGGGTATTGATACGCCACCTTTGCATTCGCTTGTTTTTGTTTATTTCCCGGTTTCTCAGCGTAATCTTGCTCAATGGTACGTTCTTCATCCTCACTTAGCTGAGCAAACAGCTTTTTAAACCAGTTCACATCTATCACACTCTTTCTTACTTTTTGTGGTACCGCACACTTATAAAAGGCGATGGTTGCTATCTATATTTTTCGAAACCAATTCGAATTTTTCTACTGTTATTTCTTATGTTTCTTATTATCTTTTCCTAAAATGAAGATCGGTTCCAACTGCCCTTCTTCATATAAGAAGGATAAGGCAGTGATAGGAATTTTACCATTTACGAAGAAGCTCATCGTCAACTCGGCAAGGATGTCGTATCCCACCTCATTCTGTATATCCGCCAAAATCAATACATCCTGATGGGGAACCGCCACTGTCATCGTACCTATCACTTTCTTTTTGAAAGAATCTAAAAAGGATTCATTAAGGATCCTGCTAGCATCGTATCCGTCATTAGAACGCACAAAATAAAAGGTGTTACCGGCCACTACATCTTCTTTCATACTTGTAGGTAATGATCTGACATTGAACATGGCCATTTCTTTTATCGTGTTTTTAGATAGATTCTCTCTTTGTAATAGATTTTCATCAATCAGTTTATATGACTTCCCTAAATCAATAGCATAGTAAATCCTTGTTTCTGCAGTATGCTCATCATACACCAAAGACACATCATTGCTTGTTTTCGGGAACGAAGTGGAACGGATGACAGGATAAATATGGCGCTCTGCCCCATTCAATTGAACCGGTATCTTCATACTTGTGAGGGCCTCTCTCACATAGTACACGTATTCCTCCAACGCTTGAACATCATTTGCTTGTTCGTATTTTGACATCACCCCTTGCAGGGCGATGGTAATTCCCTTTTGAGTTTCCTTATCCTCCACACGCAAGGCTTCATTTTCTCTATCGTATGTAAATACCCAGCTTGGATGGGCCAACTTCTCTTCTAGAATTCGTCTGATTTTCTGTATCGTCATTTTTTCCACAAGGAACAATCCTTTCTCTCTTTTGAGGTCACCCTTTATTGTACAACAAATCAGAAAGATATTGTAATTTGTCGAACAACGTTTTAGGTGAATGCGGTATCATTACTATCAACTATTTGAAAGTTGTGCCATTTAAGTCGTTCTCCCCTTCTTCCGACCTATCTCCCCTACCAAATACCCTTTTTCACTTGTAAATCTCTGAATCTAAGTGCTTATTTGGGCTTCCTTTATTCTTTTAGGAATACGAGCACTAGTACGTTTTTATTGTTTTTTAGAAAATCTAAACGCAATGAATCAACTTAGGCTATTCCTACTACATATTTTTTTCAGATGGAAATACTGTAAAGATTAGGAAAAACCTTTGTTTATAGAATTATTTTACAAATATTCTTCCTATTGCCACTTTTTATCCAACCTCTACCAATTCCCCAACTTGAAAAAGCTGTCTGAAACTTACGTACTATTTTTAGAATATTCTGATATTGTTCCCTCTTTTTCGACACTATTCTTCTACACACTTTATTAATCTTTAATTGTCACCGAGATACTCCTACATAAGCAAGATTCTACCGAACAGCGATGGTTGGTGGATATTTCTTTGAAAAGGGGGGAAGATTCATCGGTTTTTTGTATTTAATTTCAAAGGGGGATGTTGAATGAGTAGGAAGAACAAACGTAATTTTACTAGAGTATTCAGTATCATTATGTGTTTATTACTGATCGCCCCAAGCTTTATCCCTGGTACTGCTTCTGCGCAAGGGAAAAAAGCTTCCGTTTCTTTGGGTGAATCTAAAGAAGTGATGGCAAGTAAAATAACGGATCGTTTATCTACGCAGTTTTCTAAAGATGGGGAAAAGGTTACCTTCCTTATCAAATTCAAAGAACAGGTAGATACGCAGGCAGTAGCAGCTAAAGCCGTGGAAGCAGCCAAGGTACAAAAAGCTTCTGCCGGACAAGAAAAACTGATGAAACGTAATGCTGTTGTCTCTGAGTTAAGAGCAACATCAATCGAAACCCAAGCAAATGTAAAAGAGTACCTTGAAAAAGCGGTAGCTGATGGAAGAGCAAAGGACATCCAATCCTTCTACGTAGTAAACGGGATGGCCGTTACTGCAACGAAAGAAGTAATGGAGGAGCTTGCTAGATTCCCAGAAATTGAAAAGCTTCTTCCAAACGAAGTACGTCAGTTGGATCCGGCAGCAGAAGCAGCTGCGACAACTGAAATCGCAGTAGAAGAAAAGCCTGCTGCAGGCCTTGAGAACATTGAGTGGGGCGTTGCCCAAATCGGTGCTCCTCAAGCGTGGGAAATGGGTGTAGACGGTCAAGGGACTGTTGTAGCCAGCATTGACACAGGAGTTCAATGGGATCACCCTGCTTTAAAAGAAAAATATCGTGGTTTTAATGCTGGAACTGGTAATGCAAACCATGAATACAACTGGTTTGATTCCACTCCTGCAAACCAATCAACTCCTTACGATGATGACGGTCACGGTACGCACGTAACAGGTACGATGGTTGGTGCTGAGCCGAATGGATCTAACCAAGTTGGGGTTGCTCCTGGAGCAAAATGGATTGGCGTTAAAGCATTTACTCCATCTGGTGGTACGGACGTTGCCCTACTTGCAGCTGGAGAGTGGATTTTAGCTCCAAAAGATGCTAGTGGAACTCCAAACCCTGCGATGGCTCCGGACGTTGTCAACAACTCATGGGGCGGCGGACCTGGCTTGGATGAGTGGTATCGACCAATGGTGCAAGCATGGGTAGCGGCTGATATCTTCCCTGCTTTCGCTGCAGGAAATACACGCATCGGGAACCCTGGCGGTCCTGGATCTGTTTCCACTCCTGGTAACTATCCGGAATCTTTTGCAACAGGTGCAACTGATGTGAACAGAAACCTTGCAAGCTTCTCTTTACAAGGTCCTTCACCTTATCAGGAAATCAAGCCTGAAGTATCTGCACCTGGTGTTGGAGTTCGCTCTTCCTTCCCTGGTAACAGCTATGGTGCTGCTAGTGGAACTTCCATGGCAAGCCCACATGTAGCCGGTGTGGTTGCTTTACTTAAGCAGGTTAACTCTAACCTGACTGTGGCAGACATTGAGGAAATCTTGATGACTACTGCAACGGAAAGAACAGATTCCAATTTCCCTGACTCTCCAAACAACGGATATGGACATGGTATCGTCAATGCATTTGATGCAGTATCTTCCATAATATCCGGTCTTGGAAAAATCAAAGGGCAAGTTGCGAAGGATGGAGAAGATGACGAAGCTCCAACTTTCGAACATACAGCACCTGTTGAAACTTATGCTGGCATGAACCTGCCTTTAAGCATTCACGTACAGGATAATGTAAGTATTTCTTCTGTAACATTGCAATATCAAAACACTGCTGGTGAGTGGGTAAATCTTGCGGCAGAGCGTGCCTCTGGTTCTTACAATGACGCTACTTACACAGCATCCATCCCTGGTGACGACATTGCAGAACCTTCCGTATCGTACCGTTGGCATATTGTCGACTTCGGTGGCAATGAAGTGATTTCCGATACGTATGAAGTGAGCGTACAACCTGGTATCACGGTTGGCTATTCCACAGATTTCGAATCTGAGCCTGTAGGATGGTACTCTTTCGGTGCTGTCAATTCATGGGAGTGGGGTGTTCCGACAGCAGGACCCTCTGCAGCCAACTCTGGAGAGAAAGTATATGGTACTAACCTTTCCGGTAATTATGGCAACAGCGCGAACATGACACTTGTGATGCCTCCAATCGACCTGCCGGAAGATAGTGGTGCATACCTTCAATTCATGAACTGGTTCAACCTAGAGACTCGTTACGATTTCGGCCACGTATTTGTTTCTACAGACCAAGAGAACTGGACCCAACTACTACGTTTTGACGGTATCAGCGAAAGCTGGACTGCTAGAGAAGTGGACCTTTCTGAATATGCAGGTCAACGTATTTACATCGGTTTCAACGTTACAACGGATAGTAGTGTTGTACGTACAGGCTGGTATATCGATGATGTCGCATTATCAGCAGAGTCTAATGCAACAGCAGCATCCACACAGCTGGAAGTGACGAAAGAAGAGAAAGTTGAAGCAAAAGAGGAGCAAGTAAATCCAGATAAAATCCATCCGGTTGCTACTCCTGAAAAAGAAGAAGCTGTGAAAGAGGATGTTAACCCTGCGGCACTTCCATTACATGCACAAGTGACTGTATTGGAAACAAACCGTTCTGTTAATACAAATCCTGCGAACGGCTATTACGAGCTTTTACATGCAGCAGGCACATTCACGGTGCAAGCTGAAGCATATGGATATCACCCAGCCCAACAAACAGTTGAAATCGCTCCAGACGGAGAAGCAGTCGCTAACTTCGTATTGGACGAAATGGCACGTGGTACTGTTAACGGTACTGTGACAAACAGTGTTACTGGGGATCCTATTGCAAACGCAACATTAATGCTTATTGAAGATGCAGCAATTGCCCCTGTAACAACAGATGAAAACGGAAACTTCTCCATCACTGCATTAGAAGGCGACTACACACTTCGTGTAATGGCTCCTTCCTACTATAGTGAAACTGTAGAGGTATCTATTGAAGGTGATGAAACGACTAACCTTGATGTAGAATTACGCCCATTCATTGGATACCCTGGTGAAATCGGCTATGACGATGGTACTGCTGAGAATGCCCGCGCATTCTATGATGCCGGAAACGGTTGGGCAGTAAAAATGTCTCTACCGGAAGGTCAAAACAGTGCGCTTGTAACTGGTGGATTATTCCGATTCTGGGATACTACATGGCCAACTCCTGGTGGTACAGACTTTAAAGTAGAGGTTTGGGATGCATCTGGTTCTGATGGAGCTCCTGGATCCAAGCTTGCGGGACCATTTGACGGTACGGCACTACGTACTGGTGAGTGGACAACTGTTGACTTGGCAGAGCATGGAATCATCGTAGAACAAGACTTCTACATGGTTTACATCCAGTCTCAACCTAATCCGAATGCACCTGGCCTTGGAACAGATGAAGATGGACCAAATGCTGGCCGCAGCTGGCAATATGTAGGTGGTGCATGGTCTCCTTCCCCTGAAGCCGAAGGAAACTATATGATCCGTGCTTTAGTAAATTTTGAAGTGACAGCACCAACGATCACTTCTCCAGCTGATGGTTCCTTCACAAATGAAGGTACTGTAACGGTAGAGGGTAATGCTTCTCCTACAACAACTGTTCATGTGATGAACAATGGCGAAGAAGTGGCAACTGCTACAGCTACAGATGAAGGAACATTTGCTGTAGATGTTTCCCTGACAGAAGGTGCAAACGCGCTAACGGCCAAATCCTCAACTGAGACAGGAGAGACGGAAGAATCAGCTCCTGTGACAGTGGTGCTTGATCAGACCGCTCCTGAACTTGCCATTACAAGTCCTGAGGATGGTTCTAAAACAAACCGCGAAACAGTCATTGTAACAGGTACTGTCGCGGATGAGAACCTGGATTTTGTAAAAGTGAACGGTCAGAAAGCAACTGTGACAGATGGAACATACTCTCACAGAGTAATGCTTGAGAATGGTGAAAACAACATTACAGTGGTGGCTACTGACCTTGCAGGAAATAGTACTAGCCAAGACGTAACAGTCCATGCTAAATACAATGCTCCTGAAATCAGTAACTTAAAGCCGACTGAAGACAAGCACTTAAGAGCTGGAGAGTCTGTGAAGATCGAATTCAACAGTGACCCAGGACTTCGTGCAACCTTCTCCATCCGCATGCCGTTAACAAACGCAGCGACCATGATGGAAGGCAATGATGTCAACAATGCAGTCGAGCTACCATTGATGGAACAATCTCCTGGTTACTATGTAGGGTATTGGACAGCTACTTCAAGCGTCGTGGCAAGTGGTGCAGAAATCGAAGTTAAAGTATCTGATGACTTCGGTAATGTGACACGTGCAATTGCAGATGGTAAGCTGTTCATCAATGATGGAAATGATGGGAACGGCAAAGGAAAAGGTAAGCCTGAAAAGCCTGGGAAGAAAAATAACTAGGTGGTAAATGGGAAGGCAGGCAGTCACAGAAACGTGATTGCCTGCCTTTTTTATGGGATTGTTTATGGTGTTGATGATGGGTGGCCAGTTCGAATGTCCAAAGAGTTCCGGTTTTTGTCCAAAGATATTACCTAATTGTCCGAAGAAATATTTGTGTCCGAACCATATTTACACAACAAAAACATAGGTATTTCCTTAAAAAATACAACATTACCACCCCCAATTTTAAATAAGTCCTTAAACCACAAAAAAACAGCCATCCCCACGGATGACCGGTCCCAAAAAATCTATCAACCTAACGAAGCTACAAATGCTTCAATTTCTTCCTGCGTCTTGCGGTCCTTACTTACGAAACGACCTGCTTCTTCCCCATTTTTATACCCAACAAAACTTGGAATTCCGAATACACTCAACTCGGCACAAAGATCAATAAACTCATCCCTGTCCACATAAATAAACGTGTACTCGTTAAACTTCTCCATAATTTCCGGCAATACCGGCTCAATGACACGGCAGTCAGGACACCAGTCCGCAGAAAACATGAACACAACATCTCTTTCATTTTTCAAGTGGTTGAATTGTTCCAAGGATTGTAATTTTTCCATTATCGTTCCCCTCCAATATTAATTCTCATATCCCCCTCTTTAATGAGGGATCGCTTTCTCATCCATTCTGATACAACTAAACTTACCACAGCGGGTCCTACAATGTGAAGCAACAAGACTTTTATTAGTACCGATACAGAAAAGCCCATTGCAGCAAAGGTCATGATCTGACCGACCAATCCGCTTGTCCCCATTCCGGCCCCTTCTTTCACGTTTACCATCTGGAAAACCGTCGTACCAAGAGGGGCAAAAATAATTCCTGCTACCGTTGGGGGTATGATGATCATCGGGTTTTTGATAACATTGGGCACTTGAAGCATGGAAGTTCCTATACCTAAAGCTAAAAGGCCAGACATTTTATTTTCCCGGTAACTACTTACAGCAAACCCTACCATCTGAGCAGCACAACCGATTGTGGCTGCTCCGGCAGCAATCCCTTCCAACCCCAGCATCATCGCAATTGCGGCACTCGATATCGGTGCAGTCAGTGCCCACCCCATCAATACCGCAACCAGCATACCCATTACAATGGGCTGTTGGTCGGTAGCCCACATGATCAGGGATCCTAATGAGTTCATCCCCGCATTAATGGGGGGTCCAATAAAAGTCGCAACAAGGAAGCCTGTCAAAATGGTCACAAAAGGAGTAACCAGAATATCTACTTTTGTTTCTTTCGATACCAGCTTGCCCGCTTCTGTTGCCAAAAGTGCGGCAACAAAACTGCCTGCCGGTCCACCCAGTTGCGCTCCTGCTGCTCCAGCAATAACAGTCGCAAATAAAACCAATGGTGGTGCCTTTAGGCCATATGCCACTGCTGCACCTATTGCTGGGCCCATCAACCCCATTGCCAATACTCCCATATCAGTAAAGAAAGTCCAACCCAGCTGATCTCCCACCGTTTTAATAATCAATCCGATGATCAAGGAAGAGAACAGACCCAGAGCCATATAGCTCAACCCGTCTATTAAATAAACCCTTGCCGAAAGCGTTACGCCCTTTTTATGTAAAAAAGCTTTCATATCCTCACTCATTCCTTTTTATATTTCCTGCACGATTTACATTAATAATAACGAATAGCTGTCGATATATACTAGTAGATATTTTAGCTTTTGTTAAAAGTTTGTTGTGGATATTGTAGAATTATGTCTATAATTACTTTAAAATATCAGATTTTTAACAAAACATATAAAATTCGAAAGTCTTTTATGTTTTAGGGGGGTACCATGAAAACAATAAGAGGTAGAGTAAGATTTATTTTATTGGCAGCCATAACAGGTCTTATCATTGTGTTATTATTCAATTTCTTTTTCTACTTTACTCAATCCACTGCAAAAGAGCAAGAAACCGCTTTGTTTGAAGCTGTAAATGGAAGTAAAGAAATAAAGTTCGCTTTCTCTGATACTCGTAAAAATGAACAGGAGTTTTTACGAATTCCAAGTGATGAAACTTCCATGGTCATTAAAGAAAATTTAGAGATCATCCAGCAAGAGTCAGCTGATATGCAACAGCAGTTTGCTGCATATGAAGAGATCGCAAGCCGCTTTTCTCAAATCGAAACGGCCGCATCAAATTATCTGAATGAATTTATTCCTCTTGAAGAGCTTTATAAAGAAATAGGTTTTACCGAATTCACCGGCCTCCAGGGAGTTATGAACGGTTCGGTCAGAAACCTAGTTATCAATGTAAGGGGGGCAAATCGCGAGGAACTTACAACCACTTTAATGAACATGAGACTCTATGAACAACAGTATCTGGCTACCAAACAGGAAGCTAGATACCGTGAATTCATAAAAAGCTCCGATACATTCAAAGCACAATTGGCAGAGGCGGATCTTCCTGATTCCCAGAAGAATGGGTTATTGGAGCTTTACAATCCATACGTGCAAGCAATGACGGATTTGTACAACAATTACACCGCTTCGTACCTCTTTGTAAGAAACTTTGAAACGATAAGCGACGAAGTGGAGGCAAGTGTAAATGAAGTGGAAGCTGCGGTGTCCGATCTGCAAGCACAGCTTCAACAAGAATCAAACGGGAAGCTTCAAACCATTATGTTGCTTACACTAATTATTAGCGTACTTTTATTAATATTCTTAAGTACAACAGGCTATTTCCTAAACCGAAAAATTGCCTCTTCCATCCGTTCTCTGAAAGATGGAGCTTCTAAAATTGGAGAAGGGAATTTCGCTTACCGTGTTCCAATCACCACCAAGGATGAAATGGCAGACCTTGCAGTAACCTTTAATGCTATGGCTGAGAAAGTACAGACTTCCTTGTTAAAAGTGATGGAAGCCACAGATAAGCTACAGTCTTCCTCTCAAAATCTGGCGGCAATATCTGAAGAAACAACCGCACAGTCGACAGAGGTGAACGAAGCGATCAAACAGGTCGCCATCGGTTCCAGCGAGCAGGCTCTGCATCTTGATGAGAGTACTGACATTTTAAAACGAGTCAAAGCGGCTGTTGAACAGGCAGACCACTTAAGCATGGAAATTAAATCAAAAGCCGATCACGCTAGACTGGTTGGGGAGGACGGATTGACGGTAGTGAAGGACCTGCACCAATCATCCGAGCAGTTCCTGGAGCTTGCCAACCATTTGACTGAACGGGTACAACAGGCAACAAAACAGTCCCAGCAGATACATACCATCGTTGCCACTATACAAGAAATCGCAGAGAACACCGACCTATTGGCATTGAATGCTGCTATTGAATCTGCCCGGGCTGGTGAGGCTGGAAGAGGATTTGCCGTTGTCGCTCAAGAAGTTCGTAAACTTGCTGAGCGTTCGAAGCATGAAGCATTATCCATTAAAAAGCTTGTGACAGAAATGGGCAATCAAATGAGCAAACTATCCAATGACGCCTTGCAGTTCAACGAGTATAGAGATCTACAACAGCACTCAGTTGATCAAACGAAAACATCTTTTGAAAAGATTGCTGGAAATGTTCTTGAAATCAATCATAAGGTGGACGATGTTCAGCAAGCGATTGTACAGGTTACCCAGTCAAATAAGCAATTAGAGGAAAAGCTATCAGAAGTCCATTACATCTCCGAAGAAGCTGCGGCTACCTCCGAGCAGGTCAGTGCTTCCAGTGAGCATCAAATTGTCGCAATCGAACAGGTGAATGAAGCGGCTATCTCACTCTCTGATATTGCTACTGAACTCCAAGAGGAAGTAAGCCAGTTCATCGTGGAAGAGGAAATCGGACAGATGAATGGGCAGGATATCGTGACCAACGAACAGACGGACATTCACGAAGATGAAGAAGAAGTCACCCCTGAAGAGGAAGAGGCCGAAGCTAGATGGGCTCATGAAGAAGCTGCTGCGGGCATGAAAGAAACCGCTGCTTCCTCAGAACAAGAGAATAAACACTAATCAATGCAAACCAGTTTGTCCAAGACAAGCTGGTTTTTTCTTTTCAAAAGGCTGTTTTTTTCGTATTTAGCGAATGGCAACAATCCTTGAAAAAGAGCCTTTCAAAAAAAAGAATACGACAGGCACTTCCTCCCCATCATATTCTTTCTCTCCTACTTATTTAATTTTAACCGAAGAAACAACCTCCATCATGCTTTTCGTGCTGCTCTCCATGTTTTTGGTGTCCGTTACTGTGGTCATTTTCACTCCACCAACCCCAACCGTCACCTCATAAAACTCTTCTTTTTCTCCTTCAACTGGAGATATAAGCATATAACCTAAACGACCGTCTTCCAAGACTGTATGGTCAAGTTGCAATTCATCATAGTTCACCTTGGTAGAATCATATAAAACCTCAGAATCCTTTGATTCAAATGGATTCGCAAACAATAGATAGGTTTGCTCTTTATGTGTAAGGACGATGTTGTTTTCCGTTTCTGTATCAACTGAGAACTGTGAGGGAAGATAATAATGAAAGGCATCTGTCTCCTCTGTTGCTTCCATTTCTTCACCATTGAACGTTTGTTCAAAAGCATCAATGGATTTCTGGGTGGCATCTTCAATAGAGATCGAGCATCCTGCTAAAAATAATAATGATAAAAATAAAATAGAAATGATGGCTCTTCCGAAATACAATATTTCCACTCCCTTTAGTACTAAATGACTACAAAATTCACACTTATTCTATCATACCTATAAATCTTTCCCTATGACAAGGACAAGTTGGAATTATCACTTAATTCTCTTTTTTATGATAGACTAATTAATAGATAAATAACAAGAGGTACTATTTGGAGGGATTGTAATGAAATTTACTATTTACCTTGCTGGAGAAATCCACACCGACTGGAGAGAAGAATTGAAAGACAAAGCCAAAGCGTTAGACCTTCCCTTGGAGTTTGTCGGACCAATGACAGACCATGAGCGTTCGGATAACATCGGGGAATTGATTATGGGAACTCAAGCAAATCCCATCGCAAAGGATGAGGCAGCTTCCCAAATCAACAACCTGCGCACGCAACTTCTAATGAAAAAGTCAGATGTTGTCATTGCCCTGTTTGGCGAAAAGTACAAGCAATGGAATACAGCGATGGATGCAAGTGCTGCCATCAGCCTTCATAAACCACTTATATTAATTCGACCTGAAAATCTTCATCATCCGTTGAAGGAGTTGTCCAATAAAGCAAATGTTACGGTGGAAACGGTGAATCAGGCATTAAAAGTACTTACTTACGTACTTGAGTAGAAGCAGGCTTTAAGTCTGCTTCCTTCTCTTATACTTCCATTGCCCCACCAGCAATCGACTTACATGTTCAAACATTTGCTGCCTTGTTACAGCTCCCTCAGAAAATATCCCTACTGCCCCTTCATGTTTCCTGATATCTTTCCGCTGACAATATTCATCCATAAGATCGCCAAGCTCTCTTCCTGCCAGGAGTTCTCCTTTAAATGATTCCGGAAGAGCTATCCTAGCACCACCTGCGATGAATTCTTCCCCATCTTTCGCTACAAGCGCTCCCCAATTACATACCATGACAGTGAAAGCTGGTGCAGAATCCAAGACCACCCCTCCTTCAAGCCCAATGGCAAACTCCGCATCGTCACATTTCGCTAAAGCTTGTCTTGCTCGATGTAATGCACCTTCAATCGTTTCCTGATCAGATAAAGGCTGTTTACTTACTCCTGAATCCACGTCCATTGCCACCGTCTCCCAGTTCTCCATGTCCATTTCAGATAATGTTCTTTGCACCGCCATATATTTAGCAGGATTTCTTGATCCGACTATTACTTTCATTTTAAATCTCCTCCTTCAAATAAAAAAAGCGATGAGGTTCCCCCACCGCTTTCCACTCATTTACTTGCATTCTTTTCCACCATTTTGATTAACGGCTTCTAATGGAATC
This sequence comes from Sutcliffiella sp. FSL R7-0096, assembly GCF_038595065.1. NCBI lineage: Bacteria > Bacillati > Bacillota > Bacilli > Caryophanales > Bacillaceae > Sutcliffiella > Sutcliffiella sp. FSL R7-0096. The sequence continues at coordinate 3,799,343 of NZ_CP152003.1, forward strand.
CACTGTGGATTGATCTGTGGATTTGACAAGCTTCACGATAAGCTCTCTTGCAGCAGCATAATCATCCACATGTACAATAGAAGCATGTGTATGGATATAACGTGAACAGATTCCAACTACTGCAGAAGGTACTCCCTCATTTGAAGTATGAACACGCCCTGCATCCGTACCACCCTGAGAGATGAAATATTGATATGGGATGCTATTGGATTCAGCTGTATCCAATACAAAATCCCTCATCCCCGTGTGTGTAACCATAGAGCGATCGTAAATGCGCAATAACGCACCTTTTCCAAGATGACCAAATTCCTTCTTATCCCCTGTCATATCATTTGCCGGAGAAGCATCAAGGGCAAAGAAAATATCAGGCTTGATCATGTTGGCCGCAGTTTGGGCTCCACGCAATCCTACTTCTTCCTGCACAGTAGCTCCAGAATATAGCACGTTCGGAAGCGTCTCTCCTTGAAGGTCCTTCAATAACTCAACAGCAAGTCCGCAACCATAACGATTATCCCATGATTTTGCAAGGATTTTCTTTTCATTCGCCATCGGAGTGAAAGGGCAGACAGGGACAATTTGCTGACCAGGTTTGATGCCGATCTTTAAAGCATCCTCTTTATTGTCTGCACCAATATCAATTAACATATTCTTGATATCCATAGGCTTGGCACGTTTTGCTTCATCAAGAAGATGAGGAGGAATTGAACCGATCACACCAATTACTGGACCATTGTCCGTCATGACCTGCACACGTTGAGCAAGTAAGACCTGGCTCCACCAGCCACCAAGTGTCTGGAATCTGATCATTCCGTTTTCCGTGATGGAAGTAACCATGAAACCAACTTCATCCATATGGCCTGCCACCATAACGGTTGGTCCCGTTTCATCTCCTCTTTTCACACCAAAAATCCCACCCAAACGGTCTTGTACTACTTCATCCGAGTATTTTTCTAATTCACTGCGCATGAAACGGCGAACATCATGTTCAAATCCAGGTGCTCCTTGCAGCTCCGTTAACGTTTTAAATAATGATAATGTCTCTTGATTCAAGTAAGTCATCTCCTTTTTTCTCAAGCTTCTATGTATGTAGATCTGCATATACTTCGTTAGATTATCGAAATATTTTAACTATATTGTATCGAACTTTCTCTATTGTTTCCAGCTTTAACATGACATTTATTTGTTTTCCAAGTTATACTATTAGTATGATAGGCTCAAAAATTCAACGCATCAACTATTCACATTTGTAAAGGCTAACTTAAAAGCTACAGTTTTATGAATGAAAGGATGATACGAGATGAAATGGAAAGCACTTCTAATCGGTGCTGGAATTGGTGCAGCAGCCGCATACTTTTTCACGGAAGCATCAAAGCAGCAAGCCATAAAGCCTGAAAAAGCATTAAAAATAGCCAAAGAAGCTTTCAAAAAGCGCGGACCTGTTGATGGCTCCTGGATACAGATGGTCCCCGAAACAATTATCAGGAATGATTTATCCTACTCCATCTATAGAGGAGGCATTTCCAGAAGAATTGATAACGTGTTGGAGCAATATGAATTTGTGGTCGACAAAAATACGGGATTAATATTGGATGTTACTCAATTAAAATGATCAAGAGGCCTGGCAGCAAGCATTTCTGCCAGGCCATTCCTTTACTTTATACGTACCACTTTATCTTTTATTTCAAAGCGTTCATTCCATTTTACTGCACGGTAAAATGCATCATGGTAGAAGGTGAACCATGCATTGCGCCCAATCCCATCTTTGATCCACTTCTCCTTTGCTTCTATTGATGTCATCGGATAGTCGTCATAGGCCAGTACCCATAGGGATGGGGAATGAGCGTGGGTGGGCATAAGGTCTGCCATGTGAATTATGGTTTCCTCCCCTTGTGTCAATTCGACAATGGAATGTCCATCACTGTGTCCACCTGTGTGGATCATTTTTATCCCCTCAATGACCGTTGTTTCTTCTGTAAAAGTCTTTACTTGCTCTTCAATACCTTTCCAGTTCATTTCCCAGTACGTGTTTATGGAACGGATATTAGGGTTTCTCATTTCATTCCACTCCACCTCTGAAACATGAATGGTGGCATTCGGAAAAACGGATACGTATTTCTCTTCCTTTGTATCCCACGTGGTAAGCCCGCACACATGATCAAAATGAAGATGTGTCATGATGATGGTGTCAATATCCATTGGTGTTAAACCGAGTTTTTGTAAATCCTCTCCTACTGAAGACTCCTCTGTCGCACCAAAATTCCGTTTCTGTTTATCAGAAAGTTTACCTTTTCCTAGCCCTGCTTCAATAAGGATATTACGGTCCCCTGTTTGGATAAGGATCGGATCTGTTCGAAGTTCAATCTGGTTGCTGTCGTTTACTGGGTACCTCCTTGACCATAATGCCTTTGGAACCACCCCGAACATGGCCCCTCCATCAAGATGTGTTACCCCTCCGTTCAACCAAGTCAGTTTCCATTCCCCAAATGTTAGCGTTTCCATTTCAGTCATCTCCCTCTTTGTTTTTTGTATGTATGACCTTATTGTATCAAAAAAAGGTAACCTTTCGCGAACATCCTGGTAGACCCATCGTAAAAACTAACATGAGATTGTCTTCATCCCCCCATGAAGACAATCTCCTCCCAAAATCAAGTTCGAGATTGTCTTTATCCACCCTATGATGACAATCTCATCCCAAAATCCAGACCGAGATTGCCTTCATCCACCCTATGATGACAATCTCATCCCAAAATTCAGACCGAGATTGTCTTCATCCTCCCTATGATGACAATCTCATCCCAAAATCCAGACCGAGATTGTCTTTATCCACCCTATGATGACAATCTCATCCCAAAATCCAGACCGAGATTGTCTTTATCCACCCTATGATGACAATCTCATCCCAAAATCCAGACCGAGATTGTCTTTATCCACCTTATGATGACAATCTCATCCCAAAATCCAGACCGAGATTGTCTTCATCTACCCTATGAAGACAATCTCATCCCAAAATTCAGACCGAGATTGTCTTCATCCACCCTATGAAGACAATCTCATCCCAAAATTCAGACCGATTTTGTCTTCATCACCCTTATGATGACCCTTCCATCTCAAAAATCCAGACCGAGATTGCCTTCGTCACCCCTTTCTTTTATTATCGCTTACCAATACAAAAAAACGCCTCCTCAAAAAGGGGCGCTTTCAAGTCTATTCTGGATATTTCACTTCACATCGATAAATAGGAAAACCTTTACTGGAAAACTTCTCTTCATACTCCGTCATGATATTTCCTTCAAAGTCACTGTTATGAAGGTCTAAGCTGACATACTTCAATAAAAGGCCGTACTCAGAAAAGCTCATCAAACTATACTCAAACAATCCACGGTTGTCTGTCTTAAAGTGAATTTCTCCTTGCGAGACCAATACTTCCTTGTAAAGATCGAGGAAAGCCTTGTACGTAAGCCTTCTTTTTTCATGGCGGGTTTTTGGCCAAGGATCAGAAAAGTTCAAATAAACCCTGTCTATTTCTCCTGCATCGAAATACTCCGCTAACTTTTGAGCATTTACGTTCAAAAGCTTTACATTCGGAATATCTGCTGCGACTGCCTTTTCCAAAGCCTTCACAATCACGCTTTCAAAAAGCTCTATTCCAATATAATTAATCGATGGGTTAGCTTTTGCCATCTCTGTAACAAATGTCCCTTTTCCAGTCCCCACTTCAATGTGGATCGGATTATTGTTGCCGAAAATATCCGCCCACTTGCCTTTATGGTTTTCGGGATCTGGAATGCAGTAATACGCATTCTCTGCGATAAACTCTGTTGCCCATGGTTTGTTTCTGAATCTCATGTCGTTAGGTCACCTCGTTGATTAATAATAATTGGCTCTTTTCGTAAACATTGTTGCTTTTTCGCATGGATAAATCAACCGTTATTTTCCTTACTGTCGTGCTCTTTTCCACGCCGTACTTAAGAAACTACTTGCATTTATAGAGTATGAAGGCAATGAAAAGTCCAATTACCGACTTTTTACAAGTAAATAGCAACAAACTTTGAGAAAAGAGCCTAATAATTTTACCTTTTTCACAGAAAAAAACCGATCTCGATGGACCGATTCTTTTGGCGTGTATAAGAATGATAAATAAACAAAGGCTAGTACATATATAAAATAAAGGAGTGCTGAAACATGCCGTTAAATTATCATGATCAAATACATCTTCTAAAGGATATTTTGGCGGATCATCAAATTGATTGCTGCGGTTCTGTTGCTGAGTATGAGCAGCTAGAACGTGTCATCAAATCACTAATGGTCAATAATGAAATCGATCAGAATGTGAAGAGTATCCTCCAGGATATCTATTCCTATAGCCAGGCCGGAATCAATTCAAGCAACGACCATAACCATAATCAACTTCATCAATCAAAATTCACCGGCTGGATTGAAAGTATCGACCAATACTCTTAATTATACAGGCAAAAGCCTTTCCAAATAGTTCAGCCAGTTTTGCTTTTCCTTTTCAATATCTTTATGATGATACCATTGTACAGATAGGATCGTCTGTGCTATCACGTACCAATGCATACGGTGGCGCAGATCATCTGTCAATGGTATTCCATATGTTGAAAGCCAATCAGCCCAGTCCTGCTCTGGAATATACCAGTATAATAGCATACATAAATCAATAGCCGGATCTGCAATTACAGCCCCGTCCCAATCAATCAAAAATAACTCCTGACTATCTGAAAGCAGCCAATTGTTATGATTCAAATCACAATGACAGACTACCTTATCTTTATATCGGACATGATGGATTTCCTTCGTAAGAAAATCCAGTGATTTTTGGATCACATCCAAAGATAAGAGTTCAAAAGCCATTCCGTTTTTGATATCCTCTAGGATTGTCGAAGGCTCCACCGGTTCTTTTCCTAACCGGGTAAGCATATCAAGCAGCTCTTTTGAGTGGTGGATTTTGTGTAAGAGTTGTGCCACCGTTTCCATATTCATGTCATTGGGCTTCAATTCTCTTGCACTGATCCAATGTTGTGCAGTAATAACATCCCCATTTTCCAGGCGTTTTGTCCAGACAAGCTTAGGAACGATCCCCTCTGCTGAAAGAACAGCCAAAAATGGCGATGAATTTCTTTTTAGGAATAACTTCTTGCCCTCATTTTGTGCAAAGTAAGCATCTCCCGTCAAACCACCTGCCGGACTGATTTTCCACTCATCACCTAATAAATGTTCCAACCATTTCACCTTCAATTTCAACACAACTTTTCATTATCAAATATTAGAAAAGCGCAAGCGCTAAATAGGAATTTTCATTCACATACGTCTTTTAAGCAAAAAAACAGCTATTGAACAATTTCACAATAGCTATCTTTTAAATTTTATCGTTATTTCTCGATTAAATCAAGTCCTTGTGAAACAATTAATGTTGAGCAAGGACAACGGTACTGATTGGTGCCACCTGTATTTCTCCCTTCACTTTCCGGATCGGTGAATCACCTGCAGCATACTCATCTGCCAGAACCTCCCACTCCCCCTGTAGGGGCAAGGCTACCGATTCCGAATGAAGCCCATTATGAAAAATGACCAGGAGATGGTTCCATTTTCCATACTTGTTTACATCACTGAGATGGTACATGAGCAGATGTCCCTTTTCAATAGGAAATCTTACGTGCTGCTGGATTTGAGCTGTTGTTGGAAAGCGGAAAGCTTTATGTGACTTTCTTAGTTGGATAAGTCCACTTAAATAGGTGACATTCTCCAAATATTGCTCTTTCCTTTGCCAATCCAGGTTATTTACGGTATCAGGAGACTTGTAACTGTTCTCTTCGCCGCCCTTTGTACGGTAAAATTCCTGTCCGGCATGGAGGAAAGGAATACCTTGCGCTAACAAAATGATAGCAGTGGCAAGCCGGTGTCGTTTCATTCTTGTTTCTTCATCCTCATGACTGTTACAGACAGATATTTTATCCCACATCGTGTGATTATCATGAGACTCAATATAGTTGATGGATTGGGTAGGCTCAAGGAATAGCCCTCTTGTATTTGGTTCTGTTTGGATACTTCCGGAAAGTGATTGCTTCATTAAATGGGTTTTATGAGTATTTCCAAGAGCGAATCCGCGGTCAAACATGTTAAAAGTACTGCCTTTGACCGAATCCCTGACCATATCATTGAAAAACGCTATTTCCGGCATCTTTTTTGCATTGATGATCATCGCCTTCTGCTCTGCACCAAGAGGGGTATTCAGCTCCCATCCTTCCCCGAGGAGGATGGCACCGGGCTTAATGATGGATACTGTTTCCTTTACAGCGTTCATTGTCTGAACATCCATTATTCCCATCAGGTCAAACCTGAAGCCATCTACATCATACTCCTCCATCCAATATTTGATGGAATCCAAGATAAATTTACGAACCATTTTCCTTTCAGATGCTATGTCATTTCCAACACCGGTCCCATTGGAAGGCATGCCATGTTCGTCATGGCGGAAGTAATAGCCTGGGACTATCTTTTCAAAAGAGGAATCCTCCCTGATATATACATGGTTATACACTACATCCATAATTACCCTTAACTCTTTTCTGTGAAGGGTGTTAATCAATTCTTTCAGCTCCACGACCCTTGAGTAAGGATCGTTGGCATCAAGGGAATAGCTTCCTTCAGGCACATTGAACAGAAGCGGATTATAGCCCCAGTTATATGCTTTATCAGGCTCTGCCTCGTCTACCCCTCCGTAGTCATTGAAGGGTAAGAGCTCAATGTGGGTGACGCCGAGCTTTTCTATATAAGTCAGACCTGTTTCGCCTGTTTCTGGACTTGGAGATGGATCTTCAGAAAAAGCTGCATACTTACCTTTTTGTATCATTCCGCTTTTAGGATGAGAAGAAAAATCACGTATATGCAGCTCGTAGATGATGGCATCTGTTGCATCCATGAATGGAGGCAACGGAACTTTCGGGATATTCATCCGTTCTTTGTCAATAATGACCGCAGCTTCACTATTTAAGCTAGATGCGATGGCATAGGGATCGACCGCTTCTCTCCAGACAAGGTTCACACAGACAAGATACGTATATAAAAAGCCTTCCAAATCACCTTGGACGGTAATCCGCCATATCCCCTTATCTTCTCGGATCAGGCTATAATGGATATCCTCTTTGCTTTTAGGGGCTTTTAGCTTTATTTTGACAGCAGAAGCAGTCGGTGCCCAAAGCGTGAAGGTGGATGCCCCTTTCTGATAGGTAGCACCGAGGTCATTTCCTTCATAATAAAATGCATCATCAAATGCCTTCGTACGGATAACGGCACCGATTTGCAGATCGGTTTTTCTTCCATGTTCATCCGCTACCTTATACTTGGTTCCTATGTTGATGATTGTATTCGCTTTACAAATGTATTTAACCGTATTGGGTAGCGTCTTTTTGTCCACAATTTCCAAAGGGTAGGTGTTTTCTTCAAAAAGGAGGGTGAAGGTAGCTGATTCTCCATGATAACTTCCCATTGGTAAGAGGATGGTTATTTTATCCATTTCATCTAAGTAGGCTTCAAATTCTCTCTTGATGAAAATCATGCGTTTCCCTCCCTGTCTAAAAAGTAGGCTCCTATACAACCATGCCCATTCTATAGCGTATTCCGTTCCGGGGCTTAGCTTGACAGATATTCTTACAAACTTCCATTATTGCCATTCCGGCCGGTCTATATAAGTTGATTGGCAATGGGACAGCAGGGCTCCAGCTGCTTTAAGCTGACTGTGTTTTAGCGGAAGCCTGTTTTCCCTCATTTTCTCAAACCACTTATCATATGTACGTTTGTCGATTACCTGGACATCAGTAGGGCCATCAGAAATGTCGATATACCCTTTTGGGTGCAACAACAGCTTTGTCACAGGCAGACTTATTTCGTATTGTGGAAGGATATTCTTTATGATGGCACCCATCCTGTTCAAACTGATGGTAGGATTCACTATTTTTCTCTCATTTTCTTTTTCACGGATGGACCAGAAGCGGTCATTATTACCCAATATTACACTCTCATCTTGTTCATCCATATAAAAAAGGGCAAAAATTTCGTTCGGGGTAATGATAATGATTTCCAGTTCAACAGGGGCCTGCTTAACAAGGAATATCGGTTTGTACATGACAAAAAATGTGTCAGGAAAGCGTTGCAGGAAGTATTTTAATAGGGTCTCCCGCCTATAATTCTTTTGGAGGTGGGACATCTCCCTGATAGTTGAACTCGCCCACTTTAACTGGAGGGGGAGGATGGAGTCAAGAAACTGCTGTTTTCTTTCTTCAGGTGTCTTCTTTCCTCTAATTTCAGGAAGCTTCCATTCCTCCTCCATTTCAGCAACAACTGGACTCACTTTCCCAACATATAACTCTTCTACATCATCGTCCTTCTTTTTAAATGACTTGATTAAGGAGGACAGCATGCTTTCTTTTTCTGCCTTTTCTTCCTCTACCTGCTCCACCTCCGGGATAATCACATCCACAGGATTTTTGAGCATCGCTTCAAAAGTATTCCATTGCTGTTTTTTCAACCGTATATATTGATTCGGATAACGATATATATCTACTTCGTATCTTGTAATATAATCTTGTAATTTAATTAACTGCGCCACAGGCGGTCACTCTTTTCTATAGGCTGTTTTCGCATACATTGTTGCTTTTCGAATTTATATACTATCCTTTAAATTCTTTGCTGTCGTGCTCTTTTCCTAACTATACAAAAAAGCTTCCATGCTTTTTATTGAGATTCTATGCTATGAAAAGTCCAAGTGCCGACTTTTCTTGTAAAAAGTCCAAGTGCCGACTTTTTACTAGTGAACAGCAACAATCTTTGAGAAAAGAGCTTTCTATAAGAAATATCCAATACTAATGGGCAATACCAGCGCGTATAACAGGGCGGACAGGGTCATGCTGATAGAGCTGAATGCGGCTTCTTCCTCTCCATATTCCGTCGCCTTGGCAGTACCGATTCCGTGTGCAGCACAGCCAAGCGCAACCCCTACACCAAGATAATGAGATATTCCCATGTACTTCATCAGCACCGGGCCAACAACGGCCCCCATTATCCCGCTCAGTATAACTAAAGCCGCAGCCAGACTTGGAATGCCTCCTGTAATGGCCGCAATATCCATGGCTATTGGGGAAGTAACAGATTTCGGCAAGAAGGTGGCGGAATAAATAGGGCTGAGGGCTGCCACTTTCACGTAAACCATACCTGTAACGATTCCAATAAAGACTCCTGACAATAAGCCTGCAAACAAAGGAAATCGATAACGAAATATTTTCTTCCGCTGATGGTATAGCGGGTATGCGAGGGCAACAACAGCCGGACCAAGCAATTCCTGGATCCACCAGCCCCCCAGCATATATGTATCATAGCTCACATTTAAAGCCATCAATCCGAGGATGAGTAGAAGGGTGGTAGTGGCGACCGGATTGAGCATTGGATTACGAAACCGAAGATAGATACTCCTCATTCCTAGGAACATTAAAATAGTAATGAGAATGAACATAATGCCGTACCAAGTATTCATATCCCATCTCTCCTTGAACCCTTTGTTTTAATATCGACCGCTGCTGCAGTTTTTTGAGCAACCAAACCGGAGCTCAAAAGCACCAGAAGCGTCCCTATTAAGAGCGCAAGCAGCATGATCAGACCGTTATTGCTCGATAAAAATCCAAAATGGTCCATGACTCCGACTGTGGCAGGCACAAAAAACAAAGGCAGGTAAAGAATCAATGCATGTGCTCCTCCTTGAAGGTATTTATCCTTTAGGATACCCGTCATAAGGAACAGCAAAAGCAACAACATCCCAATGATACTCCCAGGTACCGGGATGGTAAAAACATCTTGAATATATGCACCTACCCGATAAAAAACATAGAGAATACATATCTGAACTACTAGTTTCATTCCCCTCATTATCCAAATCTACTCCTATACTAATGGAAAAATTTCCTTCTCTTCATATTTTGGCATTCTGTTGAGATGTGTTTCATAAAGGACTATTTCTTTCACTTCATAAGAACCTCCCTTTTCGCTATTGGTCAAGAGACTTTCTTGGTCTATCGACCCTGGACCCTTCCATTTTCTAGCTAGTGTGATATGTGGATGAAATGGCCGTGAATCAAGCTGGAATCCCACCTTTTCACATGCAGCATATATATCTTTACGTAGGGAATTTAAAGATGGGGAATTTTCAACCCCAAGCCAAAATATTCTTGGAGACTGAGGATTACCGAACGTGCCCAACTCACTTAAGGTGAGGGAAAAGGATCGATGTTGCGCTGCTACATCCAAAGTCAATGAAACCAGTTTTTCTTTTTGAGATTCCTCCATATTCCCAAGAAACGCGAGTGTTAGATGCAAATCCTCGGGATGTACCCATCTGGTAAATGGATACTTGCCTTTCAACTCTTTCATATATAAATGTAACTCTTCCTTCCATTCTTTTGGAAGAGGGACTGCGATAAAATAATGGGTTTGTGTAGTCATCGTCTCACCTTTCTTATTTTAGCAATATATTGCATTGCTTTGTATAGTATCTTAGCATCAAACGGACCATATGATTAGTCAATACCCCTAACATTCATCCGTTTAGTCCGTTTTTCTATTTTATGTTACAATACGAATTATTAGATGCATGTGAATGAAAGGTTGTGAATATGGTGAAGGTTGTTACTAATATGGCTGATTTAATTGGAGAAACTCCTCTGGTTAAATTGAACCGCATCGTCCCAGAAAGCGCTGCAACGGTTTTTTTGAAATTGGAATTTCAAAACCCCAGCGGAAGTGTTAAGGATAGAGCCGCTTTCAATATGATAATACAAGCTGAAAAAGATGGACTTATCAAACCCGGTGCGACGATCATTGAACCAACCAGTGGCAATACTGGAATCGGCCTTGCGATGAATGCCGCTGCAAGGGGATATAAAGCGATACTCATCATGCCTGATACCATGTCCAAGGAGCGCATAAACTTGCTGAAAGCATATGGTGCAGAGGTAGTATTGACACCAGGCGATGAAAAAATGCCAGGTGCGATAAAAAAGGCACAGGAACTGGTGAAAGAAATCCCGAACAGCTTCATGCCGATGCAATTTGAAAACCATGCTAATTCCGATGCACATCGAAAGTCCACCGCATTGGAAATCATTGATGGGATGCAACAAATCGGCAAGCCATTGACGGCATTTGTGGCTACAGCCGGCACTGGTGGAACGATTACCGGAACAGGAGAAGAGCTAAAGAAGCATTATGAAGGATTGACCGTACACTTGGTGGAACCTGCAGGATCACCTGTATTGTCCGGCGGAAAACCCGGCAAGCACAAGCTTGTGGGAACAAGCCCTGGTTTCATCCCTGATATCTTAAACCAAGAAGTATATGATGAAATCTTCAAGATCAAAGATGAGGATGCATATGAAATTACACGTAAACTTGCACGACATGAAGGTATCTTGGTAGGACCATCTTCCGGTGCTGCCTGCTTCTCCGCAATAGAAGTGGCAAAAAGATTGACACCTGATGATGTTGTGGTGTGTATCGCCTGTGATACAGGGGAAAGATATTTGTCCACTGACCTTTTTGAATTTGAAAATGAATAAATGAAAGCCCCTTCGTTGCATGGTGCAGCTTAGGGGCTTTTTTTCACAAAGGTTTATCGACTATAAAGCTTGCCCGTTCCTTTTCGTTGCAGGCACTCGCTTTCCGCGGGGCATTGCTTAAGCCTCTTCACAACCTCGGGGGTCTCAAGTCTGCCGCTACCTCCCGCCGGAGTCGAATGCGTTTCGCTCCAATCCGCTCATTTTTTTAAGATTACGATGCCTTTACGAGTTCTTTTTTATCGGCTTGGTTGATCATCATGATGAACACCAATCCACACATTGTTAAAAGGCCGAAGAACAAATATACATGTGCAACGGAGTAATACTCTGCAATGAACCCCCCAAAGAACGTACAGAACCAACTGCCTAACCCATTACCGACGGCAGTATATAGGGAAACCGCCGTAGCACGGGCAGAGGTTGGGGCTATATCCCGCACAAACTGTAACGCTGCAGGAATGAAAAGCCCGACAGAAAAACCTTGGGCAATCGTGGTCGCATACACCACATACAGTGGCGGTTCAAAGAAATAAAGCACCCAACGTATCATCGCAATCGAAGCAGCACTGATCATGATAGTATGAAGTCCAAATCGGGCAATCCACTTGCCTGCCACCCGCATAAAAGGCGCCTCACTACCTGCAGCGAGCAAAAAAGCAATCCCGACGCCCGTCACCGTTCCCCCGATATCGGTTATGAATAATCCAAAATAAAAATTATTTGCAAAAACCGGTCCGAAGATCAGGAAAGTCGTTACCAGGAACATCACAAATTTAGGCATTTTCATCAATGTTCCTATTCCATCCCGGACATTGACACTGATGGTTTGACTTTCTTTCGGTAAAAAGATCGTTACAACCGCTCCAATCATCAGCGCTACTGCAAATGTATAAAATATCACTTTCAAAGAAAAGAAATCAGAAAGCCATCCTGCAACCAGAACTGCCACGGCAAAACCGATTGCACCCCAAAGTCTGATGGAACCGTAATTTCCTTTCACCCTTTGAACATAATTCAGCGTGATGCTATCCGATATAGGTACAAGGGCACTTTGTGTGACAGCCAGTAAGAAAGCGACAGTCAATAGGGCAGCATAGCTTCCCATAAATGAAAAGGCAATTCCGGTCATGGCAGTAAGGAACAAGGTCCATATCAGTATCTGTTTCGGCTTTTGGGTATAATCGCTAAAAATCCCCCAAAGCGGCTGGACGAAAATCATGACGACTGGGCTGATGGACATGATCATCCCGATCTGTGATCCACTCAATCCCACATCTTCTTTCAAATATACTGTCAGCAACGGGAATAGTGCACCGAAGCTGAAAAAAGTTAAAAAGTAAAAACTGTAAAAATAGCGAGTTGTTTTGTCTTTCACGGAGGCAGTACTCATGATAAATCCTTCTTTCTTCTCGTTAAGTAAGGAAAAAGTAAAAGGCTACCGCCCCTTGGGGAAGTAACCTTTACATTCTACCACAATTATATTTAGGATAAATATGTTATTTCGCTAATTCATAGATAGCTTGTGCATAGATGGCAGTAGCCTTGATGAGATCTTCAATGAAAATATGCTCATCTTTTTGATGCGCTACATCCTCTCTGCCAGGGAATAGCGGACCAAAAGCCACTCCTGCTTCAAGAGATCTCGCATATGTTCCACCACCGATGGACAATAACTCGGCCTTCTCCCCAGTTTGTTCTTCATAAACCTTTTGCAACTTCTGAATCAGTTCGTGATCCTGTGGTACATGGTGGGCAGGAGCAACATTGAATTTGTTTACTTCAAAGCCATACGCCTCTGCTTCTTTTCTCAACTGCGCTTCTGATTCCTTTGTATCGCAAGTTACTGGAAAGCGAATGTTTACACCTAGGTTGCCGACAGAAGTTCCACGGTCATAACGGAAAAGACCTGTATTGATGGTAAGGTCGTCGGTAATTTCGTCGGTAAAATTGATGTTAAGCTTCTTTCCACGTGAATCAAATGCAAGCTTTTCACTGATAAAGCCTACATAGGATGCTCCTTTTGCATCCAGCCCTACAGAGTGGAGGAAGGTCGCCAAGTGGTATCCTGCATTCGTACCATTGTCCGGCTCCATCGCATGGGCTGAAACGCCTTTGATGTTAAGGAACAAAGCATTTCCTTCCTTCGTATAGCCACCCTCAATTCCTTTTTCTGAAATGTATTCATTAAAAGCGTGAGTGATTGCGTCCATTTCTTCCATCACTTCAAGTGAGGCTTTTGCGTGATCTGGCACCATGTTCAGTCGACGACCGGATTCAAACATTAACAAAGTGTTTTTCTCAGATGCCACCTCCCCTTTGAAATTTAACCGGAGCTGGATATCGCCTAACCCTTTTTCCGCATAAATGATCGGGAAATCCGCATCAGGTGCAAATCCCATCGTCGGCATTTCTTCATGTTTGAAATAGTGCTCTACACACTGCCAGTTGCTCTCCTCATCTGTACCAATGATGATGCGCACACGTTTAGATAAAGGCAGCTCTAGCTCTTTCACTATTTTAAGTGCATAATAAGCCGCCATTGTAGGACCTTTATCATCTATCGCTCCGCGTGCAAAGATTTTCCCATCCCGGATGGTGGCACTGAATGGTTCATCGGTCCAGCCATCCCCTTCAGGAACGACATCAATATGACAAAGGATCCCCAAAAGCTCTTCCCCCTTGCCATGTTCAATATGTCCTGCATAATGATCGACATTTTTTGTGAGGAAACCGTCCGCTTCCCCTTTATGTAATAAATATTGAAGTGCCTCTTCTATTCCTTTTCCAAAAGGTGCCGCAGAGCTTGCCTCCTCCTCATTTAAGACACTATTGATCTGTAAGATTTCCTGCGTATCTTTAATCAAAGAATCTTTTCTTTTCTCTACTTCTGCTAACCAATTAATTTTTTCCATTTAATCATCACCTCATTAAAAAATGAAAAAGCGTATTGATGATGAGCACCAATCCAACCAATCCAACGGCCGGATAGTACAGCCACCTTGTTACAAGCTCCTGATAGTGCCCTTGAATCAGCTTCTTCCCCTTATGCATATTCAAAAAGGGATGTCCCACCAATTCATCATATACTATATTTAACCATTCTTTCAGAAAAAAGAAAAACGCCATAAACAAGCCAATAGTCATCCACAGCGGGAGGTATCCCATGACAGCAATCGTGATTCCGATTATTTGCAAGTACGAGAAAATATGCCGGGAATTTCGCAACAAATATTTAAAGAACAATTCGGTCAGGGCGCTGTGTGGTCTCCTGTCTTCGAAAATCCTTTGTGATTGCCCGAAAAATAAGGGCTTAGTTCTCTCTGAAGCACGGGGAACATGCACGTATTCCGATGCATAAAAAATCATGCCGACATATTTTTGGCGGATTTTCTCATTATGGGCCATGTCTAGGGAGAAGCTTTCCACCCTCCAATAAATTACATGCAAAAGGACAGTACCAATCAACAGAGTAGCAATCGCTAAGTACCACAGACTTTTATCAACCGTAATATAAGTCAAAAAACCAATAAGAATAAAGAGAATGAAATATACCCCTTTACGTTTCCATCCAGACCAGTGAAAGTCTAACAATTTCCCCAAAATGGTTATAAAAATAAATAGAACAGAATAATACAACACCCATTCCACTAGCGGCAACATGGAAGGACTGACAGCCTCCATCAGTAGGTAGGAGAGGGTAGCAATTAGTACCGCCTTGATGGAATTCAGACCAGTACTCGCTAAAATCCCCCATTTCTTCAAGCCTTTCAATAAATCTTTTCTATGTACAAAAAAATACGAATCCGCCTGCTGATAGAATATCCGGATGGTACCCGTCCAAGCAAGATAGTAGATGACAAACAGACTCAATCCATAGGGCAATCCTTTTAACAGTGTGATTAAACTTGGAAACATATCATAAATCATGGCAGCAACGAATAATAATGTAAGGACAATATAGACTAGGATCGTCCAATCTATAACGGCTTTCGTATTCTTCCATTGATATTTCCGCTCTTGCTTTAGACGTTCCTTGTATAAATGGAATACCTTCATCCCGCTTGCTCCCTTGCCGATAAAGTGTAGAAACAATCAAGCAATGAAGCACCGGGAAGTTGGCAATCTGTTTGTATATCATGTAGTGTCCCTTCTGCTTTTTTGCGTCCTTCAGCCAAAAGAATAAACCTGTCACAAATTTTTTCTGCAGTGTCAAGCACATGCGTACACAATAAGATACCGGCGCCCCTTGCCTGTTCTTGATGGAAAAGCTCGAGAAGTTTTTTCGTAGCAATGGGATCAAGCCCAATAAACGGTTCATCCACAATGTACAAGGAAGGCTTAGACATGATGGCAAAGATCAACATGGCTTTTTGCTGCATCCCTTTTGAAAAGGTGGCCGGAGACTCATGTATGACTTTTTCCAAATCAAATAACTTCAACAACTCCTCCACTCGCTCTTTCCAAACCTTTTCATCTATCTCCAGCAGAGATGCCATCAAATCTATATGTTCCCATAAAGTCATATCATAATAGAATACAGGCTTTTCAGGGATATAGGCATACGATTTATCGGAAGGAAGTGATATGTCCCCTTCATAAAATGGATTCAATCCAAGGAGCGTCTTGATTGTCGTACTTTTACCGGCTCCATTAGGACCAATCAGTCCGACCATTTCTCCTCTAGAAACGGAAAAATTAATATCCTGGACTATAGACATGTCATCATCATATCCTGCTTTCCTTAATTTTAAAGTTAATAATTCCATAACTATCCCTCCTAACATCTAATAATACGGTGCATTAGGCCAAAAGTTTCATATTTTTCTAAAAATTACTAGCAGAATATTGTCGAGTAGCGTAAAATAATGTATATTGACTTATATACTTTGGTTTTCACTTAACACTTCATAGACTAAATGTTAATATTGTGTAAACTGCATCATTATTCTAGAATTTTTTCCACATAATCGTGTACAATATAAACTAACTTAATACCTAACACCTATCATCAAGAATTTAGCGAGTAGTACCATGTTAAATACCGGATAAGGAGTGGTTTTTTGAAGCCTTCAACTAACCGTATGCTAACCCGTATTAAAGCCGTCTACATGTTTATTCATGAAAAGGGAACTGTTTCCACACAGCAGTTGGTCGATGAATTTGGGATTACACCCCGAACCGTCCAACGTGATTTAAATGTGCTGGCATTTAATGACCTGGTTCAAAGTCCAACGAAAGGTAAGTGGACTACTACGCAGAAAAAAGTTAGGTTGACTTCATAGGACTACATATACAAAAAATTGCACAATAAAGCCCCATTCCTCTTCAATCCGGAATGGGGCTCTTCATTATTCATCTTTTTTGTAACAGTTCAAGTTCTTCATCCGTCAATTCACGATACTCTCCAAGCTCCAGGTCTTCGTCAAGTTTCAATTCTCCCATGCTCAAACGCTTCAAATAAGTCACCGTCTTACCAACCGCTTGGAACATCCTTTTCACCTGATGGAACTTGCCTTCGACGATGGTAATCTCGATTTGTGATTCTGGGCCAGCTTCAAGAATTTTTAATTCCGCCGGTAACGTCTCATATCCGTCATCCAGCGTTACACCTTTACGAAAAGCTTGGATATCCTCCTCCGTTACCTCCCCATCAATTTTTGCATAATAGGTTTTAGGCACGTGTTTTTTAGGTGAAAGGAGCTGGTGGGCTAGTTGACCATCATTGGTCAGGAGCAAAAGCCCTTCTGTATCCTTGTCTAAGCGTCCAACAGGAAATGGTTCAAAGATTTTATCTTCTTCTTGCAGGATATCCACCACCGTTTCCTGACGGTGATCTTCAGTTGCAGATAACAGTCCAGGCGGCTTGTGCATCATCAGGTAAATGAACTCACGGTATTCCACAATATCATCATGGACTGTTACCTCCTGCACTTCTGGATCCACATGCACCTTGGCATCCTTCACCACATTTCCATCCACTTTTACCACACCGGTTTTTAGAAGCTTCTTCACTTCTTTTCGCGTTCCAAAACCGCTGTTGGCAAGCATTTTATCCAATCTCATATTTCGTACCGCTCCTTCCATAGGGAAAGAGGCCCCTTTGACTCGAGACCTCTATCCTCTTTCTTTTCTATTTAAAAACGAAAAACGATTACCGAACAGGTACATCAATAAGTTACTTCTGTAGCTGAGGAAGAAGTAGATGCCTGCTCCGACAATACCGCTGACAGCCACAACGATGATGGCTTGTAGACGGCCTTCGCTGTATGGGACGAAGCCTGCCAAGAAATACAGGGCAACAAGCACCGCTCCAATCATCACGATGTTGAAAAGGATCATCAGAAAACCGCGTCTCAGTACCATGGAATAATCAAAATCAGTAAACTTCTTAATCGCCCATAGATTTATCGCAACACTGGCTGTATAACCTATTGCCGTTGCCACAATGGATCCTTCCGCACCCATTAATAGGATAAGTGGATAATTGAGGACCAATTTCAATAACAAGCCGATCGCAAGTCCTACAACCGTATATTTCTGTCTGTTGATGCCTTGCAATACGGAGGCAGTGACTGTGAAAATTGCCAATGGTATGGCGGTCGGTGCATACCAAGTCAATAGCTGTCCACCTATTTCGTCATAGGAAAAGAATGCCGCATATGCTGGTCCTCCTAGGAGGGATAACCCAATACAAGCCGGGACAGTCAAAAAGAGTAAAATCTGCAATGTCACACTAAGTTGCTTTTGCAGACTTTGATGCTGACCATTGATAAATGACTTTGTTATAGCAGGAAGCAGACTCAGTGCAAAAGCTGTCGCCAACGTAATAGGAATCATAATTAATTTCTGACCGTAATTGTTGATGATTCCAAATGCGGTATCAGCATAGATTGCCGTGAATCCTGCTAACACCATTGCATCATTAAAAGAAAATGTATCTATCAATTGATAGAGAGGCATGGCAAGCCCAACAAAAACAAATGGCATCGCATAAGAAATTAGTTCCTTATACATATCTTTATAAGAAAGATCTACTGTTTCAGGGTCTTTTTCAAGCATGGAGTCCAAGTTCTTTTTACGTCTAAACCAGTACCACACTAGTATAACGAGACCTCCAATAGCTCCTATAAAGGCCGCAAATGTTGCAAATCCAATGGCAACGGTCATATCCCCATTTAAAACTTCCAGTATGAAATATAGACTTCCCAATAGGAACACAATTCTTACTAGCTGCTCCACAACTTGGGATATGGCTGTTGGACCCATGGATTCATAGCCTTGAAAAAAGCCACGAATCAAACTCATGATAGGAACCACCAGCAAAGCCACACTTACCATCCTGACGACAAAGGTAATATCCTCATAGGTATGTTTACCTTCTTCTATGATGAGAGGAGAAAGATATGGTGCCAACAGAAACAACGTTAAAAACGAAACAACTCCCGTAATACTCATGACCATAATACCCGATCGGAAAAGTTTCCTGCCAACACTATACTCTCCCAAAGCATTATACTTTGCGACAAACTTGGAGACCGCGAGTGGGACACCAAGTGTAGCGATACTTAAGAAAACAGAATATAACACATAAGCATACGAATAAAGAGCTCCTCCATCATTACCAACCATGGCATGAAACGGAAAAATATAGACTAGGCCAAGTACCCGTGACAGCATCGTACCAACTGTCAAGATCAAGGTACCTCTCAATATATTAGATGTTGACATAAAATCCCTACCTACTACTTGTAACTTTTTGTCTAACCTTTGTATTTTATCACACTTCTTATTATGGAAACACTATATTACCATCCCGCCAGTAAACTTCTAGTTAGTGAAATCTTTGGAAAAGATAGATATGGCGTATCATCTTTCAAGTTTTCTAGATGCTCTTTTGTTACGACCAAGGAGAATTCGCTATAGGCATCTGCGTCCAGTAAGAGTACTCCAGCTTCTTTCTGGCTAAAGATAAGACCGAATTCTTCTTGTTGGTTTAGGCGGATACAAAGAACATAAGCATCCATCTCTTTGTCATAGAGCCATGTATAAGAAAATTTATGTATTTTGGTGGCCATTTCTATAGGCATTGTCGGAACGGAAAGAAGCAGGACCGGGGTTCCATTTTCCTCTGTCCAGCCTCCATCATATGGAATATGTGCTTCAGAAATATTTGGTGAGTATGTCATGGGATACCCCTTTTCTTTAATTTGTAATCTACTAGAAATCATACGGAATGTTGCTCTTTTTGTCCAACAAGAGAATAGAGGGTATAATAGGCAACATGTAAGCAAAATAAAGTTGGTTGGTGAAAAAATGAAATACGATGTGATTATCATAGGCGGCGGTCCTTCAGGTCTTATGGCCTCCATCGCTGCAGCAGAACAAAAAGCAAAAGTATTACTGATAGATAAAGGAAATAAACTTGGGCGGAAGCTTGCCATTTCAGGAGGCGGACGCTGTAATGTGACGAACAGGCTACCTGTAGACGAAATCATCAAACATATCCCGGGTAACGGGAGATTCCTATATAGCGCATTTTCTGAGTTCAATAATGAAGACATCATCAAGTTTTTTGAGAAACTTGGGATACAATTGAAGGAAGAAGATCACGGCAGGATGTTTCCTGTTTCAGACAAAGCTCAGAGTGTGGTTGACGCGATGTTGAACAGAATGAAGGAGTTGCGGGTGGACATTCGAACCAATACGTCTGTGGAAACGGTGGAATATAATGAGGACCGTACCCGTGGCGTTTTGCTTAAAACAGGAGAATTCTTGGAGTGCAGCTGTGTGGTAATTGCAGTTGGTGGAAAATCCGTGCCGCACACCGGTTCCACTGGTGATGGATATCCGTGGGCACGCAAAGCCGGGCATACGATTACTGATTTATTCCCGACAGAGGTCCCCTTGAACTCACAAGAAAAATTCATCCGTGAAAAAAGATTGCAAGGATTGTCCCTGCGCGATGTAGCTTTGAGCGTTTTAAATCCCAAAGGAAAAGTGGTAAAAACACATCAAATGGATATGATTTTCACCCACTTTGGTGTATCTGGCCCTGCCGTATTGCGTTGCAGCCAGTATGTTGTGAAAACGATGAAGAAATTTGGCGTGGATAAAGTCACGATGAATTTGGATGTCATGCCTTCCTTGAATGAAGAAGTAGTGTTTCAACAGCTTAATAAAGCCTTGAAGGAAGAACCAAAAAAAGCCATTAAGAATGTCCTTAAAGGGCTTGTACCTGAGCGTTATTTATTATTTTTATTGGAAGTTTGCGGAATTGACGAGCAGGAGATCGGAGCGACCTTAGCACATGAAAAAATAAGGGAACTCGCAAAAATGTGCAAGCAGTTCCGATTTGAAGTATCCGGCACCCTTTCCATTGAAAAGGCATTTGTAACCGGAGGCGGCGTTTCGGTGAAAGAAGTTCACCCGAAAGAGATGTCCTCCAAATTGAAAGACGGATTATACTTTTGTGGAGAAGTACTTGATATCCATGGATATACTGGTGGTTATAATATCACCTCGGCCTTGGTGACAGGAAGACTTGCAGGCCTGAACGCCGGGAAGAAGGCGGCAAGCCTACGTCGTTACTAATAATACAAAAGACATTACAAATGCTAGTCCTACTCCATACATGCCAAACTCATTGATAAATGATTTACTTTCCTCTTGAAGTACCTCGTTTTGTGTGTGGTGGTTCATAATGAATACATCCTTTCTCTTTTTAGTTTCTGTTTATATGACCTGTTACTAATTAGACGTATGGTGTTACGAAAATGTTTCAATTATTTATGAGTTATTTCAGATATTTATCTATACCCACATAAAAGAACCTGATAAACGTCTTTTTAGGAAGTTTTCAGGTTCTAAATATTACCATTGCCGAGAAGCAATAAATCTGTTCTTCCTCGTCGTTAATACACCCGACTTGGTACTTGATGTCAATCACATCCCTGTCTGACAATCCTTTAAGAAAATCATTTACTGCATCCTCGAGATCCCGCTCATGCTCCTCATCAAACACCCTGATCTGCACCAACCCGGACCCCTCCTTGCATGAATAATAGAACTTGTTTTCTATTACTATATATAGGTGAAAAAGTTGGGTTTTATACTTGGGTTTTGTGGAATTAGAGAAAAAATAGATAGAAAAATAGAAGGAGCTTCGCTTTTTGAATGGGCGGGGCTCCTTTTTTTAAAAACCAAGCAACTGCATGGTTCCTATGTACATGGTTATTGCTGCAATACTCAATGAGATCTTGTTGAATTTTAAAAAGTTGATAGGTGGTCTTTCGTCCCGAAGGTCCCCCACCACTTCCTTGATAAAATCCTTATCCGGGAAATTCTGGAACTCTACTTCTAACCCACTTATTTCAAGGTCTTTCCACTTTATTTTGATGGTTTGATGAGGTTCATCAAAATAATACATAGTAATATAATTGCTACTAATATACTCTTCATTTTCTATAACATCATTTTTATAAGAATACCCTTTGTCCTTAAGATTTCTCTCTAAAATGCCCATGACTTCTTGTGGTACATACTTTTCTATATGTATCTCGTCTTTTTTTCTTTGCATAAACATCATTGCAAGCGGGACCAATAAGGGACCCAGTGTAAAATAGAGCGAATTAACATCCCAGTTTTCTTGAGAGGTCGTGAACCAAATTAGGCCAAGCGTAACAAATCCTGTTATTAGTGGAAATAGTTGAAACTCCTTTTTGTAGAAAACTCGTAATTGCTGCTACTATGAGCATCACACCAAGAAATACAAGGAAAAGTGGGAATATGTTTTGGTCAATGTAGTCCATGTTTAAGGTGGTCTCCCTTCTGGCTGTTAGTTTTGTATATTAATATACGGATGAGTTTGGGAATGGTTTCAATTTTTGGTTAGGAGTGGGTTGAGATTGTAGGTGCGGGATTTGGTGTTTCCTATCCCTTTTAATTTCATATTCCTTATAAGGACCCTGATAATATGATTATTATCAATACGTAAAAACCTCTTTAATTCTGACATCGTTATTTCCGTATTGATTAACAATGCATAATCTATGAGGGCTTGAATATGGGCGTCAGCTGAAAGGAGTAAACAATCAGGACACTTCCATTTCCCATGGATTCTTTGCATCACTACATTAGGCTTGCAATCTGGACATAATACTCCAGTAAGTATGTCACGTGGGAATACCTTATATTTACCTGTTGGGGAGCTTTGAAGTGGTGTATGATCTTTAATTGTAATTTTGAGATTTTATTGAGAGTTTTTTTATCATAATGGCTGTTAGAGTGCTTTCTTATAAGAGGGGCTACTTTTCCTGATAGGGCAGGACTTTTAATTACATGTTTTTCTACGATACTTGGGGAAGAGAGGACTTTTACAATAACTTTAGGATTGGTCAACACAACCAACTTTTCAAAGGGTGCAATAGGTAGATTTTTAAGTTTTACCCATGCCTCTAGTTTATAACATTGGTTGCTAACTTGAAGTATGGGATCTTGTAACGCTTTAAGTGGCTTACTCTCCACTTCTTGTATGAGTTGATGATTTTTTGGATCGAAGTGAATGAGTCCACGTAAGTACTTCACCTCGAGGAGTAAATAGAAGTTTGAAAATAAAATGAGGGTATCTATTTGGAAGTGACTATCTCTATATGGAAGCCGTAAATCATAGAAGATATAATACGGGGTGTCAGTTTCTGGGAGAAGTTTAAGATAATAGTCTAGAGCCTGTTCACCATAAATACCTGCTTCCTTTATTCCTAATTCACTCAATATTTCTTCATACTTTTCGTGATTTGGACGTACCCTTCTCTTCATCGCCCTCAGAATCTGAACTCTTAAGGGTATTTTTCTGTGTTTTTTTATCAAAGTATCACCTCTACTATGGTATGTTTATACTATTAGACATCGTTCTACAAATTTCCTCCTTTTTCTAAGCGGAAATCTCGGTGAGAATTTGATTATGAGGTATAGCGAGTTACTCTCAAGAAAGGATTGTGACTTTTCGGAGGGTTATTATGACTTTTTTGAAGGTGATTGCGACTTTTCCAGACGTTATTGTGACTTTTTCACCAGTTATTGTGATATTTCGGAATCCGGCCAAAATATCAACCAATTCCCATCCTCTTAATTACCAACCTCCTTCTAATAAAACCTAAACACCAGTTACCTATTTTCAGAAAAACCAAAAAACCACCAACCAGCGGCCCATTACTCGCCCACCGGTCAGTGGTCTCACTTATATTATTCTACGTCGCCTTCCCACTCTAGCATGCCGCCGACCATGTTGCGGACTTTGTAGCCTTGGTCTTGCAGGTAGTGGCAGACGTTTTCGCTTCGGCGTCCGGAGCGGCAGATAACAATGTATTCTTTTCCTTTGTCGAGCTTGTCCAGGTTTTCTGGGATATCGCCCATGCGGATGTGTTCTGCTTGTTTGATTTTGCCCATTTCGATTTCTTCGTCTTCGCGAACGTCGACAAGGTAAAGTTCTTCGCCTGCGTCAAGCTTCTTCTTTAACTCACCAGTCGTAATTGTTTGGATCTCTGACATGTGTGAAAACCTCGATTCTATGTAATGTAATGCTAATTACCTCTATTTTAACAAAAAGAAAACAAGACTGCCAAACCGGACGGCGGCAGTCTTGCATTTTCCCATGATTAGTTCGCTACAATGTTCACAAGTTTTCCTGGAACGGCGATGACTTTGCGGACCGTCTTGCCTTCAATGGATTCTTTCACTGTGTCATCTGCAAGGGCGATCTCTTCCATTCTTTCACGTGTGGCATCAGATGGAACGTAAAGCTTTGCTTTTAGCTTACCATTCACTTGAACAACGATTTCGATTTCGTCCTCTACTAGTTTGGACTCGTCGAATGTTGGCCATGCCTCATATGTGATGGTTCCTTCGTTGCCAAGCTTCTCCCAAAGTTCCTCCGCTATATGCGGGCATACTGGGGAAAGCATTTTCACGAAGCCTTCTACGTAATCTTTGGCAATGGTGTCTGCTTTGTAAGCTTCATTGATGAATACCATCATTTGAGATATAGCCGTGTTGAAACGTAGGCCTTCGTAGTCTTCTGTTACTTTTTTCACGGTAGCATGGTACGTTTTCTCAAGAGTATCTTCTTCTGTCACTTCCACAACCTTGGAGCTTAGCTTGCCGTTTTCTTCTACAAACAATCTCCAAACGCGATCCAAGAAGCGACGGGAGCCGTCAAGTCCGTTGGTGGACCATGCGATGGATGCCTCAAGTGGCCCCATGAACATTTCATATAGACGAAGGGTGTCGGCACCGTGGGATTCAACGATGTGATCAGGGTTTACGACATTCCCTTTGGATTTACTCATCTTTTCATTATTTTCCCCTAGGATCATTCCTTGGTTAAATAGCTTTTGGAATGGCTCTTTTGTTGGAACCACACCGATATCGTATAGGAATTTGTGCCAGAAACGTGCGTATAGTAAGTGAAGTACAGCGTGCTCTGCTCCACCGATGTAGATGTCGACTGGCAACCATTCTTTCAATTTTTCTGGGTCAGCTAATTTCTCGCTGTTTTTCGGGTCAATATAGCGCAAGTAGTACCAGCAGCTTCCGCCCCATTGTGGCATCGTGTTAGTTTCGCGACGGCCTCTTTTGCCTGTTTCAGGGTCTACGACATTTACCCAGTCCTCAATGGCAGCAAGCGGGGATTCGCCTGTACCGGATGGACGGATTTCAGATGTTTTTGGTAATACAAGTGGAAGCTGATCTTCCGGTACCGCTGTAGTCGTGCCATCTTCCCAATGAATGATTGGAATCGGCTCGCCCCAGTAACGCTGACGGCTGAACAACCAGTCACGAAGGCGGTAGGATACTTTCTTTTCGCCTTTTGCATTAGCAGCTAACCATTCGATCATGTTGGAAATCGCTTCATCTTTACCAAGGCCATTTAAGAAATCGGAGTTAACGTGTTCGCCATCACCTGTATAGGCTTCCTTGGAAACATCGCCACCTGCAACCACTTCTACGATAGGAAGGTCAAACTTCGTTGCGAATTCCCAGTCACGCTCGTCATGAGCAGGCACTGCCATGATGGCACCAGTTCCATAGCTCATTAATACGTAATCGGCAATCCAGATTGGCAATTTCTCGCCGTTAGCAGGGTTTACAGCAAATGCTCCCGTGAACTCACCGGATTTTTCTTTGGAAAGTTCAGTACGCTCAAGGTCACTCTTGCTTTGGACTTTTGCGATATAGGCTTCTACTGCGTCACGCTGCTCATCAGTTGTGATTTTTTTCACTAACGGATGCTCTGGAGCCAGTACTGCATAAGTGGCGCCGAAAAGTGTGTCCGGACGTGTCGTGAAAACGGTGAAGTTCTCATCTGTCCCGTCGATGCTGAAATGTACATTCGCACCTTCCGAACGGCCAATCCAGTTACGCTGCATATCCTTCAAGCTTTCTGGCCAATCCAACTCGTTCAAGTCTTCCAATAGTCGATCTGCGTATTCTGTGATTCTAAGGATCCATTGTCTCATCGGACGGCGTTCTACGGGATGGCCCCCACGCTCTGATTTCCCGTCGATTACTTCTTCATTTGCTAAAACCGTACCTAGTGCAGGGCACCAGTTTACAGGGACTTCGTCCACATATGCCAAGCCTTTTTCGTAAAGCTTTAAGAAAATCCATTGTGTCCATTTATAGTACTCAGGATCTGTTGTGTTTACTTCACGGTCCCAATCATAGGAGAATCCTAGGGACTTAATTTGTCTGCGGAATGTGTTAATGTTTTGCTCTGTGAATTCTGCAGGATCGTTTCCTGTATCCAAAGCATATTGCTCTGCAGGTAGACCGAATGCATCCCACCCCATTGGATGCAGGACATTTTGTCCTTGCATACGCTTCATGCGTGAAAGGATATCTGTTGCTGTGTAACCTTCCGGGTGACCTACGTGCAGGCCTGCGCCGGATGGGTAAGGGAACATGTCTAGTGCGTAGAATTTCTCTTTCCCTTTTTCCTCGTGTGTTTTAAATGTTTTATTTTCTTCCCAATACTTTTGCCACTTTATTTCAATGGACTGATGGTGAAATGACATCTTTTCTTCCTCCTGATAATTCAAATGGATAGGCTGTTATTCTTCATTAATTTGTTTGTTTATTTGAAGTTTGATCGTTTCTTTACGCTTCAGGCACTCGCCTTATGCTCCAATCCACTCAAATGTTTAACTTTAACGTAAAAATAATTTTTAAAAAACAGCCGATAAATACAAAAAACCCCTCATCCCAATAAAGGGACGAGAGGTTTGAATATACTTAACCTACCGCGGTACCACCCAGATTATTGTCACAGCTACACCATGACAATCACTCGAATCCTTAACGCGGATGATACGGCGAAATATTACTACCTTCTGCATGAAGGGTTCACACTTGCTACTCCAAGGCGAGTTCATGTACGATCGTTTGTTGACTTCCACCACCCGTCAACTCTCTATGCTCGTTTCGTCCACTACTAATCCTTTTCAACGTATAAATTTTAGTTGTTAGTTTGTATTGTAATGAATTTGCTTAAAAACTGCAAGGGGTATTTTCCCTATCCATTATAAACGTTTTTCGGAAATGTATTCCATGCCATGTCACAGTAGCTTTAGCAACAGGATGATACCTTTTCGTTCTGGCTTTCGTTGCAGCAATCCTCTTTTTTCACTTCTTCACAACATACGCGGTCTTCCTTCACTTCTATGATTTCCACTTCACAACAGTTGGATTCTTTCTTTTTTAAAAATGAGAACATATCTTTTCCTCCTTTGTGTTAAATCAATATTTTTTGATTTATTATACAAAATTAATTTTGTGCACAGCATGGATCTTTTTGTTGACTCTGGCTGTGTCTGATAACTTGGGCATATAAGTTTTGCAGATAGCTGATCATGTTTATTCTTCTTCCATTAGATTCCATTGCCAATCGGCTGTCATGTTGCAAGCTCTCTACTCTTTGTTCGTTCAATTTTGAAAGTGTATATGGATGTGTGTTCATATTCTTCCCTCCTTCTTATATCAAATATAATTGATTAATTAGTTTTATTATATGTGCGGAGGAAAAATTATGCAACTAATAGATCAAAAAAATTGATTTTATTTTTCGACAGCTACATATTAGAGTTTAAATACAAAAAGCCCCAGGTTCCACCTTCCTTAAAAAGTGGTAACCTGAGACTCAACCCATCAAAAGATTATTGCACCGTATATCCACCATCTATCACGACTGCTTGCCCGGTAACGCCTCCAGCCGCGTCGCTGCTTAAAAACATTGCATAATCGGCAATCTCCTTCACTTGCAGCAGTCTGCGCTGCGGGACAAGTGGGTAAATGACCTCTTCCAATACTTTTTCCAACGGTACCTTCCGTGTCTCTGCCAGATCCTTCAGCTGTCCTCGGACTAGCGGAGTATCCACATACCCAGGGCACAATGCATTAACAGTGATTCCATCGGCGGCTCCCTCTAAGGCAGAGACTTTTGTCAAACCAATGACTCCGTGTTTGGCACTGTTATATGCTGCCTTCCCTGCAAATCCGATCAAGCCGTTAATGGAAGCCATATTTAATATCCTCCCGAACCCTTGGGCTTTCATGACCGGAAAAGCGTGCTTTGTAGCGACAAAAGGTGCCACAAGCATGACTCGTGTCAGTAACTCGAATTTTTCTGTAGGGAATTCTTCAATCATAGATACATATTGCAATCCTGCATTATTTATCAGTACATCCAACCGTCCAAACTCAGAGACCGTTGCATCAATCACAGATTTCAACTCTTCTTCCGAAGTTACATCACAACGTAAACCCATTGCTGTGAACCCCAGACGGTTCAAGCCTTCTCCTGCTTCTACAACGTTCTCCTCATTCAGATCAGTCAAAACAACTTTTGCTCCAGCTTCGGCAAAACGTTTTCCTATTTCGTATCCTATTCCTTGGGCTGCTCCGGTGATGAGAACAACTTTATCTTTAACCAATGCCCCAAACTCCCTTCGAAGTAAATATTAGATTCCAAGTCCCATAGAGAACAATGCAATAGCTAACGCCAAGCCGATTAACGGAACGATGACTGTCACTGCTGCAACCGGGCCATATGCCGCCTGATGCGTCTCTCCACAGATGGCACGGACAGTCGTTACGACATAACCGTTATGTGGCAAGGAATCGAGTGCCCCGGATGAAATGGCTACTGTACGATGCAGCGCTTCAGGATTGACTCCCATATCGATATAATGAGGGGCAATCAACGGCAAGGCGATTACTTGCCCACCTGAAGCAGATCCCGTCATACCTGCAATGACACTTACTGCGATTGCCGCCCCGATTAGTGGACTGCCTGGGATATTCGTCATTGCTTCAACCACTGTACCAAATGCCGGAACCGCTTTGGCAACTCCACCGAACCCGACTACTGCCGCCGTGTTACCAATGGCAATTAAAGCACCCATCGTTCCTTCAGATATCGCATTCCAGAAATTCTTGAAGTACTTTCTTCCTAGTATATAGGTAGTGATGATTCCTCCGAGCAATGCAACGATCAACGCAGATTGCATAAGGGAATCATGGAAAATGAATGAAATAACAAGAACAACAAACAACGGGATAAAACTTAAAAACGGATTAGGAAGTGGTCTTTCCCCATCGATTGTTGGATCGCTATCTCTAGAAACAAACGTCTCACCGCGACCAACCGCCTTGGAAATCATGCGCTTTAACCACCAGTAACCAAAAATCATCATAAACACGGCTACAAGTGCACTCACTTCCCAGCCTGCATATGGACTTGTGCCCAGATACTGAATAGGAATCCAGTTTTGAATCTCAGGAGACCCCGCAGAAGTCATGGTAAATGTTACAGAACCAAAAGCAAGTGCCGCCGGAATGAATCGGCGCGGCAGGTTCGCTTGCTTGAACAAACTGATTGCCATCGGATAAACGGAGAAGGCTACTACGAATAAACTAACTCCCCCATAGGTTAAGATTGCACATGCTGCGACAATGGCCAAAACAGCAAAACGCATACCAAGTTTATCAACAACAAGCTTGGATACGGAATCCGCCGCTCCGCTGTCCTCCATCACCTTTCCAAAAATGGCACCAAGTAAGAACATCAGGTACCAGGATGTCACAAAGGATGAGAAACCGCCCATATAACTGCTGACAAAGTTGACCTCTCCTTCACCTACAAGTTGTGGAAATAATGGCATCCCACTTAATAGTGCAACAAACAATGCCGATAATGGGCCAACCACCAATAGGTTCATGCCTCTCATCGTTAGAAAAATCAATAATGCCAAACCGCCGATAAGACCAATCATACTCCACATCTGTCTTTCCCCCTCTACTTAGGTAAACGCTTTCATTATCCAAAAAGCAAATACCTTTGTTTTTGTCTTCCGAAAATACTAATGCAAGAAGCGTGCCAACTTACAAAGTTAATTGTTTCAATATTTTGAACAAAGTTTTTTTCCGGAAATCTGGACAAAAGCAGACGAACTGGTATTAAACAAAGGATTCCAGAATCCCGGAATACTTTCCGGTTTCCTGGAATCCTTCTACTCATCCTAATTCTTTTTTTCATTGAATGGAGTATTTTTTCAACTTTTCATAAAGACTTGATTTACTGATACCAAGCTGCTTGGCAGCCATCATCTTATCATTTTGATATTTTTCCAACGTTTGAGTCAATGCCTGCTTTTCTGCATCTTCCATGGTTTCCTTTAACGGCTTGGACCCAATCGGAATAGAAAAGGAATCTGTCAGGTAATCTGGGAGTGCCTCTAATGTCAGCTTTTCGCCTGTCGATAAGTGAACGGCTGCCTGGATGACATTCTCTAGCTCCCGGATATTTCCCGGCCAACGATAACGTGATAATGCTACCAAGGCATCATCCGCCACAGAAGTGACTCTCCTGCCGGTACGCTTGCAGATTTTCTGAATAAAATGCTCCACAAGCTGCGGAATATCCTCTGTTCGTTCACTTAACGCTGGAATATGAAACGGGATGACATGAATTCTATAATAAAGGTCTTCACGGAACCGCTTCTCCTCCATCATCTTTTCCAAAGGACGGTTGGTGGCAGCAATGACACGGACATTCACCTGTACCGGCTTAATCGCACCAACCGGCTCCACTTCTCCTTCCTGCAATGCACGCAAAAGCTTAATTTGCATGGGCAGGGACATATCCCCGATCTCATCCAGGAAAAGGGTGCCGCCGTCGGCTAGTAGAAACTTCCCTTTCTTCCCGCCCTTCTTCGCTCCCGTAAATGCCCCTTCTTCATAACCGAACAATTCCGACTCCAGAAGGTGCTCTGGTATCGCTGCGCAATTCAATTTGATAAAAGGCATCTGGCTGCGGTTGCTTAACTGGTGGAGGCTGTGTGCAAACAATTCCTTCCCTGTTCCACTCTCACCCCGGATCAGGATGGAAACATCACTGGCAGCGATCTGTTTCACCTTATCTTTCAATAATCGGATAAGCTTAGAGTTTCCGATAATGTCCTCAAGCGTGTATTTCACCCCGGTCTGTTGCTCATATTCCTGCAGATAGTTCCGGATCCGACCGAGCATGCTTTTGACATGACTGTTCATCTTATCCCATTCGCTCGTATCCCGGAAAATGACCGTTCCGTATGCTCCTATCACTTCTTTGTTCTTATTAAAAATCGGCACACGATTGGCAATCATATAATTCCCTTTAATATATTGAAGGTCTGCCAGCTCTTCCTTGCCGGTCTTGACCACTTCATGCATACGTGTATTTTCTATTACTTCGGTCACATGCTTGCCGATTACTTCTTTATTGTCCACCCCAATAAACTCACAATAACTATCATTCATATAGATGATATTACCTTCATGATTGACGACCACTATCCACTCAAACGCATTTGCAATGATAGTATCCATCATTTCCTCTGTTAGTAAGCTTTCTTTTACTCCCATCTTATACCCCTCCTGCATAACTAAAATAAATATATCACAAAAGTCTGACGATTATGAGAGCGATTATATAATCATCAATAGTACAAATTTGATAGAATAGAAGTATCAAACAATTGATCGTGAGGAATGCATCATGCCGGATTGGTCTTATCATGGAATATTCAGGCCTGTATTAAAAAAAATTCCCCCAATATGGGCGAGGGAATTTATTCACCGTGGGATGAATATAATTGCCTCCCTTCCCCTTGGTGTAGGCGGACATATTATTAATTTTCTTGGCAGGGAGGAAAGCTCCCCTCATCTAGAAAAAGAGCACATGAATATCAGCTTCCAGAACCCGGTTGGATTATCGGGTGTTCTAGATCCCAATCTCAGTGGCACGCGAGCATTCTCGAACCTTGGATTTGGATTTTTGGAAATCGGACCAGTAACATGGGAACCGACAGGGAACGGGGAAGCGCCAATAGTGAAGGAGGAAGCTCAGTCCATTCTCTTTCCAAAAGAATCGATAGGTTTCCAAGCAACCAAGGAAAAGCTAAAGAAGCTTCCACGTAAACAACCATTGCTAATTAGACTTCAGGGCAGCCAACAGGAAATAAAAGTAATGGCTGAAGGATTAGAACAATTTGCGATAGGTTTCATCGTGGAGGCTTCTGAAAGGATTGACATAGGATTTACCGATAAACCTGTACTCTTATCGGTAAAAAATCCAAATAGCCTTTCGCTGACAAGCTTAACCTCTTTTTCCGGATTGATTGTGGAAGAAACAAACGGATTTGAAAACCTTAAAAAGGAAATCACCCAATTGAGATCACTTGGATGGAATAAAACCATCATTAGTTCAGGAGGAATACATGAACCGCTTCAAGCCATTGAATTGGCTGATGTTGGTGCAGATATGTTGATGGTAAAAGAAGGCTATGTCTTCTCGGGACCGGGACTAACCAAGCGAATCAAGGAATCCTTTTTAGATAAGGAGGGGAATACCAATCCATCTCAGGATGGTTGGTTTTCTTACTGGCTTTTCGGTTTGTTCATTCTGGCTGGAGGGTTGTTGGCCCTTCTTTTCAGCATCACTTCTATCATTCTTCCATATGATGAACACTTTCTAAGAATGAAAAAAGAAGAAATTTGGATGTTCAATGAGCGTATCATGCTGTTTATGGCGCATGACAGGATGACCCTTGCAGGAACGATGATTTCCGGTGGGATTGTGTATATGCAACTGGCCAAACATGGAGTCAAAAAAGGCTTGAAATGGGCTAAAGAGGCCATTGACCTTGCCGCAATAGTCGGCTTTCTAGGAATCTTTGCATTTATCGGCTACGGCTATTTCGACTGGTTGCACCTATTATTTTGGTTAATCCTATTGCCATTTTACCTTCACGGTTATAGGAAGACAAAACGAATATCCGGTACACCCTCCTCTCCTAATAGGCTTAATAACAAGAGTTGGAAAGTGGGTATCTTTGGACAACTGGCATTTGTCGTTTTAGGGTTTTCCTTTGTAATGGGAGGCGTGATTATATCCGGTATTGGGGTATCCTCAGTATTTGTGGCAACGGATATTCAGTATATTTGTATGCCACCCGAGATGCTAGAACGCTTCAATCAAAATCTGATACCAGTTCTTGCCCATGATCGAGCTGGCTTCGGTAGCGCTCTTTTAAGTGTCGGACTCCTGGTATTGACCTTGGCACTATGGGGATACCAGCAAGGGAACCAGTGGGTATGGTGGACTTTCTTGATCGGAGGACTACCTGCTTTCATTGCTGGCATTTACATTCACTTTGCGATAGGGTATACCACATTCATTCACCTGCTTCCAGCCTATTTTGCTCTAGGGTTATACCTTACAGGATTAGTATTATCCTATCGTTTTTTACATAGAAAATAAGATTAACTACCACGGCAATGTCAGTAGAGGCATTGCTTTTATTATTATTTACCAAAACATACCTTATACTCAGGACCATAGAACTAATCAAAAATTAATAGTTTTTTAATATAATAGAAATTGACTTAAAATTTGAATAAGGGAGTGTTTAGATGAAACAGATTAAACTTTCAATCGTCATGATGCTGACCGTTTTATTAGCGCTTACAGGCTTCATGAACCCTGACTTTGTTAATGCGGGTCAAAATAAAAATGAACCTGTTACCAAAGGGGAATTTGTAAAAGAATTAGTACATACTCTCGATATTGACCTTCAGGACGGGGAAATACCTTATTCGGACGTAGATGCTGAATTAAAGCCTTACGTAGAAGCGGCTATTCGTACGAATATCCTTACAGATGTGCAGGAAACCTCTTTCGGACCGAACGAGAAAATAACTCGTGAACAGGCTTATGTATTCTTGATTCGTTCCCTTAACCTTCGGGACTCCTATTCTAGTGATTCTTTGAAAAAATTCAAAGACCACCGAGCAATCAACCCTGACTTCGTACCAGAACTTTCAGCAGCAGTGGAACTTGGATTGGTTGATGACACAAGGGGTACACTCTTACCTAAAAAACCGGTAACCTATTCAGATTTAAACCAAATGATGAACAGCTACGAAAAGAACTTCGATTTCGTTACGGTTGTTCATACAAACGACATGCACGGTAGGATCATGTATAACAAAACAAATAAAGAAATGGGGCTTGCGAAGATTAGTGAGCTCGCCAATAAAGCACGTAGCAAAAACCCCACGTTGCTTATTGACCTTGGTGATACGTTCCACGGTACCAACTATGTGACGATGAATAAAGGACAAGCAGCAGTTGATGCGATGAATGAAATGGAATATGACGCAATGGTACCAGGTAACCATGATTTCAACTATGGACAGGACCATCTTTTGGCATTAAAGGACGAGTTGACTTTTCCTTTAGTGAGCGCAAATATTCTTAAAGATGGAAATCCGTTCCTTGATGGATATACCATTGTGGAAAAGGAAGGAAAGAAAATTGCATTGGTAGGCCTGACAGCAACCGATACGGCAGAAAAAACCAACCCTGCCGGTATTGAGGGGATTACTTTCGAAGACGAAGTAACCGTTGCGAAAGAGATGGTCGATAAGCTACGTGATAAAGTGGATGTTATTGTAGCCATTTCCCATGCGGGACTTGATACTGATGAAAACATTGCAAACGAAGTAGATGGAATTGACGTGATATTTGGCGGACATAGCCATGATACGATTGAGAGTCCAATTAAATTCGAATATTCTTATGTAACCCAAGCGAATGAATACGGAAAAGCCCTAGGGAATACGAACTTGATTTTTCATAAGGACAACCTTATCGGTGTGAACGGCTTCCTTTACAGAGACAGCGAAGATAAACAAGAGAACCCTAAAGTTGCAGCTATACTGCAATCATATAAGGACGCAGTCGATGCGGAATTGAATGTGGTTATTGCCAACACTCCCGTACGATTAGATGGTGAAAGAGCAGATGTCAGAACGAAAGAGACGAACCTTGGTAACCTGATTACGGATGCCATGCGTGAAAATCTTGGAACGGATATTGCCGTAACGAACGGCGGAGGAATTCGCGCTTCCATTCCTGCAGGTGATGTGACAAGGAACCATGTGTTAACCACATTGCCTTTTGATAATACCCTTGTAAGAACGACTCTGACAGGTGAAGAAATAAAGGCCGCGCTTGAACATTCCGTTCGTGTCTACCCTCAGGAGAATGGCGGATTCCTTCATGTCTCCGGTTTGACATTCACCTTTGATCCAGCAAAACCGGCCGGAAGCCGTGTGGAAGATGTTGTTATCAACGGTGAGCCTTTAATCAATGATCTAGCTTATTCTGTTGCAACCAACAATTTTACGGCTGTAGGTGGGGATGGTTTTGAGATGTTCAAAGCTGAGAATATTGAATTTGACAGCGGAGAATTGTTAAGCTCCGTTCTGATTGAGGCATTGCAATCGAATGTTGCCATCCCTGGTGTGGAAGGCAGAATACAAGTGAAGTAAGATATGGAAGAGAAGGAGATCGGTTACCGGTCTCCTTTTTTCGATGTAGCTTGTACTTCCTTCTAATGTCCTGATAACAATGGTGGACAAAACAGCTTTCCCTATCAAAATTGCTTAGTTCTTATGTAGGAGTATCTAGTTAAGTTTACTTATTTTTCTGAATTTTCACCCTGTTAAGTTGACCTTCCTCTCCCTTAAACTTTACCCTTGGTATAGATATACATAAAAAAAGGAGTCGAGGTGGAAAAATGAAAAGAAGAAACTTAAAATCTTTATGTTCCATTATTCTATCAATAGTCCTGTTAATTGCACTTGTTCCAAATTTCGGACATGCCCAAAAACCGGTGGAAGGCAGTAATGAAGTGGCCGTGGGCAAAGATGGCATGGTGTCTACATCACATCCACTTGCATCTGAAATCGGGGCGGATATTCTGAGGAAAGGCGGAAATGCGATGGATGCTGCCATTGCGGTCCAATTCGCATTAAACGTTGTGGAACCGATGATGTCAGGCATTGGCGGCGGTGGATTTATGATGGTGTATGACGCAGAAACGGATGAAACAACGATTGTGAATAGTCGGGAACGCGCTCCAGCGGGTGCGACGCCTGATATGTTCCTGAATCCTGATGGTAGCATCATTCCCTTTCAAGAACGTGTGAGGCATGGTAACTCTGTTGGAGTGCCAGGGACATTAAAGGGACTGGAAGCAGCACATGAGAAATGGGGAACCAGGCCTTTCCAACAGCTGATTACCCCGGCATTTCAACTTGCCCAAAATGGATTTTCCGTAGATAGACAGTTGGCATTACAAATCGAAAACAATAAAGAAAAACTGGCAGGTACTGCTGCCAAGGAAGTGTTTCTACCAAAAGGCGAACCAATTAAAGAGGGAGATTGGCTTGTCCAGAAGGATCTAGCGAAAACGTTTAAACTAATTAGATCCCATGGTTCCGAAGTCTTTTACAATGGAGAGATCGGGGAAGCTCTTGCCGCGACCGTCCAAGATTTTGGAGGCAGCATGACGATAGAGGACCTTCAAAACTATGGAGTTACAGAGGACGAACCGGTATGGGGAGAATATAAGGGCTATGATATTGCAAGCATGCCACCTCCAAGCTCAGGAGGATTGTTCTTGCTACAAATGTTAAAAACATTGGATGGCTTCGATATCAGCCAGTATGACCGTAGATCAAAAGAAGTGTATCACCTACTCGCTGAAGCCATGCATCTATCTTATGCAGATCGAGGGGCATATGCAGGGGACCCAGAATTCGTGGAAGTTCCGATGATAGGCTTACTTCACCCAGATTACATCGCAGAACGCAGTGCCCTCATAGATATTAATTCTGTGAACACTAATCCACAGCCAGGAAATCCTTGGCAATATGAAGATGTTGACCCTAATTATAATGTGATTGAGCAAAATGATGAGAAGGATATTGGAGAAACCACACACTTTACTGTTGCTGACAGATGGGGAAATCTGGTTTCCTATACCACGACCATTGAACAAGTATTCGGCTCAGGGATTATGGTACCAGGATACGGGTTGATGCTTAATAATGAGTTGACAGACTTTGATGCAAGACCAGGCGGAGCGAATGAAGTCCAACCTAATAAACGCCCCCTTAGTTCTATGACTCCTACCATTGTATTTGAAGATGGCAAACCCATTATGAGTGTCGGGTCACCTGGGGGACCTACCATCATCACTTCCGTTCTACAAGTGGTGTTAAATGTTATGGATTATGAAATGGGACTAGAAGAAGCAATTGCCGAACCTCGTATTTATACTAATGCCATCAATAGCTATCGTTACGAAGATGGTATATCTGCTGAAGTCCTCTCGGAACTGAATTCAATGGGCCATCGTTTCCCAAACAATTCAGAACTGATCGGGAATGTGCAAAGTATTTTAATTGATTACGAAAATGGCGAATATGTCGGGGTTGCTGATGCTAGACGTGATGGAGCTTCGGTAGGCTACACACGTCCGGGCAAAAGAAAATGAATAATTGAAAAAGCAGCTGTCAGGTCTATCTGACAGCTGCTTAGTGTGTAGACAAAGTTAATAATTATTCAAAATGATGAGATTCTCGTGTTGATCGTAGTGAAAGGCGCGAAGACTCCTGCGGGAGGAAGGGACAGGTAAGACCCCGCAGGAGTAAGCCGAGGAGGCTTACGGACCGCCCGCTGGAAAGCGAAGCGGCCTGGAACGAAGATCAACAGTTACTTTCAAATTTAAAAATATATAAGGTTTGTCAACAGTCTGAGCAGCTGTCAGGTCTATCTGACAGCTGCTTTTTTTGACTGAACATTTATCCCAGTCAGGAACCACTATCTGAAATCCTTCCTAAAAAGAAACCGTCTACTTCGCTTAGTTTCCCTCTCCAAAGGATTTTCCCTTCTGATGGCGTAGGTTTACTATCACCACAATAAACCTTCGTATTTTTTAGATGGATGAAATTAACTTCGGCGCCTTTATTAGAATCCACGCCTTCCCCTGCATTTGCAAGTTGTTCACTTATTTTTTGGGCAATTTCATTTCCATCTTCAAAGGTTTCACTCATCGTTTCAAAATAATCTTTTGCCGGTATAAGAGTACCGGATATTACAGCACCGTTTACGTTTAAGGTAATATCAAGTGAAAAACCGTGTCTATTGGCAGCTTGCACAAAGAACTCTAAAATACTGTCCTTTTTGGCACCAAGCTCACTATTCATTCACAACTTCCCCTTTCTTAAGTTGAAAAGAAAGTCAGAGGGTTTCTGCTCCCTGTCTTGCCTTATTCAGCTTTAGCTGTCTTTTTAGATGATGAAGTTTTCTTTTTCGTTTTGGTAGAACTAGATTTAGTTCCTGAGCGCTTTTTCTCACTCTTTTCTTTATTTTCATCATCCTTGGCATTGTCTTTCTTTGAATCTTGTTTTTCTGCAGATTCTGATTCAACTTCGGATTCTTCGGACTTATCCTCTTCATCGTCATCATCATCATCAGGGCTAAGTTGTGTTATCATCTCTTCCAACTTTGCTATACGATCTGTGAGTTTACCGTTTTTCTCTTTTAATGATTGATAGTCACTATTATCATCGGAATCTTCATCCTCTTCCCCGCTGTCTGTGAAATCATCTAAAAAGAAGCCATTAATCTCGCTTAGCGGTCCTCTCCAAAGAGCTGATCCTTTAGAAGGGGATGGTTTACTGCTCCCACAAAATACTTTAGCATCCTTAAGATGGATGAAACTTGCTTCAGCCTCTTCCCCTGAATCAATGGATTCTCCTGCTTGAGCAAACTTTTCACTAAGTTGTTGAGCCACATCACTGCCGTCTTCAAAGGTTTCACTCAAACTAACGAAGTATTCTTTGGCTGAAACTATAGTTCCTGTAACAATGGCACCATTTACATTCAATGTGATATCGATAGAAAGATTATGTTTATTCGTTGCCTGGACAAGGAAAGCAAGAATGTTATCTTTCCCTGCCGATTGCTCATTAGTCATATTAATAACTCCCTTTCTTCATTAAGATGAAGTATCGTCATCACTGGAAAGAGTGGTTTCATTGCTCTCTTTATCTTTTTTCTTCTTAGAAGACTTTTTAGCTGTAGAACGTTTCTTTTTTGGTTTACTTTTCTTTCCCTTTTCATCATCCTTACTATCATCTTTCTCTTCTGTATCGTCTTCCTCTTCGTCCTCTGATTCTTCCTCGCTATCCTCTTCTTTATCTTCTTCGCTGTCTTCCTCACTATCCTCTTCGTTGTCTTCTTCGCTATCCTCTTCCTTTTCTTCTTTGCTGTCTTCTTCGCTATCCTCTTCGCTGTCTTCTTCGGAGCTATTGGCTGTTTCTTTATCTTCCGTTAATTTTGTCAGCATTTCCTCCAACTTTCCTAGTCGATCGGTAAGGTTTTTATTTTCCTTCTTCAAGGATTCGTAATCTTCATTTGTGGAGTCCTTTGTAGACTCTTTTGATGCAGCAACCTCTTTCTCACTCGAAGCATCTTCATTGGAAGTTTCATTTTCATTTTCGGACTCATCTTCACTCGTTTCCTCATCCTCTTTATTAAATAGACCTTTTGCTGAACTTTTGATAGAATCATAAGCTTTCTTGGATTTTTCCTTGGCTGTTTCTCCAAAACTAGAACTCTTAGATTTAAGCGCCTCGGTATCAATACTATCCATTAGTTTTTTCCCGTTCTCAGGAGTAGCTAAATAACCGACTGTTGCCCCGATAATTCCTCCTGCAATGGAACGAGTAATTGGACCTGCAAATGACGTTTCTTCCTTATTTGTGTTTTGTTCCTCTGTTTGATTTTCTGTAGTGTTTGTTTTGTTTTCTGCCATGATAAAAACCTCCTATTTTTAGTTGAATTAGTAGTTGAATTCAGTTGAATTTATTCGATTTGTACTTAGCTTTTTTTCAAGAGATTCAAGTCTCTCGTGTAACATTTTATTTTCCTCTTCCAATGCTTTGGTGTTGTTATCTACCGCTTTAGAGCTTAGGTAAGGATCAGTTTCCCACCAATCCATGCCAATCTCTTTCGCTTTATCAACAGATGCGACAATCAGTCGTATCTTGATGGTCAATAGCTCCACATCTGCGATACCCACTGTGATGTCACCGGCGATTACGACACCTTTGTCTAGTATTTTCTCAAGCACATCCACTATCGTACTTGATTGTCCAGTCGTTTGAACTGCCATTATATGAACCCTCCTTAGGGTAATGGATGAAGGCTGTCTCTCATATTTCTTTGCTTCTGAACATTTTAAACTTCAGGTAATATTTATTATTGTCGTCCTCTTTTCCTCTATCTACAAAGTGAATTACTTGCTATTTTCATAAAGGTAGATAGTTCAAAAGCCGACTTTTTACAAGCTCATAGCAACAAATATTGAGAACAGAGCCTGATTATAGCAAGCTTCCTAGTGGTCCTAGGTCCAGATTCAAGTCGTCTGCATCAAGGCCGAAAATATCTTTTAGTTCTTCCATCTTTTCTTCCAGATTCATCAAAGCTTCGCCTAAATCTTCAATCTGGTCATCGGTCAGCGTTCCGCCTTCCACGCGTCGCATGGCATGGCGTTCCACGATTTGTCTCAGAAGTTCCACCACAGTAAGGACAAGTTGAGCTAATCCATGTTCTGCTTTATCAGGATCCAAATTAATTCTTCCACTTGTCGGGTTGGCCGGTTGCATGTATTAATCCCTCCCTTTGGTTATCAAATTCTATGGAAGATACCGTTTTGCCATTTCCCTGCTTTGCCTGTACAAGGGATTCTACAGATGCAATCAAGACACGAAGATCCAAGTAAACAAGATCAACACCCGCTATGGAAATGACTAAATCCGCTTTTATTGCCACACCTTTATCAAGTATGACGTCTAAAATATCTATTAAAGCTATATCCTTATTTTCTATCGATTCTCTATGGGACATAAATAGTCATCCTCACTTATGAAAAGCTTGAAAAGTGATAAGCAGGCCATGGCCCGGTCGGTTCAAACTGCCAGCCCATCTCCCCCATTTTCTTTTCAAATTGCTGGATTTCTTCTAAAAACTGTTCCACTTTTGAGGATGAGATAAGATAGACGCTATTCCAGGTCATGTTTTCTTTCCTACCTGTCACATCTTTGCTCCAATTCCTCTTTACGTTCCCTTGCAAAACAAATTCCTTAAGATGTGTATGGATTCTTTCACTCACACGATCCTTTTCATTCTCCACTTCATCCTCAATCAATTTATCGAGTTTTTTCTTTTCGAAGAATTGTTTCCCTTTAGATAAATGGCTGATTTCTTCTCTACGCTTCTCTATCGCGGGATTGCTCTGGCTTACTTGCTTCTTTAATAATTCATCATTGCAATATATTTTAAGATTCCATTCCTCATTGCCTTCTAGAAGCGCAAAAGTGTCTGTCATCTTGGAATGATTTTGCTGAACAATATCTATTAATCTAGTTTCATTTTTATATAACGTACAAAACTTTAAAGGTATTACAGTATACAATTTCGATAATCCCATTACTGTTTCATGATGATGAAATGCTTTTTCCTGTAGCCATTCCATATCACCATTGATTTTCTCTTTGATGATTTCCTCTGAATACTCTTTTGCATCCAATTTACATACAATAGCGGTTATTTCCCCTATTGATATGGTGTATATATCACCTTTTCCATCAAAACCTTTCATGGATGGAACAGGCAGGCTTACTGATTCATTAGATGGGATTAACCCATATAAATAAATTAATTCCCCCATATCCTAACCCTCACTTCTTTTTGGTCAACTGCTCCCATTGTTCCATTTCCAAATTCTTGGCTACTTCGTAACGGTGCAACAGTTCTGCTTCCTTCTCTTTATACGCTTCATCCGGAATTTCACCTAATTCATACATCATCTGTAACTGAATGAGCTTTTTTTGAATGGTTGGAAGGTCATACAGTTCTTTGTCCGCTTCCTCTTTTACTTTCTCGCCGATCTTAATGACAAGATTGATAGGTGCAGATATTAATTTATGGAGCATTTAAGCACCCTCGACTGTTAATCTGATATTGACAAAGTTGTAGGCCGGCCATGGACCACTGTAATTGAAATCGACCTTATCCTTCCACTTTTCATGAGCTTCATTTACTTTCTCATCAAACTCCGCTTCCTTTTCCCTATCAATTAAAAAGGAGGCATTCAACAGCATTTTCTCACCAATAGGATCATTTACCTTCGATGCTTCCGCTGTTTCCTTTAATGGTTGAAAAATTTCTGCTTGCATTTCTTCTTGGAGGGATTGGAAAAGCTTTTGAGCTGCCTCACCTAACTGGATTCGCTCATAATAACTGGCTGCTTCTGATTTCCCTCGGACCGTCTCCGCCATTTTCCCCATTTTTTCATTGCCACTAGCCAATTCTTCCAACCATTCCTTTTTCCCAATTAGTTTTAAGCCCAATTCGATTTTTCCTTTGATAGCTGGGAAAAGTTTCTCGAATTGAGGATATAAGTTTTCAAGCAGGACGGCTACATCTTCTCTTGAATGAAAAACATTACCGAAGCTTACAGGAATGACGGTATCGTTTTGTTTCATCACAAGTGATATGGCTTGTTGATGCATCATCAAATTTTCCTTATTCGGATGGTAGATTTTCATTGGCACCTCTGCAGCCACCATGGCAGAGTCCTTATACGAAATCGTGAAGAGCTCTCTTCGCTCTCCTTCCAGTTCAATATGTCCGAATTCCTCTTCCGCATCTGTCTGAATTCCACAGATGATATATATACCCATTTTCTCTTCTTGGCTCATGTTAAGACTCTCCTTTATTACTCAGTGACCTCCATATTTTCACAGGCCTTTATTATCAATTTTTCTGCGTCTTTCAACGGCTGTTCACTATCCAGGCATCTGCCCAATGGATGTCCCAGAATATCCAAGCAAAGCCGCTTGAAATCCTCATTATCCCCGTCTATTGGAATATCTCCCTCCGATGCCAGCTTTGCTATCATCAGGGATGCACGTAAACTAGGACCATTCTTATCGCATTCTTTACGAAGCTCTGCTACAAGACCAGTAATGGCTTTCGCTTCTCCTTCTTTCATATCGACTTTCTGGGAAACGATCTTTGCCTCCCTATCCACCTCTTTATAATCAACATGGATGGTAATCAGCCGGTCCAGCAAAGCATCCTGTGTATGAAAAACCCCAGCATATTCATCAGGGTTGCTCGTAAAGATTACTGCAAAGTCCGGGTGAACGGGTACAAAGGGTTCCGTCAGTTTAGATCCATATAGTGGAAGAACCCCTTCCTCCAAAATAGAAAGAAAGATATTGTTTGTCGTTGGTTGAGACCTAGTAAATTCATCGTACACTAGCGTGTATCCATTTTTCACGGCCTCCAATAAACGCCCGTCCTTCCAAGTTTCTGTCACATTTTCCTCTTTCTTATAGACGGAACGGATATAGTTATCTACAACCTTTTTCCGTGAATAACCAGTAAAATCACCTATTAAATCCTTATTGTTCAACTCATGATTTCCGTGTATGAGCATAACAGGCTTTTTCCTTTTCTTTGCAAGAGCGAGTGCCATGGAAGTTTTACCTGCACCAGAAGGGCCTGTAAAATGAATAGGGTATCCGGCCTTTAGATATTGCAGTGAGCGAGAAAGCAAATCTTTCGTTTCTGAATCTTGAATTAGTGCCCTTGGATCTTTCTTTATTTTTTCTTTTAAAACCGTCACTCCATTCCCTCCTACTCACTGCGTGCTATCCCTCGTGTTTAATGGAACTTCTATACCTGATATCGCGCCTTTTATATGAAACGACCTCTTTGTCTTTGTTTAAATGGACGTCATATATACCGAGCATTTCATCTTTTGCGTACTTTTTCATGTATTCTTTTTCTTCAATCACTTCCACTGTAAGCTTCCATCCTTCGTTTTCACTTTCTTCAACGGAGGTGATTTTATGAAGGGGGGCGACAAATTCGTTGAAGAAATCAGCGACATTCCCCATTATTTTTTTGATTTCCATATGGACCTCCTGCATAAATAGAAGGGAAAGCCTGGGAAATATCCCCTGGCTGTTCCCATTCTAATATCTAAATACTAAAGCGTGGACTTCGTTCATTTTGCTGCTCAGGTAGCCCGTTTTCTTCTACTTCATCACGAAGTAATCCCACTGCTTCTGCGTAACGTAACCATGTGTCAACGCTGGCAATGACCACCCTTGCCTCTACCGTCAGGATTTCAATTCCTACTACTGAAACCCTAACAAAGGCGTCAATGACAATCCCTTTATCTAATATACGGTCAATAACCTCTGCTAAACTTGAACTGTCTGTACTTTTTTGAACGGACATCCATCATTTCTCCTTTCATCATTCATCAAGACCCCATTGTCTTAATGTCATTTGAGGATTTGATATTTTTTGAGCTTTTGATATTAGTGGCACCTTTCATGTCGGTGTAGGTTTTGATGCTCTTTACACCTTTTACTTTGCGGTCATCATCATCTTCTTTAGTCGAGGATATCTTCTCTTGGAAGTCCTCTCCCGCTTCAACGACTTTCCCAATCTTGTCACGAACAGAAAGTAAAGCATCTTGTGCTTTTTCTTTTCCTTCTTCTGCCTTGTCTTCGAACTGTACAGCTTTTTCTTCTGTCGCTTCCTTCAGGTTCTCTGTAGCATCCTCGGCCTTTTCTTGAATACCGCCAATGAAT
Source organism: Sutcliffiella sp. FSL R7-0096 (assembly GCF_038595065.1). NCBI lineage: Bacteria > Bacillati > Bacillota > Bacilli > Caryophanales > Bacillaceae > Sutcliffiella > Sutcliffiella sp. FSL R7-0096. The sequence continues at coordinate 3,844,090 of NZ_CP152003.1, forward strand.
TTTTCTTTCGCTTTTTCTTTGACTTTATCTTTGATTTCCTCTTTAATCGGCTCCGGAGTGTGTTCATACACCTTCTTTGCCGCCTTGCCTAATGTCTTTTTAATCTCTTTGCCCATCCAATTACCACCTTTGGATTCATTGAAAGAGGTCTAGTTATTTCTTAGAATCCACTAATTCACTCAGCATGCTTTCTATCTTATCGAGTCGATTATTTATATTTTTGTTTTCTTCCTTTATTTCTTCCAATTCGGAAGATGAGTTATCGTCTTTAGCATCCTTCTTTTCATTACTTTTTGTTGGATTTAATAGGCTCATCACATTTTTACCCATATAACCTGAGGCCAACTGCTTGATCCCATTTTGCGCCTGTGCAGCAAGCATCTCTTGGGCCGATCTTCTTAATTGATTACCAGCAACCTTCACTACTTCTGATTCACTGATATTTTTATAAAGCTTTTTACTTGTGCCTGGGCTGGAAAGTAAACCAATACCTGCACCTACAACTCCTCCCACAATAGCTAAATTGATAGAGTAATTGCCATTATCATTCTTTTCTTCTTGCTGTTCGTTTTTCTCTTTAACTGTCATGTAAACCAACCTCATCCCTTCTGTGTGTAAATCTTGCATTTTATTTATGAGAATTATTATTTAGTGAAAATTGATGATTAGAAGCTGAATTGACCTTCTTGATTTCTATTAGCCAAACCTTCTTCTTGGACTTCATCACGTAAAAGACCAACTGCTTCTGCGTACCTTAACCATGTATCCACACTTGCAATTACCACACGTGCTTCTACTGTAAGAATTTCGATTCCTACCAATGAAACTCTTACAAATGCGTCAATCACGATTCCTTTATCAAGAATCCGATCAATTACTTCTGCTAGACTTGAACTGTCTGTACTTTTTTGAACACTCATTTACGCATTGCTCCTTTCCACTTTATAAATGTAGTCCTCTGATCAAAGTTTTCTTATTTAATTGGCTTAGTAGGTATATAACCCATTAATCTGTGTCTAAAACAAGACTTAAGTTGTGATGTCTATAAAAATCCCAAGATATTCATTTTTTATTTCCCAAATCAGCATACATGTAATATCAGAAAGTGATAGCTATCCATATTTCTTGAAGATATAGGAAAATACTTGAAGTTATATTACAATAATAATACATTTTATTAAAAGGAGTTTTGAACGACAAAAAGAGAACATGGCAAAACCACGTTCTCTCTTTATGAAATACATCTAAGTTATTAGGTTTACTTGTTCACATAGGCTAAGTGGGTACTTTTTGCAACAGGAGGAGAATGACAGATTGATTCATCCCCAAACTTAACATCAGCAATTACAGATCATCACCACGTTCCCGTCAGGATCCTTAATATTGAACCATGCCGTATCCCCCACCCTTTCTATTTCACGTACCACTTCAATCTCTTTATTTTGAATAAATTGATATGCCTCTTCAATGTCTGGTGAATAAAAATTAAACAAAGGTGCGTTGCTTGGTTCATGCTTAAACGTAGGATCGAATGTATGGTCATCAAGTGTCAAGGAAGTGCTTCCCTTCAATGGAATGTTATACACAGGAGACTCGACAGTACTAAGGTCCACTTCTAAACCCAACAGGTTGGTATACCATTCTGCGGATTTTTTGAGATCTGCAACATGGATAAATACGCCGTTCATTTGATTTTTGATTGGAATTGTTTTTTGCATCTTTCATCTCCTCCTTCGGGTTTCCTCCTTTTATGTATTCTTGATTCAAGGGAGATTTCCTTTGAGAAAATTCTTTCGGGGAAATTACTGTTCCTCCAATACCATTACATCAATCGAAACCACTTCCCAGAATGCAAAAAAACCAACCCCACTCGTTACTGAGCAGAATTGGCCTTTTTCAATATTAACTATTATTTATACCATCACTTTACATACATCATTCGTAAACTCAACAGGGTCTTCCAACGGCAATCCTTCAATCAGCAGCGCTTGGCTGTAGAGAAGATTTGTGTACAACGCCAGCTTTTCACGATCGCCTTCATGTGCACTTTTCAATGATGCAAACACATCATGGTTTGTGTTGATCTCGAGCACCTTGTTTGCTTTGATGTTTTGGTTATCAGGCATCGCGCTTAGGATTTTCTCCATCTCAATGGTTACTTCCCCTTCTGTTGATAGGCAGACAGGATGTGTTTTTAGACGTTTTGAGACCTTAACTGCTGAAACCTTATCAGCAAGAATTTCCTTCATCGCTTCAAATAGATCCTTGTTTGCTTCCTGTTCGGACTCCGTTTGCTTTTCGTCCTCTTCAGAGTCAATTCCAAGGTCCCCGCTTGATACGTTTTTAAACTCTTTTTCTTTATAGTTCATCAGCATCTTGATTGCGAACTCATCAATGTCCTCCGTAAAATAAAGGATTTCATAGCCTTTGTCCGAAACAAGTTCCGTTTGCGGAAGCTTTTCTATTCTTTCTTTGGACTCACCAGTTGCATAATAAATATATTTTTGATCCTCTTTCATACGGGAGATATACTCATCGAGCATCACTAGTTTCTTTTCTGTGGATGAATAGAACATCAACAAGTCTTGCAACTGCTCTTTGTTTGCCCCATATTCTGCATAAACACCATACTTCAGCTGACGGCCGAATGCCTCGAAGAACTTCACGTAATTGTCGCGCTCGTCCTTTAACATGCCAAGCAGGGCACTCTTGATTTTCTTGGCGAGGTTCTTCGCGATGAACTTCAGCTGACGATCCTGCTGCAGCATTTCACGAGAAATGTTAAGGGAAAGGTCCTCAGAATCCACCAATCCTTTCACAAAACTGAAATGATCCGGCAACAAGTCAGCACACTTGTTCATGATCAAAACGCCGCTTGAATATAGCTCCAGGCCTTTTTCAAATTCCTTAGAATAGTAATCAAACGGGATATTCTCCGGAATATACAGTATAGAGTTATAGCGAATCGTACCGTCTACGCTAATATGGAGGTGCTTTAAAGGCTTGTCAAAACCATAGTGCTTTTCATTATAAAATTTCTCATAATCTTCATCTTTAAGTTCTGATTTATTTTTACGCCAGATTGGCACCATGCTGTTGATGGTCTGCTCTTCTGTCACTTCTTCTAGTTCCTCTTCGTTGTCCGCTTTCGGTTTGGACGTGGTGACATCCATTTTAATCGGATAGCGGATGAAGTCGGAATACTTTTTAATGATGGACTTTATTCGATACTCTTCCAAGTACTCGTCATAGCTTTCATCTTCCGTGTTTTCTTTTATTTTCAGAACGATTTCTGTACCGACAGAGTCTTTTTCAGCAGGCTCAATCGTGTAGCCATCTGCACCTTCTGATTGCCATTTAAAGGCCTCGTTGCTTCCAAGGGCCTTGCTTGTCACGGTAACCACATCCGCAACCATGAATGCCGCGTAGAAACCGACGCCGAACTGACCGATAATGTCATGCCCGTCCTTGATTTCGTTTTCTTTTTTGAACGCCAAAGAACCACTCTTTGCAATAACACCCAAGTTGGCTTCCAATTCTTCTTTGGTCATCCCGATTCCTGTATCAACAATGGTTAAGGTTCTATCCGCTTTATTAGGGATTACCTTCACAAAATAGTTGTCTTTATCAAATGTAAGAGAATCATCTGTCAATGCACGATAATAGATTTTATCCATCGCATCACTTGCATTAGAAATTAGTTCACGCAGAAATACTTCACGCTGGGAGTAAATGGAGTTGATCATCATTTCCAGCAGTCGTTTCGATTCAGCTTGGAATTCTTTTTTGGTCATGTTCTGATTTCTCCTTCCGGTTATGTATCATTGTATATTTTAGCACTCTAGGACGAAGAGTGCTAACGTTCAATAAATAATTATCATATTTGGTTAATTTATGTCAATAGGTTCTACTATATTTTAAAATATTGCAGACTGTTGACAAACTATAAACTAGTTAGGTTATCTGTTGGAAGAGTTGATCTTCGTTGCAGGAGCTTCGCTTTCCGCGGGCAGTCCGGAAGCCTCCTCGGGCTACGCCCTGCGGGGTCTTCCATGTCCTTTCCTCCCGCAGGAGTCTTCGCTCCTTCCACTGCGATCAACTAGAGAATTTCATTATTTTAAGCTTTGGCTACACACTGTAATATTCTTTAAAATATTGCTTCCACTAAAAAAACCAGCACCCTTTTGAAAGAGTGCCAGTTCTTCTTTAAACCGCCTTGTTAGTCGTGATCGGGGGGCCTGATTTACTTTTCAGCCTTTGGATTACAACTGCTACAGCAGCGATACCAATAGCAATCAAATCTGAAACTAATCCTGCATTAATAAGTGTCAGTGCAGCGGCAAGCAATAAGATACGGACCAGCAAATTCGTTTTGCTACCTGCAAACCAACCTTGGACCATCGCTGCCAAGAAATAGATTCCCACGGACGCGGTGATGGTCGCGAGGAGGATTTTCCACCCAGCTCCCATCATCATCAATTCTTGGCTATAAATGAACATAAATGGAACAATGAATGCCGCGATTCCTAGCTTGAAGGCAGTTACTCCTGTTTTAAACGGGTCAGTACCCGCGACACCCGCCGCAGCATAGGCAGCTAGTGCAACTGGAGGGGTTATGGCAGACATAACAGCAAAATAGAAAACAAACATGTGAGCTGCTAGAGGTTCTAGCCCCATTTGTATCAAGCCAGGGGCAACCACAGAAGCAGCAACAGCATAGGCAGCAGTTGTCGGCATCCCCATTCCTAGAATGATGGAGATAAGCATAGCAAAAACAAGTGCTACTAGCATATTGTTATCTGCAATACTCAATAAAAGGGAACTAAATCGTTGTCCAACACCAGTAAGAGCGATAACACCTACAATAATTCCTGCACATGCACATACTGCAAGTAATTGGATGGTATTTTTCATACCAAGTTCCAACGCATATATGACTTTTTTCAGCCCCATTCTCGTGGAAGGATGAATCCAGCTCACCACTAAACAAGCAAGAATGGAAATGGTCCCCGAGCGAATGACTGAATACCCCATCACTAAAGACGTGATCAAGATAATAATTGGGATGAACAGATATGCCTGTTTCAGGATTCCTTTTAAAGAAGGCAATTCATTACGCTTCAGTCCGCGCATATTATTTTTTACAGCCTGTAAATCTACCATAAAATAAACAGAAATGAAATATAGCAAGGCTGGAATGGTTGCGGCGATGATGATCTCAGAGTATTTTATACCGGTAACCTCTGCCATGATAAATGCCCCCGCACCCATGATCGGTACCATGATCTGACCGCCTGCAGATGCGGTGGCTTCCGTTGCCGCTGCAAATCGACCACTATAGCCGACCCTTCGCATCAAAGGTATTGTAAGGGAGCCTGTTGCCACTGCATTTCCTGCTGATGTACCATTCATCATACCCATCAGTCCGCTTGAGATAACTGCAACCTTAGCCGGACCACCACGCATTCCACCAGCCAATGAAAAGGCAAAGTCAATAAAATAACGACCAACACCTGACATTTGCAGGAAAGCCCCAAAAACGATAAATAACAGGATGTATTTAGATGATACATCTAGCGTGACACCGAAGATGCCATTATCTTTAAAAATATAAGTGACAAATCGTTCAAAACTGTAGCCTCTATGATTAAGGATCCCTGGCAAATATGGACCAATAAAGGCATATAAAGAAAAGATTCCTGCAAGGATAGGTAATGTCCACCCACTTGTTCTGCGAGTAAGTTCCAAAACTACAATAAAGCCTAGTACAGCAACTATAGTGTCTTGCGTTTGCGGAACGGTCCCGAACCGGCTAAGGACTGCTTGTAGATTCGTATAAATATAGAAGGTTACGTATAGAATTGCGGCAATTAATAACCAATCCAATATGGATACTTTGTTCGAATTTGTCTTCCATCCCTTAAATAAGATAAAGCCAAGTACAGCACCGAATGCTAGGTGAATACTTCTAAATATCATGGGATCGATGGGATGGAAATTCAGGATATATAAATGAAACAATGCTCCTGCTACTGCAATTGTCATGAAAGAATACTTTATCCAGCCAGTCAACACCCTCATGTTAGAATTTCCATCGACTGCTTCCTCTAGCTCTTTTGCTTTCTCATCACTGACTATGGATTGCTTCTTTTCTTCATTTGTTAGTTTATCCAAGCTAAAAACCTCCCTTACTTCTATCATTTTTTCAAATGGTATTCTAAAAGGTTTCTATGGAATAAACGCCTTTTGGAATACCATTTTCTAAAAGAACACTCACTCTCCAAACCACTGAGGAGAGTGAATGATGTAATTATTCGTTCTTATATTCAGGTGGATAGACAGATTCCGGGAGCTCTATGCCGATTTCTTCGTAATACTTGATAGCACCAGGATGCAATGGAACTGTTTCATTCAAGAGTATTGCTTCTGGCACTGCTTCTTCTGCAGAAGAATGGGTTGTTAGTAGAAGGTCATTGTTCTCATGGTATGCCTTCACTAACTCATAAACAAAATCAATATTCATTGTCTTATGAACGATTCCAAAATTAAACTGTGCAATTGTTTCAATATCCCCATGTTCGATGTTCTCATATGTTCCTGCTTCGATGGTGAAAGGAGTAAAAAATGGAAATTCCTCTATAACCTTGTCACGTTGTTCCCCATCAATCCCAAAAAGTGTTACATCTCGTAGTGCGGCTACTTCTTGAACAGCAGGAATAGGAAGTCCGGCCGCAAATCCAATAACATCAAGTTGTCCATCTTGTTGTTGAGAAGCCATGTCCCCTGCCCCAGCAAAGACAGGCGTAACATCCATCCCTAATAGTTCATGGATTTGAGGAAGATATGTTCCAGAAGTCCCTCCCATTGGGCCAACACCTGCACGATTAACGCCTTTGTCGATCATATCCTGAAGAGAACCAACCCCACTTGATTCAAGTGCCCACCAATGAAATGGCGTGTAGTACATTGGGAAAATGACACGAATGTCGTCATGTTTATTTCCATCAAACTCCGTTCCAACACCATTCATCGCTTCATAACCAGGACCAGTTGTTATCATTCCGAGGTCTTGATCACCATTTTGAATCAAGCGAATATTATCGACTGGACCTCCTGTTACTTCCACATTTGCCGTAACATTCAATTTAGATTCAAGCAGTTGTCCTAATCCACCACCATAAATGTAATAGACCCCGCCTTGGGATGCTGTTCCTATTACTACTGTCGATGGTGCATCTTGGTATTGAATTTCTGTATCATCACCACCACTGCCACCTGTTTCATTCCCTCCACAAGCAGCTGAAAAAATCAACCCAACGCTCGCAACAGAAGCTAATAAAGTACGTTTTAAATTCATATTGCTTTCCCCCTTTGATTTTATCTAACTATTCAAATTATAAAGCGCTTACATTTTATTGTGGTTATTTGCTCTTATTTTTCTTTTTGGTCTTTTTGGTCAGCAAAAAAAACAGCCTTCATAAAGGCTGTTTCCGATACAGATAGTTAATCTTCACTGTAAAGTAGCTCGTTCACTAATTCTTCTCCAATGACATTGGAATATTTCTGATAGACTGGGGTCAGCTCATTTCTCCATAGCTGTTTCTCTTCTTCTGTTAAATAATGAACTTCTAGGGAGTTTTCACCCTTAAGCTTTTCCAGCATTTCTTGGTTATGTGATTTAGCATATTCACGTAGCCATTCCGTCACTTCTCCCATCGCATCTTCAATGTTTTTCTGGTGATCGAGGGGCAGCGCATCCCAGAATTCAGCATTCATTAACACTGCGTATCCTAAATAATTATGATTAGTAACTGTCATATACTCCTGTTGTTTATAGAATCCTTTAGAATAGATATTGGAGAAAGTATTTTCGGTTCCGTCAATTCGACCTGAGCTTAAGGTTTCATAGACTTCATTGAATGAATATGTACTAGGTGATGCTCCAAGGTGTTTGTACGTATCCATCAATACATCACTTGGCATCACTCTTACAGCGATGCCTTCTACATCCCTTGGGTTCACGATTGGACGTATCCTGTTGGTAAATTGCTTAAAGCCGTTGTCCCAATAAGCGATGCCCTTATAACCACGAGTCCCGATGCTTTCAAAAAGCTTACTTCCTAATTCCCCTTCAAAAGCACGTCTCACCTCTAACTCGTCTTCAAAAACGAAGGGAAGATCCATCACCATCCAATTGGGATCATGAACTGTAACTTCAGAAAAAGCTGGAGCTATTAGGTGCACCTCATTCTCCAACAATGCCACAAACTCCTCCTGAGCATCATAAAGTACGCCGTTTGGGAATATCTGCACCTCCACCCAGCCATCAGTCTTTTCTCTCACTAACTTTGCAAACATCGCTGCTGCCAAACCTTTTGGAGTATTTTCTGCCACGACATGACTGAACTTAAGTACATACTTTTCATTTAACCCTTCCATTTCCACGTCAATGGCTTTAGGTTCCGATTTTACATCTCTCCCAAAACCGATATAAAAGGCAGAAATGACACCAAGACATAAAAATGCCACAATGGCAATAAAACCTTTCATCTCATTCACCTACCCCTTAAAACGATACATTTGTATCGGCCTTCCGATTGTGCCATATGTTAATTCCATCTCCACTTTTCCGACAGATTCTAAATAGCTCAAATACCTTCTGGCCGTTACTCTAGCAAGGCCGACATTTTTCCCGATTTCCTCAGCTGATTGTGCTTCTTTCAACTCATTTATATAGTTAATGACCTGATTAAGCGTTTGATGCTGCAGCCCTTTCGGTAAATGATCCACGCTTTCTTTTTTGGAAGTAACCATCACCTTATCCCATTTATCCTGGGAAATGGATGCTTCCCTATACAGTTGCCTTTGAACTTCCTTATATTGATGGAAAGCCTTTTCCAGTCGCTCAAAGGTAAATGGCTTTACAATATAATCTATTACTCCATTCCTCATGAATGACTTAACTGTGCTCGTATCGTTTGCTGCAGTCACTGCAATGATATCTACATCTATCTGATCCTGTCTAAGCTCTTGTATCAAAGAAAGACCATCTTGCCCCGGCATGTAGACATCCAAGAGAACCAAATCGGGCTCTAATTCTTCCATTAACTTTTTTCCTTCCACTCCAGAAGCAGCAACACCAGCAACGATAAAACCTTCTATTTTCTCTATAAAAAGTTTATTGACATGCTGCACCATAGGATCATCTTCAATCAATAAAACCTGAATCAATGAATCTTTTCTACCCATGTTCCCACACCCTCCTTTTCATCGGGAGCTTGATGTTGAATTCCGTTCCTTCTTGCGGCTGACTTTTGAAAGTAATTTTCCCGTCGACCCGTGACACGATGGAATGAATAAGAAACAACCCGATGCCCCTCCCTTGTTTCGCTTTGGTAGAATAGCCCCGTGAAAAGACTTTTTCTTTTTCTACGGTAAACATTCCTCCCCCATTGTCCTTGACTGTTATATGTAATTCCTCATCTGATTGCATTAACAGAATGCATACTTCCTTCCACTCATTCTTTGATTCGCTCAAGGCATCGAAGCTGTTATCTATTAGATTTCCAAGGATGACAACTAAATCATGATTGGTAATCCCCTCAGGATACTCCTCAAAACAACTCTCGGGATTAATCTTCACCTGATAGTTCAGTTCCTTTCCTCTACTAATTTTTCCAAGCAATAACCCCGCCACGTTATCGTCGTGAATCTTCTTTTGGAGCACCTGGGAAATACCTGTTTCCTCATCCTGCAAGGAAAAAATATATTCCAATGCCTTTGAGCTTTCTTCAAGCTGGATCAGCCCTGCAATCGTGTGCAATTTATTCGAGTATTCATGGTTTTGCACCCTAAGCGCCTCCACAAATGCTTGAACCCCTGTAAGCTCCTGCGCCAAACGATTAACTTCCGTCCTATCTTGGAAAATAGCCAACGCCCCAACATTCCTCTCCCCAACAGTTATGGGGACCCGATTACTCAAAATCGCCTTGTTTTGCACAAATAAATCCCGCTGGAAAATCGGCTTTCCCAATTCCAGTATTTCAGGCAATCTGGTATCAGGGATCACCTCACGGATCTTTGCACCGACTACATCCCCTTTAACGCCAAGCATCTTTTTTGCTGCATGGTTTATGACAGTGATCCGCTCCTTATCATCGATGGCAATGACCCCTTCATGGATGGCATTAAAAGTAGCTGTTCTTTCCACAAGTACACGAGCCAATTCGCCTGGCTCCATTTCAAATGTCTGCTTTTTAATGTGGTTGGCCAATAGCCAAGCTCCCCATACACCAAATAAAGTAGTGATAAAAACGATTACAATAATGGATTGTAAATATTCATAAACGATGTCTTTCATGGTCGGTAAGACATTCCCGACAACTACAACACCTATTTGATCTTGGACCTGATCTGCCTTTTTGATAGGGACAAATGCCCGTACTGAAGTATTGCCGTCGGCTACCTCTGCTTTAGAGATATAAATATGTTCCGCAAATGCAGGACCTTCGTCTCCTCCCATAAACGAAGTATTCACTCGCTCTTGTATAGGATGGGTAAGTCTGACCTTATCCATATTAAGGATGACAATATAATCATGGTTATTAATGACCCTTATCCGTTCCACAAGCGGCCTTAATAATTCTGGAGCATTTGGTTCTTCAACAGACTGTTGAACGACCGGGTTGGTAGCGACTACTTGAGCCGTAATTAATGCCCTTTGGGAAAATTGCTCTTCTTTTACACTTGACATATATCCCAACAAAATAATTCCAATGATGAGAAGGGAAAATAAGACAATGCCAAATGATAAGCCTGTTATTTTCCAACGAATCGGTAAATGGATTCTTTTCATATTAAACCTCTGTCTAAATTTTTTGATTATTTAAATAATCATACATGATAAAAAAAATCAGCGCAATCCATGTTGGAATCTACGCTGTGTCTATGTTCAAGATACATTTTTGGAAAGTACGGTAATCGGCACTTCTTTTAACTTTTTATCATATACCAAGGTTGTAAATATCGCTATCACCATAAAGGACATTAAAACACCAAACAACATTCCCATTCCAGAAAGGTCCACCAATACCCCTCCCATAAAGGGACCTAGCATCCTTCCGCCTGTTGCAGTCGAGTTGACGATTCCTTGATAGAACCCTTCCCGTCCTTTTGGGGCTAGTTGATTAGCCACAGTTGGAACAGCCGGCCAGACGAACATTTCACCGATTGTAATGATGATCATTGCTACAACAAAAGCTGTGTATTGCTCAGCTACTCCCACTACCGCGAAGGAAATAATGAATATGACCAATCCCACAATGATCTGGGTTTTCAACGTTTTTGTGTATTTTTTTACTACCCATGAAATGATGGGTTGTGCCAGTACGATTAATGCTCCATTTATTGTCCATAAAATGCTGTACTGCTTTAGGGATATCCCAAGTGATTGTGTATGTGTGGCAATGGTCGTCTGCCATTGGACATAGCCCATCCAGCACAGAAGATACCCGATACACACTGTTAATAAAGCGTACAGCTTAGTATGTTCCTTAATTCTTTGCTTTTGATCCAATACGGAGGTCTGGCTAGTAGGATTAGCCTGTATCTTCCGATAGCCAAATAATGCGATGATGAAAAAGATTGCGTACGTGACTGTATTCGCGAGGAATATGTAGTCAAAACGAATATCCGCCACAAGCCCCCCGAGTGCCGCTCCAATAGCCACACCAAGATTCTGTGATACATACATGGCATTGAACGATTTGCGTCCACCTTCCTTCCACACGGAACCTGCCATCGCGTACATGGATGGGAACACAATCCCTGATCCGAATCCAATGATGGTCAAGTACACCACATAGAAATTCCAAGTGTGATTGATGGTCAAGCCAATGAGTGCAATGATGGTGATGGAAATCCCTAAAAGAATGGACCGGTATCCACCAATTTTATCAAAAAGCACACCACCTATCAGGTTTCCTATTACACTTGCACCGGCATTAACCATTAGAACAAGTCCCGCCACAGAAAGCGACTTTCCAAGGATGTCATGAATGTATATAGTATTTAACGGCCATAAAAAAGAAGCCCCAGTTACGTTTATTGCCATACCAATAACTAATAACCAAAGGGCTCTGGGCATTTTAAACATAACTGCATGCCCTCCTTCAACCAATTATTTCGAAATCCAAAATAATTGTAATCCGTTTTGGGGGCAGTTTCAATATAAAAAAACAGAAATGAGAAAATGTATTTATTCTGACTTTTGGGACAGGGTGGGAGAGCTTATTATTTCGTATTCAGTTCGGTAATATCATGCATATCTTCAGTAATGGTCGATTATTGTGGCTTTTCTAGGAGGGGGAAGTGTAAGTTTTTCATGGTGATTGTACTTTTTCAGGTCTGATTGTGACTTTTTCGAGGGTTATTGTGACTTTTCCAGGTGTGATTGTGACTTTTTCGGGGGTTATTGTGACTTTTCCCCAGGGTATTGTGACTTTTGGCATATAATTCAAAATTCATACCAATTTTCAAATGCCTTCATCATATAAAAAAAGCAGCACCAAGGCTGCTCTCCTACTCATTCTCGCTATGATTCTTGGATCTGACTGGTTGGGCTTTTTTCAGATTCTTCTGCTTTACTTCCCTAACCGGATTATATTCTGCACCCATTTCTACTGCCGTATTTTCGGCGTTTCTCGTTTTTTGCTCCGGGTTATTTTGCTTGGAACGTTTCTTCATATTGGAGTTCTCCCTTCCACAAACAGTTAATGTCTCAATAAAGTCATTTCATTTTGAAGATTTTGCAACTGCAGGCGCATGCGATTTAATTGCTCGCGTTGCTGAGCATTACAACTCTGGGAAAGATGCATAAGGTCATTGTACGTTGCTTCGATTTGCTCTTGGGCACTTGTGAATTCGGTATCGTTATAGTGCTCCAGTTGCTTTGCTTCACTATATTGTGCATGTGCATTGCGCAGTGCATCTTCACATTGTTGAATAAATTGTTCAACAGATTCTCTTGTTGCCATGGTTCCATTCACCCCACAATTTTTCTGTGTACTCGGCTTTATTTTGCGCATTTTTTTCAAGTCCATGCTAAAAAAGTGAACGGCATTGAAGCTGGTTGTGGATACATGCTAAAATAGTTTGTTAGCATTAGTTGGACAAAAAGAGGAGGAGTACGGATGACTAAACAAACAACGCAAAATCCGTTTCCATATTCCGTTGAAGATAAACGATATCACACGTGGAATTATCATTTACGTAATCATTTCGGACATAAAGTATTCAAAGTGGCTTTAGATGGTGGTTTTGACTGCCCTAACCGTGATGGCACAGTAGCTCATGGCGGTTGCACATTTTGCAGTGCCGCAGGTTCCGGTGATTTTGCAGGAAACCGTGCAGATGATTTAATCACCCAATTTAATGAGATAAAAGCTAAAATGCATCATAAATGGAAAGACGGCAAATATATGGCCTATTTCCAGGCCTTCACCAATACGCACGCACCAGTAGAGGTCTTAAGGGAAAAATACGAAACCGTGCTACAGCAGGATGGGGTGGTCGGCCTTTCCATTGGAACACGGCCTGATTGCTTGCCAGATGATGTGGTGGAATATTTAGCCGAGTTGAATCAGCGCACTTATCTTTGGGTGGAGCTTGGTTTGCAAACGGTTCATGAGAGAACCGCCCTCCTGATCAATCGTGCCCATGACTTTGAAACATATGTGGAAGGTGTCAACAAATTGCGTAAGCATGGCATCCGTGTATGTTCCCATATCATTGACGGTCTGCCATTGGAAGATAATAAAATGATGATGGAAACGGCAGAGGCTGTTGCAAAGCTGGATGTGCAGGGAATCAAAATTCATTTGCTTCACCTCCTGAAGGGCACTCCTATGGTAAAGCAATATGAAAAAGGCATGCTGGAATTCCTTTCCTTCGAGGATTACATCCAACTAGTTTGCGATCAGTTGGAGATTTTGCCACCTGAAATGATCGTCCATCGCATTACAGGGGACGGCCCCATTGATATCATGATCGGTCCGATGTGGAGTGTGGATAAGTGGTCGGTACTGAATGCCATTGATGCTGAACTGAAAAGAAGAGACAGTTGGCAAGGAAAGTATTATGTTGGGAAAGGCGCTGAGGATGCACGATGAAATTGGAACGAGTCTTACCATACAGTAAAAAGATTTTGAAACTTGCTGTGTCAGAGGGTGATATTGCTGTTGATTGTACAGTTGGAAACGGACACGATACCCTCTTCCTTGCAGAGCTTGTTGGAGAGTCTGGCCATGTGTATGGCTTTGATATCCAACGTGAGGCTATAACGAACACTGATGCTCTGCTAGGGGAACATGGTGCTGAACCTCGTGTCACGCTGTTTGAAGCAAGCCATGCAGAGGTACTGGATAGAATTCCTTCTGAAAAACATGACCAGATCAGGGGGGCCATTTTCAATCTGGGTTACCTTCCTGGTGGAGACAAAGAAATTGTAACGGTACCAGAGAGTACGATCATCGCCGTGGACAAACTTCTTTCCGTCATGAAAAAAGAGGGAGTCATCATCATTGTCGTCTATCACGGCCACCCAGAAGGCCAGGTCGAACGGGATGCCCTTCTCGACTACGTCACCAAACTGGACCAGAAAAAAGCACATGTCCTGCAATACCGCTTCCTGAACCAAGTGAACAACCCACCATTCATCATCGCCTTAGAAAAAAAATAACAAAGGATCCGGCACAAAAGCCGGATCCTTTGTCGCTTTAACGTGGTGAGGGTCAGACCCCTTTTAACGCTTTATAACTTTAACGCAGTGAGGGTCAGACCCTTTTTAACATTTTATAACTTTAACGCAGTGAGGGTCAGACCCCTTTTAACACTTTATAACTTTAACACAGTGAGGGTCAGACCCCTTAAGCTCCACGCCAGCTTTGAAAACGTCGATAGGCCCTCCCGTTCATGTAGAAGAAGTAGGCGGTACCGCCACTTGCTTTGATGATGCTTTTTGCCATGGCGGAGATGTCTTTGCAGTCGTGGACTTTGCGATCTGAAAGATAGACACCGAGCAGACCACGGTTGATCAAGCGGTGAAATTTTTCAAAAGGCAAGCCTGCCGTATAGATATCCGCCTGCTCCATGAAATGCCTTAACCTGTCCATGAACACAGACTCATTCTCATAATACGTGCAGAAATTAAGATCTCCACCTTCCAGATCTTCTTCTTGATCAATGAAATAATCCAGTAGTATATGCAGTCCTTGTATATAAGGAAAATATCCTCCCACAATCTTTTCCGCATGATCTGCGGTAAAAGATTCACGGAAGGCCTGCGATACCAGACAAAAAATCCCTAAAGTGGATCCAGAACAAGCAGAGAACTCATACCATTCCATCGGTGGTAGCTCTTCCTTATAAATGGAGAACCACTCCTCAAGCCTTGGCACCCTTTCCTCCACCACTACATGCTTATGTACTTGCAAATCGCAATAATATCCGGCAAGCTTCACCAAGTGCGGAGCTATCAGGGCATAATTACCCAAAGAACTCAACACACTTTGGCAAGTTGTCACCAAACTTGCAAGGTACCCTCCATCTTCCTGCTCTTCCCTGAATCGGTAATAATTTTTCAAAGGGGCTCCGACAGTCAATGCATCCGGCATGGATTCATGAAGGGCTGAGAAATCCTCAGGATCCATCGAAGTACTCCTGTCGCATAGATTATCCAAATAATCACTTATGGTCTGATAAGCAACGATAAACTTTACCGCCTCACGAAAATCGACTCCTGCAAGCAACGATAGAATACCGCCACCTTCACAATGGAAGGCTTTCGCCTCGATACTTGCCAGCGCCTGCTTGCGAAGCTCCTCATCGGGAATATCAGACGCTCTCTTCTTCCAACACTCCAACTCCTCATATACCACAGGAAAAACATCTCGATACACCCTTTTCATCAAGGAAAAAGGATGGGTGGGTACCTTCAAATTCATTCACTTCCTTCTA
Source organism: Sutcliffiella sp. FSL R7-0096 (assembly GCF_038595065.1). Lineage (NCBI taxonomy): Bacteria > Bacillati > Bacillota > Bacilli > Caryophanales > Bacillaceae > Sutcliffiella > Sutcliffiella sp. FSL R7-0096. The sequence goes on from NZ_CP152003.1 coordinate 3,860,104, forward strand.
TTTGTAAGTCCACAAAAGCTTTGGCATAACGGAATACGCGATCCCGCTCAGGTTCATTAAAAATTTCGTGATAAAGACCTTTCCATTCCTTGTAGCTTTTTTCTTTTGCAGAAAGGGAATTGAACCATGTCTCTGAAGCAAACTTTTCCACAATCAGATCGTCGCCTGCCTGCATAAGTAATACAGGAATATCCGGAAACTTATCAATCCCCGTAAAGGCCTGATTCATGGACTGAACCAGCTCACGGTACCATCTAACAGATACTTTCGTGATATAAAGCTCATCTCCTGCAGCGCTTCTCCAGATTTCTTCATTTCTCGTCGCTTTGTCAATGGTGATCCCTGTTTCGAATTTCGTCTTTGGCAAGATAAAATTCAGTCCTTTTGATAGGACATCCAACCTTTTTGTTGGAGGTTGTATCAGCTTCAAACATGGAGAAGATAAAATAACTCCCTCTACCATCAATGGTTTCTTCTCCTGAAGTGTACGGATAACCGCCAGACCTCCCATGCTATGACCAATGACAAAAACGGGCGGCTTCAGAAGATATGCTTCTTTGATCCAGTTTTCCACTTCATCTATATATTCATCGAAATTATCGATATGTCCCCTTCTACGTGTGGAAAGTCCTTGTCCTGGCAAATCCCCCATGATGACATTGAATCCATTTGATTTCCACTGATCCATCAACCACTTATATCTCCCGTGATGTTCCTGAGCGCCATGAACAATAACGATGGTTCCCTTAGGTTCTTCTGCCTCCCATTTCCACATTCTCGAACACTCCCTCAAAATAATGACATTCTTTCTGATATAATAAAATAAAACAAACATTTCTTACAAGCCGGAGGAACTTATGTATAAAATATACCCATATCTTGATAAAAAACCACAGATTGATGAAACCGCCTATCTCGCTGATTTCTCGGTTATCACAGGAGATGTGACCATCGGTAAGGAAAGCAGCATCTGGTTCCACACAGTCATTCGTGGCGATGTAGCCCCTACGATCATTGGGGAGAGGGTTAACATCCAGGATCAATCCCTGCTTCATCAAAGTCCCAACAAACCTTTGATAATAGAAGATGATGTCACAGTTGGGCACCAATGTACACTACATAGCGCATTTGTTCGTAAAAACGCCTTAATTGGCATGGGCTCCATCATTCTAGACGGAGCTGAAATTGGCGAGGGAGCCTTTATTGGGGCCGGCAGCCTTGTGCCACCTGGAAAGCGTATTCCACCTAATTCGCTAGCATTCGGCCGGCCTGCCAAAGTCGTTCGCGAACTGACGGAAGTAGACAAGCAGGACATGGCACGAATCCGAAGAGAATACGTCGAAAAAGGACAATTTTATAAATCTGTCCAAAACTGATAATCCATACACACCACCCACTTTCGGGTTGTGTCAGACTGTTGACAAACTATAAACTAGTTAGGTTATCTGTTGGAAGAGTTGATCTTCGTTGCAGGAGCTTCGCTTTCCGCGGGCGGTCCGGGAGCCTCCTCGGGCTAACGCCCTGCGGGGTCTCCCATGTCCCTTCCTCCCGCAGGAGTCTTCGCTCCTTCCACTGCGATCAACTAGAGAATTTCATTATTTTAAGCTTTGTCTACACACTGACACCACCCACTTTAGGGTGGTGTATTTTTTATTCTTAAGTTTCTGTTAATTTTCCACGAGCTAACTCTAACCCTTTCTTTACAAAAGCTTATAACTTCCTAAATATTTGCCATTTAAAATGAAAGTAAGAATTTAGTCTAGATGAAAAGGAGTCCTGATGATGGAGAAATTACTCTTAAATTTCTACGAATTGGAATGTAATCTGTTCCGCAGTGTGAATCAGCATTTTGACAGAAAGCATGTGAACTTCTTTTTCCGCAACATCACGCATGTTGGAGGGGCTGCTTTCACTATTTGTATCCTTCTGCTTCTAATCATCTTCAGCAATCATTCTCTTAAATATACAGCTATGGCAGCAGGGCTTTCATTGGCGCTCAGTCATATTCCGGTGGCAATTGCCAAAAAACTTTATCCAAGACGCCGCCCTTATCTAGCTTTGGAAGCGACCAAAGTGGCTACCAATCCGTTAAAGGATCATTCATTCCCATCTGGCCATACCACCGCAGTCTTTTCCAGCGTCATCCCTTTTATTCTATTCATGCCACCTCTTGCAATTCTTTTAATCCCTATTGCGCTCTGTGTAGCAGTTTCAAGGATCTACCTTGGGCTCCATTATCCATCTGATGTTGCAGTCGGGGCGGTGCTTGGAACCAGCACAGGTATCCTGTCTTACATGATGGGTGTTCCACAATTTTATTAATTGAAGGAGGTTTATTATGAAAATTGCTATCTTTACAGATACGTTTGCTCCAGATGTTAATGGTGTAGCCAAAACCTTGCAACGTCTTACCAATTACTTGGACAGTCATGGGATGGAGTATAGGGTGTTTGCCCCGGAAAGTACAAGCAAGGATCTGTTCACAAGCCATGTTCACCGCTTCGCCAGTCTGCCATTTTTCTTGTATCCGGAATGCCGGCTCGCCCTGCCGAACATGCTCTCTGTCAAGGCGGAACTTCAAAGATTCAAACCTGACCTCATTCATGTTGCAACTCCCTTTAATATCGGTCTTTGCGGGCTTCACTATGCAAAAAAACTCGATATTCCAGTAGTAGGTTCCTACCACACCGATTTTGATAAATACCTCGAATACTACGACCTTCAATTTCTCACAAAAGTACTCTGGAGCTACATGCGCTGGTTCCATCGCCCATTGCGGAAGATTTTTGTTCCATCCACCGACACGCAAAATCACCTTAAGAAACATGGGTTCACCAATACTACCGTCTGGCCAAGAGGCGTGGACTGTTCGGTATTTCATCCTGCTGCCTCCTACTCAAAACAGTTGAAGAGCAAATATAAAATAAAAGAGAAATTTATCCTTTCTTATGTAGGAAGGCTCGCACCGGAGAAAGATGTTACGCTTCTTCCTGAAATTGCTGCAGCACTGCCGGAATCCATCCGTGATGAGGTACACTGGCTATTGGTAGGGGACGGTCCATTGAAACAGGAACTATACAAAAACGCCCCTCCTAATATGACCTTTGCCGGTTTCCAATCAGGTCAAAACCTTGTGGAAGTTTATGCAGGTTCCGATTTGTTCGTTTTTCCTTCCGCTACCGAAACCTTTGGCAATGTGGTGTTGGAATCCCTTGCATCCGGAACTCCCGTAGTGGGCGCAAAGGCCGGCGGAGTCAAAACCATCATACAGCAGGGTCTGACAGGGCATCTATGCAGTCAAGGCGATTCCAAAGCTTTTGCTGCAGCTATCACCAGCCTTCTGGTGGATGAAGAAAAACGGGACCAGATGGCCCTGGCAGGGCGTCAATATGCTCTCGAACAATCTTGGAATGCCATTTTTGATAAACTACTGAAAGACTATAAAGGCACATTGGCGCAAGAAAACTTACAAGAGCTTGCTTAAAAATTAATAATTTGCAACTTTTAAAGAAATCATTATATAATATAGACATCTTACTTGTTCGGAAGGAGGGAAAAAGATGTTACTATCTGTTAATGCTCGCACACAATACATGGCATACTTGCATATTTGTCGTGCAATTTTTCATGATTCAGCTTTCAACAGGACACGTATGTCCTTTTTTAGAAAGCTGAATAGAAAAGACAGATAGTGAGAGATCTTTTGCCCAAAAGCACACCGGATGGAACCTGTACTCTTTTTTGTACACCACCTGTGTCTAAATAAAACCATGGGAAAGAAGGCTTCTTCTTACTCATGGTTTTTTTGTGCTTTTAATTTCTGAAGGAGATGAAATTAACATGATGATATGTACGTTAAATAATATAAGTAAAAGTTTTGCAGGAACGATGATTTTTGAGGATGTTTCAATGGAAATCCAGGCAAATGACCGCATTGGACTTGTGGGAAAAAACGGAAGTGGAAAGACGACACTCTTTCAACTGATAAGCAGTTTGGAAGCCCCTGATAAAGGCGCCATTCATATAAAAAAAGGCGCAAGAATTGGATACCTTGCCCAGATTCCTTCCTATCCTGAAGGGACAACGGGAGAAGATGTATTACGCTCGGCTTTTCAGGAAACATTGGATCTGCAACATAAGCTTCGGGCTTTGGAGGAGCAAATGACAGTGGTAGCTGAAGAGAGCAAATTGAACAAGATAATGCTTGAATATGGCGTCCTGCAAGAACGGTTCGGTTTTATGGGAGGGTATGAAATGGACGCCTCCATCCAGCGAATTGCAAATGGGCTAAAAATCACCCATTTACTATCTCAGCCATTCTCAAGCTTGAGTGGCGGAGAGCAAACAAAGATTTGCCTTGGGTTTATTTTATTACAAAATCCTGACCTGCTTCTTCTTGATGAACCGACCAATCATCTTGATATATTTTCTGTAGAGTGGCTGGAACATTATTTAAAAGAATATGATGGGACAGTTGTTGCCATCTCACATGACCGTTATTTCCTAGATGAGGTAGCAACTAAAATCATAGATTTAGAGGACGGGGAGATTCACACTTATCACACCAACTACAGTGGTTTCCTAAAGGAAAAAGAAGAGAGATTGCTGTTGGAATTCTCCGCGTATCAAGAACAACAGAAAAAAATCAAGAAAATGAAAGAGGCAATCAAGCGCCTGAAGGAATGGGCGAATCAGAGTAATCCTCCAAATGCGGCCATGCACCGCCGTGCAAAAAGCATGGAAAAAGCATTAAATAGAATGGAAAAAATAAAACGTCCCATCCTTGAAAGGAAGGCAATGGGACTTCAATTTGATGCCACAGATCGCACCGGAAAAGATGCTGTCATAATGGAAAAGGTAAGTAAAGCTTTTGGTACGAAAGCTCTTTTCCAAGAAATTGATCTTGCGGTTTATTTTAGAGAGCGGGCTGCGATTGTTGGTCAAAATGGTACAGGTAAATCTACTCTGTTAAAGATATTACTTGGAAAACTGGATGCGGATAGTGGATTAATAAAACTTGGAAGTAATGCAAAAGTCGGTTATCTTTCTCAGCACATCCATGCTAGCAATCCGAACCAAACATTGATTGAAGCTTTCCGTGAGGACATTTCCATCACATTGGAACATGCAAGGCATGTGTTGGCGAAATTCTTGTTCTATGGACCTTCTGTATTCAAGAAAGTAGAGAATTTAAGTGGCGGGGAGAAAATGCGGTTACGTCTGGCCCAGCTAATGCACCAGGACATCAATTTGTTGATATTGGATGAGCCGACCAACCACCTCGATATCGATTCAAGAGAAGTTCTTGAAGAAGCATTAGAGGATTTCAATGGCACCATCCTTGCAGTCTCCCATGATCGATACTTCTTAAATAAATATTTTGAAAAAACATGTTGGCTAGAAGATGGGAGACTTGTATCCTATGAAGGGAATTACCAATATGCCCGTGGAAAGCGGGAGGAGTTGGAGAGGAAAAAGATTGTGAAAAATATCCCTCAATTGGTAGGGATTCAGAATAAGAAAGAGCACTCACCCCCTAACGGGAATAATATTAAAAGCTTTGAAGAGTTAGAAAGGAATTTAGAAGATTTGGAAACGAAAATCGTTGGGGTAGAAGCTCAAATGAGCAATGAAGATGATCTACAAACTCTTCAAAATTTACAAAATGAACTCACCCTTTTAGAATCCAAGAGAGAATCATTATATGTAAAATTAGAGGAAATCCTTTAGAACTAAAAAACCGCCCTAGAATAAAGCTCCTCAAAGAGCCTTATTCCCGGGCGGTTTTCCTTATTACCTATATTAAGCGTTCGCTTGCTCCTTCAAAGCAGCCGCTTTGTCTGTTTGCTCCCAAGGAAGATCCAGATCATTACGTCCGAAGTGGCCGTATGCTGCAGTTTGCTTGTAGATAGGACGACGAAGGTCTAGCATTTTAATGATGCCTGCTGGACGAAGGTCGAAGTTGTTGCGAACCAATTCAACTAATTTTTCTTCAGAAACTTTACCAGTTCCGAATGTATCAACTGCGATGGATACCGGTTGAGCGACACCGATCGCGTAAGCCAATTGCACTTCACACTTGTCAGCAAGTCCGCTTGCGACGATGTTTTTAGCTACATAGCGTGCAGCGTATGCACCAGAACGGTCTACTTTCGTTGCATCCTTACCGGAGAATGCTCCACCACCGTGGCGAGCGTATCCACCGTAAGTATCAACGATGATCTTACGTCCTGTAAGACCTGCATCCCCTTGAGGTCCACCGATTACGAAACGGCCAGTTGGGTTGATGAAATATTTTGTATTCTCGTCGATCAATTCAGCAGGAACCACCGGCTTGATTACATATTCCTTGATGTTTCGTTGGATACGATCCAAGGAAACCTCTGGGTGATGTTGAGTAGAGATTACGATTGTATCAATACGAACTGGTTGGTCGTTCTCATCATATTCCACTGTCACTTGCGTTTTACCGTCTGGACGTAAGTAAGGAAGAACCTCATCTTTTCTTACTTCTGTTAAACGGCGAGAAAGCTTGTGCGCCAGTGAGATAGGTAAGGGCATTAATTCCTTTGTTTCATTACAAGCAAATCCGAACATTAGACCTTGGTCTCCCGCTCCGATCGCTTCGATTTCTGCATCTGACATTTGACCTTCACGAGCTTCTAGAGCTTGGTCCACACCCATTGCGATGTCAGCAGACTGCTCATCGATGGAAGTAAGTACTGCACAAGTTTCCGCATCAAAACCGTACTTTGCACGAGTATAACCGATGCCTTGGATTGTTTCACGAACAATCTTAGGAATATCTACATAAGTGGAAGTGGTGATTTCTCCAGCTACCAATACCAATCCAGTAGTAACGGATGTTTCACACGCTACACGTGCATTCGGATCATTAGTTAGGATCGCATCCAGGATTGAATCGGAAATTTGGTCACAAATCTTATCCGGGTGCCCTTCCGTTACGGACTCAGAAGTAAATAAACGACGTTGTTTAGTCATTAAAAAAAGTTCCTCCTTTTTGTTTATGAAAAGCGTTTGACTTCTCTTCACTTACAGCAGTTATATTTGATACGGATCTCAGTTCCTATTGTGATGTTCTATGTTATCTTGTGTAAAAATAGAAAAAACCTTCCCACAAAATTGAGGAAAGGTTTGATGTCGAGAATTAGCCTTTCACTCTTATCGGTCAAGGTCATAGCCTTGCTCAGGTTTAGCACCTTTTCTCAAGCGACCAAAGAACTTGGCCTAATACAAAACAGCGGCGTGCTTTTTCGCGCTCGCTCATCCTTTGAGCAGGTTGCTGGGTTTCATAGGGCCTGTCCCTCCACCAGCTCGGAATAAGAGTATCCGTTCAAGGTTCTATATTAGCGTACTAAAACCTTTCATGTCAACAAAAAAGAGAAATAATTCGACATCGATTTACAGGAAATAATTGCTTCCTTATTATTATCGTCTTTCCTTTGTTTATACAGATATTCTAAGCCTTGAGAAATTGATCCATCATTCTCTTTTACTTATGGGAAACAGGGTTTATAATGGTAGAGGGAATCGGGCTCGTCCCCTCTTACTTTAGGAGAGAGTTGGTAACGCTTTCAATTTAGTTTTGCCAAAAATTCAATTCAAATGGTCTACTTTACATAATGACTCATAGCTTTTCCATTGGGATAAGCCTGTTTTTCACAAAATGTTAACGAATTCACATTAATTTTCATAAAATAAGCTAATTAGTATGGACTATTAGTTTAAATGTGTTATACTTTTTAACAGATGAGAAAAAACAAAAATAATTAATAATTCAAATTGAAGGAGAGTTATCCATGATGAAAACGGTTGGGATCGATAATGGGTTAACAAAATTAATTTACGGAAGTAACACACATGTACAGCTTTCTGTTCCGCAATTGGTGGAAAAAGTATTAAACCGTAACGAAGGCTGCTTGACCTCTACAGGTGCTGTGCTCGCAACCACTGGAAAATACACGGGTCGCTCCCCTAAAGATAAATTTATTGTGGAAGAAGAGTTAAGCAAAGATAAAATCGATTGGGGAACCGTAAACAGCCCTATCTCAGAAGACGTGTTTGACCGCTTGTATAATAAAGTACTAACATACTTAGAAAATAAAGAGGAGATTTTTGTTTTTAAAGGATTTGCCGGAGCTGATGAAAAATATCAATTACCTATCCAGGTAATTAATGAGTTTGCATGGCACAACCTTTTTGCTCAACAGTTATTCATCAAACCAAACGAAGAGCAGTTGGCCAAACATGAAACCTCCTTCAGCATTGTATCTGCACCAAACTTCAAGGCTGACCCAGCTGTGGATGGCACCAACTCAGAAGCATTCATCATCATTTCCTTCAGCAAACGCGTCGTTCTTATCGGTGGTACGGAATATGCTGGAGAAATGAAAAAGTCCATCTTCTCTGTTATGAACTACCTTTTACCGGAAAACGGCATCATGCCGATGCACTGCTCTGCAAATGTAGGCCGTGAAGGCGATGTAGCCTTATTCTTCGGACTATCCGGAACAGGTAAAACAACCCTATCCGCTGATCCAAACCGCAAGCTTATTGGTGATGATGAGCACGGTTGGTCCAACACGGGCGTATTCAACATTGAGGGCGGCTGCTATGCAAAATGCATCGGCCTGACACATGAAAAAGAACCACAAATCTTTGATGCAATCCGTTTCGGATCTGTGTTAGAAAATGTGGTCATTGATGGACAATCCAGAATTGCCGACTATGATAACTCTACACTAACAGAAAACACACGTGCAGCATATTCCTTGGATGCAATGGAAAATATCGTCCAACCTAGCATTGCCGGCCATCCGACAACCATCGTCTTTTTGACAGCTGATGCAACGGGCGTATTGCCTCCTATCTCCAAGCTTTCAAAAGAACAGGCGATGTTCCACTTCTTAAGTGGTTACACGAGTAAGCTTGCAGGTACAGAGCGCGGAATCACATCACCACAAGCAACATTCTCTACTTGCTTCGGTTCACCGTTCCTGCCGCTTCCAGCTACGACTTATGCAGAGATGCTCGGTAAGAAAATCGATGAGCACAACGTCCAAGTCTACCTTGTCAACACAGGCTGGACTGGCGGAGAATATGGTGTTGGAAACCGCATGAAGCTTTCTTACACTAGAGCGATGGTACAGGCGGCACTTGAAGGCGACCTGACAAATGTAGAAGTGGAAACAGACCCTTACTTCGGAGTTTCCATCCCTGTGCATGTCCCTGGTGTACCTGATGAAGTGTTGCAACCGAAGAAAACTTGGCATGACGAAGAAAAATACGATCAGTTTGCTCGTGAGCTTGCAGGCAAATTCAAAGCAAACTTCAAGAAATTTGAGAATGTACCGGCGGAAGTCCTTGAGATGGGCGGGCCTACGGTTTAATACAGAGAAGAGCGGAAACCATCATCATTGGTTCCGCTCTTTCTTTTGTTCTTTCATCCACAATGTCAACCGCTCCACAATCCTCCGGTTCTCCCTTGGCGGAAAATAATGCGTGTACTCCGGATAATACCATGCCTCCACCTTCTTTCCCATCTCCTTCGCACACCTTTCTAATCGATAGGAGTGCTCAATGGAAACGTTCTTGTCCCGCTCCCCGTGGATAAGCAAGATTGGAGCATCCAACCTATCAAGCTCCAGTAAAGGCGTCCGCCATTCATATCGTTCCGGATACTTATTCGGCGTTCCTCCTATCACACGTTTCATCATGCGGCGCAAATCCACTCTTTCCTCGTAGGTGAGAAACATATCAGATACCCCGCCCCAGGATACAACAGAACACACTTCAGGAAACTCTATTCCTGTCATAAGAGCCATCACGCCCCCACGTGAGAAACCGAACACATGAATGCGGTCAGCCTTCACCTTTTTTAGACCTGCTAACAACTTATAAGCAGAAAACGCATCCACCCTGTCATCCCCAGCAAAGTCTTCATTTCCCTCCCCACCTTGATTACCACGGTAAAAAGGTGCCATTACCACAAACCCTTCCGAGGCGAACTGAACGATCCTACCAACCCGGACCTGTCCGACATTTTTGATTCCGCCCCTTAAATATAGAAATCCATCATACTTCCCCTCCGCTTTCGGTTCGGCAAGTAACCCCTTCACCTTCAACCCACCGCTATAATATGTTACCGAAAAAACAAGGATATGCGGACTTGGTGATGGATATGGAGTTTTTTCAACAATCATCCCGTCTTGCAAAATATTGCCCCCCTTTTACGCACTAGGCATTCACACATATTTAGCACAAATCATACGCTACTCTATACAAACATACAAAGCATATGCCCAAAATTTCTGAGGAGGTTGGACATGAAAGGTTTACGAATAGCATCAAGTATTTTATTATCATTTATTTTAATCGTTGCCCTTGCAGCTTGCGGTGGTGGCAAAACAGAAAAGGTCCGGATTGCCGAAGTTACCCGTTCTATTTTCTATGCTCCCCAATATGTTGCGATTGAAAAAGGCTTTTTTGAAGAAGAAGGACTTGAAGTGGAACTTACCACAACTTGGGGTGGGGATAAAACGATGACCACCCTTTTGGCTGACGGTGCGGAAGTGGCATTGGTAGGTTCGGAGACATCCATTTATGTGTATGCGCAAGGCTCGAATGACCCAATCATCAACTTTGCCCAGCTAACGCAGACAGACGGAACATTTTTAGTGTCCAGAGAAAAGCTTGAAACCTTTTCGTGGGACGATTTAAAAGGCAGGACATTCCTTGGTCAGCGCAAAGGTGGGATGCCACAAATGGCTGGAGAGTTTGTCCTTAAAAAACATGGTATTGATCCACAAAATGATTTGAATCTCATCCAAAATGTCGACTTTGCTAATATCCCTAGTGCCTTCGCTTCAGGAACAGGAGAATTCGTGCAGCTGTTCGAACCGCAGGCTAGTATTTTTGAAGCGGAAGGCATTGGTTATATCGTCGCTTCTTTCGGGGAAGAATCAGGCCACCTTCCATATACGACATTCATGGCCAAAGAAAGCTTTTTAAAAGAGAATGCAGAAGCAGCTCAAAAATTCACCCGCGCCCTCTACAAGGCACAGCAATGGGTGGAAAATAATCCTGCCTCTGAAACAGCCAAAGTCATTCTCCCATATTTTGAGGATACATCGGTGGAGTTGATTGAAACCGTAATAGACCGCTATAAGAGTCAAGGCTCCTTCGCAACTGACCCAATCCTTGACCAAGAGGAGTGGGAAAACCTGCAGAACATCATGCAAGAAGCCGGTGAGCTACCCAAATATGTAGAACATGGCACACTGGTCAATACCACCATTGCAGAAGAGGTAATGGAAGAATAGGATGATGAACGATGAGTTTATTATCAATCAATAACATTGGACATATTTATTTCACACCGGAACGGGCCACAAAGGTCCTAGAGGACATTTCCATCACAATCGAGGAGGGGGAGTTCATCTCCATTCTCGGCCCTAGTGGCTGTGGGAAAACGACGCTGCTCTCCATCATCGCAGGCCTGCTTAAGCCAACAGAGGGAAAGGTTCTGCTTGGAGAAAAACCTTCAAGGGACTGCATTGCTGATATCGGCTATATGCTCCAACAGGATTACCTTTTTCCTTGGAAAACAATTGAAGAAAATGTACTCCTTGGTTTGAAAATATCAAATAAACGTTCCAAAAAAACGATAGAAAAAACTTTGCAGTTATTAAAAGATATGGGACTTCCTGATGTGGAAAAACTATATCCTTCCCAGCTTTCAGGCGGGATGAGGCAACGGGCCGCACTTGTCCGCACACTTGCTACAGACCCTGCGCTCCTTCTACTTGATGAACCGTTTTCGGCCCTCGATTATCAAACAAAGTTAAAACTCGAGGACCTTGTTTTTTCCACACTCAAATCCTTTAAAAAAACTGCGTTGCTTGTTACCCATGATATCGGGGAAGCCATTGCCATGAGTGACCGGATTTTCTTGTTAAAAGCAAATCCAGGCCGTTTGGCAAAAACGTTCATCGTCCCAGAAGAATTAAGAAACATGGTCCCATTCGAAGCAAGGCAACATAAGGATTTCTCCACCTTGTTCCAAAAGATCTGGAAGGAGCTGGAGCAACTTGAACAAGAAAGCGAACATTGACCTCCTTCATGCTGATTTCCTGAAGCAAAGAAAAAAAGTGACCTATAAAGTAAGGTTATATCAATTAATCATTTTCGTCGTGTTCTTCGCTTCATGGGAAATGGCAGGAAAAAACAGTTGGATCAATCCCCTGCTGTTCAGCTATCCAAGCCGGATCTGGAATCTTTTCATTGATAAAATTCGGGACGGTACACTGCTTTCCAATATCAGTATCACCGTTACAGAAACCATCTTTGGATTTATCCTAGGTACACTCATCGGTACTATTATGGCAGCGATCCTATGGTGGTCGCCTATGATTTCAAGAGTACTCGAGCCTTACCTGGTCATCCTAAACGCGATGCCTAAAGTGGCGCTTGGACCTATCTTGATTGTTGCCATTGGACCTAATATGGGGTCCATCATCACAATGGGAGCCATCATCTCGGTGATCATCACCACCATTGTGGTCTACACCGCCTTTAAAGAAGTGGATACCAACTACCTGAAGGTACTGAGGACCTTCGGGGCGACCCGTGCACAGCTCTTCCAACAAGCCGTGCTTCCTGCATCCTATCCCACCATCATTTCCACCTTGAAGGTGAACGTCGGTCTCGCATGGGTGGGGGTCATAGTCGGAGAGTTCCTGGTCAGTTCCAAAGGGCTTGGCTATATGATCATCTATGGGTTCCAAGTATTCAACTTCACCCTGGTGCTGTTGAGCCTGCTGATCATCGCTGTATTTGCCACCATCATGTACCAGCTGGTGGAGTATTTGGAGAGAAAATTGGTTAAACACACTTAACTCAATGAAAATGTAAAGAGCAACCCCGGTTAAATGGAGTTGCTCTTTTTAATTGGCTCTTTTCTCAAAGGTTGTTGCCATTTACTAGGAAAAAGTTGGCAATTGGACCTTTTGCCGCACACATACTCTAAACTATATATGCAGTCTAATCATTCAGCCGGGAAAAGGGCACGATAGTAAGGGATATAACGGTAAATTTATAAATACTATGAAGTAACAAGTTTACGAAAACAATTTCTTAATTTTCTCAAGGCTATATGTCAGCACATCATCTTTCATTATAAAGCTGAATCGACTATCTTTTTTGACATTTCCGGGAATCTGCCTCAATAAGACAGGTCCATTTGTTTCAAAATATGTATCCTGCTTTTCAAGCTTTTCGATGATGGCAAAGTAAACATTTTTGATAATGATCTTCTCTCTTCCATCCACTTTATATTGCCCTATGTATTGCAACTGGGCCACATGCCCACCTGTTTCTTCCTTCACTTCCCTGATTGCTCCCTGATCTGCAGTTTCCCCAATCTCTACTTTTCCGCCCGGAAACTCCAGTCCACGGTTTTTATGGCTGGTCAACAACCACTGGTCCTCATATCGGCAAATAACCCAGACGTGTTTGGGGTCTCGAGAAAAAGGATGGTCTTCAAAGGATAACATCACTCGGTTGTTATAAATATCTTCAAACTCATACATACTATCGAAACTCCAATATCTCTTTTTTTCTTATTTATCTTATCATAGTAGCATCGAAAATGTGAGAGTCAAGTACCCCATTTAGACCATCATTCCTAAAAAAATTCTATTCAATTACATCATCCATCAGCCCTTGGTTCTTTATATGGGCCTTCGTTGCATCATCCCCAAGCTCATAAATCATCTTGAAAGCGTGTTGCAACCCGTTGTCGTAAGCATCATTTTCACGGTCGTAATGGTATTGTATAAACGGAATGTGCGCTCTCCAAAAGCTTTGCCAATCGGAAGAATAGTTCTGATCAAAGATCTCTCTTAATTGTGTGATTTCATCATCAGTAGCCTGAATTTGATAATCCCAAGGAGTTGATGTGCTCACTTGTGAAATAGATCCTTCTGCAAGAGAAATATAATATGTTTTTCGCTCCATATGTTTTCACCCTTTCCAGTGTCTTCTCTTATTTTCACTCAAACTCCGCGCTTTATTCTTCCAAGTCAACTTGTTAAGAATCCGCTTTTTTCTTGATTGCTTCAACTACTTTTTTTAACATTTTCGGAATTGGCACTCCCATGCGAGATGCATTTTCCATTATAGAAATGAACTCATTCACTAGATAAAATAAAATGGTGACATCCTTTATCATGTTTGTACCCAAGATAGTATCCACCACATGGGCAATACTCACCAGGACAAAAATGAAAACCTTTTGTGCGATTCCCTTTAAGCCTACCCGACTCGATAAGCGCTTTTCTACATAGGCAGCCAATATTCCCGTCACATAATCTACTATGACAAATGCAATCAAAAAAATTAAAAGCTTATTGAAACCACCGTACAAAAGCGAAGCAATATAGCCGAATATAGAAACTGCACCCAAATACATCAAACTGTACTTGTCCATGACAACTCCCCACTCAACTCAATTTTTATTTTTGATAATAAACCAACTAATTTCCATACAGCATAATATGCAATCTGCCAGCTTCCGGTTACGAGTTAGTAGAGTTTTTTGTATGAACAGGGAAAAATCGTGAAAACTAACTATTACTTTACTAGAGGAGATAGTTTATCATGAAAACCTTTGAAACGTTCGTAAATAAATACCATAAAAAATGGATAAGAGAAGATGAAGACATTGATGCAGTCGCATTTTCGATTGTAAACAGCTTTACAAGGGAACAATGCTTAGACCTTCTTAACGAATTATCGGATGAGGAGCTTCATCTAGTGGTAGCTCAGTTAGTGATGGAGCAAGTGAAAGAATTTCTGATAAAGGGGGAATACGGAGAAGGTGGGTTACTCCATTAACTGATATTGTCAAAAAAAAGCCCGAGCCCCTAAAACTTCTTTCGGGCTTCGGGCTTTCTCATTATTTTCCTAAAAATGCATGTAACATCCAATTGTGTTTTTCCACACTCTGGTGAATGGCAAGTAGCATGTCCCCAGTAGTTTCATCTCCTGCCTGGTCTGCAATCTCCATACCTTCCTTTAACTCGTCAATAAGGGTCGAAAAGTCATTCGCAATGGACTCGACCATCTGCTTAGCAGACTCTTTCCCTTCCGCTTCATTGATAGTAGAAATCTCAAGGATCTCCTTCATTGTTCCAACCGGAGTCCCTTCGATTGCCAACAGTCTTTCTGCCAACTCGTCGATATGGGTGGCAGCCTCTCCATATAACTCCTCAAACTTTTCATGGAGTGTGAAGAACTCAGGACCTTTAACAAACCAATGATAATTATGTAATTTGATAAAAAGGACACTCCAGTTAGCTACCTGCTTATTTACTACTTCCGTTAGTTGTTGAGACATAAAAAAACCTCCTATAGACATAGCAATTTATATACTTTATTTACCCCCTTTAGCGTCTCCTTAAACAGATGACTTATGCCTCATTATAAAGCTTTTTATAAACCTCCACTTTAATGATAGAATAAGAAAAGCCATTATTAAAGGAGGATTTCCATCAAATGATGACCATCTTGATCATCTGCATCATCATCGTAATTGTCGTGCTATTCCTGACCCTGCTCTCCACCAACAAAGCATACAAATACGAACACACCATAGACCCCGTCGACCAAGAAACAACACACACCGAAAGCCGCCCCGACGTAGAGGAGAAAAAGTAAAGAAATTTTAAAAAAGGGGTCAGACCCCTAAAGGGATTTTACTCCTAACGTCGAAACCCCCTGAGCACCGACTGCTCAGGGGGTTCTTTTCTTAATACTTATTTCATTATATTTCTTCTCATACTTTTCTTTTCATTAGCTTTAGGGTTAGTAGTATTCATAGATGTAAGGTGAATCGGGTTGTTCGACTTTCTCCAGAGTGTCGACTTCGACGTATGGGAGCGTCCAGTTGTTGTATTGTGTTGTTGTCAACGTTCCGCTCACCTTAACCCAATCATCATTTTCCAGATCCGCTGCACCGCTCATAGTTGATAATGTTCCATAAACACTTGCGTCTGCTACACAACAAGATAGACCAAAACGAGCCACGACAAACTGGTTCTCTGAGAAGTCGGCTTCACGATACACAAACCCTACCATCTCAATCTTTTTACCGACAAACTCATTGATGCTCATATCAATTATGTTCATCATCGGAATATATCTGTCCTCATCGACGACAATCGTATCCATCTCAAGCATTTCAGCCTTCAATTCCTCATAATAACCCTCAGGTGGTTCTTGCAGTTCAAAGCCATCCGGGTGCTCCAAAGGTGCATCCGCTAACTGCTCATCAATGGAAGGTTGATTCTCTTGATCTTCCATATACCCTTCTGGATCATCCAAATATGCTTCCGCCCTGGAGGTATCTGATTCTGAAGTATCCCCCTCTTCACCAGAACCACCTGCCGGCCCATCAAATGCCCCTGCCTGTTGTCGTTGCTCCACAATCTGCTTGGAATTCGTAAACCCCCGCTTATCAATGATGGAACTATCCAGAATGTTATCAGGAAACATAAAACCTGTCACAACAGGCAACACGAACATGGAATAGATCAAAATGGATTGAATCGGGGTGGAAGATTCCCCATGGTCAAATCCACAATTACACACCAATTCATCTTTATTTTTCGAGCCGCTCCGCCATATCTGCACAATACCCAGTATAAACAACGTCCCCGCTGCAAAATACATGAACGGCATCATTCGGGGAGCGATGAAATTCGTAATATCACCTGTCACCAAAAGCTTAAAAAACAAGAGAGTAAATCCTAATAGAATGATTCCACGTAAATAAATATGGAACCCATAGTCTCGATTATTTTCCATATGTCGTCATCCTCTCCTTACAGCACCAGCTGTTGGAAAATAAGTATGCTCGCAAATACCACAACAGTCACAACAGCCATAAACACTAGTACGAATTTTGTACGGAAGTAGGCAAATAACATAAAAGTATTTTTCAAATCCAACATCGGACCATAAATCATGAACGCAAGTAACGATCCGGTGGTAAAGGTTGTCCCGAACGAAGCAGCAACAAAAGCATCAGCCTCTGAACAAAGTGACAACACATAGGCAAATGCCATCATCACAGCCGGAGACAATACATCGTTCTGCCCTAATGCAAGCAAGATACTGCGATCAAGAAATGTCTGGAATAAACTCGCAATGAACGCACCAGCAATCAAGTATTTACCCATATCAAAAAACTCATCGCTTGCATGATAGAACGTCGCCTTCCATTTGTTTTGCTGTAGCACAGGCTGCTCCAATTCAACGTCCTGCCTGCCCTGCAGCTCACTTTTCGTCCAGCGCAATTGGTTCTTATTATCAAAAAGCAACAACATCAATAACCCAATGACAATACATAATACAAAAGCAAGTCCAAAACGGCCATATAGAATGGTCGGATTTCCATTAAACGCGAAATATGTAGATGCGACAACAACCGGATTCAGGATAGGTGCACCCACTAACAGCACTACCCCAACATGAAGAGGCATCCCTTTTTTGATCAATCTTCGCACTACAGGAATGATCGCACATTCACATATTGGAAAAATGGCACCTAAAATAGCCGCAGGAATGATCGCAGCAAATGCATTTTTCGGAAGGAACTTTTTTATTGTTTCCTCTGACACGAATGTCTGGATAAGTGCAGAGGCGAAAACTCCAAGTAAAATAAACGGAATTGCTTCTATGACAATACTAAGAAATATCGTATTTACGTTCAGCCACGAACTTGGAATATCAAATGGGATTTCTTTAAAATCCACAAAAAAGAACAGATACAAAAATACCCCAATCAACGCAAGTCCGATAGAATCTTTCAAAAGACTATTGCTTGTCCTCATACTTCTACTCCTATCATATTTTCTATTTTGTATTATAACATATGAAACTTCCACTGCTTCATCTTAGATACTAGCAATATATGTATAATCTATTTACTATATGATAGAAAAGTTTGAAAAGGGTTCCCCCTTTTACTTCTTGATTCCTAATGCATCTTACTATACTATATGTAATATCATAAATCGTAATAATTACTATTTTCACGAAGTGAGGAGTGTTTCCTATGCTTAAATGGGTTATTGTTGGTGGAGGAATTCAAGGAATAACAGTAGCTTCCTTTTTACTTAAAAAGAAGAAGACTTCCAATAATCAGTTGCGAATTATTGATCCAAATCCAAATCCTTTGGATAATTGGAAAAGGTGTACATCCTCCATTTCTATGGCACACTTGAGATCGCCTTCGGTCCATCACATTGATACAGAACCATTCAGCTTGCAGTCTTTTTCTAAAAAGGAACATAAGTATCATCCAAACACCGATTTTTATGGGAGATATAAAAGACCATCATTGGAAATGTTCAATGACCATTGTGATCATCTGATGGACGAATTAGATATCCAACAGTCTTATGTGGCTTCTAAAGTGGAGAATATCGAAAAGAAGGATGGGTACTGGAGGGTGTACCTGCAAAGCGGTGAGGTATTAGAAACGGAAAAGGTAGTGATAGCTATTGGAATAAGTGACCAATTACACCTTCCGGATTGGGCCAAGGACCTAAAACAGGATCATCCCAACTCTTTGTATCACGTGTTTGACAAAGACCTACCACTTTTTGAGAGTATGATAGCACCATTTATCATAATAGGTGGAGGTATTACCGCCACCCACTTAGCTATCAAACTGGCTTCCTTGTTCCCGGGTGAGGTGACTATGCTGAAACGTCATCCATTCAGAGTCCATGATTTTGACAGCAATCCAGAATGGCTCGGTCCTAAAATGCGTCAGCCTTTTGTCCAAATAAAAGACTATGAAAAAAGGCGTAAAACCATAAGAACAGCAAGGCATAAAGGCTCTATTCCCTCAGAATTAAGGAACAGACTTAGCCATTTAGTCCGAACAGAAAAATTGAAATTGAAGGACGGAACGGTAACAGATTATAAGGTTCAATCTAACAAGGTAGAGCTGTTTTTAGACAATGGAGAATCAATAATAGGTGGGACCATTCTTCTGGCAACAGGATTTGAACAAGGGCTTCCTGGCAGAGAATGGCTAGAGCCTGTCATAAAACAAGAGAATCTTCCGTGTGCAAAGTGCGGCTATCCTATTGTTAACCAGATGTTAGAATGGGCTCCAAATCTTTTTGTAAGTGGCGCTCTGGCAGAACTTGAAGTCGGTCCAATTGCACGTAATATTTCTGGCGCAAGAGTGGCTGCCAACATCATATCCTCCATTTAAAAAAGGATGACCCAAAATGAGTCATCCTTTCCCTTTTATCCGAATACTTTTTTCAAATCTTCTTTATCCTGCTCTAACCAGAATTTCATCAATCGTTTTGCTCCCTCAAGATCGTGAAGCTTTGCTTGACCGCATTGTTTTTCATTGGCTGCCGGAATTTCTACAATCTGAACAGCATCCTTTAACGTGTCTTCCATCAAGTCAACAATTTCATCTACTGTCGGCTCGCCGCTTACCACTAAATAGTAACCAGTTTGGCAGCCCATTGGAGAAATGTCGATGATATCAAAATGGCTGTACTTTTCCGCATGTGTACGGATATTGAATGCCAATAAGTGCTCCAGTGTGTGAATTGCGTCTGGCTTCATCGCTTGTTTGTTTGGCTGGCAAAAACGAATATCATATTTATTGACAACACCGTCTGTTCCTACTTTGTGTACTCCACAATGACGAACATAAGGAGCTTTTACCGCATTATGATCTAGTTCAAAACTTTCTACTGAAGGCATAATTGCACTCTCCCTTTATTAAAAGTTATTTACAGTATAACACAGATTTAATCCCAATTAAATTCATCTGATTTATAAGAATTTAATAAATTTTTTCTTTCTCAAATTTTCGATTATAATTTATATGAGGTGACCGTATATGAAACATGTCTTTTTATTCATCATTCGTTTTTATAGAAAATTCATTTCCCCCTTAACCCCTCCAACTTGCCGATTTTACCCGACGTGTTCCCATTATGGAATGGAAGCGATTGGACGTTTTGGAGCAATTAAAGGCGGTTGGCTGACGATAAAAAGAATTCTAAAATGCCACCCATTTCATCCTGGTGGCATCGATCATGTTCCGGAAAAGAAGGAAAAACGTTAATTTTGTTCATACCCATCAACAACAAGATCCAGTTTACCTGTGTGCGGGTCGATGACCAATCCATGCACAGGTACCCCGTCTGGCATAAGTGGATGGTTTGCAATCATATCCACACTCTCCCTAACGCTTTCCTCCACACTATCAAACCCTTTTAAGAATCCTTTTACATCAATGCCTGCATATTTCAAGTCATCAATTTTTTCTTTCGTTACTCCCCTTGCTTCCATCTTTTCACGCATGCCCTCGGGATTGATTTTTCCCATTCCGCAATCGTGATGACCAACAACCAATACTTCATCTGCATTAAGCTCAAACACTGCCACCAATATACTTCTCATGATACTTCCAAAAGGGTGCGATACAATCGCTCCGGCATTCTTTACGATTTTCATATCCCCATGCTTTAGGTTCATCGCTTTTGGCAAAAGGTCCATCAGCCTTGTATCCATGCATGATAAAACCACTAATTTTTTATCAGGAAATTTGGTGGTTTGGTATTGAATATACTCCTCTTTTTCTACAAAATCCGAATTATGTTCTAAAATTTCATCCAGTAACTTCATCTTTTTAACCTCTTTCTGAATAATAGTTTAGATTCCCTTCTTTCAATATGACAAACTCAAAACAAAATGACAATAAAAATAGCTTGTTTTCTTTTTAGGTTTTTAGTACTATTTTATATGTAAATCGTAAAGATTACGCTTTGTACAAGAAAGGAAGTTTACATTTTATGAAGAAGAAGATACCTGTAACGGTACTAAGTGGTTATCTTGGTGCAGGAAAAACAACACTGTTAAATCATATCTTATCAAATAGAGAAGGTTTGAAAATTGCGGTAATCGTAAACGATATGAGTGAAGTTAATGTGGACGCGGCACTGATCCATCAAGGGGGATTCTCCAGAACCGAAGAAAAGTTGATAGAAATGCAAAACGGCTGTATCTGCTGCACATTGCGGGAAGACCTAATGAAGGAAGTAGAGCGCCTTGTTGATGAAGGCAACATCGACTATATCGTTATCGAGTCCTCCGGGATAAGTGAACCAATTCCTGTTGCCCAAACCTTTACTTACTTAGATGAGGAATTTGAGATTGACCTAACAGAAAAGTGCCGCTTGGATGCGATGATTACCGTAGTAGATGGATTCCGCTTCTATGATGACTATCAATCCGGAGAAAGCCTTCTAGATCGAAAACAAGGAACGGACGAATCGGATATCCGAGAAATTTCTGACCTTTTAATTGATCAAATTGAATTTGCCGACATCCTTTTATTAAACAAAACAGACTTACTAGATCCCCGATATGTAGTTGAATTGGAGGCGCTGTTAAGAAAATTAAATCCAGATGCCAAGATTATTAAAACGGTTAATAGTGAAGTAGAGCTAACGTCCATCTTAAATACAGGGCTGTTCGATTTTGAAAAAGCAAGCCAAGCTGCTGGTTGGATCAAGGAATTGAACGAAGAGCACACCCCTGAAACCGAAGAATATGGAATATCCTCTTTCGTATACCGCCGCAAGAAACCATTTCACCCCGAACGATTCAAGAACTGGCTCGATAACTGGCCTGAAAACATTGTCCGTGCGAAAGGCTTCTTCTGGCTTGCTTCAAGAAATGATATGGCTGGATTGATTTCCCAAGCTGGTGCATCCATTATGATTCAAGGTGCTGGAGAATGGGTCGCAAGCTACAGTGAAGAGGCGAAAAAGCTAACATTGGAAGAAGAACCAGAATTACTGGAAAGATGGGACGAAACATATGGAGATAGAATGACAGAACTTGTATTCATCGGCATTGAAATGGACCAAAAGCAAATTGAACGCTCATTGGACACTTGTCTCCTAACAGAAAAAGAAATGAACGAGGACTGGTCCAACCTCCCAGACCCAGTACCTGCTTTTATAGTAGACTAATTGTAAAAATTTTATAACATTTGTCTTTTTAGTTCTCAAATCGTAATAGTTACGATATAATGTGGTGGGATACAAAACGAGAGGAGAAAACAATGAAAACTAAATCTATTTTTATCGCAATGATGTTAGTAGTTTTTACATTCCTTGTTGGATGTAATTCAGATAACCAGGCTTCTGACGGCAGCGAAAAGCTAAATGTCTATACGACCATCTTCCCGTTGGAGGACTTTACAAAGAAAATTGGTGGTGAACATGTTGAGGTAACTTCCGTGTACCCACCTGGTGCCGATGCACATACTTTTGAACCTTCAACAAGAACGATGAGTGAAATGGCTTCAGCTGATGCTTTCATCTACTCAGGAGTTGGAGCGGAAGGATTTGCTGATAAGGCAAAAGGCGTTTTAGAAAACGAGGACGTAAAGGTTGTTGCGGCTGGTCATGGTATTGAGCTTCGTAGTGAGGATGATCACGATCATGAGGAAGAAGCTCACGGTGACGATCATGACCACGAGCATGAGGAAGAAGCCCACGGTGACGATCATGACCACGATCATGAGGAAGAAGCTCACAGTGACGACCATGATCACGAGCATGAGGAAGAAGCTCACGGTGACGATCATGACCACGATCATGAGGAAGAAGCTCACAGTGACGACCATGATCACGAGCATGAGGAAGAAGCTCACGGTGATGACCATGACCACGAGCATGAGGAAGAAGCTCACAATGACGACCACGATCACGAGCATGAAGAAGATGGACACGAAGGTCACGACCATTCTGATGGAGACCCTCATGTATGGTTAGATCCAACTCTTTCCATTACTCTTGCTGAAAATATTAAAAAAGCTCTTGTTGAGTTAAAGCCAGAAGCAAAAGAGGACTTTGAGGCAAATTTCGAAAAACTGAAAGCCGACCTCGAAGAATTAGATGCAGAATTCAAGGAAACAGTCGATACTGCAAACACGAACAAAATATTAGTTTCCCATGCAGCATACGGTTACTGGGAGCACCGCTATGGATTGGAACAGATTAGCGTAACTGGCTTATCTCCAACCCAGGAGCCTTCTCAAAAACAACTGACTGAAATAATCAATACTGCAAAAGAAAATGAGATCAAATATGTCATCTTTGATCAGAACATCAGCGGCAAAATTGCAGAAGTCGTGAAGAATGAGATAAAGGCTGAAGCACTAGTACTTCATAATTTAGAGGCAGTGACAGAAGAAGATGTTAATAACGAGGAAGATTATTTCAGCTTGATGCGTCAGAACTTAGAGACGTTGCAGAAGGCTTTGAATTAATTCCATGTGGAAACAGGCAGCCGAAGGTGGGCTGCCTGTTTTTTATTGTGTACGTTCAAATTCATATCCTCTTTTTTCAAGTTCCAGATACCATCTTTTTATTGTAGAGATGATTTACAGGGTTTTGTTTTTTCTAGGTCCCGATTGGACGATTATGTTAACTTCTGCAACTATTTTCTTTCTAGAATCCCAGTAGTAGATGATAAATCACGAGCGACACAAAAGTCTTTTTGAATTGACACAAAACTCTTTAATATATCGGAGTTTTGTGTCATAAGTTTCTTCAATTAAAACTCCCGATTCTTTAATAAAAAGTCTTTAATCAGCTTGTCAAAAAAATTTTCCCTTTACCTTTTTTAGAAGATTCAACAACACTAACAGCTTCTTTTACTTCTAACAAATCGTAATGAGAATCTGTCGTCATTAGTCTTAATTGGTTATCCTTTATTAATGTTATCAAATGATCGAATGTTTCTTGCCATTTATCTGTTGAGACATTCTTATTCCAATTCCGTAAATGGAACATATTAGCCTTCACTTTTGCTTTATTTATAATATCTGCCCAGTTTACCTGTACTCCTGATAAAAGACCGATGGTTAAAAAATCCCCTTTAGGATGGACACAAAAAGCTAATTCGTTTCCAGATGACCCTCCAACAGAATCAATAGCAGCATCTGCACCCATTCCATTTGTTAATTCCATAACCGTTTCATAGAGTAGATTTTTGGATGTATCAATTACAAAAGAAGCACCTAGATGTAGTAATCCCTTTGTATGTTTATTATTTCTAGTAACTGCAATCAATTTAAACCCTAAAACCTTCGATAATTGAGCAAAAATGTGACCAATTGCAGATCCGCACGCATTAACCAATAAAACATCATTCGGTCTTAATTTTAATACTTCTGTACAAACCACCCATGCTGTAAGCGGATTTATATACATCTGTGCTGCCGTAAAATCATCAATAGTATCAGGTATGCAAACTGCATATTCTACTGATGTTTTAACGAATTCTTGCCACGTACCTTCCCCTCGTAAAGGTAATACACGTTTACCAATAAGATTTTTAGAAACTAAGGGACCTATTTCTTCTACAATTCCAACTCCTTCATACCCCGGAATAATAGGTAAAGAAATTCTGTGAGAATATGATCCTCTAATCGGTATTAAATCAGAGGGATTTATTGGACGAGCTAACATACGCACAAGAACTTCATTATCTTTTGGTGGTTCAATAGCTTTATATTCAACTTTTAGCACATCTTTAGGACTACCGAATTCGTAGAATTTAATACATTTTGCATCCAAAACCATTAGTCTCCTTAATCAAAGTAATAATATTTATTATATCACTTTCTACTAACTACCCTTACCTTTACTCATTCCATTTAATGGAACTAAAATACAAAATGAGCACCTATTCTTCTTCAAGAATGGCGCCTGATAATTGAATAAATTCCTACTTAGTGAAGAAAACCCTGAATTCTACTCCTTGAAAATAAACTATGTTTACTGAACAACTGTCTTTTCTACGATTTTATAAATGTAATCAGCATTCTCTAGTGGATTTTCTTTATTAAGGTAGTAATCTTTAGCTAACCAATATCTTTTTTGATATTTTTCGATTCTTGTTTGATAAGTACCAAGATAAACATCTCTGCCCAATACTCTCTTTGACCTTAACTCATGGCTACATTGAAGAAAAATACTAAAATCAAAGAAACTACGCCATTCTTTTCATAGTAAGAAAACACCAAAAGGTGAACGATGAACTACAGAAAAATCATAAAAAATCCTCATGTTTTAATCAGCACGAACATTCATTCGTGTATAATTAATATATTGTGTTAACCTAAGGAGGAATTTAAATGAATTCAATTGATTTAATTACATTAAATTTCAATGAAGTTAGAAGAAGAAGCATAAAAGTCTGGACCTCTATTCCTGATGAAATGCTCTATTGGAAGCCAGATGATAAAGCATTGAACTGCTTAGAAATGATTAGGCATGTACTAGAAAGTGAACATTATTATCACCTAGCTATAAAAAATCGAGCTAGTTTATCCGAATTCGATTCACCTTTTGCCGATCGTCCTTTTAAATCTGTAAATACAGAATTAGAATTTGCAGAACCTTATCGAAAACAGTTCATGACTACTATTAAGTCGTTTTCGGAAGAGGATTTAAGTAATATTAAAATTGATCGCTCAGAGTCAGGTTATATAAGAGAACTTGGTGATATGCTTTTACGAATTGCTTATCATGAATCAGTTCATACTGGTCAGTTATTAGATTATTTAAGAACAGCAGATATTCCAAGGGTCCGTATCTGGGATTAATACTTTAAATTGGTGCAATCACATTAGTGGAGCACCTTTTCTTTTACTCCTCTTCAGTCAAGCGGCTTATCCATGAGACAGGAAAGTGCCTGTTCGCGTTTATTGAATAGATTCCTTGTATTGAGTAGTAAAAAAATCTTTTGTTTTTCATTCAGCTTTCTTGTTCAACATAAGCTCCAAGTTAGTTGAACAATTTCCCTTCATTTATTTTAGAAAAATCTGAATTTCCCCTTCGTTATCTTCTACTAATTTATCTAATATCATATTCGCTTTTTCGACATATTCGCTTCCATCATTCATAGGCTCATCTAGCATTTCTTCTGTATAGGCTGTCACATAAACAACCATTGCCTGTGTTTTTTCAACATACATCTCATAATATTCTTCTGGGACCATTCCAAATTTCTTAGCCTGAGCATCTACGAACGCACGAATATCATTTGCATAGTCAGTATCATCTTCATCAAAAGTATTAACACTTTTTCCACTTATCCTATCTTTAATTTCCTGTAGTTCTTGTGATACATCAAGGTTTAATTCTGTTACTTCTTGCTCAGCTAATTTTGCTTTTATAGTACCATCTAAGTTGTCAATTAGACTATCATCAGAATACAAAAAACGTAAATCCCCAACTGTTATTTCTTCACCTCTTACAATTGCTGCAACTTCAGTATCAACAAAATCCGATATCAGAGCTTCATTACATCCAACTATGAAAAGCATACAAACTAGAAATAAATAAATAAACAACCTTTTCATATTTATCCCCCTATTAATCTATCCTCCCGTTTGCTTAGTTCCAATTATTTCATAATCTAAAAATTCCTTCAATATGATATATTCATTGACCTATACAATAAACAAGCGCTAATCCTTGTTACAGGATAGCGCCCTTTAGTAACTAATTTATAGCTAATCTCAAATTTACTTAAAGCTTCTTGTACTAACGCCCCGTACCTGATGAAAATTAACATCAATTCAAAAAATATTGAAACAAAACTAGTTACTTCTCCCTAAAACTATGTTAATGATTTAAAATTTTCTAGAGGGAGGGATTATGATGACTAAACTAAACGCTTAATAATCAAGATATAAAACAAGCATTAAGTGAACTAAAAAGAAAAATAGCTCATCTTTCAATCTCTAAAAGATGATAGAAGATTTTAATGAACGACACGCTTCCATAAAGCCAAACCTCCAACCATCATAAACACCAACCAAGGTAACCATGAAATTTCCGTTCTCACAGAATAGTCAAAGAGAAACCCGCCTAGCATGTTTCCGAATAAACCACCAACTGCCAGAGCCAAACCATTG
Organism: Sutcliffiella sp. FSL R7-0096; assembly: GCF_038595065.1. Classification (NCBI taxonomy): domain Bacteria; kingdom Bacillati; phylum Bacillota; class Bacilli; order Caryophanales; family Bacillaceae; genus Sutcliffiella; species Sutcliffiella sp. FSL R7-0096. Next base: position 3,887,171 of record NZ_CP152003.1, read on the forward strand.
AAACCATAGAAGGAACCAATATGGCTTAATGGTGCAAGTTCAGCTATTCGCTTGCTAATCATGGGTTGAATGAACATTTGGCCCATGCTGAATGTGATAACACCCATACACAAGAAATAAAAATTAGACGACCATCCTATTAAAACAAGACCCAGAGTAATCAAGGCAGTCCCTAGCCTGAGCAAACCAGTGGTGGAAATATGTTTCCCTAATTTGTGAATGGCAGGTACTTGTGTACACACTACAACAAACGCACCAGTAGTATAAATGATCCCTATCTTACCTTGCTCCAGACCTAGCAGTTGTACTTTCACCGGGACGGCCAGATAAAGCTGAACAACTAGAAACCAAACCCCGATCATCTTCAGACAAAAATGTACATACACTTTATTAGACAAAATTAAGGATGTATTTTCTATTAATGGCTTGCTCTCAGCACTATTGTTGAGGTTGGGCAAGCCAAGTAGTGTGAGTAAAAAGACGATGATAAACATCCCCCCAGCAAATAGGCATACCCATTGGAAATCGTAAGTAAGCAAAAATGCTCCTATTACCGGACCAAGTACAAAACCTGTATTACTGAGCATCTCCCTGATTGAATAAATCAATGATCGGTTCTTATCGTTGGAAAGGACTGTATAAAATGAAAAGCTGGAAGGGTGAAACAGAGCACCACCAAGTCCTGATAATACAGCAGCCAGGACTAATAGCAAGGGTCCTTCCACAAAACCGAACAGGATAAAACCACTGGCACGAACTAGAACTCCAGAGCAAATCACATATTTGTAGCTTACCCTATCGGAAATGAAACCGCCTAAGACCATGAGTCCCTGTTGGCAAAAGCTTCTGACTCCGATAATTAACCCAACCAAAGTAGCACCTAAAGCTAAATGATCCAGTAGATGCAATGCAAGTAGAGGAATGAGCATAAAGAAACCGATAGCCATGGTGAACGTATTGGTAAAAAGGATCCAAAGAGGTAATGGGACTTCTCTTAGACTTTTAATAGCTCCAATTTATTCCTTTGTCTCGATGAACAACTGAGGCCATCTATTGGAATTAGCTTCCTCTTTGGAGTAGATATTCACATTCCCATTCTGGCCCTCCACGTCTACCACTAGAAAGCTTACTTCTCCCTGCCCTGCATGCTGCTTAACAAAATCACTGACATTAAGCGTAAACCTCTTTTCTGTCGGAGAATCTATGATGAAGGTACCAAGGTGAAAGGCAGTCTCAGCTACACCAGTTACCTCGACCTTGTTCTGATTTAGATTTGGTGCATTATTCCAGACTAAGGCTCTTTCATTCCAGTCATTATTTAAAATTCCATAGACTTCTAATTTGACAGATTCGGTATTACTTCCCGTTTTACCTGTTAAAGAAAAAGTAGCTCTTTCCGTTGATTGTCTCTCTTCGAAATTAAATTTATAAAAACCGACCCGTCCCTTTGAACCGTCACTGTTCCGTTTTATGTTGAAATACCTGAAATAGTTTTTATCTGATTCATCATTATCAATAAGTTCCTGATGTAGGATGCCATAATTGCTTTCAGGTCGTTCAATATCGACCAGGGCATCATCGGAAGGAAACAGAATCCTCCCAAATAGCTCTTCTTCCTCATCGGCATTGTCAAGCAACGAAAGAAAGTCAATTTCCTTTGTTTTAACTATTTTGTTCTCTTCCAGTGTAATGTTTCTACCCGCTTCTAGCTTGATACCATTTTGGTTGTTGATAATCTTGTTGTTCGAAATCATGATATCCTCTGGGATTCCCGCTCCTTTATTTTGATTGTTCCGGTCACCAAAATCTTCAGCAACTACAATAGCCCAAAAACCAGGTGCGGAATTATTGATGATCTTATTGTCTTTCACAATTGTTCTAGGGGCATTCAAAAGATAAATGCCTTTTGCGTTTGCTGGTGTTCCGGTGTTAACGATGTGATTGTTCTCGATGACTGTATCCGGTGAGCCCATGATGACCGTAATTCCATCCCTGGTATTTTTCAATGTATTTTGATGGATGAAGTTTCCAGGTCCTGAGGCGGAATGGCTGTTCGGGGCGGTCCCGCCAGTGTTTCCAACTCCAATGCCGCCTCTTGGAACACCGTCAATATTATTAAGTCTGATCTCGTTTAAATATTCTCCTTGTCCGTGCAAATCTATGGCATCGTGTATATTTCCCCTATACAGATTGTCGGTAATAAGATTGTTGTGGGCAAAATTCTGGATAAGTGTTCCATGGCGCATATACGGACCTTCAAAGCTGTTGTTCCTTACGACATTGAAATACGTATCATTGGCATGCCCAAGTCGATGGATCCCTTGGATACCCTGAATCGAAATACCATACCCTGCTCCACCCCCTCCAACATCCGTGGCATTGCGGAAGGTGGAATGCTCGACAATATTTTTACTGCTCTTTTCAATACGTACACCCATCCGTTGGAACTTCTCTACAGTTACATGTGAAATGGTAATATGCTGAGATGGTTTGCTTGCATAATCAGCTATAAAAATTCCATAGGCAGGGCCTCCACGTTCAGGATTATTGATGGAAGGATCTTCTGAAAATATCCCATCAAAGCTTGAGGAGATGGTCATGTTCGATATTAATACGTTTTGTTTTCCATAAGACGTAATTACTTTACTATTAGGTGATTCCTTAGCATTAAAATGGGAAATCAAATTCACCGAGTCCTGAGATTCACCGCGAAGGTTCACTCCGTCTTTCAGGTAAAGATGTGATGTCCCATCATTTGGCATCGTGCTTCGCAAGTGATAGACCCCTGCAGGGAAATAAACCTCATCCCCTACTTTCGCTGTCTCTATCGCCTGAAGAATGGCAGGGAGATCATCGTGGGCATTATCTCTCGGATCCGCTCCAAAATCTATCACATTAAAGGTTGAACCTGTCACCTCATTGGAAGAGTGTGGTAAGTATGCCGTGCCATCCGGATAAACAAGCCCAGGTTTTGTAAATGGTGCAGCATCTGGGTCAGGGCCAGGGAAAACCGCCTTTAACTCCTTAACTAACGGACCTTCTTCATATGGAGCATATACATGTACCGCGGTCATGCTATTCCAAGCATTCACTGAATTACCATACGAAGTAATACGGATATATCTACCCTCTAAATTGTCAAAATCGAACGCCTCTAGATTAACAGAGTCTCCGCTGCTCGATTGTTTGTCTACCACCTTCGTCCATCCGTCATGAGGATTTAACGACACTTCGATATCTATCGTGGTCGTACGCACATCTCCACTATGAAAGGCTATTCCAAGATAGCCAATCTCTTTGGCAGCCCCTAAGTCAAATTGAATCCACTGGCCCACCCCTTGTGCTGACCATCGTGTTGAAAGGTCATCATCAATCGTATTTTCCGGTACGTTCCCATCATGCTCACTTGCAATGACCTCCATCACTTCATAATTGACAGGACCCTCCATTGCCTTTACTTCAGAAAGGAGGCCATATTCCTGACCAAGACAACCAATCAATAGAACCAAACATAACAAGCAACTTTTCAGCTTGAGTCTCTTCATTTTCAGTTCTCCTTTTTAAAAATATTTTATCCCCCAGCGGACTTTACTTTATTGAAGGAGTAATTTTTCATCCACCTATTCGATAACTCATTTTTCAAATTTAAGAGCCTCGTTTATAACAGAGGCTCTTGGTGTCTAATAACTAAGTCTAGTAGACTTTTGGTACTTCTACCCGGAATGTCCGTCCGTCTTCTGTGAAGTAGAATTGCAGACCGTGGTCTTGGTCATCCATAAAGTACGAAACATATTTAGGTTGCTGTTTTTTCATTGGCTGTAGCAGGGTGACGATACGATGACGAGTAGATTTCTTCGTTTTTGCCTGAACTCTATAATGGATTGGATCATCTCCAATCTCCTTAAGGTCCACTCCAGGGAAATCATGATGCTTCTCTAAATTCAACTCTCCACTGGAGCAGTAGACGAATCGCCCTTCTAAAATGGCGTTTTCGCCTGCTACAGTAAAGGACTGATGTTTCAATTGAGGTTCACAAAGGCTGTGGATCAGCCAATCAAGCTCTGCCGGCTCATTAAGATCCACAGAATCTATCAAAATGAAATAAGAGTCGTTGACAAAATACGTTTCCCGTACATAGTTTTTCAAATGCGGAGAATAGTATTGATAAGCAGCAGTAGCGTTTGCCCTGATATAAATGCAATCCTCCCGCTCCTCGACTGAGTCTATATATCCGTTGGCATTTTTGGCAATGAACTTATCTTTCTCGGCAAACTGACCCTTGCCGTCAATCAGAATGGCGTTTTTAGAGATGGTCTGGCGCCTCCATTTCATATGCATTGTACTGTTAAAGGCGACATAGTAACCACTGTGGATTGCAAGTGGATCACCAAATGCATGGAGGACAAAGGCATTCTGATCCCCATGGCTATGACTGATGGAGCCATATGGGCTGCTCTTCGTCAAATACATAATGTGTTCAGCGGGATCCCCCATGCTTTTATGCACGGCGACCCAACCAACATCCTTGAACCATTTCACCTTTGGCAGGTCGGATGGCACTTTCGCTTTAATCGTAGGGTAATCATGCTGGTACATCATCTCGTCAAAATGAAAATCCCACCATCCTTTGTTGAAAAATTTCTCATCCGCCTCTGTGTCCCATTCCTTCGTCTGCTCATAAAACCATTGATAATAGGGATTCCCAGTGATCCCTGCAAACTGACGGATATTGAACCCCACCTTAAGTCCGGGACGCTCACCGAGATTGGCATGGTCACCAAAGCTTGCCCTATTCGTGTCAGGAGAGTAGACGTACAGTGGGAAGTCCCCTGTCTTTTGGAAAAATGGCCTGGAGAAAAAATTGATCTGATGGAATTTGTTGATAAGGTTAAGTCCTTCTATGACATAAGCCATCCCCGTCATCCAATAATGTGGGCCTTCCGCCCAACCGCCATCCGCTCCCCCCCATGGCGTATAGAGGGCACTGTAATATTCAATGGTATAATCCAGCCACCCTTTCACTTTTTCTTCCTCTCCATAAAGGGCGATACAGCAAGGAACAAGTACAGAGGATAGCGATCTGACCGCATGGCTATCAAAAGGGACATGATGAATTTTTGATCGTTCCATTACATGAAAGGCTACCTGCTCAGTCCTGCGGTATAGTTTAGCACGGACAAACTCCCTTTCCTCTTCTGACAAATACTGGCTCAGCCAATCATAGCCCCAAGCCAAAGCTCCGGCAATTCGGAAAGCCGATTCATCATTATAGTCACGGGATGTGGTTCCTTCCGTATCCCATGAACTGATATGAAGGAGCCACTTTTTTGCTTTTTCAATAATCACCTCATCTCTTAAGATGACTCCTGCCACACTTAGATGACGAATGGCATGCAATGCTTCCTGACAGTCCATGTACATCTGACGCCATATGACAGCTACACGTTCGTTATTTGGGTAAGGCAATGGCTCCTCCGTTAAAGGCGCATGTAGAAAAGGTTCCACAGACTTCTTGAAGAAAGTGCCCCAATTACAATAGTCCTCCGACAGTTTAATTTTCTCCCTAAACTGTTCGACCTCCCCCTCACTCAACCATAGGCGCGGCCTAGGTAAATCGGGGGCAGAATTCCTTGCCTCCCTAGAAGGTAGTGGGGTTTCTGGCAGGCCTTCACTGATTTGAAAGCTCCTAGCTATACTCCATTCACTGATACGGTTTTCCTGATCAGCCTGATCAAGCAAGGCATAACGCCAATAGTAGGTACCAGGCGCCATTGCCTGATCCGGAGTGAAAAAATTTTGATGAACAGGTTGATAGATTCTCGTCTTCTCCATCTCAAAGGATGGGGAGGATGAAATCTCCACTGCATAAAGCTCCTCTTCGAGTTTGGCAGGCATCCAAGTAAAGCGTGGAGGATTTTCAATGATTTGGGTTGTCTCATCAGGCTGATATGGCACATTCAACTCTCCGCTTTTCGGCTGGTATAAGCTGATAATTGTTTCTTTCATTCTTTTCTCCTCCTTATCTCATGTACATTCCACCGTTAATTTCAATTGTTTCACCTGTAAGGTAGCTACCGAGCTCTGATACTAGAAACAGAACCGCACCAGCTACATCTTCGGGTTTTCCAGCTCTTTGCATTGGAATTCCCTTGACTGCATTTATTCTGCCTTCCTCAGTCGTAAAGGTGTCATGAAACGGCGTGTCTCCGATGAAGCCTGGTGAGATTGCATTAACGGTAATATTATGGGGTGCCAGTTCCTTCGCCAAAGCTTTGGAAAATGTCAGGACCGCTCCCTTTGAAGCCGCATACGCCGCTGCACCAGGTCCGCCCCCGTTATGGGCGGCCACCGAAGTCATGTTCACGATACTCCCGCCATTTTCCTTCATGAGTGGAATGGCTATCTGGGATACAAGAAACGTACTTGTGACATTCACATCCATGATTTTGTGCCAAAGCTCCTCACTCATCACTTCAACCGGAGATCGTTGAACAAGATGTCCCGCATTATTTACGAGAACATCTAAAGTACCTCCGAAGAATTCTTTCGTTTTCCCCAACACCTGGATGATATCTTCTTTCAAAAGGACATCACCTTGTACTGCTTTCGCTTTCCTTCCCATTTTTGTGATCATCTCGACCACCTCCTCCGCACCTGTGCGGTTGCTTCCGTAATGGACAACCAAGTCGGCGCCAGCTTCTGCCAATTTAAGGGCAATCCCTCTTCCAATTCCTGTTCCGCCTCCCGTTACCAATGCCTTTTTCCCTTCCAAATTCATCATGGTAGTTCCTACCTTTCCACTATTTTTCTTTTACTCTTCCAAGTTCTCATTTCCTCTAGAGTTGGTGCACCTTGGTAATCTCCCAGCCGGGAAACGATCATCGCACCACACCAGTTCCCCATCTCCAGACAATCCTCTAGAGAATAACCTTCCAACACCCCGTATAAAAAGCCTGCATTAAAACCATCCCCTGCACCTACCGTGTCGACAACCATTGTGCCTGGTACAGAATCAGAGTGAAGGCTTCTCTCACCTTGATAAGCGCTAGCGCCAAATTCACCTTTCTTCACAATAAGCACCCCTGAGGTTTTGAGCCTTTTCCTGAAATAGCTCACTGCCTCCTCCAGATTCTCTTCCCCCGAGCAAAGACAGGCCTCCGTATCCCCCAAAAATAAAATATCCAAGTAAGCATATATTTCTTCAAAAAAGGACTTTGCCTCTTTCACATCCCATAGCTTTTGCCGAAGATTCACATCAAAGCTGACAGGGATGCCTTCTCTGGCACACCATTTTATAAGACGAAGGCATTCCCTTTGCATACAAACATTCAGTGCAGGAAGAATGCCCGTCAAATGCACTCTTTTGGCTTTTTTTAGATAGGTGAAATGCTCCTCTGTCAAAACGATGGATGCTGCTGCGGAAGGCTTACGATAATAATGAACATGGACGCTTTCCCTGCTTGCCATATCCTTGAACATGACACCAGTAGGAAGGTCGTTGGAGAACTTGACCATTTCTATATCAACACCTTCTCCCCTGACCACCTTTTGGATGAAATGTCCGAACGGATCATCACCAAGTCCGCTGATCCATCCCGCTTTTTTTCCGAGACGCGCTAGTCCGATTGCAGTATTTGTCTCTGCTCCTCCAATTGTTTTCGCTAAATACGGAGCCTGCTCAAGCCTATCTCCATGCAATGGGGTAAAGCAAACCATCGTTTCCCCCCATGTAATGATATCCATCTGCTTCCCCCCTATGTTGACGACCCTTCAGGACTTCGAATAAACTCTACCTCTTCTACCTTTTGGAAAGAAGCTAGTGCAAGCTTCATTACAAAATAGGCGCACATGCTGAATCCTATCAAAAAGACTAAGATAGGAAGAAAAAGGAGGAAGAGAACTGTAACACCAAGGACAAATGATATTCCAAGTGCAATCGCCGGTTGTGTAATGATAATTGTCACAGCAAGCTTGACTATATCCCGAATCCGCAACCTAAAATGGACATAAACGGCGGCCACAATACTACTGCACAATAAGTGAATAATGGAAATACCGATCAATAGATTCGCCATTAACTGAGCGAAAGGAGTTTCATAGCTTTGAAGGATGCGAATGTCCATGTATAGAAACAGCCCTATTCCAAGAGACATGAATCCGACAAGTTGGGTAATAACGAAATTCTCTCGATATCCCCGCCAGAATAATGACCAGGTCTCTTCCTCTTTTAATTGAAGCCTCTTACGCATTACCCCAAACAAGGAAAATGTTGCAGGAAAAAAACCAAAAATAATTCCCCCGCAAAATAAACCCAACCACCACAAAACCTGTACCTTGAGCAAAAAGTAAATCCATTCGGCCACCATATTAAACCTGTTGATCATGCCGTCATCGTTCATCTTCCCCTTCCTTTCTTTTAAGTTGATTTCGCTTCTTGGACCTGTTCGGCAATTTGCTTTGCGATATTTGAAATCAGGTGGTATTGTCCCGATTCCATCCGTTCCACATTCATGAGTGATCCACCAACCCCTACTGCCGCCGCTCCAGCACGTATGTAGTCACGCGCGTTTTTCTCCGTAATCCCGCCGGTAGGAATAAGCAATTGATTACCAAGCACTGCTCCAACACCTTTGATGAACCCGCTACCTAGGACTTCTGCAGGAAACACCTTGACCAAATCTGCACCTAATACTGACGCTTCATGGATTTCCGTCGGTGTCATTGCTCCTGGTGCGGTGATAATTCCAAGACTTCTCCCAGCCTCTAAAACTTCCGATGATAAAAAGGGACTGAAAAGGAAACTTGCACCAGCACGTTTTGCCTCCACTGCCATTTCTGCAGTCCTGACTGTTCCTGCACCAATCAATGCCTCTCCATTGAAATGCTTGTTAAGCATCTCGATTGCGCTGCTTGCTTCCATGGTATCCATCGTCACCTCCAAACATTTCACCCCGGAATTCACCAAGGTTTCCGATAGCTTCAAAAGATAAGCAGATGGAATTTTCCTTAAAACGGCAATGACGCCATTATTAACGATGTATTCTTTGGCCTCCTCCTTCTGCATCATCTGGCAAGCCACCCCCCGTCCACGACAAGAATATGACCGTTCACATAATCCGAGGCTCCTGAAGCTAGAAATACCGCCGCACCTGCAATATCGGATGCTTCTCCCCACCTGCCAGCCGGGATCCGCGAGAGGATGGCTTCATTTCGCTCCATATCCTCTCGAAGGCCTTTTGTATTGTTGGTAGTAATATAACCAGGCGCAATCGCATTCACCTGGACCCCGCCAGCGGCCCATTCATTGGCCCACGCCTTTGTCAGCCCAGCGACAGCATGCTTGCTTGCGGTGTAAGAAGGCACCGTAATCCCTCCCTGAAAAGAAAGCAACGAGGCAATATTGATGATCTTTCCATACTTCCTACCCAGCATCTGTTTGGCAATAGGCCGGGTGAAATGAAACAGGGAATGGAGATTTGTATTAAGCACCGCATTCCAATTTTCCTTAGAGAAATCCACTGCTGGTTCCCTGCGGATGATCCCAGCATTATTGACGAGGATATCCACTGTCGTGTTGGACAGGATATTCTCTGCCACTCCCCCAGCCTCATCAGGATTCCCCAGGTCTGCAATGACGGTTTTACACTTTCTTTCCCATCTTCCGACCATCATCTCCGTTTCCTGCATATTATCCCTATGACCAAGTAATACAAGGTCTGCACCAGCTTCGGCAAGCCCCACTGCTATCGCCTGACCAATTCCCGTCCTCGCCCCGGTGACAAGAGCGGTTCTTCCCTTCAATGAAAATTTTTCCACCTTGCACTCCTCCTATCGAAGATCCTCCATTGGGACAAACTCCATGTCGGTAAATGTATAATTCTCACCAGCCATCGCCCAAATGAAAGAGTAGCGGCTTGTTCCCACTCCAGAGTGAATGGACCAGGGCGGAGAAATCAATGCTTCCTCATTACCTACCACTAGATGCCTTGTTTCCCTCGGTTCCCCCATGAAATGGAACACCCTGCTGTTCTCCTCCATATCAAAATAAAGGTAGGTCTCCATCCTGCGATCATGGATGTGAGCTGGCATGGTGTTCCACATATTGTTTGGCTCTAAAAGCGTCATACCAAGCATTAGCTGACAGCTCTGCGCTCCGTCTGCATGTATATATTTATAAATCGTTCTTTTGTTGGATTCTTCATTTGCACCAAGATGAACAGGTTCGGCCTCCCGTATATCAATCTTTCGAGACGGGAATGTCGTATGGGCCAAAGTGGAAACAAGATAAAATTTTGCAGGGTTCTCGACTGTCTTGCTTGAAAACTCCACCTTCTTTTCCCCTTTTCCGATATAAAGCCCATCTCTTGCATTCAATTCAAAAGACTCCTTTTCAGTCCGAATCAAGCCTGGTCCGCCAATATTGACGACTCCAAGTTCCCTTCTCTCCATAAAATGCTCTGTTTTCAGGAAAGCTTCGCCGCTCAAGAGTACCGAACCGTTTAAAGGCTTCACTCCACCTATGACTACTCTGTCTTCATGGGAATAAACGAGCTTTAATTTGTTCTCCTGGAAGAGACCTTGGATTAAGTAATTGTTCCGGAAATCCTCCGTTGTGTAATGTTTTGCTTCATTGGGATTTGTTGCATATCGGTTTTCCATATTGACCCCCTTAAAAGTAATCGCTTACATTGTCTAAATCTTAGCATCTACAATCCTCCTTACCTAAGGAATAATTTTGTATGTTAGTTGGTTTTTTTTAGATGAGTATTCGTCCTGTTATCGTAATTAAGCATTTTTAAACAGAATAAGGCTGGTACAAAACCAAAGTTCTGTAACAAAAGACGAACATTATAAATATCGGCCCTGACTTAGCGTGATCCGTGAGTCTCCACGGGTTCCTGCGGGTCTCACACCGGCCGCTTCTCCCGAAGGAGTCTTTGCCATGCACCATCAACCGCTTGTCTAAAACAAACCCTTAATAAAAAAGACCCGGACTAATTTGATGTTAAAACTCAAATTAGTCCGGGTCTTTTTTAGATCTCTCGTAATACCACATATAAAAGCTATTCTCTGCCAAGTAAATCCAAGCGCAGAGGGGTGAATGCATCCAACAGGATCCCCTTCTCCAGTGCAATTGCACTATGCTTTACTCCGCTTGGGATGACCAGGGTCTCACCTGAGCGGACCGTCCTTTTCTCACCATCCAGCAAAAATTCAAACGTACCTTGTTTGACGTAGGTCAGCTGCTCATGCGGATGACTGTGCACGTATCCCTCTGCGCCTTTATCAAAATGGACCTCCATCATCATCAACGATATCCCTGGTGAAAATATCTTCCTCTTCACCCCTGGCTCTGCCTGTTCCCAATTGTTCTCGCTCATCTCTATCTCCCCTTCCCAGTCTAGTGTACTCATCGTAACAAAAGATGGAAACGGGATAGGGAGAATGGCTTTATATTCACCTTGCTTTTTTTTAGGTCAAGCGGAGCTTTCTCTCCAACTGGACCGGTGGAAGGTGAGTGTTACTGTTGTTCCCCCTTCTTTCGAACCATTAATAGCAAGCCCATAGCCTTCCCCACAAATTAAACGTATTCGATGATGTACATTGCTAACGCCGATACCCATATTGCGGTTCCATTCATGAAGTTGTTTTGTCGCCAATTGTTCATTGATTTCTTTCAAACGCTCATTGGTGATTCCGACGCCGTTATCGCAAACGCTAATCACTAGTTTATGCTTGTCCACCTCTGCATATAGATGGATTTCCCCTTCGTATCCCCGTTTTCTCAGGCCGTGATGTATGGCATTTTCAACGATCGGTTGCAAGGAGAGCTTTACCACCTCTTCCCCTAACAGACTTTTGGGAACATGGAAGTTCACCTGTATTTTCTTTTGAAACCGATGTTCTTGGACAATGAGAAAATTACTTACATGCTCTATTTCTTCCCTTAAAGTGACCACTTCAAAGTTTCGGACCGAATAGCGAAACATGGAAGAGAGGGCCGTTGCCATTTCCGATATTTCCTCCGCCTCATTCAAAATGGCATAGGCATTCATCGTTTCCAGTGTATTGTGAAGAAAATGAGGATTGATCTGTGATTGAAGTGCCTGTAATTCGCTTCTTTGTTTTTCTATCAGTACTTTCTGGTTTTGAAGCTCCGACTTATAGAGGTCCTCTACCAGCTCGGTCAATCTCTCGATCATTTTGTTATAACTGATGACTAACCTACTGATTTCGTCACTGCCTTTTAATGGCTTGATCTTTTCCCATTCCCCCATCTCCATCATTTTCATCCCTTGCTCCACTTTACGAAGAGGACGCACAATGCTTCTAGTAAAGCCTGTTGATATGAGGAGCGCGACGAAAATGGCGATGAACGAAGCAACAAATGCATTACGTTTTACACCCGAGACCGGTTCAAGGATGCTGACTTCAGGGGTGGTTGCTACCAAGGTCCAACCTGTATAGGCAGACTTGGAGTAATAAAACATGGTCTCCTGTGAGAGCCATTTATCAATGAAGGCCCCCTCCTCCTCTTCCGTAAATTGCTGCAAAATAGTATCTTGAAGGGTGATTCCTATCAGATTGGGGTCTGAATGATAGACGATTTCCCCTTTATTATCGATGATCCAGAGGGAAGTGTCATTTTTCAATTGTCCAATATTCCACAGTTTTTCGAGGGCGACTGCATTGATATCCACTCCCAGAATCCCCTTTGGAATAAAAGAGGTAGTCCCCCTAACTCTGCGTGTGATACTGATGACATATGGAGACCGGTTATAAATGCTCTCCTTGCCAAGGAGGTTTATTTGGCCATTTTCCGGTGTGGTCTCCTTCAACAGCTCATAAATTTCAAGATTTGTTCCATACTCAGCTCGTTTAATCAGCCTGTCCTCTGACAGTACCATTTGCCCTTGATCCCCAACTAAATAGATAAGGTTAATATCATTATGTTGTATAGAAATCCTATTCATCAGCCTTTTGATGTCCGAATTGTATTGATATCTTTCAAAAAGCTGATCATCCCCAAGATCCAGAAAGCCTTTGATACGTTGGTCAGATAGTAGAGACAAGGTGGCGAGCTCCAAATCCATGATATATCGGTCCGTCTGATAACTCGTGTTCTCCACAATATGATGTAAATAGACCTCCGTCTGACTTTTTATTTGGGATGCCGCTTCTTTATAGATGAGATAGGAGGCAATCGAGATGGTCAATAGAATGACAATAGTAAAATAGAGCAAAATCCGTTGTTGTATGTTTAACCTGTAGAGCCATGACATCAATCTATCCCCATTTCCACCCTATATTCGGATGGGGTTTGACCAGTATACTTTTTAAATGTTTTTGTAAAATGTGGATGGTCATTCAAGCCGATCATTCCAGGGATATCAATCACCCTGATATCATTCCGTAGCAATAACTCCTTTGCCTTTTCCATCCTCAATCTGATACGGAATTTGACAAATGTCTCGCCCGTTTCTTTTTTGAACAGCTGGCTGAAGTAGGATGCGTTCAGTCCGAGTTTTTGCGCTACCTCGTCCAAACTTATTTCCCTTTCCAGATGGATCAGAATATAGTCCTTGGCAATTGCAATCGGGTCTACTTCATTCCCCCGTCTTTTGATTTCAATAGCTCCTATTAGCTTGTGACAGGTATGGAGGAAATGCCTATCTGCCTCTTCTATTGATTTGCCCTTCAACACCGTATCTAATGAGATGCCAACCTTACTTCCTTTATTGTTGAGTCGATTCATCAATGAATCCAATAAATGTGAAAGTACATCGTTGTAATACTGAATTGGGAGTTTCCTCTTTTTCACTATCTCCTTCCAAGCCAGATAGCCCTCCTCCATCTTGTCCCTGTTCAAGGACCAAATTGCCGCCTCCAAATGCTGCAAACAATCATCCATTTCGGTTGCAGAAATAAAGTCGCTAGTATTTAGCTGGCGATTTTCCATACATCTTTCCACAGCCTCCAACATCTTCCTTTTACTAACAGGCTTTAGTACATACTCCGTGACCCCGTATATAATTGCCTTCTGCGCATATTCAAAACTATCATAACCTGAGATGATGATCCATTGGGTGTTCGGCAGTTTCTTTTTCCAGCTTTGAATAAGAGTCAAGCCATTGGTTTCGGCCATTTCTATGTCTGTAAAAATCAAGTCGAACTGTTGGTTTTCTAGAATATACTCCGCCTCCTCTGCCGTTTCTGCCTCCGTTAATCCTTCTATATAAAACCCATCAATATCAAGCTGGCCCAGTAGTTTTTTAAAACCTTTGCGAATCAAGGGCTCATCTTCAACTAATAAGATTTTCATGTTACCACTCCTTTGTTAAGCGCTTTCATTTTTTATTATTATATCGTAAACTTTTATATTTATTTTAAAAATTCTGAAATTAAATCCAAAAAAAACACAAGAGTCACAAAATACACTCTCTTGATGAAAGCCTTTTCAAAGATTACGATTAACCCACATTACAGATGTTTGATGAAGGGGGAAAAATTATGGGAGTAAGTTTGCTAGCTAATATAAAGAAGCATAAAGCCCTTTACCTGATTGCATTACCGGGCATCATCTATTTTCTTTTGTTTAAGTATGTTCCTCTGATGGGCTCCGCTATTGCATTTCAAAATTATAATATTTTTCACGGAGTCATGGGGAGTGAGTGGGTCGGCTTCGACCAGTTCCGGAAGATGTTTTCTTATCCTGATTTTATCAGAATATTGAAAAATACCTTATTGATTAATTTTTATGATCTTCTTTTCGGCTTCACCTCACCCATTGTATTAGCGCTTATGTTGAATGAAGTAAGGAAAGTCATTGCCAAGCGGATGATCCAAACGGTCATCTATATGCCACATTTCTTGTCGTGGGTCATAATCAGTGGAATCTTCATTGGAGTCTTGTCTCCTTCTACAGGGATTGTAAACACATTGATTACCTCGTTCGGATATGACCCCATTTATTTTCTTGGGGAAGACAACTATATCCGGTCCATCATTGTTGGCTCAGGCATGTGGCGGGATACTGGTTGGGGGACTATCATCTATCTTGCTGCACTTGCGGGAATCAATCCGAACCTATACGAGGCTGCAGAGGTGGATGGTGCCAATCGTTGGCAGCAGACATGGCATATCACCATTCCATCCCTCCTACCGACCATCACCATTCTGTTTCTTTTGCAGATTGGGAACTTTCTAGACTTTGGATTTGAAAGAGTGTATGTATTCCTCAATCCACTTAACCGGGAAAGCGGAGAGATTTTTGACACATACATTTATCAAGTAGGATTATTGCAAAACCAGTTCAGTTATACAACCGCCATCGGAATCTTTAAGTCGGTAGTTGGCCTGATTCTTCTTGTCGGTGCAAATTTTCTTAGTCGAAAGACGACCGGCAACAGTTTATACTAGGGAGGTAGACTTATGGCGAACAGAGAAACCCGATCCAGGAAGCTGTTTCTAACCTTTAATATCAGCATTCTGGTCCTATTATCACTTATCATGATCTTGCCGTTTTTCCATGTATTAGCACAATCGTTCAGCAGCTCCAATGCAATAGACAGAGGGGAAGTTTTATTTTTACCTGTTGATTTGACCTTTGACAATTACCAATATGTGTTCCAGGATATGACGATATGGCGTGCTTTTGGTGTCACGGTATTCATAACCGTCTTCGGTACACTGTTCAATTTGATAGCAACTGCATCACTTGCTTATCCATTATCAAGACAGGAGTTCAAAGGCAGAAAGATTTTCCTGTTCATGGTGCTTTTCACCATGATTTTCTCTGCACCGCTTATCCCGACCTATCTTCTCATCCAGAAGCTGGGGATGCTGGATACACTCTGGGCTCTGATAATTCCAACTGCGATCAGCGCATTTAATTTCTTTGTCATGCGGTCTTTCTTTTTACAGATTCCGAATGAGCTTATCGATTCGAGCCGGATGGATGGCTGCGGAGAAATGCGGATATTGTTTCAAATTGTACTTCCACTTTCAAAACCGGCATTAGCAACCTTGGGTATCTTTTATGCCGTTTTTCACTGGAACACGTATTTTAATGCTTTAATGTATATTGATAATCGTAAACTTTATCCACTACAAGTGAAGCTTCGGGAAATGATCGTGGATGATACGCTGGTGGCCGATCCTACATCAGATGTATTTGCAAGCATGCTATCAAGCTCCCCGGACGGAATCAAAATGGCAACAATCATTGTAGCGACGATTCCGATCCTATTAGTCTATCCTTTTCTACAGCGTTTCTTTATCAAGGGGTTCTTATTAGGTGGGATCAAAGACTAACTAAAAAATACACAAACTGAACTAAAATCATCACATTTTAAATAGTAAAAGCTCTTGATATTATAAATGTAAGCACTTACAATATTCAGAATTTTCAAATGGGAGGGCAATACATGAAGAAATCCTTGCTAGCCGCATGTTGTTTACTGTTCGTCACCATCTTTACCATCGCTTGTACCAACACCCAATCAAGCCAGACTGCGAAAACGGAATCGGAAGGCAGTCAAAATAGTGATTCTACCGAGCCTTTGAAGTTTTCCATCTCCATGAGAACACTTGCTACACCATACGTGGAAAACCATCCGGATATCAATGAAGACAAGTGGGTGCATGAACTAGAACGCCTCACAAACACAGACATCGATATCCGCCTTGTGCCCCATCAGGAATATGTAGAAAAAATGACCTTGATGCTGGCATCCGGGAACATACCAGATGTTGTTCAGGCATCCGGCGGTGTCCTTGGCCCTGAATTAGCTGGTGCCGTAGAAGCAGGTGTATTCATGCCACTGGACGATCTCTTAAAAGAGCATGGACAAAATTTACTAAAGGTCATCCCGCAAGAGGCCTGGGACCAAGTTACCTATGATGGTCAAATCTATGCCATCCCTGATTACCTCTCTAATCGTTCTAGACGTGGGATGTGGATTCGGATGGATTTACTAGAAAAAACAGGATTAGACATTCCTAAAACGGCAGAGGAATATTTAGAAGTACTGCGTGCCTTCAAGGAACTTGGCGTCGAAAATCCTTATCAAGGAAGGGAAGCCTTCAAATACGCAGATACATTCTTCGGGGCTTATGATGCATTCCCTTTTCAATGGGAACTATATAACGGTGAAGTCGTACCGAAATTCATGGCAGGCGATAAAATAAAGGATGCTCTCCAATTCTATAAAACGATGCATGAGGAAGGTCTCATCCATAGAGAGTTTCTGACAACCCAACAACCAGAATTCCGTAGTAATATCATAGCCGGGAAAGCAGGAATGTGGAGCATGAATGCAGAGGAATTAGTCGCTTGGGAGCAAGAAATCCAACAACACGTACCGGAAGCACGAGTAGAAATCATCCCTTCCCCAACAGGTCCTGATGGTAAAGGCGGACACTATCTATACAACAGTGTCATCCGTTCCTTCCTCATCAACAAAAACACGGAAGCGGATATAGCCAAACTTATTCAATTCTTTGACTGGCAAGTGTCTGAAGAAGCAGAACAATTCTTCACATATGGAATGGAAGGTGTGACATACTCACTCCAAAACGGTGAAATTACTTATGACATCCCAACAGAATCGAACGCAATCAATGAACAGCGCTATCGCTCATACTGGCTCTGGATGATTAAAGATGCCACTTATACAAAGGGTATCCTGGAGCTCACAGAGGATGGCCAGAAGTTAATTAGTGTCTTTGACGAGGTACTGAACCGCGAAGGCCGTGACAGTGTCCAGTTCGATCCACCACTTTCCAGTCTTCAAAGCAACCCAGACATCCGTCCAGGGAGCGATGTACCACCAGACGTCTGGATGAGCGGGGCAGCCCGTATCATTTTAGGCCAAGAACCAATAGAATACCACGACAAAATTATTGAAGATTGGCTAAACAAAGGTGGTCGCAAAGCCGTCGAAGAAGCGACCAAACGTTATAATGACGAAGATGGGGTCCAGAAACCAGCCAACTAAACACGAACCTAGAAAAGAATGGGTCATCGAAGATAGGATCTTCGGTGACCCATTCAATTAGACTTATAACTAGTTCTGGTGAGCAAACACAAATTCTCTTATCCTACCCAATAATTGAAGATGAGCAATAGCTGGAGATCAATTAGCTGATCTTCAGTTATTGCCCCCTTACTTCAATAATTTTTTATTATCTTTCAACCTATTTTTTAAAGGCTGTTATGATTTTTTCTAAATCCTCTGGACCTTCATAATCAACAAAGTGAAAAACACCCTTTCACACCTCATGTCCAACCATCCATTCCAAACGCTTGATTTGAACGGTGTCTGGCATTGCACGGAGCATTAGGTTCCGGAAATGGATCGCTAACGGGTTTTCAAGCTGCATTAACCTCGCCATTGCTCTTGAGCCTCGTACTACTTGTGTGGTGCGGGGAATCCTAATTTTCTCATACATTTTAAAAGCTTGCTGCACGTTGTCAGGGTATTTTTCAAGGGAACGGGATAATACCAGTGCATCTTCTAGGGCTTGGGCTCCCCCTTGTCCGAGGTTAGGAAGCATCGGATGAGCGGCATCTCCGAGCAACGTAGCCCTGCCTTTACTCCAATATTTTACCGGACTCCGATCAAAGATTTCATGGAGGAGTATGTCTGATTCATTGGTAGACTCAATGACTGCTTCAATTGGCTGGAATGAACCCTTAAATTTCTCCAAAGCAGCTTTCTTCCGATCCTCGGTGGTAATCATCGTTCCTTGCGGGGTATTAATTGCTGAAAACCAAAATATTCGACCACTGCCAAGATGGGAAAATCCGAACCTTTTACCAGGCCCCCAAGCTTCAAAGCCTCCTCCAAGTTCGACTGGAAAGCGGTCATCTTCAAAATTGGATATGCCTCGAATAGCGGTGAACCCAGAATAACGGGAAGGTGTTGATCCGATAACATATTTCCTTACTTCGGAATGTACGCCGTCAGCTCCAATTAATAAATCTCCTTCTGCTTCCTCTCCATCCTCAAAAATCGCCTTAATTTTCGTTACATCCTTTTCTATATTAATTAACTTTTTCCCGAAAATAACGGTTTCTTGTTTTAATTTATTGTATAAAATGTTTTGCAGATCAGGACGATAAATCAGGTAGCTATAGGTACCATAAAGTTTCGCTTGTTTATGAACAGGTACATTAACTAGGAGCTTTCCATCCCATGT
The DNA here is from genome assembly GCF_038595065.1 of Sutcliffiella sp. FSL R7-0096. Classification (NCBI taxonomy): domain Bacteria; kingdom Bacillati; phylum Bacillota; class Bacilli; order Caryophanales; family Bacillaceae; genus Sutcliffiella; species Sutcliffiella sp. FSL R7-0096. The sequence goes on from NZ_CP152003.1 coordinate 3,906,374, forward strand.
TCGTATCTCTGCTTTTTTTACGGGGGAGCCGGCCTTGCGAACTTGTTCGGCGACCCCCAATTTCTCCAAGACTTTGATGGCATTTGCGGATAAAACAATTCCTGCACCTAATTCCTTAAGTTCTTTTGCCTTCTCGTATACAGTGACGTTCCATCCTAACTGCTGTAGGGCTATTGCAGCAGAAAGTCCACCTAGCCCTCCACCAATAATCATTACTGCTTTAGGTGCCATACCAGTCATCCTTTCTGCTTTTCCATGAAAAGCCTCAATTAAAACCTACTTATGAAGAAATTTGAAACTTTAAATCAAGCCGACGATATATGGAAAACTAAGAAGTAGGCAGGAATAAGATGAACAACATCAGTGTATCCAGTATGAAGTGAGTGCCGATTCCCGCAGTAAATACTGGTAGTACGCCCTATCAGCAAACCACCTCGTTGTTTAAGTGATTTTTTTCACAAACACAAACCAACAAAACATTTTTACAATGCATTTCAAGGTGATCTCCAGCTATTTATTTAAATATAACTAATATAAAATGTGTTTTTTTCGCTAACTACTTTTTTAAATTCCCTTTTAATATTTCTGTCTTGTGATAAAGTTCCCCTTATTAACAACCTCTTAAAGTTTTTCAGGATCTCCAGCTCAAGAAACACTTCAAATATTTAATAAAGCAAACTTGTTTGCGGTTCTCGCAAAATAAAGTTTCAAATAAAAGGTTTTAATTTTAAAATAACAGTATCCCGAACGAATTCCTTCCACTTTTATTTCATAATTTAGACCTATTATAAAAAAATGAACTATCTTTCTTCAACACCCTACCTATTGCTTAATAACAATTATTTCATAATCAAAAACTCATAGAACTAATAAAATACATATTTTTCATAAATTTCTCCCTTTTTAAAATTGACAGTAATTGTTTATTTATTACATTTATTAGAATATTATAACACTTGCACAAATATAGAAAAGGGGGAAATTCTATAAAAAATCATTACAGTATTTGTTTTAGTCACTAGTCGTTCTTTTTTCCTTATTTTCGTTTTCGTTCGTAACAGCAAACGCTTCAGAACTTGTAGAATCGGATAAAACAAAACTAGAGATTCTCAATGGAGATGCGTTAATTGAGGAAGGTGCTTCAAATCCAAGTTAAAAAGCTGCTTCCAAGGCGACACCCCCACCTTAAAAACAGCTCACTAACCTATTCTCCCCTCAATGCCTCACAAAACTTCTCCACTTTCCGTTCATCAATTTCCTTTCCAATCAAAATGATCGAAGGCTGAATTTCGTTATTCTCAATTCTGTTAAGCACTAAAGTAGATGCGGCATATTGGAATTCATATAAACCAGGAGTTTCATCTAGCCGGACGATACCCTTGGCCCTTACCACCTGTTTAGAGAGCTTTTTAAGTTGCTTTTCCAATACAACACGGTTAATCGGCTCTGAAAAGGTTACTTTTACGGCTTCAATGTGATGGTGGTGGTGATGGTGGCCGTCATGACTATGATCATGTCCTCTAGCATCCTCTCCACGACCAACCTCCTTCATTTCTTTCATCTGCATCCGCTTTTCCAGTAGTATCTCCAATGGCACCTCACCATGGCTCGTCCGGTAGACCGGTACATGGTCCTCTAACTCATCGGCGAGCTTTGACTCCACTTTGATAAGCTCCTTCTCTGAAACAAGATCCATTTTATTCAACACCAAAAGATGAGCAGATGTGACTTGTTCCTTCAACAAGCCCCGTATTTCTTTGGAACTGCTGAAAAAGCTCTGATATTCAAGATAATGACTTGCATCCACAAGACTTATCATCGACTGCAACTCAAAATGCTCCATATAGATTGGTGTTAATAAGACATCTTTAATTTCAAGAGGATTCGCAACACCCGTTCCTTCAATGATTAACACGTCCACCTTTTCACCCAAATATTGATCAAGCGTAGACTTCAGATCTTCCTGAATGGTGCAGCAGATGCATCCATTCAGTAGTTCTACCACTTTCTCCTCTTTAAAAAGATGGTCCTCTACATTTTCATCGCCGAGTTCATTGAGGATGATACCAGGTTTCATCCCCTCGTTTTTAAAGTGATTCAACATATGTAAAAGTACGGTCGTTTTCCCGCTACCCAAAAATCCACTGATAACAAAAACAGGTATCCTTTTGGTCATTATATACACTCCTATCGTTTCATCCTATTATCCTACTACCCATTATACAATTGCTTTAAAAGTAAATAAAATCAAGTTTCAAATCGTAACCATTACGCTTTTAATTTTATAGCTTACCCTATGTTCTTTCAAGCAATATGGTACTTCCCTTTAAGATGGGCTTTTCTTTTAGCAAAATATGCATAATAAGTGGAAAAATGTGGACCATAACCATATAAAACTAGCGCGAAGGGACGTAGCCATATGGATGATGTAGTTATTGCAAGGTCATTGTTTGGGACCACCATGGGATTTCATATCATTTTTGCCACACTTGGTGTGGGAATACCGTTGATGATCTTGATAGCTGAATTGATGTATCAAAAAACGCAGAACCGCGAGTATGCCATCATGGCGAAAAGATGGACAAAAGCAAAAGCAGTACTACTTGGAGTGGCCATTCCGACCGGTACCATCGCAGGTGTACAGCTTTCCCTTTTATGGCCCGGGTTCATGGAGGTCATCGGAAAGGTTATGGCCCTTCCATTTCAGATTGAGATCTATGCTTTTTTCATTGAAGCATTATTTATCTCTATCTACGTCTATGCAGCGGATAGGATATCCCCCTGGATGAGAATTTTCAGCGTGACACTTGTGACCATCGGGGCTGCGGCTTCGGCTGTGTTGATCACAAATGTTCATGCCTTTGAAGGTACACCAGCAGGATTCCGGATCGAAAATGGACAGATTGTCGATGTAGACCCTTGGGCTGCATTCTTCAACCCAAGTTTCGTCGTTACAGCAGCACATGTCGCCGTTTCTGCTTTTATGACCGGTGCATTTGTTATTGCTTCTGTTGCTGCTTATAAAATGCTACGAAACAAACACAATGAGCGAGTGTATAAATTTCATCGCAAGGCGTTGATCATGGGACTTGTGGTAGGGGGAATCTTCTCGTTCATGACAGCAATCAACGGTCATGAATCCGCTCAGCTATTGCATCAATACCAGCCGGAAAAGCTTGCTGCGGCTGAAGGGCTTTTTGAAACACAATCCCATGCTCCCCTTGCCATCGGCGGATTCACCGATCGGGAAACAAAAGAAGTGAAATGGGGCATTGAAATACCTTGGGCGTTAAGCTTCTTGGCGGATGACCGCTTTGATACAGTGGTAGTGGGTTTGGATGATTTCCCAGAGGAGTATTGGCCACCTTTATTTGTCCACACGCTATTCAATGCCATGGTTGGCATTGGTTCGTTATTAATAATACTCTCTTTGGTAGGCTTCTTTTGGAGCAAGATACTGAAAAAACGCACCTATCCAAAATGGATGATGTGGCTGTTTGTTGCTGCAGGGCCTATGGCTGTATTGGCCATAGAATTCGGTTGGATATTTGCATGTACAGGTAGACAGCCATGGGTCATCTATCGCGTCATGTTAACAGAGGATGCTGTGACAGGCAACCAGAACCTTGCTGCCTTATTCCTAGCGTTTGCAGGGATTTATGTATTACTGGGAGCTGCGGTGGTCCTTGTTTTACGCTACTACTTCAAGCGCCATCCGATTGAGGATGAACTTGATGAAATCCCCCCATCACCTACTGGGGTTCAGGCCTAAGGGAGGTTTATCTGCATGACAGATGTGATATTGGCGATTACCGTCCTATGGGGATTCATCTTTATTTATGCGGTAATGGCAACGATGGATTTCGGGGCAGGATTCTGGTCCATGCTCTATATAAAGAATGAGAAAACCAATGCGACGAACATTGCTAACAGGTATCTTTCCCCAACCTGGGAGGTGACTAATGTTTTTGTCGTCGCTGTAGTAGTGGCCATCTACAGTTTTTTTCCAAGCGCCGCCTACACCCTCGGCACGGTACTTCTGATACCGGGCAGCATCATTCTATTATTACTTGCTGTCCGAAGTGGATTTCTTGTCTTCTCACACATTGTGGATGACTACCACAAACCGTTGACCTATGTATCTGGAATCAGCGGTTTTATTATTCCGGCTTTTTTGATTCTGGTATTACCGATTACACATGGGGGATTTGTGGATAACATAGATGGGGTGGATACTCTGATGCTCGGACGTTTGTTGACGAGCCCTCACGCCCTTTCTTTTATTCTTTTTGCAATTAGCAGTACGCTGTTCCTTTCCTCCCTTCTATTGGCGGATTTTTCAAAGGTGGCAAAAGATAAGCATGCCTACGAAATATACCGACGAGACGCGCTCATTCTCGGACCTGTCGCTTGGTGCTTTACTCATCATGATCACCATGCGCTATGAAGCAGCTTGGCTTTTTGATGGAATGATGGACTATCTGGTCTGGTTATTCCTTTCGGCTGCGATGTTTGTTGTGACAGGTGTCGCCTTAGTTCTACCTGGAAAAAATGGATGGACTGGCCTCCCGCGTCTCGGTGTGGTATCGGCTTTCATTCAGTATGCACTTGCAAGCTATGCATACGGGAGGGCACATTTACCATACATCATTTATCCGAATGTAACCATCCAGAATGGATTTACAGACCCAGCTTCCTTCCGGGCACTGTTCATCACCTATATCATCGGATTCGTCATTCTGTTCCCAGGATTTATCTACTTCTGGAGACTGTTCATGAAGGATGAAAGGTACATTAAGAGTGAAAATTAAAGCTAGCGGACTTAATCGTCTCCTGGCTTTTTCAATTCCGAATATTCCCAAGCACCTTCTGTATGGAACTCCAAGATCTCTTACAGTAAAAAACTGGCTTGTTACTTTCCTTTGCTTTTTGCTTGATCACCTTGGCCAGATTATGATTGATATAATCAGTCAGAACAAGAATGATATCAATATGCTCTGGTATTGTTCTTTTTACCACTTGCACTTTTCTTCCGTCAATATGTAAAACATCTTCAAATCCTTGAGTTAACAGTTTATCGTGGATATTCCCTAAGTGATCTGCACCAACTACCATTAATGAAGCCATCGCTTATTACACCCTTCCTTTAATTGAGAATGATTCTCTTTTGTTATATTCATAATAATTGAGAATGATTCTCTTTGTCAATAAATTTTATAATTATACCTGTTTTTCAAAAGTAAGTATGAAAAAGATTCTCTAGTCAATATTAAGAAAGTATCTTCTGTACAAAAAAGGAGGACGAAAAGATGGCAAGAGACGTGGAAGTTTTATGTGAAGTCGAAAACTGTAACTATTGGGGCCAAGGGAACCGTTGCCAAGCAGACGCTATTTATGTAGTGAGCCATAAAGGCAATACAGCCCACGATACAAAAGACACAGATTGCAAAACCTTTAAACCTGCCCATTAATTGGGTAGATGTAAAAAAAGAAACCCAAGAGCTACTTTGCAGGTAGCTCTTGGGCTTTTCAATGTTTCTTGATATATCTTACTGAAGGCCGCTGCTTTCCTTTGATAAGCTCCTTCTGAAAATCCATTTCATGATCAACCCGTGTTTCGGCGACAAGAAAAATGTCACAACGAACAAAATCCCTGCCATGGAAGCCATTGAACCCGATATGGACACATTAAACAGGTAGGCAGCATAATAGCCAAGTACCGCAGATGCAACACCTATCAGCGCACTCAATCCAAGCATGACACTCAGTTTATCAGTCAATAAGTAGGCGCTGGCCCCTGGTGCAATCAGCATCGCAACCACCAGGATGGCTCCCACACTGTCAAAGGAAGCAACCGTCGTAATGGAGAGCATCCCCATCAATAAATAGTGCATGAACATGACCGGGATTCCAATCGCAAGGGCCATCTCCGGATCAAACGCACATATTTTCAGTTCCTTATAAAAGAAGAGAATGATTGCCAGGTTAATCACCAAAACCGTGCCCAACATCCAAACTGCTTTTGGACCAAGCTCCATTCCACCCAGCACGAATGTGTCCCACGGTACAAATGCTATTTCGCCCATCAATGCATGATCTACATCCAAATGGATCCGTCCTGCATATAAGGAGAGCAGGATGACACCTAATGCAAAGAGAGAAGTGAATACTACTCCGATGGCTGCATCCGATTGAACACCCGATGAGTGCAGTAGCTGAACGAAGAATGCCGTCAACAACCCAACAATCAGTGCGCCAACAAACATATAGACCCCTTCTAGGCTACTCGATACCAAATATGCCCCTACTATTCCAAGCAACACGGTATGGCTTATGGCGTCCGCAAGCATCGCCATGCGTCGCAATATAAGGAAACAACCGGTAATCCCACATGTTATTCCAACAAGTGATCCTGTGATAATAATCCAGCCTTCATAACTCATAAGCGTCCTTCACTTCCTTTCATCGTGGAATGAAAGCCAGCTGGACCTAGACTTTTCTTTTTCCTATATAAGAATAAGCCTTTGGGTTCCCTGCCAAAATCCCTGAGTAACGCCTTCAGTTCATCTAGGATTTCTTTTGGCCCCTCCAGGAGGTCCATGCTTCCTTCTCTCCATTCCGAAACAGGAAACTTACTTTCAAACATAACATACATATCCAGCAACCTATTTTTCAACACTATATCATGGGCCAGCTCCAGCCCCTTTTCTGTCAGCACAACTTGCTTGTCTTCCAGTTCTTTAATAGCACCTTCCCTCTCCAAACCTTTTATCACCGAAAGAAAACTGATGGTAGAAATGGGACGAATCTTTGTGATCTGTAGATAGGAAAAGCTTCCCATCTCTCTTCCCTCCGAGCTTTTCAGTCTCGCTTCTGTCAGTTCATACAGACTGGAAAGGATATTCTCCCTTGTAATCAACCGCTTCACTCTCCACTGTTTCAAGAACTTCGGCAGCAGCCCTTTTTTGGTTCCAAATAGAAGGGATATGATAAAAAGGATGGTCGCGGCCATAATGATTAGTGGACCTGTCGGCATTCCCCTTGAAAGAGTACTTAGCAGCGTCCCGACCACGCCGGATATTCCACCAACCAATCCTGCCAAGATAACCATATAATCAAGCCGCTCTGTCCAGTACCTTGCAGCGATGGCAGGAGTGATCAGCATGGCAGCCATCAAAATGACCCCAACCGCCTGCAAACCGATGACGACCGCCCCTACAATCAATGTCATTAAAAGACCGTTCAACCATTTCACGGGTAAGCCCAGTCCTTGCGCAAACTGCGGATCAAACGTAATCAGTTTCAGTTCTTTGAAAAGAAGAAAGGTAATGAATATCAAGACGAAGGCTATCACGCTGATAATTTGCACATCCGTCCCGACTATGGCAGCCGCTTGCCCGAAAATAAAAGAGTCAAGACCAGCCTGGTTGCCTTTTCCATGATGTTGGACATATGTCAAAAGGACAATCCCAAAACCAAAAAACACAGAGAGGACAAGCCCGATTGCAGTATCTTCCTTGATTCTTGAATGCTTGATGATCGCCTGAATACAATAGGTCCCTATCAGCCCTGAAATGGCAGCGCCGATCATAAACCACGACATCGATTTTGCTCCATATATAAGGAAAGCAATACAGATGCCAGGCAGTGCCGCATGTGCCATCGCATCCCCTAAAAGGCTCTGCTTCCTTAAAAGCGCAAAGCTCCCCAGCACCCCGCTCGCGATTCCAAGTAGAATGGTTCCGATTAACACCCATTGTACATTCGGATCTTGTAGCATATATAGAAATGTTCCCATACTGTCACTCCTATTGTTCGACAATGGCTTGATTTTGATCTAAGAACGCTAACCGTCCACCATACGTTTTTTGTAAGTTCTCTATTGTAAACACTTCTTCCGTTGGACCGATGGCAATCTTTCTGAGATTAATCAATAACGTCCAATCAAAATACTCTTTCACCGTTTGTAGATCGTGATGAACAACCAGCACCGTCTTCCCCTGGGCCTTCAGCTCGTTAAGAATCGTGATGATCGCTTTCTCCGTGGCGGCATCAACCCCAACAAAAGGTTCATCCATAAAATAAATGCTTGCGTCTTGTGCAAGTGCCCTTGCCAGAAAGACACGCTGCTGCTGCCCGCCTGAAAGCTGGCTGATCTGCCTTGTCGCATATTCACGCATACCGACTTTATCCAAACACTCATATGCAAACTCGATATCCTGCTTGTTCGGACGTTTCAACCAGCCGATATGACCATACCTTCCCATCAAAACAACATCTAAAGCATTCGTCGGAAAATCCCAATCCACCGAACCCCGCTGTGGCACATAGCCAATTAGTTTTCTCTGAGATTTATAGGATTTTCCGTATATGGTGATGTTGCCGGAAGCTTTTGGTATCAATTCCAGGGCCGCTTTAATCAAAGTGGATTTCCCGGCTCCATTTGGACCGATGATACCAATTAATTTCCCTTCCGGTACACAAAAGCTGATTTCTTTCAAAACAGGTTTACGATGATAGGCTACTGTAAGATTTTCTATTTTCACTGGCTCCATATTCGTTCACCTTTTCCTTTTTGTTATCTAAAAGCTTTATTTTAATGCGGCAACGATTGTATCAATGTTATGTCGGAACATCCCTAAATATGTTCCCGTTTCTGTTCCTTCTGCACCCATGGCATCAGAGTAGAGCTCTCCACCAATAACAACCGCGTGTCCCCTGCTCTCTGCTCCTTTTACCACAGCATTGATGCTATCCTCAGAAATACTGCTTTCCACAAATACCGCTTTTATGTTTCTCTCCACCAGGAGGTCCACAATGGATCGCACATCATTCAAGCCGAACTCCGCATCTGTACTCAACCCTTGTAAACCTGTGACTTCCATTCCGTATGCCTCACCAAAATATTGGAAAGCATCATGGGCAGTAACAAGGACCCTGCTCTCTTCAGGTATTGTTGCGATCTGTTCTTTCGCATAAGCATCCAATTCTTCAAGCTTCTGTATATACTCCGCTGCATTTTTTTCATAATAGGCAGCATTTTCATCATCTATTTTAATCAGGGAATTTTTAACTTCTTCTACTGTGTGCAACCAAAGAGATATATCAAACCAAACATGGGGATCTAACTTCCCTGCTTCCTCTTCATCATTTAGGAGCAGGTCTGTCGGAATGGATTCCGCAACAGCAATTGTTGGTTTATCTTTGGACATTTTATTCAAAATGTCCCCCATTCTCCCCTCTAGTCTAAGCCCATTATAAAAAATGATGTCGGCATCACTTAGTTTACGAAGATCCCCTTGCGAGGCCTGATACAAATGGGGGTCAATTCCCGGACCCATCAGGCTCTCTACCTGTACCTTATCTCCGCCAATGTTTTTTGCGATATCACCGATCTGAGCAATTGTCGTGGTAACCCTGATGGTGTCATCTCCGTCTGTTCCCGCCTTGGCATTACAACCAGCTAGACCCAATACAAGCAAACCTAAAAGCAAGAATTTCATCCAAATTGATTTCACTTCATACCCTCTCCTTTTGACTCTCTTCTTTATATTGCTCTAAGCAACAAAAGTTTCTCTAATGCAATTTTTAAGGTAAAAAAATACACACATTTCCACTGAACTCCTAGACCAATTTATGCAGAAATTAGCAAAATGGTGCGACTAAACTTGACCAGATACATTAATTTAAGCCTCGACTCAAAAAGTTGCCCTCATACAAAACTTAAACCCTAAGCAAACTTTTGTCAAGAACGAAAAAACTGAAAAAATAAAAAAAGGGGGTCAGACCCCCAAAGGATTTCCTCGCTCCTTGTCGAATATAAATAAAGTTAAAAGCGAAAGCCCGCTGGAGTGCCAGCGGGCTTTCGCTTTTATTTTATTTTCTTTTTATTTCTGTTAATATTAATTTTTTCCGTTTATGACTATGTTTCTTGCTTGTTGAAGGTTTGAATTCTCTTACTAATCTCCTTCACATACTTTTCGTCCACTATATAACCAATTCCAGGTCCGGTTGGGACTATCACTTCCCCATTTTCTACTACTACCTCAGGCTTCGTCACATCCCTCTTCCAGTACCGACTGGATGCAGAGATATCACCTGGGATTGTAAAATTTGAAAGTGTGGCCAAAGCAATGTTGAAGGCTCTTGAAATACCTGTCTCCAACATTCCTCCACACCAAACAGGAATTGCACTTTTTTCACACAAATTATGAATGGCAATGGCATTGGTCAAGCCGCCAACCCTCCCAATCTTAATACTCATTACCTTGCAGCTGCCAAGCGCCACTGCATTTTTTGCATCTTGCAAGGAAACGATGCTCTCGTCCAAACAGATGGGGGTAGATAATCGCTTCTGCAGTTCAGCGTGCTCCACTATATCGTCTGCTGCAAGCGGCTGCTCAATCATTAGCAAGTTTAATGAGTCCAATGAAGATAACCGTTCTGAATCTTCAAGCGTATAGGCAGAATTTGCATCGACAAGTAAGGCAAGATCCGGATAAGCCTTCCTGATCATTTTAAGTATCTCCACATCCTTATGGGGCTCTATCTTTACCTTCACCCGTTCGTACCCTTCTTCTAAACGCTTTTCAATCGTAGAAAGCATCCTTTGTGGGGAGTCGACACTTACGACAACGCCTGCCTTCACCGAGCTTCGCACACCACCTATATACTCCGATAACGACAACTCCGAACGCTTAGCAAACAGGTCCCATACCGCCATTTCCAATCCTGCTTTGGCCATCGGATTTCGCTTGAAGGTTTCAAGTGCAGCATTTACTTCCTCCGGGCGATGCCATTCCCCCTTCAAAATGCACGGTATAAAAAACTCCGTCAACATATGCCAAGCGGTTTCAATGGTCTCTTCAGTGTACCATGGAGAAGAAAAAGCCACTACTTCTCCCCAGCCGCAATACCCATCAACATCCGTCACCTTCACCAAGATGCTTTCCCTGTCTTTGACGGTTTCCAGGTGAGTGCGGAAGGGTTGGACAAGTTCCATGGATGTTAAAAACAGCTCTACCTTCTCAATCCTCAAAGATGCCATCTCCCTCCGGCACCAACTTCAAAAGCTCTCTGCGCAGCAGTTTACTTGAAGCATTCCTCGGCAGGGCCTCCACCAAATAAAACTGCTTTGGCACTTTATAGCCTGCAAGGCGCTCCTTCAGGAAAAATCGCAGTTCTTCTTTATCAAACATCTCGGTCTTGTTGGCCACAACAAACGCTATAGGAACCTGTCCCCAGCGATCGTCATGTACCCCTGTCACCCCTGCTTCTTTTATCAAAGGATGAGAAACAAGAACCGCTTCTACTTCAGCAGGATACACATTTTCCCCGCCTGATATAATCAAATCACTCCGCCGATCCACTACAAACAAAAATCCTTCACCATCCACATACCCCAGGTCTCCGGTATATAACCAACCATCCTGAATCGAATCCTTTGTGGCCTCCTCCCGGTTGTAGTATCCCGGAGTCACATTCGGTCCTTTTACAACAATCTCACCCGTCTCACCTGGAGCAGCCTCTTGCCCGTCTTTTACTATCTTTAATTGGCAAGGAAACAATGGTTTACCCGCTGATCCCAATTTGGATATAGCAGAGTCGGGAGAGAGTGTGACAATCTGGGAGGATGTTTCTGTCATACCATATGTCTGATACACAGGGATAGCTTTTTCTTGACACTCTTCAAGCATCGATTTGGGCACCGGCCCCCCTCCCACAAGCATGCAACGGAAAGAAGTAGGATAGGTGCCAGTTCCAAGCTGCTCTAATAGAGCACTTAGCATCGCACTTACCACAGATACAATCGTTACATTCTTCTCCATTAAATCTCGATGGACCGCTTCCACATCAAAACGCTTATGGATGATGACCCTCATACCATATACCACATTTCTCATCAATATGGACAAGCCACTGATATGAAACATCGGAACGGCCAACAACCAGCTGTCATTCTCATGAAGGCCCAAATTAAGCGCAGACCCGGTAGCACTCCAGAAATGATTCCCATATGTCTGTTTAACGCCCTTTGGGGAACCTGTCGTCCCACTTGTATACATGATCGTATCCGTTCTATCAAGATCAAACTCTTCCACCACGTCAATAGGTCGTCCATTCAGAGAAACCAACCTGCTAAACGGAATAACCCTCTCCGAATCAAAAACATTGGCTAAGAAAGCCCCTTTATCGTCTTCCACCAAAATAAAACGCGAAGCCGCATCCTCCACTTGAAATGATAGTTCCTGCGCTGTTAATCGCAGGTTATGTAAAATGGTAATCGCCCCAATATTCTTTAGGGCAAAGAGCAATTCAACGAGTTCCATGCTATTACTCATAAAAATAGAAATCCGATCGCCTTTTTCCACTCCCAGTTCTCCTAGCTTTTCCGAAAGCTGAATCGAATTCCTGAAAAGCTCCCTAAACGTAACTTTTCTATCATCCATTTCAAGCGCAATCCGGTCCGGAGTCAAAGCAGCCCGTTTCATTAAAAAATTCGGCAATGCTGTCATATGTCACAACCCCCTTCCTTTATTTTCACCAAAAAAAGAAGAGCAATCCAAAAGCCAAAAGCTCTTAGATTGCCCTCCCAACAAAAGATTCGAATGTATTAAGGGAAACGCGGGAACTGTCCAAAGTCCGGCTTTCTCTTTTCTTTGAATGCATCACGACCTTCTTTTGCTTCTTCCGTCGTATAGTACAATAATGTTGCATCTCCAGCAAACTGTTGGATTCCTGCCAATCCATCTGTGTCGGCATTCATTGCAGCTTTTAGGAAACGAAGAGCTGTCGGGCTGTTCTCGAGCATTTCTTCACACCATTGTACAGTTTCATCTTCCAAGCGCTCCAAAGGAACAACCGTGTTCACAAGACCCATGTCCAGTGCTTCTTTAGCATCGTATTGACGGCATAGGTACCAGATTTCACGAGCTTTCTTATGCCCAACGATACGGGCAAGGTAACCAGAGCCGTAACCAGCATCAAAGCTGCCCACTTTTGGTCCAGTTTGTCCGAATCGTGCATTGTCAGCAGCGATAGTCAAGTCACACACTACATGCAATACATGACCTCCACCAATTGCCCATCCTGCAACCATTGCCACTACTGGCTTAGGAGTTACACGAATGAGACGTTGTAGATCAAGGACGTTCAAGCGAGGGATTTCATCCTCCCCAACATATCCACCATGTCCGCGAACCTTTTGGTCTCCACCGGAACAAAACGCTTTGTCCCCAGCACCAGTTAAAATGATTACTCCAACACTAGAGTCGTCGCGTGCATACGCAAAAGCCTCAATTAATTCCATTACCGTTTTCGGACGGAATGCGTTATGTACTTCCGGACGGTTGATTGTAATTTTTGCAATCCCGTTATATGTTTCATATAAAATGTCTTCAAACTGTTTTGGACCTGCTATCCATTCTCTTGCCATGTTCTGTTTCCTCCCTAAATAAATTAGTTCGACAAAAACTCACTTACTATTTTACCAAACTTTCGCGGTACTTCCACATGAATTGCATGTCCTGCTTCACTTATTTTTATAAAATGCGATTTTTTTATCCTTTTATTCATTTCCTGAGCAATCGAGACAAATTTCTCATCCCGCTCACCAGCTGCTAAAAGGACCGGAAACTCCATCTGTGTAAGGTGCTCCCAATAGGATGGCTGAATCCCAGTACCCATCCCGCGAAGGCTATTGGCAAGACCAATAGATGAATTATCCATTCTTTGCTCATAAATTGCCTTCTGTTTATTTTCAGGAAGCGCTTTTTGGGACTTAAACAGGGGAATGTTTGTCCAAAATTCCACAAAAGATTGAAGCCCTTCCCCTTGAATTTCATCAGCAAGTCTCTCATCTGCCTGTTGCCTTTCCCAACGTTCCTCTTTCGTTTTCAGTCCTGGCGATGCACTCTCCAGCACTAGTTTCCTTACTAGTGCTGGATAAGAAATCGAAAAGGAAAGAGCCAAGCGCCCTCCCATGGAGTACCCATATAGAGATACACTTGAAATACCTAATTTATCAATTATTTCTTTTAAATCAGCCGTTGCATTTTCTATGCTATACCGTTTTGGATCCATTGGTATCTCTGTTTTCCCATGCCCTAGTTGATCTATCAATATAAAAGTGAAGGAATCCGAACAAGGAAATCCAGCAATCATTTCTTTGAAGCTGGTTCCTCTTCCCGTAAATCCATGCAACATAAGTACATGATGTTCGCCATCACCTATGAGGTCGACATGATAGGTTACCCCGTTAATTTCCATCGAATTTCGTCTCCATCGACAAAATAATTTCCTGGGAAACATTTTTCCACAATTTCCGATGGAGTGCTTCGTTTTCTTCCCGATTTGTTGGTACTTCAATTACTTTCAATCCATCACTGTTTAATGAATCAACAAGCGCACTCTTAAAGTCATGCCAATTAGATGCAAGTGTGTATTTCCCATCATACAGCTTCACAGCATGCTCATAATCCATATGTGTCGGCGTCCCAAACAAGGCTTCAAAATGTTGCTCTACTTTGGACTGTGGAAGGAAAGAAAAGATGCCCCCACCATTGTTATTGATCAAGACAATGGTTACGTTTAACTTTTGCAACTTGGCAGCAAGCAATCCATTCATATCATGATAGAAAGACAAATCACCAATGACCAGTACGAAATTATCATAGAAAGTACTTGCCGCAAGTGCGGTCGATACTACACCATCAATCCCATTGGCTCCTCTATTCGCAAGCACCGTCAGTTTTTTATCATTGCAATGCAAGAAGGTATCCACATCTCGTATCGGCATGCTGTTTCCTACAAAAGTAGCTGAACTGTCAGGAAGTATCTCTTGAAGTTCTGTTATGACTCTACCCTCAAACATGCTATCCTCTTTCTCCACTGACAGGACCATTTTGGTTTTATCATTCAACGTTCGGATAGAACCCAGCCACTCACTAGTTACACGAGGTTTAAGCTGGGCTGCCACCCTCTCACAGAAATGAGTTTCTTCAGCATGTACCATATAGTTTGCTTGAAGTGTCGGATCTCTCCAACCACCATCCCCGTCCACCACAATGTGAATAGCGTTGCTGGCTTTGCTTATGTATTGCATCAAAGATTTGGACACCGGCATCGCACCGAATCGAATAATCACTTCCGGTTGCAGCTTTTCTTTCACTTCTTCCGGACGAAGAAAGGCATCATATCCTTCTATGATTGAATCCTTGGAATGGCTTCCTGTCCTCAATCCTGATAAAGGATCTGCGAAAATAGGATACTGAAGGGCTTCCGATAACTCAGTAATCGCTTTTGTAAAAGCTTCCGCCTTTGATTGCGGCATTTCCCCACAGACAATGACTCCATTTTTCCGTTCATTCAATAGTTTTGCAAAATAAGAAGCTTTCTCATCGGAAATTGAATAGTTGCCAATATTGACTTCCACGATGGAATCGCTATTTTTCTTGTATTTTGTCCATAAATCCACCGCTTCTAAATCAGGGATTAATGGCTCGCGGAGTGGAAAGTTAAGATGAACTGGTCCACCTGGAGCACTCAGGGAAGTTCCAGCTGCCCGTGCAGCCATGTTACGGGCATAGCGGACCATCCCAATTGTATCTTGAGGAAGGGACATTTCCACAAACCATTTCACATAATTCCCGTACATTTTCAATTGATCAATAGCCTGAGGAGCCCCCACATCCCGGAGCTCATGAGGCCGGTCAGCTGTCAGAACAATCAAAGGTAACTTTGATTGAAATGCTTCCACAATAGCCGGATAGTAATTAGTAGCTGCAGTTCCAGATGTGCAAAGGATGGCCACGGGCTTGTTGCTCGTTTTCGCCAAACCGAGTGCATAAAATGCCGCCGATCGTTCGTCGATCAATACTGTAACACTCAGGTCTGGATGTTCTGCCATTAAAAGAGCGATAGGGGTGGAGCGGGATCCAGGGCTGATGATCACATTTTCCAACCCGCTTTTTACTAATTCGTCTACAAATGCTGCAAGATAATAGGTCATGTCGTTTGTTGCATTCATTATGTCAAACTGCCCCCTAGTGCTGATAACATTGGTCGGAATTTAATCTGGGTTTCGTGGTACTCGCTCTCCGGATCGGAATCACCGACAATTCCGCAGCCTGCAAATAATGAGGCTTCGCTTCCCTGCAAAAGTCCCGAACGAATTGCGACAATGAATTCCCCATCTTCCTTCCAGTCCATCCATCCGAGTGGTCCCGCATACCAGCCTCTATCCAATCTCTCCACTTCCCTTATCGTCTCCAATGAAATATCTTGTGGGAATCCCCCGAGGGCTGGAGTAGGATGTAGCAATTTTACCAAGTCCGCTATGCTACTATCTTCTTTTAATTTTGCCTTAACCGGAGTGTGAAGATGCTGAATATGCTTCATTTTATATAGGTTAGGCTCAGATGGTGTGCTAACCTGTTCACAAACTTTCTCTAAGGAAGCACGTATCATCTGGACAACCAAATCATGCTCATGCATGTTTTTCTCATCCGTCAGTAGTGCTTTACCAAATTGAACGTCTTCTTCCATAGTCCCGCCACGGGCAATCGAGCCTGCCAAGCACATGGATTCGACTTTTTCCCCATGTTTTTTGACTAATTGCTCGGGAGTTGCTCCCAAAAAGCAGTCCGTCCCTCTTTCAATCGTAAATATATAACTGTTCGCCTGCTCTTCCAAAAGGTTTTGGAGAACTGGCGTGACATTCACTTTATCCTGAAAAAGAACGCGCAGCTCTCTCGCCAGTACGACCTTATCCATCTCACCTTCCGTAATTCGCTTCGTCACTTCCGATATGGATTCCTTCCATTCAACAGGATCCATTTCAAGGCATTTTACAATGGACGTGGTGCTGGCATGCTTAATAGAAGAGACATTCAATAGCTCCTCTTCCATTCTGACTAATTCCTTGAGTGTGGCTTGCTCACAATTGTTTAAGTAATTGACCGTAATATATGTTTGATTCTCTATTTTCGTAAGCATAAATGTCGGTAAAATGAAAAGGGCATCGGCAAACTCATCCCAAAGCCCTGTCTTTTCCTTTTTTGGATCAAAAGAAAAGCCACCATAGCAGACTGGACCTACATTCGGTGAATCACTTTTGCAAACAGCAGCTTGTATAAAACGCTTCCATTGATTTTCAATGTGATGATACCTGTCTTCTTCCCCTTTTGCAGTGAACTCTGCTGTTACTCCTGCACCAACCTGCATATGGGTATGATCAGGGTTGGACCAGAAAAAGCGCTGTCCCGGAAAGAACTGTTCACACTTCTGAAAAAATTGCAGGGGATCTAGCTGTTCCACTTTTTTCGTATAACTTATTAAGACCGACTGGTTTATCGAGGTCGCTCTTGTTTTCGCTTCCTCCCATAAACTCACTATATGGTTATATGGTATTGTAATCATGTAAGACTCCCCCCGAGGCCTTGTTACCGCAAGACTTTGTCTCTCAAATAGCTTCCTTAAAGATACACCTCTAAACCTTTTTATGTCAACAAAATGAACTGTTTTCTTTCGAGTTTCTTCCTTATAATAATACCATGTAAAATCTTCCTTTGTTTCTTCTGAAAAACCGTTGACACCCTTTGTCCCTTTACATACACTTATATTGTATTTATAATATAACGTTTTCGCTTTTTACATGGCTATTTTAGTATAGCCCTACTAATAGATGGAGGGGTCATAATGCAGCCTCAGACAATACAAACAGAGACAAGCTTTCAAGCACCTACCGAAAAGAGATGGAAGGTGTGGTGGAACCTGCTTCGTCCACATACCTTGACCGCGGCTTTTGTACCGGTATTTATCGGGACGGCACTAGCACTATATGACACAACTATAGACTGGCCACTATTCTTTGCCATGTTGATAGCAAGTCTTTTAATACAAGCCGCCACAAACATGATCAATGAATACTACGATTTCAAAAAAGGCCTGGATAATGAAAACTCGGTCGGGATCGGCGGAGCGATAGTCCGACACGGGGTCAAACCTAAAACCGTCATCCGCTTAGCTTTCCTATTCTTTGGTATAGCCACGTTACTCGGAGTATTTATCTGTATGAATACCACCTGGTGGTTGGCAGTGATCGGGACAGCATGCATGGCAGCTGGGTACTTTTATACAGGAGGTCCCTACCCTATTGCCTATACCCCATTTGGAGAGATTGTAGCAGGATTCTTCATGGGATTTGTCATTATCCTGATTTCGTTCTATATCCAAACTGGTGCGATTTCAGGCACTGCCATGGTGATCTCCATTCCTATTTCCATTCTTGTTGGAGCAATCCTTTTGGCAAATAATATCAGGGACATTGTCGGTGACAAAGAAAATGGTCGTAAAACAGTCGCTATTCTACTGGGACGTAAAAACGCCATCATCCTACTTGCAGCGATGTTCATCGTTTCCTATGCCCTTATTGTGCTCTTTATCGTTTCCGGATACGCATCTTTCTGGTTATTATTAGTTTTCCTATCGATCGCTAAACCACTCTCTGCAATCAAAGGTTTCACAAATAATAACAGCAACGTAACGATGATGCCTGCGATGGTGGCCACAGCAAAAACCAACACCATTTTCGGTTTCTTGCTCGGAATCGGATTGCTTGTAGGATACTTTATCTAATCATTAGACTTTGTTAAAGTTAGTTGTTGAATATGACCTGTTTCTAGCTGGTGATTGGAGCAAAAGGCGTAGACTCCAGCGGGAGAGTAGCGACAATCTTGAGACCCGCAGTGGAACGAGGAGGCTCAAGGTCGCCCCGCGGAAAGCGAAGCCTATTGCGGAAATCAACAGCGACTTTTAACAGAGCCAATCATTAAGAAGCTGACACTTAAACGTGTCAGCTTTTTTTAATTGGCAATCATGTTTTTCAAAGGGAACGTTCATAATAAAAATAGACAGGTATTTGAAAGGAGTCTATTTATGATATCCCCTGATAAAATAAACCGTTTAAAGCAACAGCTAGAAGATACAAAAAAGGAGCTTCAAGCCCACCTGGACCAAAATGACCACTACCAGCTTGAACAAGAACACCCCTACGAATCAGTAAGTGAACTCTCTGCATACGATAACCATCCTGGGGACCTTGGCACCGAACTGTATGAGCGCGAAAAGGATATTGCCCTTAATGAACATGCTGAAAAAGAAATGAAAGATATTAATCACGCCCTCCAAGCAATGACTGAAGGGACTTATGGCAAATGCGAGGTTTGCGGAAAAGAGATCGATGAAGAAAGACTCGATGCTCTTCCTACTACCACTTATTGCAAGGAACACAGCCCAGACCAAGTCGTCTCCCATGACCGTCCGGTGGAAGAAAAAGTTCTGATGCCGCCATATGGACGTTTTGAATACGACGAGTCTGAAGGGGTTGCTTTTGACGCAGAAGACACATGGCAAATTGTACAACGCTACGGTACATCCGAATCACCATCCGATTTCTCTGAGGATGTGGGAAACTACGACCGCACATATGTGGAAAGTGAAGAAAATGAAGGGTATGTCGAGGACTACGAAAACTTCGTAGGCACCGATATGTACGGCCAAAATGTCACCGTTTATCCATCTATCAAGCACGAGGCCTATGAGGATGCCCTAGATGAAGAAGGAATCATGACATCCTTCGGAGATTTACACGGGTATGAAAAGGATCCCTATACAGAATAAAAAGATAAGGCCGCCTCACTCACAACGAGGCAGCCTTTCTTATTTTTGAGGATATGTTTCCTTTAAAAACGCAACAGACTGGTTAATTAACGCTTTGAGTACATTCTCATCAATATCCGCAACCTTATTTATGTACACACAAGCCTTACCAGTAGTATGCTTCCCGAATTCCTTCAGCAGTTCCCCCCTTTTCGAATCACCTGTTGCAAAATAAAGACTTATTTTCGCTTTCCTGGGTGAAAAACCTACTAACGGTGCGTCCCCTTCATGTCCTGTTGGATACTTATAATGATAGGAACCGAACCCAATTATGCTTGGTCCCCACATTTTGGCCTCATACCCTGTCGTTTCGGAAAAAATATCTAAGAGCTTATAAGCGTCTTCCCGCTTTTTTGGACTATCCACTGCTTCAATAAATTCTATTACACTGTTATCTGTTTCCTTTGTTTTCAATTCATAAGCCACCGTTGTTCCCCCTTAAGAAATCATACTGTATAAGTAGTTCCACAGACCAACTGACTTTTCCTTTTCCTTCAGCAAAATAGGCACCACTTCCTTTCTCCATCAATACATTATCATAGGCCGTTATCACGAGTTTTTCTTAAAAGTGAGGGATATGAAATGTACTACCGAAATATTTTATCCAAGGAATGGGCTATTTTCCTAGCTGAATGCTGCCAGTTAGCCTACGATCAATATCATCAGAATGGCATCTTTTCCATTCCACCTGGTTTTGAGTTAATTAAGGAATTTAAGGGGGTATCCTTTCACAGCTTAGAATGGTTCGGATTCGTCTTAGAAAATGAAGATGCCATTATTATTTCATTCAGAGGTACCCAGACAGATCCCGATTGGATAGCAGATGCAGAAATATTTCAGAAACCCTTCCCTTATTGTCATACTCAACCTCTTGTCCATGGTGGCTTCCTATCCGTTTATGAATCCTTGCGGGCAGAACTTCTGAGCCTTCTCGAACGCCTTGACTCTTCCAAAAGCCTTTTTGTGACCGGGCATAGTCTCGGCGGTGCACTGGCCACCCTATTTTCATTGGATTGTGCTATGAATACGGATTTCTCAGCAGTTTACATCTACACCTTTGGAGCGCCTAGAGTTGGCGACGAAGCATTTGCCAGCCTCTTCAACGAGACTGTTCCCGCATCCATCCGTTTCGTAAACCTGGCTGACTTGGTTCCATTTGTTCCACCGACAAAAGTCGTCGCCCCCATCAGCAAAAAAACCTGGCACTACAAACACACCCAAACACCATCACGCTTCCTACTAACCGAAGGCTCCATCGTCAAAAACCACAGCATCGAAACCTATATCAAGGCAATGAAGGAAAAGTTGTAAAAAAAGTTCAAAAGGGGGTCAGACCCCCAAAGGATTTTCGTTACCGACGTCGAAGGAACACAAAAAAAGAAGGGCCAGCCTGCCCCTCTCTCTTAGTTATCGCTTGCTATAGCTGGGTTGGAGTCCCCAGATTTCGTCGGCGTATTGCCTGATGGTCCGGTCGCTTGAGAAGAAGCCGGAGTGTGCGATGTTTTTGGCACTCATTGTCAGCCAATGGTTCCGGTCCCGATAGGCTGCATCGACCCGTTCCTGCGCAGTAATATAAGACGAAAAATCCTTTAGCACAAAGTATTCATCATTTTGCATCAGCAAAGAATCGTGAATCGGTTCAAAGTGGTCATCCACATCCGGGAAGAAGCCGTTTACAAGCTGTTCTAGGACCTGTTGAATACGTTTATCATGATGATAATATTCACTAGAACGGTATCCCCCGTTCTGATAATAATTCAGCACCTGTTCCGCTGTCAGACCAAAAATGAACATATTTTCTTCGCCGACTTCTTCTTTTATTTCTATGTTTGCCCCATCTAAGGTACCGATGGTCAAAGCACCATTCATCATGAACTTCATATTTCCTGTTCCCGATGCCTCTTTACTGGCAGTAGAGATCTGTTCGCTCACATCGGCTGCAGGAAAGATATCCTCCGCCAAGGATACACGATAGTTTTCCAAGAAAATGACCTTTAAACGCCCATTGATCGCCGGATCATTATTCACCTTATCAGCCAAGGAGTTTATCAGTTTGATGACCCTCTTGGCATAATAATAACCAGGTGAAGCCTTCGCTCCAAAAATGAATGTCCTTGGGTGGATATCGAAACTGCTATCCTCTTTCAACCGGTTATAAAGATACATAATATGAAACACATTTAACAACTGGCGTTTGTAGGCATGTAACCTTTTCACCTGGACATCGAATATGCTATCTGGATCGACGATGATCCCTGTCTGCTTTCTTATGCGTTCTCCAAGAATCTGCTTGCGCTCACGCTTTACTTGATCCAGCTTATCCAAAAAAG
Organism: Sutcliffiella sp. FSL R7-0096; assembly: GCF_038595065.1. Lineage (NCBI taxonomy): Bacteria > Bacillati > Bacillota > Bacilli > Caryophanales > Bacillaceae > Sutcliffiella > Sutcliffiella sp. FSL R7-0096. Next base: position 3,928,423 of record NZ_CP152003.1, read on the forward strand.
CGGAATCGTTTGCATATACATCAAGCTGACGTAGCTGTGTCGTGTCCTTCATCCATCCATGACCTATAGTATCCTGGATAAGGGAGGTCAGCTGCGGATTTGCCTTTAACAGCCAACGGCGATGTGTAATTCCATTCGTTTTATTATTGAATTTATCCGGGAATGCTTCGTAAAACAAACGCATTTCACGGTTCTTCAAAATTTCCGTATGAATTTTAGCCACACCATTAACACTGAAGCTACCGACAACCGCCAAGTGGGCCATCTTAACCAAGCCATGTGCAAGAATCGCCATTTCTTCAATTCGTCCCCACTGACCGGGATATTTCTTCCACAAATCCGCACAAAAGCGCTCATTAATCTCTTCCACTATCATATAGATACGTGGCAACAACGGCTGAAAAATATTGATCGGCCATTTTTCCAACGCTTCTGATAGGGTGGTATGATTGGTATAGGAAATGGTATGAGAAGTTATCTCCCATGCTTCCTCCCAGCTCATATCCTCCTCGTCCAGCAGTATCCTCATCAGTTCAGGGATGGCCAGCACTGGATGGGTGTCATTGATATGGATGGTGACACGCTTATGAAAATCTATTAAACTTCCATTCTTCTTACGGTAGGAGCGTATAATACTGCCAATACTCGCAGCTACCAGGAAGTACTGTTGTTTGAGGCGTAATATCTTCCCTTCATCATGGGTATCATCCGGATACAAGAATTCAGATACTGCTTCTGTATCGCGCTTATATTGCATGATATCTTTATTAGTAGGAAAAGGCGCTGGCTCTGCACTCCAAAGACGCAGCATATTGACTGTCTCTGTTTGATAGCCGACAACCGGCATGTCATATGGAACAGCAGTTATCGCTTCTCCTTTTGCATGCCTGAACTTTTCTTTTCCATCTTCCTTATAGGACTCCACCTTGCCCCAGAAGTTAATTTCCACAGCCTGGTCAGGCTTTCTGACTTCCCAGACGTTACCATGTCTCAGCCATTGCTCCGGCAGTTCCACCTGATATCCGTCGACGAACTTCTGATCAAACAGACCATGCTTATAGCGGATTCCACAGCCATGTCCCGGTAGGTCCAGGGAAGCAAGCGAGTCAAGGAAGCATGCAGCAAGACGGCCAAGACCGCCATTTCCAAGCCCAGCATCCGCTTCAATCTCTTCAATTGCGGATAAATCAAGTCCAAGTTCTTTCAAGCCTTCCTCGACGACACTTTGAATTCCAAGGTTCAATAGATTACTTCCGAGTAATCTACCCAATAAGAATTCGATGGAAAGATAGTACACCTGTTTTTCATCTGCGGCGCGATTTCGTTCATTGGTGGTAATCCAGTTGGCACTAATATATTCCCGCACCATATTTCCGAGTGTATGATAATGGTCTCTTGATGTTGATTCCTGAAAGCTCTTCCCGTACATACTCTCCAGCTTTTTTAAAAAAGCTGTCTTGAACTTTTCCTTATCAGAGAACATGCACTCCACTCCTAGCCATTAAGGTTGAATACAATTGATTGTATTTAAATGCTGATTTCGCCCAGCTATAATCGCGTTCCATTGCTTCTTTCATTATGCCATTCCATACTTCCGGTTGCTCATAAAAGCTGATGGCACGTCTGATGGTATATAGCATATCGTGGGCATTGAAGTTAGTGAACGAGAACCCGTTACCTTCCAATGTAGTTTCATCGTAAGAAGTGACCGTATCATTCAGCCCACCTGTCTCTCTTACTACCGGGATCGTCCCGTAGCGAAGGGCGATTAACTGGCCAAGCCCACATGGTTCAAAACGGGAAGGCATCAAGAACATATCAGCCCCCGCATAGATCTGATGGGCAAGCGGTTCATCAAATCCGATGAATGTCCTCACCTTTTGCGGATAACGGTAGGACAGTTCACGGAAGTATTGTTCAAATTGAGGGTCACCTGTTCCAAGTACAACCACCTGTACATCCTCTTCCAACACTTCATGTAATACACAAGTGACAAGGTCCAGCCCCTTCTGCTTTGTTAATCTGCTGACCATGGCAATGATCGGAGTATCTTCTTTTACAGGCAACCCGCATAAATTCTGCAAGGCCTCTTTATTCAGTTTTTTATTCTCCATCTTATTGGCGGAATAATTCGCTTCAATGTATTCATTGGTTTCAGGGCTATATAATTCATCATCGATCCCATTAATGATTCCTACAAGCGCGTCATTCCTAGCCTTGAGAACCCCATCCAGCTTTTCACCGAAATAGGCCGTTTGAATTTCATCCTTGTAAGTGGGGCTTACGGTTGTTATGTAGCCCGATGATACCAGTGCCGCCTTCATGAAATTGACATTCCCATAAAATTCGAGTTCATCCGCAGTAAAATGCTTATAATCTACCCTTAGCAAATCGTGAAGGATGCTAGGCGGGAACACTCCCTGAAATTGGAGGTTGTGGATGGTAAAGACACTTTGAATATGCTCGTAGCGTGGATTTTGCTTGTATTCCCGCTCCAGAATGAAGTTTACCATGCCGGTATGCCAATCATGACAATGGATCACATCTGGAATGAAATCGATAGCCGTCATGCTCTCTAGTACCGCCCGACAGAAAAAGGAAAAGCGTTCCCCGTCATCAAAATGGCCATACAGGGAATCGCGATTGAAATAGTATTCATTATCAATAAAATAATAGGTTACATTTTCATGTGTCAGCTCTTCCACACCGCAATACTGGTTGCGCCACCCAACATCAACAAATGTGGTCTGTATCCTTTTCATTCTATTTTTAAATACTTCAGGGATCTGCCCGTACTTAGGCAGGATGACACGTACATCTGTACCAAGTTTCTTCAATTCCTTAGGCAATGCTCCCGCAACATCGCCCAAGCCTCCTGATTTCACAAATGGAACACATTCAGATACGACAAACAATACTTTCACGAATTCATCAGAGCTCCTTGTACTGATCCTTTTTTTACTAAATAAGGGGAATCTTCTTTACCAGTTAACACCGTTCGGTTCTCTACCTTCACATCTTTGTCTAGAATGACAGAATCTAAAACACAATTCTCTCCAATAATGCCTTTTTGCATCACAATACTGTTTTTGACCACGGTACCTTTTCCAATTCTTACACCCCGGAAGATGATACTGTTTTCCACATGCCCCTCAATGATGGCACCATTGGCAATCATGGAGTTCTTCACATAAGCATCTTTTGAATAGCTTGTTGGCGGCTCATCTTTTACTTTCGTAAAAACAGGCTGGTTCTTCACAAATACCTGCTTCCAGACGGAAGGATCCAACAGTTCCAGGCTGTGCTCATAATAGCTCTCCAAGGAATCGATCACTGCTGCATAATTCGTATATTCGTAGTTGCATATTTTATAGCCGCTCGTAATGTCCTGCACCACATCCATGATACTTCTATACCCTGTTTGCTCATGATTCATGAATAATTTGACAAGTAAATCTTTTTCTAATACATACATATCCAGCGTTTCATCTTCTTTCACCACATGCGTGATATCACATCTATTCTGAATATGGCGATCTAAAATTTGATTGAAATTCAAATTGCACACTGTGAAACTATTGGCGATAACAACATATGTCTGATTGCTCCGCACGAAAAAGTCCTCATTCTCTTTGAAATGCTGAAAGGAACCAGTATTCACATTTTCCGAACTTGGGAAGAAAAACAATCCATCACGTTTGCGATCCAGATCCCATTGTTTCCCCGATCCAAGGTGATCCATCAGCGATCGGTACTGGTAACGCGGAAAGATGGCTACATTCTGTATTCCCGAATTGACCATATTGGATAGAACAAAGTCTATCAAGCGATAACGGCCGCCAAAAGGAACTGCAGCTATTGAACGCTTCAACGTCAACTCCTGCATATCTTCATTATGGATTGTAGCATCGATGATCCCAAGCATTGATTTATTCATAAAAGACACCCTTCCTGTGTTTGATTTTGCGTCTATTAACGGGTAGTGGAGAAAATTCCTTTATCCATCATTTCCTCTGTCACTAAAATAATCTCGTCTTCATTCTTCTCTGGGCAAATGACGGCACCATCTGGAATCTTGATACCTGCAGGAATGATTGCCTTATTCACATATACATTCTCTCCTATTACCGCATCAGGCATAATAACAGAGTTTTGGATCACAGAGTTTTTACCGACATTTACACCTTGGAATAATACGGAATGATCGATTTTCCCTTCAATGAAGCAGCCTTCATTCACAAGGGAGTCCTTCACATCTGCATACGGGGCAATAAACTGTGGAGGCTGATTTGGATTAACAGAATAGATTCTCCAATCATACTCGAACAGATTCAGTTCACAATCCTCTTTTAATAGGTCCATATTCGCTTCCCAAAGACTTTTAACCGTCCCGACATCCTTCCAATAACCTTTAAAAGGATAGGCAACCAACCTCTTGTTCTCTTCTAATAACAAGGGAATGACATCCTTCCCGAAGTCATGGCTGGATTCTGGGTTCCTGTCATCCATTTCCAGATACTCTTTCAAAATAGACCATTTGAAAATATAGATTCCCATGGATGCCAGGTTGCTTTTAGGGTGGGCAGGTTTTTCGTCAAATTCAACCACTTCCAGCTTCTCGTTCGTATTCATGATGCCAAATCTGCTCGCTTCCTCCCATGGTACCTCCACCACGGAGATGGAGACATCCGCATCCTTTTGAATATGGTAATCTAACATTTCCTCGTAATTCATTTTATAAATGTGGTCACCAGAGAGAATTAACACGTATTCCGGGTCATACTGGGTAAGGTAATTTATATTCTGGTAGATGGCACTCGCAGTCCCTGTGTACCATTTGACACCCGAAGATTCGGTATAAGGAGGTAGTACCGTCACTCCCCCATTTTTACGGTCAAGGTCCCATGTACTCCCAATGCCGATATAGGAATTGAGTACCAGCGGCTGGTATTGAGTCAAAACCCCGACAGTAGTAATCCCTGAGTTTGTGCAATTGCTCAATGCAAAATCTATGATTCTATATTTTCCACCAAAAGGGACGGCCGGCTTAGCTAAAGTTTTCGTCAAGGAACTGAGTCTGCTCCCTTTTCCTCCTGCTAGTAACATTGCTACACATTTATTCTTCGACATCCGCTACCTCTCCCCTCTAATTTTCTTTGGTCTCCACATACTTACACCAAACGGAGCAACATTGACCATCATATGATATTGCTTACCGTGATATGCTCCCTCTTGTGCACTAATTTCCTGATCATTCACAAAGCCACTCCCACCAAACCTTTGCTCATCAGAATTGAATACTTCTTCATATTCCGCTAAAAGGGGGACTCCTACTTTAAAGCCTTCATATGAGGCACCAGTGAAATTACATAGTATAACTAACATATCCCCAGGTTTTTTGCCTCTTCTGATAAAAGAGAAGATGCTTTGATCCCGGTTGTCAGCATCAATCCATTCAAACCCTTCCGCCTCATGATCCCATTCATACAAAGCCTTTTGATTATGGTAAAAAGACAATGCCTCTTTGAAATAATGATGAAGCTGTTGATGAGATTCATACTGATCTATCAAGAACCAATCCAATTGCTCCAGGTCCTTCCACTCATCGAACTGTCCAAACTCTCCACCCATGTAAAGGAGCTTCTTACCGGGATGTGCCAGGAAAAATCCATACAGCAACCTTAACTGTGCAAATTTTTCATGGTACTCACCTGGCATTTTGTTAAGCAATGATTTTTTTCCATGAACGACTTCATCGTGTGAAAACGGTAAAATGAAATTTTCGGAGAATGCATACACGATTGAAAATGTCACTTTATCGTGCAGAGGCTTCCTTTGCTCTGGTGATGCCTCCATATAGCTTAGAATGTCATTCATCCATCCCATATTCCATTTATAGTTGAATCCCAATCCCCCGCTAGAAGTTGGAGTAGTGACAAGAGGCCAATCCGTAGAATCTTCCGCAATCATCAGCACACTGTAATCCTTCTCAAAGACCGCCTCATTTAACTTTTTCAAAAACTGCTGGGCAAACGGATTCGCATGCTCCTCTTGTGAATTCGGCCAGTACAACATATTTGCCACAGCATCCACCCGGAAACCATCTACATGATAATACTCCATCCAAAACAGGGCATTGGAAATGAGGAAACTTCGAACTTCAGGCTTACCAAGATCGAAATTAGCAGTCCCCCACACCTCATTCTCCCGATCATGATAGTTCTCATATTCAAAGACAGGTGCTCCGTCAAACATATACAAGCCATGGCCATCCTTACAGAAGTGACCAGGAACCCAGTCCAGTATTACACCGATATCTTCTTGGTGACATGCATCGATGAAAGCCATCAGGTCAACCGGACTTCCGTACCGGCTCGTTGCAGCATAGTACCCTGTACCTTGATATCCCCATGAACGATCATACGGATGCTCTACTAGCGGAAGTAATTCAATATGAGTGAAACCATGCTCCTTTACATAAGGAATAAGCTCGGCAATCAACTCTCTATAGGAAAAGAGCTCATCCCCCACTTTTTTCTTCCAGGAACCAAGATGCAGCTCATATATGAACATTGGCTTCTCATAAACCAGCTTCCGCTTTTTCTTTCTGCGCCAATTCTGATCTTTCCATTTATAACCTTCCATATCATAGACAATGGAAGCTGTATTAGGGCGCACCTCTGCATGAAAAGCATAAGGATCTGCCTTATGTAATATCTCTCCTGATTGTGTAACAATTTCATATTTATATAAATGTCCGTTCAGATCGTCTTCTATATGGATGCTCCATACACCCTCATTATTCAATCTTTCCAGTGGATGCTTCTGCCCGTTCCACTCGTTAAAAGAACCTATGACTCGAACCGCTTTCGCATTAGGTGCCCAGACAGTAAACCTGGTCCCCAACACCTTCTTGCGATGGCGTACGATATGTGCTCCAAAAAGTTCATAACTTTTATGTAACGTCCCCTCGTGAAAAAGGTGCAGTTGAAAATCCGTCGTACTTGTAGCAATCAATTTTTTCACCCTTCCGTCATTCCATATAAAAAGAATATTGTTATACACTACTATTCTCTTTTTTATAATATTCTCCTTTATACGACAAGTCAGAATCGTATGACATAAAACAACATATTAAATACCGGTAGGGGATTTTGTCGAATTTTATTTTTTTCAGGAAATCGTTTTCATTGTTGTTTTAAAAGAACTCTTGATTTATCAACGTTTTTGTAAGGGGATACAAAAGGAGATGATTCGACCAAATACTAGGAGGACTTTTGTGGTATTATGTCGAAAAGTATTTAATAGAATTAAAGTGAAAATAACAAAATGTATACGCATACACTTTGTTTCTATTCTAATATATTAAATATATTATTGAAAAATGTGTTTGAGATGAAAATGAAAAGGGTATAGATTATGTTGTCAATCTATTTTTATAGGAGTGTTGAGGAGAAAAAAAGGTAGTAATGAAAAAAGACAAATAAAAAAAGCCATGATATTTTATAAATACCACAACTTTTGATGACCCGTACGGGATTCGAACCCGTGTTACCGCCGTGAAAGGGCGGTGTCTTAACCGCTTGACCAACGGGCCAGATATTCTGGCGGAGAAGGAGGGATTTGAACCCTCGCGCCGCTTACACGACCTACACCCTTAGCAGGGGCGCCTCTTCAGCCACTTGAGTACTTCCCCAGAGATGGCTCCACCAGTAGGATTCGAACCTACGACCCTTCGGTTAACAGCCGAATGCTCTACCGCTGAGCTATGGTGGAACGTCATTTTTTTTATAAAATGGTGGGCCTAAGTGGACTCGAACCACCGACCTCACGCTTATCAGGCGTGCGCTCTAACCAGCTGAGCTATAGGCCCACAAAAATGGAGCGGGTGATGGGAATCGAACCCACGACATCAGCTTGGAAGGCTGAGGTTTTACCATTAAACTACACCCGCTAAAAAGGGCGACTGATGGGAATCGAACCCACGAATGCCTGAACCACAATCAGGTGCGTTAACCACTTCGCCACAACCGCCATAATACTATTTAATTTAAGAATGGTGCCGGCGATAGGAGTCGAACCCACGACCTACTGATTACAAGTCAGTTGCTCTACCAACTGAGCTACACCGGCATTTAATGATGTTTTCTTCACTTTGTGAAAAAACAAAGTGGCTCGGGACGGAATCGAACCGCCGACACATGGATTTTCAGTCCATTGCTCTACCAACTGAGCTACCGAGCCAAACTATAATATTTTGAAAAAATGGCGGTCCCGACCGGGATCGAACCGGCGATCTCCTGCGTGACAGGCAGGCATGTTAACCGCTACACCACGGGACCATTTGGTTGCGGGGACAGGATTTGAACCTGCGACCTTCGGGTTATGAGCCCGACGAGCTACCGGACTGCTCCACCCCGCGATAATATTAATTAAGTTTAAAATTCTATGCTTATATATACCGACTGTCCCGTTCTCTGAAAGTGTGTGCAGAGTAGTCTGTCGACCGGTACAACTCGAAGCTTTTGCAAGAAGCCTATGCTCGTTGCTCCACCCCGCGATAATAATATAGAATCTATACTCACCATATTCTAAAGTTAATATGGCGGAGGAAGAGGGATTCGAACCCCCGCGGGCTTTGACACCCCTGTCGGTTTTCAAGACCGATCCCTTCAGCCGGACTTGGGTATTCCTCCGCGTATAGAAAGAACTGGTGGACCTTGTAGGACTCGAACCTACGACCGGACGGTTATGAGCCGTCTGCTCTAACCAGCTGAGCTAAAGGTCCTTTTTGGTAGCGGCGGAGGGGATCGAACCCCCGACCTCACGGGTATGAACCGTACGCTCTAGCCAGCTGAGCTACACCGCCAAAAAGTAAAAGTATTTCATTAGATTTACAGGCACCAATGTTACTGGTCTGTGTCCCTTCCTCTGCAAGCAAATTCAAGGATGCTAATCCGTCGGCACAACTCGGAGCAAATTCTTGAAGTAATGCTCGTCGCTACACCGCCAAAAAGTAAAAGTATTAAAGTGGAGCCTAGCGGGATCGAACCGCTGACCTCCTGCGTGCAAAGCAGGCGCTCTCCCAGCTGAGCTAAGGCCCCATATCAAGGGTAAATATTAATGGTCGGGAAGACAGGATTTGAACCTGCGACCCCTTGGTCCCAAACCAAGTGCTCTACCAAGCTGAGCTACTCCCCGATAATGGCGCGCCCGAGAGGACTCGAACCCCTAACCTTTTGATCCGTAGTCAAACGCTCTATCCAATTGAGCTACGGGCGCTTATAAATGAAAGTAATTTTGCTATTATAAAAAACTCTGGTGCCGAGGACCGGAATCGAACCGGTACGGTAGTCACCTACCGCAGGATTTTAAGTCCTGTGCGTCTGCCAGTTCCGCCACCCCGGCAAATCTGTTGGAGCGGAAGACGGGATTCGAACCCGCGACCCCCACCTTGGCAAGGTGGTGTTCTACCACTGAACTACTTCCGCTAATATAAAATTACAATGCGGGTGAAGGGACTCGAACCCCCACGTCAAAGACACTAGATCCTAAGTCTAGCGCGTCTGCCAATTCCGCCACACCCGCAAGATAAATGGTGTGCCATGAAGGACTCGAACCTTCGACCCTCTGATTAAAAGTCAGATGCTCTACCGACTGAGCTAATGGCACATAATGGTGCCGGCGATAGGAGTCGAACCCACGACCTACTGATTACAAGTCAGTTGCTCTACCAACTGAGCTACACCGGCATTATTGTTGATTTTTTCAATATGTGAAGAATTTATGGTGGAGGATGACGGGATCGAACCGCCGACCCCCTGCTTGTAAGGCAGGTGCTCTCCCAGCTGAGCTAATCCTCCATATTATCCGCCTGGCAACGTCCTACTCTCACAGGGGGAGATCCCCCAACTACCATCGGCGCTGAAGAGCTTAACTTCCGTGTTCGGTATGGGAACGGGTGTGACCTCTTCGCCATCATTACCAGACAAATAATATTATACAAAATTGAGAAAGAAAATCAAGAAGTTTTTCATCTTTTTTATTCCTTCAAAACTAGATAGTGTGTTCGTATCAAGATATTCATATCGTTCACTTATTTCATCATTGTTGGGTTAAGTCCTCGATCGATTAGTATTCGTCAGCTCCACATGTCGCCATGCTTCCACCTCGAACCTATCTACCTGATCATCTTTCAGGGATCTTACTTACCGAAGTAAAAGGAAATCTCATCTTGAGGGGGGCTTCATGCTTAGATGCTTTCAGCACTTATCCCGTCCGCACGTAGCTACCCAGCTATGCCTTTGGCAAGACAACTGGTACACCAGCGGTGCGTCCATCCCGGTCCTCTCGTACTAAGGACAGCTCCTCTCAAATTTCCTGCGCCCACGACGGATAGGGACCGAACTGTCTCACGACGTTCTGAACCCAGCTCGCGTACCGCTTTAATGGGCGAACAGCCCAACCCTTGGGACCGACTACAGCCCCAGGATGCGATGAGCCGACATCGAGGTGCCAAACCTCCCCGTCGATGTGGACTCTTGGGGGAGATAAGCCTGTTATCCCCGGGGTAGCTTTTATCCGTTGAGCGATGGCCCTTCCATGCGGAACCACCGGATCACTAAGCCCGACTTTCGTCCCTGCTCGACTTGTAGGTCTCGCAGTCAAGCTCCCTTGTGCCTTTACACTCTGCGAATGATTTCCAACCATTCTGAGGGAACCTTTGGGCGCCTCCGTTACTCTTTAGGAGGCGACCGCCCCAGTCAAACTGCCCACCTGACACTGTCTCCCAGCCCGATAAGGGCTGCGGGTTAGAATTTCAATACAGCCAGGGTAGTATCCCACCGACGCCTCCACCGAAGCTAGCGCTCCGGCTTCTCAGGCTCCTACCTATCCTGTACAAGCTGTACCAAAATTCAATATCAGGCTACAGTAAAGCTCCACGGGGTCTTTCCGTCCTGTCGCGGGTAACCTGCATCTTCACAGGTACTATAATTTCACCGAGTCTCTGGTTGAGACAGTGCCCAGATCGTTACGCCTTTCGTGCGGGTCGGAACTTACCCGACAAGGAATTTCGCTACCTTAGGACCGTTATAGTTACGGCCGCCGTTTACTGGGGCTTCGGTTCAAAGCTTCGCTTGCGCTAACCTCTCCCCTTAACCTTCCAGCACCGGGCAGGCGTCAGCCCCTATACTTCGCCTTACGGCTTCGCAGAGACCTGTGTTTTTGCTAAACAGTCGCCTGGGCCTATTCACTGCGGCTCTCTCGGGCTTTAACACCCTAACAGAGCACCCCTTCTCCCGAAGTTACGGGGTCATTTTGCCGAGTTCCTTAACCAGAGTTCTCTCGCTCACCTTAGGATTCTCTCCTCGCCTACCTGTGTCGGTTTGCGGTACGGGCACCATACTCCTCGCTAGAGGCTTTTCTTGGCAGTGTGAAATCAGGAACTTCGGTACTATATTTCCCTCGCTATCACAGCTCAGCCTTAATGAGAAGCGGATTTGCCTACTTCTCAGCCTTACTGCTTAGACGCGCATATCCAACAGCGCGCTTACCCTATCCTTCTGCGTCCCCCCATTGCTCAAACGGAGTGGAGGTGGTACAGGAATATCAACCTGTTATCCATCGCCTACGCCTTTCGGCCTCGGCTTAGGTCCCGACTAACCCTGAGCGGACGAGCCTTCCTCAGGAAACCTTAGGCATTCGGTGGAAGGGATTCTCACCCTTCTTTCGCTACTCATACCGGCATTCTCACTTCTAAGCGCTCCACCAGTCCTTACGGTCTAGCTTCAACGCCCTTAGAACGCTCTCCTACCACTGTTCGTAAGAACAGTCCGCAGCTTCGGTGATACGTTTAGCCCCGGTACATTTTCGGCGCAGAGTCACTCGACCAGTGAGCTATTACGCACTCTTTAAATGGTGGCTGCTTCTAAGCCAACATCCTGGTTGTCTAAGCAACTCCACATCCTTTTCCACTTAACGTATACTTGGGGACCTTAGCTGGCGGTCTGGGCTGTTTCCCTCTTGACTACGGATCTTATCACTCGCAGTCTGACTCCCATGGATAAGTCTTTGGCATTCGGAGTTTGACTGAATTCGGTAATCCGATGAGGACCCCTAGTCCAATCAGTGCTCTACCTCCAAGACTCTAACACATGAGGCTAGCCCTAAAGCTATTTCGGAGAGAACCAGCTATCTCCAGGTTCGATTGGCATTTCACCCCTACCCACACCTCATCCGCTCACTTTTCAACGTGAGTCGGTTCGGGCCTCCATTCAGTGTTACCTGAACTTCACCCTGGACATGGGTAGATCACCTGGTTTCGGGTCTACGACCACGTACTCATTCGCCCTATTCAGACTCGCTTTCGCTACGGCTCCGTCTCTTCGACTTAACCTTGCACGGGATCGTAACTCGCCGGTTCATTCTACAAAAGGCACGCTATCACCCATTAACGGGCTCTAACTACTTGTAGGCACACGGTTTCAGGATCTATTTCACTCCCCTTCCGGGGTGCTTTTCACCTTTCCCTCACGGTACTGGTTCACTATCGGTCACTAGGGAGTATTTAGCCTTGGGAGATGGTCCTCCCTGCTTCCGACGGGATTTCTCGTGTCCCGCCGTACTCAGGATCCACTCAGGAGGGAACGAAGTTTCAACTACAGGGTTTTTACCTTCTATGACGGACCTTTCCAGATCGCTTCATTTACCCCGTTCCTTTGTAACTCCATGTTGAGTGTCCTACAACCCCAAGAGGCAAGCCTCTTGGTTTGGGCTAATTCCGTTTCGCTCGCCGCTACTCAGGAAATCGCGTTTGCTTTCTCTTCCTCCGGGTACTAAGATGTTTCAGTTCCCCGGGTCTGCCTTCATTACCCTATGTATTCAGGTAAAGATACTGCTCCATTACGAGCAGTGGGTTTCCCCATTCGGAAATCTCCGGATCAAAGCTTACTTACAGCTCCCCGAAGCATATCGGTGTTAGTCCCGTCCTTCATCGGCTCCTAGTGCCAAGGCATCCACCGTGCGCCCTTAATAACTTAACCGTCGACCAAAATTGGTCATGTGTCGATATCAGCGATGATATCTATAAAGAAAATTACTAAGATGAACGATATTTTGTGAATATCTTGATATTAGTTACATTATCTAGTTTTCAAGGAACAACTATGACAATTCGTAAGAATTGCCTATTTAGAGAGAATGCTCTCTCAAAACTAAACAAAACAACAAGCGTACATTCCTTAGAAAGGAGGTGATCCAGCCGCACCTTCCGATACGGCTACCTTGTTACGACTTCACCCCAATCATCTGTCCCACCTTAGGCGGCTGGCTCCAAAAGGTTACCCCACCGACTTCGGGTGTTACAAACTCTCGTGGTGTGACGGGCGGTGTGTACAAGGCCCGGGAACGTATTCACCGCGGCATGCTGATCCGCGATTACTAGCGATTCCGGCTTCATGCAGGCGAGTTGCAGCCTGCAATCCGAACTGAGAACGGTTTTATGGGATTGGCTCGACCTCGCGGTTTTGCTGCCCTTTGTACCGTCCATTGTAGCACGTGTGTAGCCCAGGTCATAAGGGGCATGATGATTTGACGTCATCCCCACCTTCCTCCGGTTTGTCACCGGCAGTCACCTTAGAGTGCCCAACTGAATGCTGGCAACTAAGATCAAGGGTTGCGCTCGTTGCGGGACTTAACCCAACATCTCACGACACGAGCTGACGACAACCATGCACCACCTGTCACTCTGTCCCCCGAAGGGGAACGTCCTATCTCTAGGAGTGTCAGAGGATGTCAAGACCTGGTAAGGTTCTTCGCGTTGCTTCGAATTAAACCACATGCTCCACCGCTTGTGCGGGCCCCCGTCAATTCCTTTGAGTTTCAGTCTTGCGACCGTACTCCCCAGGCGGAGTGCTTAATGCGTTAGCTGCAGCACTAAAGGGCGGAAACCCTCTAACACTTAGCACTCATCGTTTACGGCGTGGACTACCAGGGTATCTAATCCTGTTTGCTCCCCACGCTTTCGCGCCTCAGTGTCAGTTACAGACCAGAAAGTCGCCTTCGCCACTGGTGTTCCTCCAAATCTCTACGCATTTCACCGCTACACTTGGAATTCCACTTTCCTCTTCTGCACTCAAGTCCCCCAGTTTCCAATGACCCTCCACGGTTGAGCCGTGGGCTTTCACATCAGACTTAAAGGACCACCTGCGCGCGCTTTACGCCCAATAATTCCGGACAACGCTTGCCACCTACGTATTACCGCGGCTGCTGGCACGTAGTTAGCCGTGGCTTTCTGGTTAGGTACCGTCAAGGTGCGAGCAGTTACTCTCGCACTTGTTCTTCCCTAACAACAGAGCTTTACGACCCGAAGGCCTTCATCGCTCACGCGGCGTTGCTCCATCAGACTTTCGTCCATTGTGGAAGATTCCCTACTGCTGCCTCCCGTAGGAGTCTGGGCCGTGTCTCAGTCCCAGTGTGGCCGATCACCCTCTCAGGTCGGCTACGCATCGTCGCCTTGGTGAGCCGTTACCTCACCAACTAGCTAATGCGCCGCGGGCCCATCTGTAAGTGATAGCCGAAACCATCTTTCAATAAAGAACCAGGAGGTTCCTTATATTATCCGGTATTAGCTCCGGTTTCCCGAAGTTATCCCAGTCTTACAGGCAGGTTGCCCACGTGTTACTCACCCGTCCGCCGCTGACCTTTCAAAAGCAAGCTTTTAAAAGGTCCGCTCGACTTGCATGTATTAGGCACGCCGCCAGCGTTCGTCCTGAGCCAGGATCAAACTCTCCAATAAAGAGTCTGAGCTTTTGCTCAAAATTTGCTAGCTTGTGTTACTTAAATCATTTTGTTAATCCCGTAGGATTAACGTTATGACGCTGTTGTTTTGTTTAGTTTTCAAAGATCATTTTCTTACAAATTTCGCTCAAAAGCGACTTCCTAATCATAACAACTTGTTCGTTTAAAGTCAAGCTGTTTTTTGATTATTTTTCAAGTGCTTTGTTGCTATATTAATATCGCCTGCTCGAAGCGACGAGATTAAATATACCACCCTCACAACTATATTGCAATACTTTTTCTGAAAAAAATTTCATGTTAGTGTTGTCATCTAATAATACTTTATAGAAGAAACATATCATCTAATAACTTTACTCTACAAATGAGATAATTCGACAAATGGAAAAAGCTTGTCGTTTTCTAGTAGGTTATGTATGATGATAAGTAATAATTAAATAATTCCACGAGGGGGGCCACTATGGCTGAGAGTGAACTATTATGTTCTGACCCTTTGAACCTGTTAGTTAATACTATCGTAGGGATGTGGCACATTTTATTTCTTAACGTTATCTAAGCAATAAAGGAGCCCTCCTTTATTGCTTTTTTTATTTTCATGGTTCTGTAAATTGATGAAATAGCGGATAAATGAGCATGATGTTACAGCCCATTTAGACTGCTTACCAACAACTTAATGTCAGAACCGTTATTCTAAGGAGGAGTATTATGAAGAAAAATAATACGTTGTTTCTTGTCGAGGTTGCCATTTTTAGTGCCTTGGCTTATATGCTAGATTTATTATCTGGAGCATTATCCCAAATATGGCCACAAGGTGGCTCTATAGCAATTTCAATGGTACCAATATTTATCATGGCGTTTCGATGGGGATTAAAAGGTGGTATCCTTTCAGGCTTTGTCCTTGGGTTATTACAAATAGTAACAGGTAACTTTTATGGAGTGGATCCTGTACAGATTTTCTTAGATTATATTGTAGCTTTTGTCGTACTAGGATTTGCTGGTGTTGTGGCAAAACAAGTTGTGAATTCCTCTAAGGAAGACAACTTAAAGAAGTTAACTTTATTCGTAACAATTGCGATATTCCTTGCATGTCTACTCCGGTTCTCCGCTCACTTCGTGGCAGGCATGATCTTCTTTGGTCACTTTGCTCCGGAAGGACAGCCAGTGTGGCTTTATTCTTTAATTTACAATGGTTCATATATGTTACCGAGCTTTGTTGTTACCACCGTAGTCACAGTATTGTTAATCAAGACAGTTCCCCGTATTTTTAGATTCAATAAGTCCATTGCCTAAGCTGATCAATTAGATCAGCTTTTTCTATTTGCTTTTCTACAAATACATATTAATTGTTGGATTGATGGAGCCTGAGCTTTTAAAAGAGATGATATAAAAATTACTAGAATGTTCCGTTTGCTTCCTTCATATAATGGAATAACTGATGGAGCAGGGGGAAAAGATATGTATCTCTTAAAATACACAGCGTTTTTGATAGCTTTGCTAACTTCAATCGTATTGTTTTTATTTGCTTACTTTGAGGCGGTGCGAATAAGCGAATCAGAAGAGAAAGTACGTGGAGAGAACGTGATTATGAGTTTTTCACTTGCGCTTTTTTTTGCTATTATGGCCACTCGGTTAAGTTAAACTTTACATAATTAAAGCTAATTACACTAAAAGCCGACAATGTCGGCTTTTTACCCTTCTCTTATAAGCTTCCGCAAGTCTTTCCAAACGTATGCCGTTTCCTCATAACTGTTTTCACCAATTTTAATCTGTTCAGTATCTAGTTCTTCGGGACAGAAGGAAAGATAGAAATGTTTACAAGGGTTTTCTGTTAGAACCCATACAAGCATGGAGAAATGGTCTTTTTCCATTAAGAAGCTTGCTACTTCTTGAATCAGTTTTTTTCCTATTCCTCTTCCCTGGTTCTCTTTAAGCAAATAGATGGCATACAACTCAGTGTCTATGCCGTATTTCTTCGTACGCTCAGGTCCCCCGCTGGCAAAGCCTACAACTTTCCCATCAATTAATGCAACAAATAAACAACTCTCGTTGAACCCCCGCTCAATAACCCCTTTCCACATCTCTTCCCGGCTGCTCTTGGATAAGGACTGTAAATAGTTTTCATCAACAATACCCTGATAGGTTGTTTTCCAACTTTCAACATGAACCTCGGCAATTGCACATTCATCGCCTGGAATCGCCAATCTTACATCCATTTCCTCTCCTCCTCTTTTCTCTCCGATGTTAACACTTTGTTGTGATTTGTCTTCCTATTCTCTCTTAGAAAATAACCTACACTTAACATTACTAGGAATCCTCCCAAGAATTGAGTCCATGTTACCGATTCATTTAAAACATAGTATGCAAGAATAGCAGCACCAATTGGCTCAAAGAGAATACTCATGGATATAACATTGGTACTGATATACCGGACTGCCCAGTTGAATAAAGAATGTCCCAACAGTGTGGGGAAGATGGCAAGCAGGATGAACCATCCCCAATCTGATGCAGAATAGCCTGTGAATGAATCACCTGTAAACAGCACATAGAGAAACAATGTAACAGTGCTGAACCCATAGACAATGAATGTATAGGTAACCAACGATAATCTTTTTCTGACATCCTGCCCAAATAGAAGATAAGCTGTAACCAGCGCACATGCCACTAGCGCAAGGATATCTCCGAAAAGAGCCATTCCACTTATTCTAAAATCTCCCCAGCTGATCACAACACTTCCGAGAATTGCGATGATTCCACTGGTAATCGCTTTTTTACTGAGCCTTTCCTGGAAAAACAGGTATGTCCCTATAAAGGCGAACAGTGGCTGTAGCGTGACAAGTACAGTTGAACTAGCCACACTGGTATAGTTCAAGGATTCAAACCATAAAATAAAATGAAATGCCAAAAATACTCCGGCAAGAACAGAAAAAAGCCAGTCCCTTCCTCTAATTCGCTTTAATTCCCCTACATATTTATATAGAAAAACGGGAAGTAAAAATAACACAGAAAATAGTAACCGATAGAAGGCCACCACTCCGGCTGGTGCTTCCGCCAGTTTGACAAATATGGCTGAGGCGGAAACAGTTATTACTCCCACCGCGAGAGCCACATAAGGATTAAACCATTTATTCATACACTTTCAC
Organism: Sutcliffiella sp. FSL R7-0096; assembly: GCF_038595065.1. Classification (NCBI taxonomy): domain Bacteria; kingdom Bacillati; phylum Bacillota; class Bacilli; order Caryophanales; family Bacillaceae; genus Sutcliffiella; species Sutcliffiella sp. FSL R7-0096. The sequence goes on from NZ_CP152003.1 coordinate 3,946,359, forward strand.
CCAAACCATTTCCATTTAAGTTTATACTTTCTAATTGTACAGAATATTGTTATAATTCTCTAACCATTTGTTATTAAATAGGTTGCTTTCAAAGTTGTCAATGCAACTATGGAAAGAAACAATATACAAGAATCATACAGCATTTTATACAGGAGGTGCCATATGAAATTATTTTTCGAATTTATCGACGAGTACGATTTTGTAGTAAAGCTTATCTTTGCAACCTTTGCAGGTATTATCATTGGCCTAGAGCGTGAATTAAAAGGAAAGCCACTTGGATTAAAGACTTGTGTAATTGTATCCGTGATGGCTTGCCTCTTAACCATCGTCTCCTATGAATCCGCCTTTCTCTATTCAAAAGAGTATTCGAGACCTATGGACCCAGGTCGTATTCCTTCCTATGTAATTAGTGGTATTGGATTTTTGGGAGCAGGCGTGATACTTCGTAGAAGCAATGAAGCCATTTCCGGCCTGACTACAGCAGCATTGGTATTGGCCTCTGCCGCTTTGGGGATTACAATAGGTGCAGGTTTTTTTATTGAAGGTGCTTTCGGCGTTATCTTTATCATCTTGGGTGTGAAGGTCATCCCTTCCCTTTTTGAAAAAATCGGACCGAAGAAATTGAAGGAAAAAGAGATTAAAGTGAAGATCTATCTTGAAAAAGATGTTGACCTGACCATGGTCATGAAAGAGATTCATCATAAAAACTTGTCTATAAAGCGAGTCAAAGTAAAAGAAGAAAAGGACGATATTGTATTAAACTGCATCATCACAACCAAGAAGATTGTATACACAACAGATGTCTATTATGAATTGAAATCATTGACCGGTGTCATCCAAGCGGAAGTAGAAAACTTGGACTAATAAAATCTTTTCAAATAATGTTTGCAAAAGGCTGATTTTTTGGTAAAATAAATTCAGTCTCATCGGGGCGGTAGTTCAGTGGGAGAATACTTCGCTGGCAGCGAAGGGGTCGTGGGTTCGAATCCCATCCGCTCCATACTAAAGGCACCACTACATTGTAGTGGTGCCTTTTTTTGATCCTCTTTTGACCCACTAATGAAGTAATTCCTTTAGACTATTTACGATTCAATAGAATATCTTAAATCCGGACAAGCATACGATGGTAAAGATAATCATTGGAAAGGAAGATAGTGCGATGATGACCTCCATGAGGAAAACCTTTACTGCCTCCCTGTATGCCACCATGGCTATCAGTTTTTGGGGGATTTCATTTGTGTCCACAAAGGCTGTTTTGGATAAGCTTGATCCTTTCACCTTATTGGTAATGAGGTTCGGCATAGGAGCTTTGTTTTTAATGATTCTATTAGTTCTAAAACGTGAACGATTTTCCATTTCTATAAAATATATTCCCCATCTACTAGTGTTGGGAATATTGGGCGTCTTTGTTCATCAAGTATTGCAAGCGAGTGCCTTGTTGACGATAGATGCCTCTGCTGCAGGATGGCTTATTTCCTTTTCCCCCATTTTCACCGTCTTTCTATCGATGCTATTCTTGCACGAAAAAATGACCCTTTCTAGAGCGATTGGAATGATTCTAGCTGTAGTTGGTGTATTTATGATTACTTCCGCAAGAAGCGGCCAGCCTTTCACTCTTACCTTGAACATTGGTTTTATTTTGATGATTCTAAGTACCTTGAACTGGGCTATCTATTCCATTCTTTTAAGAGGGCTCCGTATCCCCTATCCCGCGCTAGTCATAACTTTTTATATGAGTTTCATAGGTTTCGTTCTAACTACACCTTTTTTCATAAAAAACAAAGGGTGGGTATCCCTCCCCCTGCTTAACGCCGGGGAATGGGCCCACCTATTGTTTCTTGGAATATTTGTTTCTGGTATTGCTTATTGGTATTGGGGGAAAGCGCATGAAGTAATGGTAGCATCAAAGGTTTCAATGTTTTTATATTTAGAACCTATTACTACTTTACTTGCAGCTTTAACCTTATTACATGAAAAAATAAATGTCACCAGTGTTTTCGGTGGTGTAATTATTATAGTAGGTGTTGTTATTGTTAATGGGCAGTTATTGCCCTCCTTGTTACGTCATATCTCTGCATGGTTCTTTATAAAAACAAAGGAATGATCAATCCTGCTCCCAGTAGAATTAATGCTCCACCTAATCTTGAAGAAATCTGGGCAAATGGCATCAATTCCATTCTCTTTGCAGCAGATAATACTGCAACATCCCCTGTCCCCCCCATATTTGCCATGCATAGGCCGGCAGTGATGGCTGATTCGATTGGATAGAAACCTACCATTTTCCCTAAAATACCCGCACCGATTACAGCTCCTACTACCACACCAGCAACAATAAGGATGTACTGTACGCTAAGTGCATTCAACACTGCTTCAAGGTCGGTATATGCGACACCGATTCCAAACAGTAATGCCAACGTCCAGTTTTTCGCAACGAACTGATACCACTGGCTCGCTCCTTCCACGACTGATGATGGCAGAAGGTTGGCTATTTTTACAATGGCAATCAAAATGATCATAATGGCATATGGATGCAAGGGCATCAATCCATCCAATAAGAAACCGATCGTAAAGAAAGTTAACGCCGCTGCCATCCCGGCACCCATTTTTCCTATTTCGTATTTTTGTACTGTTTTTTCATACGTAAAACCTTTCATTAGTACACCGTTTCCGGAAAGGCTTGGCATCTTGTTCCCCAATACATTCAAGGCGCTTGCAAGTACAATCGCAAATACATTTCCAAGGGCCAATGCCGGCACTAAAATAGATATATAATAGCTAGGACTGTTTCCTAAAAGCTCCGAATAGATTTGACTCATAGGTACTGCACCGGCACCCATTCCACCACCAAGTATTGGCAGGGTAATGACCAACACAGCTTCCTGAAGTGTGAATCCGACGAGCATACCGACAATAGCAGCGATAGCCATCGCACCGAGCACCGCACCCATAATTGGTAAGAAGAATCGGACGCCTACTTTTACAAGCATTTGGGAGTTCATCCCTAAAATACTTCCTGTTATTAAGGCCGCAATGTAAAAGTCTAGAAATCCTCCAGTTGTCATAAAATCAGTGATGGAGGTTGAAACATTTTCTGGTAATATCCCACTATAGACCATGTAAGCGGAACCAAAAATAGCCACAATGGCACCTCCGCCGAGGAATGTCTTAATTATTGGCAAACGATCGCCAATCCAGCCCAATGCCTCTCCGAACACTACCATAACAAGGAGGGCGCCTATCATACCAGTGGGCAAATTATCCGTATACACAGCAAGCGCTGTTAAAACAAGGAACACCCCAAACCATAGCACTGGTATATTAAAAATGCTCACACCTTGTTTAGTTGGAATGGAGTAAATTTTGGTATTACTTTTGGAAGGTAGAGTAGTTTCTGTGTCTTTTTTTACTGCTTGCTCCATTTAGGACAACTCCCTTTTCTGAATATTATTGAGCATCAAGCCCTGCATCAATTAAGATACAGAACTTGATCGGATAGATTTCTTTTTTGCGATATTTGCGACAGCTTTGGATACTTCCACCGCCACCTGTTTATCCAGTGCGCTTGGAATGATATTGTCTGCGCGTAATTCTTTTTCACTTACCATTTTTGCGATGGCATAGGCAGCAGCAATCTTCATTTCTTCTGTGATATCGGTAGCTCCAGAATCAAGAGCTCCTCTGAAGATTCCTGGGAAAGCCAGTAGATTATTAATCTGGTTAGGATAATCGGAGCGCCCTGTTCCCACCACTGCTGCCCCTACGGCCAAAGCCTCTTCCGGATAGATCTCCGGGATAGGATTTGCAAGTGCAAAGACAATCGGATCCTTAGCCATTTTCATGATATGACTCTGCTTCAAAGCTGCCGGGCCCGAAACACCAATAAATACATCTGCACGGGAGATAGCTTCATTAAGTGTTCCATTAATCTGGTGCAGATTTGTTCGTTTAGCTATCTCTGCTTGACTGGCATTCATCCAATCCAACCCTTCACACACAATACCTTCGAGGCTGACTAGGGTAATATCAGCAAAGCCCGCTGTCAGGAGAAGCTTTGCAATGGAAATTCCGGCAGCCCCAGCTCCATTGATGACGATTTTAGTCGTCTCCTTCGGTTTCTTTACCAGCTTTAATGCATTGATCAATGCACCCAATACAACAATTGCCGTCCCATGCTGATCATCATGGAACACCGGGATTTCCAAGTCTTTTTTTAACCGCTCTTCTATTTCGAAACATCTTGGTGCTGCAATATCCTCTAAATTTATCCCTGCAAAGGTTGGCTGAAGCGCTTTGACTATTGATACAATTTCATCCACATCTGTGGTATCAAGACAAATTGGAAATGCATCGATATCTGCAAACTGCTTGAAAAGGATACTCTTTCCCTCCATGACAGGCATCGCTGCTTTAGGGCCGATATCCCCAAGACCAAGCACTGCAGTACCGTCTGTCACAACGGCTACCATATTGCCTCGTGATGTTAATGAATTTACCTTACTTGAGTCTTTGGCAATCTCTTTGCAGACATCTCCTACACCAGGTGTATAAGCTAGACTTAGATCATCTTCCGTTTGTATATCAATCTTGCTGACGACCGCAATTTTTCCCGCATTTTCACGATGAAGATTCAGAGCTTTCTCTTTTAAGTTCGTTCCTTTCATATCCATCTCTCCTTTAAAGAAATCGCTTTCACTTTTTTATCATCCTACTGGGAAAGATGTACTTTTCATAGATTAATAAAGTAATATACGAGTTTTGTAACTAAAAAAAGTGACCAAGACTGGTCACTTTTTTAATAGTATTTCGAAAGTACATCCACGTTCATTTCTTTATAGACGTACTGATAAATGGGTCTACCAATGGTTCCATACGTCATCCTTTCCCCCAATACGCCGATACTTTTCAAGAATTTCAAATACTTTCTGATGGATACTCTGGATATTTGAGTGATTTCTGCTATATCCTCTGTGGAAAAGGAATCGGATTTTTTCAGTTGTATTGCGTCCATTACCACTTTCAAGGTCGCTTTTGTCAAACCTTTAGGAAGACTTTCAGCTTCTATTGCTTGATGCTTCTGATGAAGTATCCGTTGATCCAGTTCTATTTGATTAAAGACATGCTGATTGGATAACAGAGTCCATTTATCCTTATATCTTAGAAGTGCCTGCTTAAATCTATCAAATTCAAAAGGTTTGATAAGATAATCGAAAGCCCCATAGCTTAAAGCTGACTGAATGGTTTGGGCATCAGAAGCAGCTGTAATAAAAATGACGTCCAATCGGGCTTGGGCAGCTCTTAAATTCCTCATTAGTTCAAGTCCTGTTTTTCCAGGCATAAAATTATCGAGTAGAAGAAGGTCCACCTCTTTTTTCTGCAGAACATTTTGAGCGGCATCAGGTGTATGCACAATATCCACCAAAGCAAAGCCGTCCAATTCTTCAAGATACCGTTTATTGAATTCCGCTACCATAGGATCATCATCTAGAATCAAGACTTTAATCATGGTTGTTCACCTCCATATGGTATATCTATTTGAAAAATGGTTCCTTTGTTTTGAAAAGTATCCACTACAAGCGTTCCACCAAGTTTATCCACACTTTTTTTCACGAGGAATAACCCGTATCCACGGTTTGGACCTTTCGTAGAATACCCTTTTGAGAATATATTTTTAAGAACCATGTCCTTGATCCCGATACCTGAATCCTCTACCACAATAGTAAGCATGTGTCCAATGTTTGATAGTGTGACATTGACCTCTTTAATCTCCCTATTTTTCACTGCTTCCATGCCATTATCAATCAAGTTTCCAAGTATAGTGATTAGTTCATGAATGGTATTGGATGGAACAGATTCGGGAATGACCGTTTCCGTGTTGATCGACAGTTGTACTCCTGACTCCCTAGCATAACTCAATTTCCCAAGAATGAAGCCTGATAGTACCGGATTCTCTATATTTGTCGTGACAACCCCTATTTCTTTATGGCGATTTTGAACCGTTTCGTTTATAAAACCTGAGAGTTGATCATAATTCTTCAACCTGACCATTCCCAAAATGACTTGCAATTTATTCATAAATTCATGAGATTGAGCCCTTAAAGCTTCCGCATACGATTTAACACCTGTCAGCTGTTCAGCCAATAAGTCCACCTCCGTTTTATCACGAAAGGTTGAGATGGCACCAACCACTTGGCCATCCACTTGAAGCGGAACCCTATTGACGAGACAGGACATCCCGTTGATTTCAAGTTCTTCGTCCAATTCTGGCGTTCCAGAGGCCAGTACTCTGTCCAGACGGGAACTAGGCATATACTCACTTACCTTCATTCCCACGGGATCGCCCTCTAGTCCTGCCCTTTTGAAAATAGCAAGTGCAGATTTATTTACAAGCACTATCCTAGCTTCTTTATCGACAGCAATAATTCCTTCCCGCACGGACTGCAGCATCGTGTCCCTCTCCTGCAGGATTTTAGCAATGGCAAAAGGCTCTAAGCCATACAACGTCTTTTTAATATAGGCAGCAATCAAAATCGCACCAATTAAGCCTGCAATCAAGCCAAACAATGAACCGATAAGTAGCTTTAAATGGCTCGCAAATACAGTGTCTTCTACCCTATCAAGGGATATCCCTACCGCAACGGCTCCAATTTGAATCCCTTGATCGTCATAAACAGGCGTGAAGGTACGCAAAGAGGTTACCATTGTTCCTTTGGCTATGGATGTACTCTCTTCTCCTTCAAGTACTGCCTTTTCATCTCCTCCTTCAAAAGGAAGGCCTATATTTTCTTCATTTGGATGCGACTTTCTGATTCCGTCCATATCCATAACGACAATAAATAAAACATCTGCCGTCTCCAAGACATCTGCAGTATAGGACTGAATGTCTGAAGCTTTTTCATCAACTATCAATCCCTGTCTAACTATATCATCCTTAGCCACAATCCTCGCTATTATCTTAGCTTTTTCTTCTTGGTCTTCCTTAATCGTTTTCGTTACGTGCTGGCTTATTAATACATCCGTTATTAATAGAGATAACACGACCACAAGACATACCAGTAATATAATGAGAGGCCTTAATCTCATTTTTTTTAACATATGTAAATCCTCCCGGAGTTTCATTGCTACTATATTAACAGAAAATAGAGATGGAAAATAAAAAAAAGTAGTACCCATATCCATTTCTGAATATGAGTACTACTATAATCACTAAAGCATTTTCATCACATTTTTGACAGATTCAACTGACTTATCAAGGGCTTCCTTCTCTTTTTGGGTAAGTTGCAGTTCAATAACACTTTCAATACCATCTCCACCAATTATAGTTGGTACACCTAAATATATATTCTCATATCCGTACTCTCCTTCAAGAAATGCAATCGATGGCAGGATTCTTTTTTTATCTTTGATTATTGCCTCAGCCATTTGCACCATGGATGCTGCTGGTGCGTAGTAGGCACTTCCTTGACCTAGCAACTCAACTATTTCTCCCCCACCTTTACGTGTCCGCTCGACTATTGCTTCTATCTTTTTGGAAGGTAAAATTTTTTCTAAAGGAATTCCTCCTACATACGAAAATCGGACGAGCGGCACCATCTCATCCCCATGACCTCCGAGCACGAAACCTGATACATCCTCTACTGACACATTCAGTTCTGTTGCAACAAATGTGTTAAATCTAGCTGTATCCAATACACCAGATTGGCCAATTACGCGGTTCTTAGGAAAACCTGTTGTCTTATAACAAATGTAAGTCATAGCATCGACAGGATTGCTTAGAACAATAATATAGCTATCGGGAGCATACTTCTTTACATTTTCAGAAACCTGCTTCATGATATTAGCATTTGTTGCAACAAGTTCATCACGGCTCATACCAGGCTTTCTAGGTAAGCCTGCTGTAATTAGTACAAGGTCTGCTTCCAAGATATCCGCATAATTAGAAGTGCCCGTTATTTTCGAATCGAATTTTTGGACAGGGCTTGTCTGGAGCATATCTAACGCTTTTCCTTTTGTTGGTTTCTCTTGATTAGGAATATCTACAAGTACAATATCCCCCATTTCTTTCTGGGCCATCATCAATGCTGCTGTTGCTCCTGTAAAGCCTGAGCCTATTACCGCGATTTTTCTTCTTTTAAAAGACATTGCGATTCCTCCAAGTTTGTAATGTTTAGCTTTGACTGGTAATTAAAGCCCGGTATGAAGAAAACCAAAATTCTTAATTCCTATCCTATATCTAAAAAATCACCTAACCGTTAATCTTTGTCAGGTGATTCTTTTGAATAATCTTCTTGTTGATCCACTGGTTTTGTAGCTTTCTTGCGTGATTTTTCCGGCTTTTTAATTATTTCCGGAGCTATTCTTTGAGCGGACTGTGACTCAGCTACTTTTTTTTCACCTGAAAGAAGCATTGACCCTATACCTTCATCTGGATGGGGGATTACGTGCGCGGAAACCAGTTCCCCTACACGTGCAGCCGCCTCTTTGCCGGCATCGATTGCTGCCTGAACTGCTCCTACGTCACCTTTAACCAAAACTGTTACAAGAGCTGCATCCACTTTTTCCTGGCTTACCAGGCTGACATTGGCTGCTTTAAGCATGGCATCTGCTGCTTCAATGGAACCTATTAATCCTCTTGTTTCAATCATTCCTAAAGCTTTACTCACGATGTATCCCTCCTTCCACATCAACGGAATCTACTATTCCAATTACCAGTGCGTCAATTGGCAGATTAATCTCCGGCATTATATGTGATGCTGAACTTCCATTGGTTATCATCACCCTGTCACCAACACCCGCACCGATTCGATCCACTGCAATAAACGGAAATCTTGTTACAGTTCCATCTGGAAGTTCTGGTTGGACAAATAGAAATTTCAATCCTATTAAGTTATCTTCTTTCCTTGTAGCCCATACATTCCCGATAACCGTCCCTAATTGCATCGCTAATCTGCCCCTTTGGAATCTAGTATTTGGATAGTTTTTCCTGATCTACGTGCAGCATCGCGCGCTAGTGGAGTGATGATTGTTTTTGCAGTTACTTTAATTGTTTCCTCTATGTGCTGCCTAACGTCTTGCTCAGTCAAAAGCTTTCCACTGAAGGAATGGCTTTCACTTTTTGATTCTTCTTTGTCCCTGGCCAACCTTTTTTCAAATTGTGAGAGAGGTTCTATGGTTACCCCAAACTTTTCTAATGTACTTTTATATTCTAGAAGATGCGTCCGATAAACATTGTTTACAACCTTCCGTTCATCCTCATAGATTACTTGTTTAAAAGCTTCTGTGGGCACTATGGTAATATTCTTACCCATCATCACATGATAAGCCAACCTCTTCGTTTCAGGTGTATCGGTAATTCCAATAGCCCCTTTGACCATCAAATCCTGAGACCCTTGCAGGAAAAGTACAGCATCTATCTTTTCAGGCATAGCCTCATCATCCACACTTTTGGTGATAATGTTCCATGATTTTTCCAGAACATTGGAGGAATAAGCTTCCCCTTCATTCTTTTTTGTATAAACGATGAGGTTTTTTTTCGTGTGATCAACAGGGCTTTTTTCTGAAATCGGCGCAATCCTCTTCAACACTTCTAGAACGATTTGTTCTATTAAGTCTTTATTCATGACACTCCCTCAATTTTAGATAATATTCCATATGCACCCTTTCCAATCAAACCTGCATTTGCTTCATCTGTATCAATATGCATTTCTAACCGATAGCGGGAAGAGACGCGAATGAGGACTTTATTGAATTTAACTGGCCTTATCGTATCGGTTGTGATAGTAACATATTCACCATTCTCAACCGAAAATGAAGCGGCATCCTCGGGAGTCATATGAATATGGGCTTGAGCGATGATTAATCCTTCTTGTTTGTATATACTTCCTTTTGGTCCTACCAAAGTGACGGATGCCGAATTTTGTATATCACCCGACTCCCTGAGTGGGGGCTTTACACCAAGTTTAATCGAATCTGTTGCACTGACTTCCACTTGCGTTATGTTACGAGCGGGACCGAGGATGCGCACCTTTTCGATGCCACCCCTTGGTCCGACAATCGTAATCGTTTCGTTAGCAGCAAATTGACCAGGTTGGGAAAGTTCCGCTTTCTTTGTCAGTTGATAGTCCTTACCAAACAGCACGTCTAAATCTGTCTGGCTCAAATGACAGTGTCTGGCAGATACAGCCATAGGAACAGCTTTTTCTGCAGAAGGGAGTTTAGCCAATTTCCCAACCACTTCTTCCACTATCGCTTTAATGGCTTGTTCATTCATACATGATTGCTCCTAACCATTATTGTCGTTTACGCTTCTACTTCGAATTTAGGTAAAATGCTTTCCAGCTCATTATGAGGACGTGGGATTACATGAACAGATTTCAAATCGCCTACACGTTGGGCAGCAGCAGCTCCAGCTTCTGTAGCAGCTTTCACTGCACCGACATCACCGCGGACAAGAACAGTCACAATTCCTCCACCTACATGCACTTTTCCAACCAAGTGTACATTCGCAGCCTTTACCATTGCATCTGCCGCTTCCACTGATGCTACTAAACCTTTTGTTTCGATCATTCCTAATGCTGTCATTTCTCTAGCCATAATAAATTCCTCCTAATTAATTCGTTTGATATTTTTTTAATACTTCGTTTACTAGATCTGCTATTACTTTCGGATTGATTTCTTCTGTTGAATCCATCTTCTCTATGACTTGATTGACAATGTTTCCTACCTCTTTCTCTTTCAATGGTTTGGATGCTGATGCTTCTCTGGCGGAAGGAGCCGGCTTTGGAATGGAAATATCCTTTATGCCATAAGCCATTCTTTTTATATTAATTAGATGTCTGGCTGTCACATTGTCCGAGGTAATATTCCCGCCGAATGATCCACATCCAAGGGTAAGAGATGGCATCAGAGCCGTTGTACCTCCAACTGCACCAACAGAGGATAAAGTGTTAACCATAAGCCTGGAGACCGGCATGATTAGTGCAAATTCTGTTGCCACTTTGTCATCATTGGTGTGCAAGGACAAACTATGGCCTCTTCCGCCAAGGTTCAAGATTTTAATACATAAGTCTTTTGCTTCTTCATAACTATTTGCTGTGTAGAGCGGAAATATAGGAGATAGTTTTTCAATGGAAAATGGAATCTCCTTTCCTACTTTTGTCTCCTCAGCTATCAGCAACCTGGTATCTGGTGGTATCGAAATGTCAGCCATGGCGGCAATCTTCACTGCACTCTGTCCCACGATATCCGGATTAAGCTTTCCAGGTTCAGGAGATATGACCTTCTCCAATCTCTTTTTTTCTGCTTCATTCAAAAAATAGGCCCCGTTATTTCTGAACTCTCTTACGGTATATTCCTGAATGTTTCTGTCCACAATAACGGCTTGCTCGGTTGCACAGATTGTTCCGTTATCAAAGGTCTTACTGTCCACGATCATCTTGACCGATTTGGCTACATTGGCACTTCTGTTAATGTAGACTGGTACGTTCCCCGGACCGACTCCATATGCCGGTTTTCCGGAACTGTAAGCTGCCCGGACTAGTCCGCTGCCGCCAGTTGCCAAGATCAATTGGATCTCCCGATGCTTCATCAGCTCTTCCGTAGCCGCCATCGAGGGTTTGGATATCCACCCTATGAGACCTTCAGGTGCCCCTGCTTCCACCGCCGCCTCAGAACATATTCTCAATGCTTCGACTGTACATCTGACTGCTCGGGGATGAGGACTGACTACTATTGCATTACGGGTTTTTAGTGTTATCAAAGCCTTGAAAATTGCTGTTGATGTCGGGTTGGTAGTTGGGATGATACCAGCAATTACTCCAAACGGATCGGCTACTTCCAACACTTTATTTGCCCTGTCCTCGTTTATAATTCCAACTGTCTTTTCATCCTTGATGGATTCATAGACCGCTTGGGATCCCACTTCATTTTTAATTCTTTTATGCTCTACAACACCCATTCCCGTTTCCTCTACTGCCATTTTTGCAAGATCAAGAGATCTTGCAAAGGCGGTTTCTGCCACTCGCTTCACAACAGCATCCACCTGCTCCTGAGAGAAGGAAAGATATTGTTGCTGGGCTTCCTTTGCCTTTTGAACAGCATTTCTCATTTCTTCCAATGAGTGTTGTTCCTTTTCACTAGACATTTAGGCATCACTCCTTTCATCAGTCTCTTTCCTCAAAGATTGTTTCTATTGATTAAATAAAAGGTTGGCATGTGAACTTTTTACTGACAGTTAGTTAATATTGAATTGGCTGTTGAGCTATTGAGAGGATGGCATCTCTGAATGCTTCTGCCGCCGCTTGGCAAGCGGACTGTGAACCAGTCAACAGGCCGCCGCCAAAGTTTGTTTCAGAAGGTGGCCCAAAAAACTTCACCAATTTCACATCTGCAGCTTTTAAAGCGGCATCCAGTCCATAGACCGCTTCCAATGGGGGAGCAATCAGATAGGCAAGTGGTTCCCCCTGTGCTATGCCGGCTTCTCTCGATAAGTAAGATCCTGTTCTTGCCACAACGTGTGCATAGATGGCGTGTGCCTTGTTATCATCCAACGCTTCAAAAAAAGCATCCGATGCAGCAGTCTGGATAATCGCATCCATTCCGCTTTTCACTTCATCAGGATTGGGTCCTGCCAATATTCCAATCATCTCACCTGATAAAGGACCTGATGAATGGCCGGCTCCAGCATAAAAAGATTTTGCATAAACCACTTCCACATCTGCACGTTTAGTTGCCTCATCAAGGGCGGTATATCCAACATCGTCAACGGTGGAAGTGAAAATTGCCAAGCTCCTATGATGCGGTTCAAGTTGAAAGCTTTCTGCAAGTTCCCTATCTACATTTGGAATAACCCTTACCGATAATATCTCTGCATGTATTTTTGCGAGTGACATACTTCCTGCCCCCCTTCCTAGTTTTCCTTTTCCACAAGCGACACTCCGCTTGCTTCATATTTAAGAACCTTTTGAACGACTGTTCCGAGATAAGCCCCAGCTTCCACTGGTGGAATTCCACCTCTATGAATATTGGAGATTACCATCCTATCAGCCTCAATTGTTCCTTTCTTCGGTTCATAACAGAGGTAGGCACTCAAGGATTCAGCACTTACAAGTCCTGGCCGTTCTCCGATTAAAAGCACGACAACTTTCGGATTCAACAAATCACCTATTTCATCCATGACTGCCACTCGACCTTTTTCAATATAAAAAGGGGTACCAATATCAAACCCATTACTTTTTAACGCTTGCTGCAAGGACAAATACACATCCTCGACATTTTCTTCTATCGCTTTGGAACTGAGTCCATCCGAGACGACAATCTGAACGGTAGGGGCTTGCTTGCATTTTTCTTTAATAAGAGCCTTGGCTTCATCTGAAAGCTTCCTGCCATAATCAGGTCTTCGAATATACACTTCTTTTTCCGTAACCCTGGTATTCACCTTAAAAAGGTCCAACCGTTGCAGCAGTTCTTCTTGCACATCACCGTACACTGCATCAACTGCAGCAGCATGGTCATAACGAAACTTAAGCCATGATTCGGTTTTCGGCCGTAACCCCGCTCGCCCTATTCCGATTCTTGCTGGTGTCTTACTCTTCAACAGTTCAAGTTCTTCCTTGTTTACAGGCTCTTCTAGTCCTTTTAGGGTTCTATCAGGCTCTTCCACATTTTCTGTATCACTTTTCACCGCAGATGAAGAGCCTTCCCCTTTTATGTTTTTGGAGTATGGTTTTAAGGAAATCAACTCTTCACTATCCTTAGCAGAGTTTACTTCCTTCAATACTTTCATGGTGGAATCCTTTTGCTTCGATTCTTGATTTACGTGCGACCAGAATCTCACCTGTTTGGATTCCTTGGAAGATGCATTTTCGTCCTGTTTAACATCTTCTTTATCAGGAGACTGTTGTGTTCTCAGCTTTTCCACTACAATCTTCGTTATCTGTTCCACCAGCTCTTGGTTCATCTGCACCACCTCCTATCTTGTAAATATAGTGGGATCTCCGGCAATCTTGCTCAGCTTCCCATTTTCGAAAATCCCCATTTTTTCCAGCCATTTTTCAAATAATGGTGCCGGCTTCTTTCCTAATGTTTGCCGAAGGGTCGCTACATCGTGATAGCTCATGGATTGGTAGTTTAGCATGCAGTCATCCCCCATAGGTGTTGCGATGATAAAATTAACACCGGCAGCCGTCAGTAATACCCCAAGATCTTCAATGTCATTTTGATCAGCTTTAATGTGGTTGGTGTAGCAAATATCCACGCCCATCGGGATATTGTGCATTTTGCCCATGAAGTGGTCTTCAAGTCCCGCCCTGATTACCTGTTTGTTGTTATATAAATACTCCGGACCTATAAATCCGACGACCGTGTTCACAATATATGGATCATAGTAGCGGGCAAAACCATAGTTGCGCGCTTCCAAAGTCATTTGATCGATGCCAAAATGTGCTTCAGCTGACAATTCAGATCCTTGTCCTGTTTCAAAATATAAGCGCTGTGGACCTGTTCCTGTACCATGTGTTTTGGCCAATTCATTGGCTTCTTCCAAAAGCGATGCCGTAATACCAAAGGAACGGTTAGCCGCTTCCGTTCCAGCAATGCTTTGGAAGATCATATCCGCCGGGGCTCCCTGTTTCATCGCTTTCATTTGTGCCGTCACATGGGACAATACACAGTTTTGGGTCGGAATCTGCCATTCCTGGATGAAGTCTTGTGTAGCATGCAGGAGCCGTTTTATACTTTCAACCGAATCGTCAACGGGATTTATGCCAATGACCGCATCCCCTATTCCATATGACAATCCTTCCTTCAATGATGCAATCATACCTTCCACGTTGTCAGTAGGGTGGTTTGGCTGCAAGCGTGATGCGAGCGTACCTTTTTGCCCTATTGTAATATTACATTTAGTCAAAACCTCTATCTTATTCGCTGCATGTACTAGATCCAGGTTGGACATGATTTTTGCTACAGCAGCAATCATTTCACTGTTTAGACCTATACTTAGACGTTTTAGATCCTCTCCGGTTGTTTGATCATGGAGGATGTATTCTCTCAGTTCAGAAATGGACCAGTTCTTTATGGATTGGTATATTCTTTCATTGACTTGCCCTTCAATAATACGGGACACTTCATCTTCTTCTGGAGCAAGCAAAGGGTTCTCCCTGATATCCTTCAGTGTTAAATAGCTTAATACTTCCTTTGCTGCAATCCGTTCCTGCACAGTTTCAGCAGCAACACCCGCCAGGCGGTCTCCTGACTTTTCTTCGTTTGCTTTTGCAAATAAATCTTTTAACGATACAAAGTGATACACGGTACCTAAATAGTTGGTGCTTAACTTCACCATATAGCCCCCTTTCCTAACTGTTATGGAAGGTTAATGTCTTAATGACGACCGGAACGACACTAGTTTGTAAAACATTCCCGATGTCGAGATAATCTCCATGCTCCACTTTTATTTGATCTATACATACTACGCTTACCTTGCTATCCATCACATTCAGCGTCTGCCCCAACACCTTTGCATGATCACTTTCCAATACAATCACCAGCGGTTGCTCTTGTTTAGGCTTCTGTTTTATTGCAGCAAGAATGGTTTCTGCAAGTGTTTGAATTTGCTTGAAGCCCATATAGGGCATTTCGGCAAGATATAGGGCAAAGTTCTGTCCCTCACGCTGTGGATCATAGATATCTATCGCTTGTTGCATCGCAGAGGATATCTTTTTTATTCCGCTATCAAACTGCTGATTAAATCTTATTTGATAGACTGGCAGATTTTTTATAGGTAGTTCATCGGATTTTACTTCAATGGTAGCTCCACTTATCTCGGTCGTTTGGGTACCTGCTCCAAGCACAGTTGCTCTAACAGTTTCTTCCGGTTGTATCCAATCCCAGCTTTTCAGCTTATTATTTTCCTGTAGTGCTGCAGCAAGTGTCCTCCCTATATCATCATATTCTGCTGTTACTGGTTGGTCTTTCTCATGCTGGTACACACATTCACTGATTCCTCCAGAAAACATTACGGCCTCGACCTGTTCTTCCCAGTTCGGATGGTGCCCTAGCAAGAGAGACTCATCTTCCCTTGTCAACTCCTTGTTCAACATGCGAACAATTACATCACTCATATATTTGCATAGCTTCTTTACATCCTGATGTTCTTTCTCCACACCTGTTGCTAAAGAAGAATTCCAATTCTGAAGTACTCTGACTACCGGTGAGGAGATGGTTTTAACTTTGTTTTCAGCGAAATCTATTAATCTCCCGCCAATATGAAGCGTGCATGTCCCACAAAGCCTACCAGATTTATAGACAGCGACATTGGCGGTACCTCCCCCGATATCAATATTGGCAATTGTTTTTCCTGTTTTCTTGGAAAAGGCAAATGCTCCTGATCCTTTGGCTGCAATGATTCCTTCGAGATCAGGGCCTGCGGTTGCCACAAGAAATTCTCCTGCATGGCCTGAAAGATGGTGGATCATTTCCTCTGCATTCTTTTTTGTGGCCGTTTCCCCAGTTATGATGACGGCTCCAGTTTTTATGTCTCTTGTCTGGATATGAGCTTTTTTATATTCTCTATCAACCAGTTCATCCACTGCTTGCATATTAATTTCCGACAGTGATAACAAAGGGGTACGGTAAATCGGACTTCTATAGATGATCTCTTTATCAATGATCTCTATTCTTGGCATATGGGTTCCACCAGCCATGTTCATCAATGAGAATTTACTGACGACCAGCTTTGTAGTGCTTGTTCCTATATCAATTCCAACACTTATAATGTCTTCTTTTTGTGGACCATATCGCTTCATAGCTACATCTCCCCAAATCGGTAGAACGTAAAAAGGCACCTCATACGAGCTATCCGTTGAAAGATAGCTGTACAAGGCGCCTTTGCCGTTGAATTCATTTATAAACAAAATATAATGTATTTTCTGTATTTTGTAAAGAGTTTCATACAAATATCACATTATTTGAAGGATTGCTTTCCACAAGTGCCCTCATTTCTTGAAGGGAGTTGCATTGGACAAGATCTTTCACTTCCTGTATCCCCTCCCCACGTTTAGAAGAGGTGACTATGATTGGGCCTTGTGTCATTACCTTTTTCAATTCAGCTATGGCAAGATCAATATCCGCTTCGTTCGCATCGGACTTTGTTACAATACCAATAGGGATTTTATTTAATCCGTGGCTGAAGCCGGGCGGAAAAATGGTCTTTCTTTTAGTGGCGTCCTGCAGGAAAAGAATATGGGTGACCTCTAAAGCTGTTGCCATGATATTTTTGTAAAAAAGCGGATTTTCCGTATATTCACCAGGGGTATCTACAATCCAATCATAGTAGTGAAGAGCTTGCGTTTTAACCGCCTCAACCTTTCTGCCTAGAAGCGCATTGGTCAGGGTTGATTTTCCTGCCCCGATGGAACCTATCAGCATTGCACGATTTTTTCTTGTCATGGTTGTCTCCTTTACTTTGGGTCAATATTCACGATTTAGTAATTTTAGACGGGGTGTACCCAAGGGTATCCTTAAGGAATCGGTTGATTTCCGACATGGCCATATCTACCTCCGAAACACTGCCCACAATAACGAGACTTCCGGTAAATCGATCGAGAAACCCTATCCGCACATTCGCTGCTTTAGTGGCAAGGTCTCCTGCTATTATAACTGTTTCACTAGGAGTAAGGGTTAATATCCCAAGCGCTCCTGCTTCCTGAATCCCCAGTTTATCGAACATATCCGGGTCAGGATTTGCTATTAGATGGCTTAACGTAACCTGCTTTCCTGGAACAAATTCTTGAATAAACCGCTTTTTCTCTTCACTCATGACGAAATCCTCCTTGTTGCTATTTTTACATTGATTTTGTTCGATGATCAATTGTGAAGTCTTTCTCTAAGTATTCATCTTTGCCGATAATACCTGCTTCACGATCTTTTCTTTCCAATTCCAACGCTTTAGGTACGGATAACCAATAAGCGAATCCAATACCAATGACCCCAGCTGCCAGCTTCCCTGCAATAATCGGTAAAATTAAATTTGGTTGGAAATTCGCTGTAAATGAAAGGTGGTCTCCCAATAAAAAGGCTGCACACACAGCAAAAGAAATATTGATAACCTTATCTTTAGGTGGCATATTACGCACCAGTTTAAACATGGCTAGAATATTTGCAATCGTTGCCAGAATGCCTGCACTACCCTCTTTACTCAATCCGAACCTTCTACCCATGGCTTCGAGTGGTCTGCCTGCATATTTTTGAAGTAAATAAACCATGGGAAATGCACCGGCTAACATGATCCCAATATAGCCTGCTGTTTCAAGTGCACGGAACTGATCTGCCTCATCCGCCATAATCGGGTCGAATCCCCAAGCTCCGAAAACCGTCGAGAACAACCCTGTAAAGATCTCCACGATGGAGAACACCAGGACAAGCTTGATCCCTGCATCCAAGATTTTCCCAAACCACATAAAACCCTTAATCATCAAGTCAGGTAGGAAATATAGCCCTACAGCGATAAGAATGACAAAAATCAGTAACGGAGATAAGTTCATGAACATTTTCAAATAGCTCATGGTGAATGCGTAAGTTGACTCCGAAGAAGTAGAGACAATCTCACGGACTTTCGTATTTGTCACTAAAATCAAGACACTGGAAATGAATGCTCCGATAGGAATGGTCAATACACCTGACATAATCCCCAAGGCCATGTATTTATGATCCCGTTTATCCAACATTGCAAGCCCCATCGGGATGGAAAACACGATGGTTGCACCTGCCATAAAGCCGACAATCAATGCCATAATCCACCCTTCATACGACTGTTTCAATACCTCTGCGAGTTGATAACCACCCATATCCGATGCCAGGATTGCTGTGGCTGCTATTGCAGGATCTGCTCCAATTTTCGCGAAGAATGGTCCACATACCTTATCTATAAACCAAGATAAATAGGGAATGGACGCCATTATTCCCGCGGCAGGAACAAAAATATGACCGATTGAGTGTATTCCTTCCATGAATTGCTTTCCGATACCTTCCTCACTGTTCTTTATGGCAGCAATTGCCCCGATTACAGCACATGCCATGATGATATAAATCACAATATTTCCAACCAAGACCATGTTATACCCCTCCTGCTTTCTCTTTATTTTTAATTAACTTGAAGACTTCTGTGTTCTTGATAACCCCCAGTTGATTTCACTTTATATAAAAGGTTTATTTAAACGGAAGATTGTGATTCTTACTTAAACCTGGAAGGCTAAAGCAAAGAAATAAAATTGTGCCTTTTTTTCTTAATTCTCCTGAAAAAGACAAAAAGGTACTAGGTGGTTTTATGTAACTCAAACCACTTAGCACCTTTGCTACTGTTATTTACTTTTAGGATGATTAAGTGTTGTATTTGACTATGATGTTCCTGGCTACTTTCTCCAAGGTCACCTGTCGATCCATGCTTATGGTCCGCATCTTGTTATAAGCCACTTCTTCAGTAAGTTTGAACCGTTGCATCAATACCCCTTTGGCTTTCTCCACAATCTTCCGGTTTTTTAATCTATTATTCATTTCTGCGACTTTCTCTTTATAAACATTTGCATTTTCAGCCTGCTTTAGTGCTATTTCTATCGCAGGAATCAAACTGGCTTCCGATATCGGCTTTACTAAATAACCTAATATATTTGCCTGTTTCGCTTTATCAATAAATTCCCGTTGGCTATATGCGGTAAGAAGTATAATAGGAATGTTGAATCTATTTGATATGATCTCGCTGGCTTTGAGTCCATTTAACTTCGGCATCTTTATATCCATCAAAATTAGATCTGGTTTGAGTGAATAGGCCAACTCAATTGCCTTTTCACCATCTCCTGCTTCTCCGACAATTTCATAGCCAGCATCCTGTAGCATCATGGAGATATCCAACCGGACAATCGATTCATCTTCTACAAGGATTATTCTCTTTTTCATCCTATCACTCCCTTTCCATCGGGAATACAATAGCTGCCATCGTCCCAGTCTCTGTCCGTTGAATGCTGAACTGTCCAGATAAATCATGTTCTGTCATCATTTTGACTATTTCAAGGCCAAGTGATGGTTTGGAGCTATCAGAGTAACCCACTCCATCATCCTCCACCTTTACTATGCATTCAAGTCCATTGACATAAAAACTGACATGGATATTTCCAAAACAGCGGTTGTGAAAAGCGTGCTTCATAGAATTTTGAATGAGCTCATTAATAATAAGAGCAACAGAAACAGCCTTGTTTGATTTAATCGTCAGCCGTGGACCTTTGTAATTGATACTGATTGTTTTCGGTTCACCTTCAGGCTGATCAATTAACATATTACCAATTTTCTCTATTAAGCTATAAACTTCTACATCATCCACACTTGAATTGGATAGAATGATTTCATAGACATGGGCAATACTCAATATCCTGTTCAGGCTTTCAACAAAATGGACCTTACTTTCTTCCGGTACACCCCTACGCATTTGAAGACGCAGAAGACTTGCCACTGTCTGTAAATTATTCTTTACCCTATGGTGTATTTCCCGAATGGCCACACTTTTTACGATAAGTTCCCGTTCTTTTTCCCGCAGTTCGGTCATATCACGGAAAATGATGAACGTACCTTCCGCTTTCTCATCTTGTTCCAGACAGATCTTTTTCACTTGAAATGTTTTACTAGCAATCTCCATCTCTTTAACAAGTAATTCTTCAGGGTTATGCAAAATTGATTTCAAGCATGGAAAATAGTTAGTGATTTTGGTTCCCACCGTACACTCTTTTGTGCAAACTTCCGAAACCAGGTTGATTGCAGAAGGGTTAAAATATAACAGACTCTCATCTGGGTCAACAAAGAACAACGCTTCTTCAATTACCTCTGGAATAATCGGCCTGTTTTCTGTCATTCCAATCAGTATTTCACTTAATGTTTCTGTGGTTTTTGACAACGCTTTCATTTTATCTTGATGTTGAATTTTTTCACTTATGTCTTTCTCCATTATTACTGTACCAATTATTCGGTTGTTCGTTCCCTTGATTGGAACTACACTCTGCTCCACCGTCCTGCCTTCCTGGGTGATGGCACGATTGAGAAACATATGTTTTCCGGTTCTCAAAGTGAAAAAAACTGCTGGTTCAAAAGCTTCATAGGCAAACTTTCCTACCACAGGGTTTTTATAAACTGACTTTGCTGTTGTGGGTGCTGCTTCTGCTACCACAATTGCATGATTCCCCTCTTGTGTTGGACAATCAATGAATACATTGGCTTGGTTCAAATCTGCCATAAATGGGAGGTTGCGCGAAATCTCTTCTATCTTTAGAACATCCTCTTCTACTAGGTTAGTATGCTGAGTACATAATGATTCTACCGATATGGTGTGCGTCATAGTTGGTCTCCCATTCCTCTTCAATAGTTAGAATATAGTGAATATTATATTTTTACCTACTTCTTTTGTCAATGCAAGATTATTCCTGCAGGAATATCTACCTATACAAAAAGCCATCCTCTTGCTGGATGGCCCTTGCTTACAAAATAATTTCAGCCTTCTTTTACTTTTGCCAATTTCACACCACTAGCTTTATGCTTAAGAGCCTGTTCTATCAGATCTGCTAAATAAGCTCCCGCTTCCACTGGCGGAGTACCTCCATCATGGATGTTTGAAATGACTGTCCTGTCTGCCTCAACTGATTTTTCGTTAGGTCGATAAATGAAGTAGGCACTGATACTTTTGGAAGTTGCCAGTCCTGGTCTTTCACCAATAAGAGAGATAACAATATCACAATTTGCTATCTTTGCTATTTCATCCTGAATCCATACCCGGCTTTTGTGAATAAAGATCGGATCACCTACTGAAATATTTTTCACTTTCAGGCCCTGCATCAGTGCGGGTAGAAGGTCAGGAATCGTTTCTTATATTCCTGTGGAACTTAACCCGTCAGACACAATGATTTGCACCTGTTTACCTTTCGCAAGGTTTGCCTTAGCCCATTCAAATGATTCAGCCGATAGTTTCCTGCCAGATCCAGGTTCATTAAGTACTCTTCCATGGACTCTGCTTTTGATCGAAGCGTAGGAAGGTTCAATTTTTCAATAAATTCATCGGGTACATTTTTAAATACGGCGTCCTGTGCTGCAGCATGATCTATGCGAAAGTCTAAATAGTTCTTGGTCTTCATTCTTGTTCCGGAACGGCCTATTCCTATTCTGGCGGGTGTTATAGACTGTGATTTTTGAATGGTAGTTTCATTACTTGGGTTATCAACTGTGACCCTTTTTTCTGTATGATATTTTACTTCTTTAAAATCTGTAACTGAATCACCATGATTGGAAGAGACCTCTTTTATATCGGATAAAAAACCTTTACGCGATACATTCTCTTCCTTGCTTTTCTTATCCAATTCTTTCATGACCATTTCAACAATCGCTTGTACATCCATGTTTTCTTCCTCCTTCCCTAGTCAAAGATAGACAGGTCTCCAGCTTTTTCCGTCAAGCGCCCGTTCTTCATAATTCCCATCTCTTCCATCCATATTTCAAATTCCCTCAATGGACGCAACCCCAGCATCTCTCTTAAGCTGGCATCATCATGATAGCTTGTATCTTGGTAACTCAGCATCACATCATCACCGCCTGGGACTCCCATATAAAAGTTCGCTCCGCCTAAGGCCGTGAGCATACCAGCAATTTCTTGGTCATTTTGATCAGCTTTCATATGATTGGTGTAAGTCGGGGCAATTCCCATTGGAAGGGCATGGAGCTTACCCATGAATAAATCCTCCAAATCCGCTCTTATCACCTGCTTTCCGTCATAAATGGTTTCAGGTCCGATAAAACCTGAAACATTATTCACCATAAAGGGCTTCCAGTGGCGCGCATAACCGTAAGTTCTTGCTTCTAATGTCTGCATATCCACGCCCTGGTGCGCATCTAGTGACACTTCAGACCCTTGACCAGTTTCAAAATAAAACTGGTTCGGTCCTGTAGATGTTCCATATTTCCTTATCAACTCAAAAGCCTCATCCAATATTTCTTTGGACACCCCAAAATCGTCATTCGCTTTTTGGGTTCCGGCTAAACTTTGGAACATCAAACCGATCGGCGCCCCCTTTTTCAGCGCTTGCATTTGCGTAGTAATATGGGCCAACACACAGTTCTGAGTAGGGATTTTCCACTTCTCCATGAAATCATGTGTCATATGCAAGATTTTTGATACTGACTCAACTGAATCATTATTTGGGTTCACCCCAATGACCGCGTCCCCGGAACCATAGGAAAGGCCTTCTTTCATGCTTGCCAGAATGCCTTCGGGATTATCTGTAGGATGGTTTGGTTGACAACGGAATGCCAATCTCCCTTGCTCACCAATTGTCGTATTGCAATGGGCAGTTGGACGAATCTTCTGTGAAGCCATAACAAGATCAATACTGGACATGAGTTTAGCCACAGCAGAAATCATCTCACTTGTCATCCCTTTACTTAGACGAAACAGATCACTGGTCTTCGTCGAATGAGAAAGAATATAGTTACGAAGTTGTCCTACTGACCAACCCTTTATTTCTTTATAAATATACTCATTGATATCATCATAGATGGTTCTTGTCACTTCGTCTTTCTCATAGGGAATAACCGGATTTTCGAAAATATCCTCTAGTAGAATTTCACTTAAAACTGCTTTTGCAGCCATTCTCTCCAAGGAAGAAGTAGCTCCTATCCCAGCCATTGTGTCTCCCGATTTTTCTTCACTTGCTTTTGCCAAGACTTCCTTTAGTGATTGGAAAACGTAATGTTGACCTTTTATTTTTGTTGTAAATTTCATCTTGATGCCTCCTTAAGCAAGATACTGCCACCTCATAGTAAGCGGTTTCATTTCTCGCAAACAAAAAATGCCCAAACGAGTCCTCTCATCTAAGAGTAACTTCGTTTAGGCATCTTCACCTGTCTGTATTTACTTAATAATATTGAGTATAACAAATTGTTTTTTGAAAATAAAGATTTTTTCTAAACCTCAACTTTTGCTTATTTCTTCCTAAGCTCATCTGCTAGGAACTCTACATCCGTTCCAACGATGACCTGCATGTTTGTTTTGCTCAGTTTGACGATTCCTTTCGCTCCAAGCTCTTTCAGCTTTGCTTCATCCACAGCTGAAGAATCATTTACTTTCAGTCGAAGTCTTGTGACACAATTATCGATTTCCAAGACATTTTCTTTTCCTCCAAGTGCCGCCAGATAGCCATCTGCAAGTTCCGCGTAGTTTCCTTTATCAGCACTTTGTGTAAATTCTCCAGCCACTTCATCTTCGCGTCCTGGCGTCTTCAAGTCGAGCTTCATGATCAGGAAGTAGAAGATAACGAAGTACAATCCTCCATACACCAGACCCACACCTGCAAGAAGGATAGGCTTTTGGGCAATTCCGAAGTTTAATAGATAGTCAATGGCACCTGCCGAGAAACCGAATCCATGGTGGATATCAAGCAAGTAGGCGACTGACATCGCAGTTCCTGTCAGGAATGCGTGTATCAGATAGAGAATCGGAGATAGGAACATGAATGAAAACTCAATTGGCTCCGTAATCCCTGTTAGGAAAGAAGTAAATGCCAAGCCGATTAATGCGCCGGTCATCGCCTTTCTCCGTTCTTTCTTGGCTGCTGCTATCATTGCAAGAGCTGCCCCCGGCAGTCCGAACATCATGATAAGGAAGAACCCGGCCATAAAGATACCTGCAGATGCATCACCCGCAAGGAATCGCCATAGATCCCCTTTGATAACCTCTCCGGCTGCATTAGTGAATTCCCCGAATTCAAACCATACAATTGTATTAAGGATATGATGAAGGCCAAGCGGAATCAACAGTCGGTTCAAGAAGCCGAAAATCCCTACCCCTGTAGCTCCTGCACCAATGATCCATTCCCCAATACTATCGATGAATGCTTGAACCGGTGGCCATAGATACCCGAATAAAAAGGCGAGAAGCAACATGACAAGGGAGGTGATGATCGGTACAAAACGCCTTCCACCAAAGAACCCGAGCCAGTCCGGAAGTTTGATATTGTAGTATTTGTTATAGAGAAGCCCCGCAATAATTCCTGAGATGATTCCTCCCAGTACTCCCATATTGATAGATTCATTGATGGCTGCCGCGCCATTGGTCAATACGAAGTAACCTACTGCTCCAGCAAGAGCCGCGGCCCCACTACCATCCCTAGAGAACCCAATGGCCACTCCGATGGCAAATAATAATGCAAGATTTCCAAATACAGCATTTCCTGCTGCGGATATGAAAGGAATATTTAATAAGTCCTCTTGCCCTAAACGTAGGAGCAAGGCAGCTGCAGGCATAATTGCGATCGGAAGCATCAGGGATTTACCGATTTTCTGTAAAAAACCTAACATAAATAAGCACCTCTTTTCTTATGGTTTACTAAACATTATGTAACCGCATACGACATTAGTACATGCCTAGTGGTCTAGTTTTCTATTTTTTTATTTTATTTAGCTCCGCTGTTGATTTCCGCAAATGGCTTCGCTTTCCGCGGGGCGACCTTGAGCCTCCTCACAACGCTTCAGGGGTCTCAACATTGTCGCTACTCCCCCGCTGGAGTCTACGCCATTTGCTCCAATTACCAGCTAGGTTACTTTTTTAAAATTAAGGGAAAAGAACTCGAGGCTTTATCCACCTCAAGTTCCTTCCAGCTATTATTTATAGATTAGGTATTGCTTTCGAACTTTATTGAATTCGCTTAAGTCACCCTGCCATTGAGAGACTAAGTCTTCTACAGATCTTCCTTCTTCGATACCTTTGCGGATCCAGCTGTTGCCAATCAAGTTGTCAAAGAAAGAGATACCGGCGCTATTTTCTGCACGGAATTGGAAATCTTCCGGATACATATCATGAATCGTTTTCACAATATGCAAACCAGTTTCTACAGGTTTGAACGTGTCTCTATCCGTAATATGGATCTGAATTCCATGTGACAGGCTTCCTGCATGTTTTGAAAATGTTGGGGTAAAGGATGCAGCTCTGAAGGTCACTCCTGATAATTTCAAATTATTTAACTCAGTTGCAACGTCATCCGCATTCATAAACGGAGCACCAATTAGTTCAAATGGTTTGGTAGTCCCGCGTCCCTCGGATACATTCGTTCCTTCGATAAGTGCTCCACCAGGATAAACTAGTGCCGTTTCCAATGTTGGCATATTCGGTGATGGCATAACAAACTCAAGCGGTGTGTCATCGTAATACATGTTGCGTTTCCAGCCATTCATTTCTACTACCGTTAAATCTGCGCCGATACCGAATTCTTCATTAAACAATTTTGCTAGTTCTCCTACAGTCATTCCGTGTCTCAATGGAATGGCATAGTTCCCTACAAAGGATGCATACTTCATATCAAGCACTGGTCCTTCTACTTTTAATCCACTTAATGGATTCGGTCTGTCCAAGACAACGATAGGAATGTCGTTTTCCTGTGCTGCTTCCATTGCATATGCCATTGTATAGATATATGTGTAGAAACGAGTTCCGACATCTTGAATATCAAAAAGTAGTACGTCAATATCCTCTAGCATTTCCGGCGTTGGCTTTCTTGTCGGTCCGTATAAACTGTAAACCGGAAGTCCTGTTTTTTCATCAATATAGAAGTCTACATATTGTCCTGCTTGGGCATCCCCACGCACTCCATGCTCTGGTCCATAAAGGGCTGTCAATTCTGTATCAGGATCATTATGAAGCGTATCCACAATACTGTTCAGCTCCTGATCTACTCCTGTTGGGTTTGTAATAAGGCCCACACGTTTTCCTTCAATGAGGTGCTTTTCTTCTTTTAGAAGGACTTCTACTCCAAGCTCAAATTTCTTGCCCTTCCCCTTGCCTTTGCTTTTTCCGTTTCCATTATCTGCAAATACTGCGGACAATGATGATAGAACCAATACAGTTGTTAATAAAGTGATCAGCCATTTTTTCAATCTTTTCCCCTCCCATTTTGTAATCTTTGGTCTGTTTGAAACCGTTGTTGATTTCCGCAAACGGCTTCGCTTTCCCCGGGGCGACCTTGAGCCTCCCACGAGCTACGCCCTGCGGGGTCTCAAGAATGTCGCTATCCCCCCACAGGAGTCTTCGCCCTATGCTTCAATCAACAGCTATAAACCTTTAATAAGTCAGCCCATGTCCGTATTCGTATAATACACCGCCATCAAATCCTGGAATCGTAACCGGAAGTTTTCCTCCTGGCGCATTCGCTCCAAAGATAGTTGCTGCAGTGGCCTGAAAGCTCGCCGGTCTGAAACCGTATTGTGCAAGGTAAGCATCCACTTGATTGTAAGCCATGATGTCATAAGGATTACGGATACCTACAGCAATGACAGGTGCTTCCGTTTCAGCCGCTAATGTTTGAACAAGTTGCATTTGTGCATTTCCTGGAGATCTTCCAGAAACATTAAATGTACTAGTTCCCACAATAACTGCTGTCGCATTTCTTACCTGCTCCCGTTGTGCTTCTGTTAAACGGAAATCTGCTGCAACCTCTACAACGGTTGTATTTTCATGGTGTTGCCTAATGGCTTGACTTAATTCCGCAAGATTTGTTCTCCCCACAACCACAATGTTCTCTTCTGCGCTCGGATTCAGTGGAAGCGCCTGGTCGTTTTTCACAAGTGTGATGGAACGTTCTGCCGCTTCTTTTTCCACTTGCTTGTGTTCAGCAGAACCTACAACAGCTTGTGCGTTCGCAATTTTTTCTTCAATCGGCATTGGTGTTTCCTCTTTGATTACTCCACGCTTGATTTTTAGTGATAGGAGCCTCTCTACAGAAGCTTCAATTCTTTCCACTGTCAGGTCACCACTATCTACAGCTTGCAATAGCCCCTGCCTTACTTCACTAAGTCCTACCGGCATAAGGACGATATCAGTGCCAGCTTGGACCGCTCTGACAGCTGCATCCACTGGACCGAAGTGATCGGCGATGGCAGCCATGTTCATCGCATCTGTTGTGATGACTCCCTCATAGCCCATCTCGTTTCGCATTAATTCCGTTAACACAGTATGAGAGAGAGTAGCCGGGATGGCAATCTCTTCCCCCGTTTTTCTTGAGATGGCTTTTGATCCATCAATTTTCGGGAAAGTGACATGAGCCGTCATGATGGCATCAATGCCCGCCTCCATTCCTTGTTGGAAAGGGTAAAGCTCCACTTCCATCAACCGTTCCTTATCATGCGGAACTTCGGGAAGACCCAGGTGGGAGTCCACCGCTGTATCTCCATGTCCAGGGAAGTGCTTCGCCGTTGCTGCCACACCTGTTGATTGAAGACCTTCTGTATAGGCAACCCCCATTTGTGCCACTAATTCAGGGTCTTCCCCAAAAGAGCGAACACCGATTACCGGGTTGTCCGGATTGTTATTAACATCCATAACGGGTGCAAAGTTCATATTGATTCCAAGAGAGTGAAGCTCCTCCCCGATTGCCTTGCCGACATTATGGGCGATTTCCGGAGATCTTGTTGCTCCAAGGGCCATGTTCCCTGGCATATCTGTACCAGATTGAAGTCTTGTTACAATTCCGCCTTCCTGATCAATAGTCATAAGAAGCCCATATTTTTCTGACGCTTGCTGGTAATCTGCCACAAGTCTTGTGGTTTGTTCGGTAGTGACCACATTTTCACGGAAAAGAATCACACCACCAAGATGGTAGTCTTTTACGAGCTGTTCAATTTCCGGAAGCATTTCCGTTACGTTTTGACCGTTCCAATTTCTGAAGTCTGGCATTAGCATTTGTCCAATTTTTTCTTCGATGGTCATATTGCTTATAGCGTGTCCGACCAAGTTATAACGTTCTCCAGTTTCCTTTACTAGGGAAGCCTTTGCTTCTTTCTTTCCTTTATCTTGAGGGGATACTTTGAAATCGACAGCAATTCGATCGGAAAAAGTTCCATCCGTCACTGTTATGAAAGTTCTTCCTCTCTTCCCTGTAAGTGTTACGTTTCCATCTCCATCTACTTTTGCGACGTTTTTATTGGAGGAATCCCAACTTAAGTTCTCGTTAGTAAATAGAAAGTGACCTTCCTCCATTACCTTCAATGCTCGTAATTGGAACTCCTCCCCGATACTATTCCATTCGACTTGGGGGGAATTTTGATAAAGAACTAAATCTTTTATTTCGTTTTCAGCTTTCACGGTTTTCATTGGAATCCCAGAAATGATCATTGCCAAGACGAGTACCGATAAACCAAAAATCTTCAAGGTCTTCTTCATTCTTGTTACCTCCAGTACTTATTAATGATTTCGCTGTAACCATCCTTCTCCATTGAAATCTGCTTGCAGCTTTTCTCCATTTTGCGAAAGCAACTTGAGATCCTTTACATACCAGCCGCGACCATTAACGGTGGCGTCTGTTTTATATAGAAATTGAATGAATTTTGTATCTGCTGGAATGTGCACTTCTTTTTTCGTCCATTCCTCTTGGGATCCTGTCAGGGATGGGAGGGTGTCTGTCCAAGTCTGACCGTCCTTAGATATTTGTACATGGCCGTAATCGGATTGGTTCTCGATATGATACCAGGTATCAAAGGATAAGGTGGCAGCATCATTCAAATTCACTTCGGCAACAAGGCTCCGTTTTAATTGATCGCCATATCCTGAGAACCATGCCTCCTCTTTCCGGTCCATTTTCACTGGGATAGAGTCTGCCACAAGTCTGGCAAAAGGTCTTCGTACAATATTGGTGGTCACCGTTGTCCTTGATGGGTGAACCCTGTTCGTCAGAAGTATGGCGATCGTATCATTCTCTTGATTGATGACGATGGAAGTTCCTGTGTAACCAGTATGCCCAAGTGAACCTTCATTTGATAAGGCATCCATAAACCAGCCCTGATTCAGCTCCCAGCCGAGTCCATGATCATTGCCAGGGAACTCTGGGATTTTATTTTCTGTAAGAAGTTTGATTGTTTCCGGTTGTAAAATTTGCTCTCCACCATATCGCCCCTCTTTTATGAACATATGTGCAAGCTTCGCAAGATCTTCAGCTGTGGAAAAGACCCCAGCGTGTCCGGCCACACCGTCCAATGACCAGGCGTTTTCATCATGCACTTCTCCCCATACCAGGCCTCTTCCGATTGCAGGCTGATATTCGGTCGCTGCAATACGATGCTTCAAGGAAGCAGGAGGATTGTACATCGTTTCATTCATTCCAAGTGGATCTGTTAAGTGTTCTTTTACAAATTCATCTAAACGTTGGCCCGACAACCGTTCAATCAGAACGCCCAATGTTATCATGTTTAAATCACTGTATGTATAGGTTGTTCCTGGGGCATTCGCCAACCGGTGATGAAGGACTATATCTAATCTATCCGCTCTGCTTTCTCCCTGAGAATATAAAGGAACCCATGCTGTAAAACCGGATGTATGTGTCATAAGTTGTTCAATCGTAACCTCTTCCTTTCCGTTCGCTGCAAATTCAGGAAGGTGTGAGGCTACAGTGTCATCCAATTCAAATAATCCCTGTTCATACAAAATCATGGCAGCTGTAGTGGTGAAAATCTTGCTGATGGATGCAAGGTCAAAGATGGTATCTTTCTCCATCGCAACCGGGGAATCTGATTCTGTGAATTGATCATCCGTATAGCGATAAGCATCTCCATATGCATCATGCTTCACGATATGGCCGCTTCTGGCAACCAACGCTACTGCACCCGGCATAACACGGTCTTGAATCATCCCTTCCATCAACGGATCAATTTTATCCAAGGTGGCTTGTACCATGCCAGCGCCTTTTGCGGAACCTGGATGAAGCACCGGGGAGGAAGGAGCAGGATTGTTCCAGGTAAAGACAGGATGTACAGCGGAGCTATTGACCTTTGACTCCTTCATTTCTGTCTTACTCTTTCCTCCTTCTGCAAAAATAGTAGTGTTTAATGGTCCTCCGAAAAGTGAGGTAGTCAATACAGCTGTTAACGCGACGGAAACAGTCTTCTTTTTCATAGTTCCTCCTTACACTTTGTAATTATTTTTGTAAAGGCTTTCATTTATCTACTATTCTAGTTTATGGAATAAAACGTATAGATGTCTATACCACATAAGTCCTGTTAAAGCAGTATTTTGTCGGGGTGATATGCGACTTTTATACTATTCTGAAAATTTAGAATGTATTTTACTGCACAAAAAAGACTCTTTTCGTAAACTTTGTTACTTTTACGTACTTATGAACCAACCGTTATATACCTTATTGTCGTGCTCTTTTCCCTGCAATACAAAATTTACTGCTGCTTTTTTTAATGTATCTAAGCAGTAAAAAGTCCAACTGCCGACTTTTTACTATTGGATAGCAACATTCTTTGAGAAAAGTGCCTTAAAAAAAGACCTGGTATCCCTCCAGATCTATTTTTTCACCCAGTTATCTTTGTCATTTTTCCTATATTTCTCCTTCACCGCACTCCATGCAACTTTATGTGCTGTTTCCTCTTTATCATACTGATCTGAGGCAGAATTGAATGCTTCCTTGTAGATTTCCTGCGCATGTTTAGGGAGGTTATCCCTGACTCCATCCGGCAAATCTTTTAGAGAATCGTAGGGCATCTTATACTCCTCCTTTATCAATTTATTATTGTTGAATACCCCATTCTCCATCAATTAAACGAAAAAGAAGGATTTTCACCTCCTAAAAAGAATAGAAATAATAGAAGCGACATAAAGAGGAGACACGATGTTAAAAACTACCTATTTACTTATCGTATTAATTTTATTAACAGGTTGCTCAAACACGCCAGTTCATACAGAAAAACAGATGGAAAAGGTACCTCTGACTACAGACTCTGTGTTAGTGATCCCACCGGAACCATCAAGTATAGAGATGAAAGAATGGCTCCTTCCCAAAAAGAACTCAAGAGTAAGAGGTGCGCCGACTACTCACGTCGTGCTCCATTTCACCAATAATGCGCTTCGATCGCCACAAGACCCCTATAATGTCGAAGAGGTCTATGCACTTTTTGAAGAGTACGAGGTGTCTGCTCATTATATGATAGACAGGGAAGGCGAAATCTACCTTTTGGTGCCGGAAGAACGCGCTGCCTTTCATGCTGGAAAAGGGCGTCATTTAAACTATCAGGAATACGGGAATGGCCTCAATGATTATTCGATTGGAATAGAACTACTGGCAATAGGGACCAAAGAAGAAATGCTTTCGACAATACCTGAAGAGATCTATGACTCTATTGATCCGCTTAATGTGGGGTACACCAAGGAGCAATATATCGCTTTAAATAAACTATTGGACGATATCTTGACCCGAAACCCGGGTATAAAAAATGACCGAGAGCATATCATCGGCCACAACGAATACGCTCCAGTCCGCAAAAGCGACCCTGGGGAACTATTTGATTGGTCAAGAATAGGATTTTAAACAAAGGCTCTGTTAAATACCGCTGTTGACTTCCGCACTAGGCTTCGCTTTCCGCGGGGCGACCTTGAGCCTCCTCGCGCTACGCCCTGCGGGGTCTCAAGAATGTCGCTATCCCCCCGCAGGAGTCTTTGCCTATTGCTCCAATCAACAGCTAGGTTGCTGCAAAAATTAACAGTATGCATATACAGAGCCTAAGCAAAAAGAGACCAAGCGCATCACACCATGCCCCGGTCTCTTTTTACATTATTCACAAACCAATATCTCTCTTGTAAAATAGCCCTTTTGCGTCTCACAACGATCTGTAATACTGAATCCGGCTTCCTCCACCATATTATCCATTGTTTCTATCGTAATCACGACGACCTTTTTGGCAAAACGGCGTGCGTGCTTCAAGATGGATAATTGATCTTCTGGTGTGGCGTGGGTATAAAGGTTGTAAGGCATATCAATTACTGCCACATCATAGCTATCCATTACATCCGAGATAGGTCCGAGCATAACCGTACCCTGGAGGTGAAAATGTTCGATATTTTCCCTTGAACCTTGTACCACCAAGGGATTAATATCTCTTCCTTCCATATTGATCCCCATGGATAAAGCTTCAACAAGTACCGTTCCAATCCCACAACATGGATCAATGGACGTGATTCCATGAGGATCCGGAACAGCGATATTTGCTACTGCTCTAGCCACTCGGGTGCTCAAGGCTGTTGAATACTCCCGCGGTTTCTTCGTATGCTTGAGCCAAATTGCCTCACTCTTTCTGTAATGACCGAAATACCAGCGACTACCGATTGTAGCCATTCCGAAAATATGATCAGGATGATGGACATCAGCCTCGCCTTCAATAATCCACCCTACAGCACGTTCTATATCTCGACGCTCCTGATATTCAATCGTATGAGGAGCTTTCCGGTCATTTATTTTCGAAAAAATAACTTTGAAAGTTTGGTTCCCCATCTTTATTTCCGTCACTTGTTCTATGATATCCTGCAATGTTTCCCCTTCATAGATAACCTCTATTCTTTCACGG
The DNA here is from genome assembly GCF_038595065.1 of Sutcliffiella sp. FSL R7-0096. Classification (NCBI taxonomy): domain Bacteria; kingdom Bacillati; phylum Bacillota; class Bacilli; order Caryophanales; family Bacillaceae; genus Sutcliffiella; species Sutcliffiella sp. FSL R7-0096. The sequence continues at coordinate 3,979,758 of NZ_CP152003.1, forward strand.
ATAAAGGGACTTCTGCTTGGATCGATTCTTTTTGAGCTTTTGATAATATTATCATCTGTTGCTTTGCCAAAAAAAGAACGCATCTCCAAATGGCAAAGGGATTGCTCTTCCTTGCTGTATGCGTAGGTATATATAAATGCGGATTTACTTTGCTCTATCAATCAATTTTCTCCTTTTGTTTGGCCAGAGTTTCATTTTATAAGTTCTATAAGCCTATTTAGTTCAACTGGATTAAAGCCTTTTACCGCCTGTTCACCCACAGCTGTCACCGGGATTCCCATGAAGCCGAACTTCTCCACTTCCTGTTGATATTGCTTATTTGCCAATAAATCTCTAACCTCGAAAGCTACTTGTTGTTCTTTAAGGAATTCTTTTACTAGTTCACAATCTCTGCACCCTGGCGCTGAATAAACGATAAGTTGATTGTTCATGGATGTTCCTCCCTCTAGTTTGATTATCCATTTCTTCTTAAATCTTATCATATCCTTTAAAGGTTTGGCGAAATCAACAGCTAAGAATATTTACATTGTGAGACTTTCAGACAGCACGTAGACAGCGAAGAACAAGAAAAAGTATTTAACAGAACTTAAACAAAAGACGACCAGCAACTTTCACCGATCGTCTAAGGAGATTAAACTTTCACTTCAATATATTGGGGACAGGTATGGCCTTTGCGACCAGTTCTGCCACCATTTCGGCTCCATACTGGGAAAAATGTGTGTCATCTTCCACTCCATCTGGATAGTTAACATGCTCGGAGGCTTTAAGCCAAAGAAATAACCTTTTCGTTTCCTCGCTACCCAATTTAGTGAATAAGTCTTTGGATAATGTGGATAAATCCACCAGCTTGACATTTTTATCTGAAGATAAATCCTTCATTGCTTGTGGATAATCACCATGAGTTTCATAGAATTTTCCTTGTTCGTCAAAACTTCTTCTTTGCACAGGGGTGATGAGAATCGGTGTAGCTCCTTTACGTAATGCAACTTCGATATACTCAAGCAAATAAGACTGGTAGGTGGTAAAAGGTAAGGTCCGTCGCTCTTCATCATCTTTTTGGTCATTGTGACCGAATTGAATGAAAAGATAGTCCCCTTCCGCTATATTAGTAGCTATCTCTTCCAATCTTCCTTCTGCGATGAAGCTTTTAGAACTTCGCCCACTTGCAGCTTTATTCACCACCTCTATGGATGTAGGCAAGTATTTGTATAACACCTGTCCCCACCCCGCTCTTGGGGCAACATCTTCTTGATAGTCGCTTATTGTGGAATCCCCGGCAAGATAGAACTTACACTTTTTCATATTGTCCACCTCTTGCTTGCTCCACCCGGCGGATAAAGTTGGTCGCAGTTTCTGTTACATGACGACAATGTTCCTCCGTCAATTCTACTTTCGTATTAATCAGGGTACTGCCGGCCCCTACCGCTACCGCCCCTGCACGAATAAAGTCGCCAACATTGTCCAAGGAAATCCCTCCTGTAGCCATAAGCGGGATATGCGGCAGCGGACCATGAATATCTTTAAAGTAACCAGGACCAACAATGTTTGCTGGAAACACCTTGATCATATCTGCCCCATGTTCATATGCCGTTAAGATCTCTGTCGGGGTCATGGCACCAGGGATGCTTACTGCACCATACCGCTTCGTCATTCTAATCGTTTCTATATTCACTGTAGGAGAAAAGATGAATTTAGAGCCAGCCATGATGGCAGCCCTAGCTGTTTCAGGATCTAATACCGTTCCAGCACCTACCATCACATCCGGCATTTCCGATGCAACCTTTTCAATTAATGATAAAACCTTTGGTGTTTCCATTGTGATTTCAAGTGCGGTTACACCACCCGCTTGTAGTGATTTTGCGATAGTTAGGATGTTTGATTCATCGGCACCACGTATTACCGCCACTACCCCGATATCTTGTATTTCTTTTACTAGACTCATCATGATCCTCCTTTATAACGTGCAGCCATCATTTTATTTTGTAAGTGCCAGCTCCTTCTTCCCTATAAATTCCCAGAAGTTATTGTAAAACAAGTCCGCAACGTCCCGCTCTATTTCGGATTGTTCCAGCTCCCAGCCAGTTTTTAGCAAATCATTGTATTTTTCAATCAATATAGTGACGATAATTTCTTTAGAATGGTCCCATTTATAAATTAATTGATCCAGCACACGTGCATCCGAGTGTTGCGGGATCATACTGGTACCAAGCATCTCCATTCGCATGCGAGTCATCTCATTAATCAGTACCGGATTATTGGTGAACCACCAGCAACCAAACACCATCAAATTACGGAACTTCCTGGCAAGCACTACCAGCTCATGTTGATTTTCACGTGCAAGCATGGTGCAGAAGAATTTGTTGTTCGGATAATTTGCTAACAGATATTCCAACCCTTCCATTCCCGCTTTGCCGACATAGTCGCCTGCATCACCAAGAGATGGGTTCACTCTTTTCTTAACACCGATCATCATGGCAAATGGAATACCCGCCTGCTCACACAATGGCAGGATACAATCCTTGATGATCCTACCCCGATCGGAATCCTCAGGGAACGCAAAAGATGGCGGCAGGGAAACAGCCATATATAACGGGTTCATTCTGTCCATCCAATCAGACAAAAAGCGTTTCACTTCGTTTACTGACTGATCATTCCATTCCTCTTCTACCTTGTAACCCCATTCCACTAGGCGTTTTTTTGCATTTGCATAGTCATTTAGCAATGGATCGATCCTTAAGGCCGCATGGAAACGTTCGTTCGGCTTAACTCCACTTAACCAGACTTCCCTTTCTTTATCGTCAAACGGGTCATTTGTCATTACCACATGATCAACTTTAGCTAATTCTAATACTTTATCCACATGCTGTTCGCTTGTTTTGGATGCAAAATACTCTCTATAACTCTCTAAGCTTCTTGTTGAAGGATCCAGACCAAACCCTTTCAGGCATGTTAAGACACCGCGGCACGCTTCACTGACAGGGGAATGTTCCACAAACAGCTTCTGCCAGATGTGATCAGCTTGTTCTTGCTTGGAAAGCTTCCAAAATTCTTCTACAGAGAGATCTGACCAACGCATTACTTCTGCCACAAGATAATGATAGGTTAATAGTTCATCAATATCCCATAATAGGATGTCACCAAAGTTAGGGGAATAAAGGTGTGTATGCATGTCTGTTACGCGTTGGTTTTGCACTACCTCTTTTACTGTTTCTACCAGGGAATCATAATTTGTAATTTTCATCTTCATTTCCTCCTATTTCTTTACTTTTTGCAGAAGCTGTTTGTTACTTTGCTTTATCCCTACAGTTAGCATTTGCCCTAGATGGAAGGATACCTCATCTTCTAAACCAGGAAGCTTGCGCAGATCCACCCCCCACAGATCGCTATTTTCTAGGATCGAGAAGATAAATTCCTTTATATCCATCTCTTCCTCAAGAAGCTGATCCCATTTTGTTTTGAACAAGGAAAGAACTTCTTGATTGTCACGAATGACATACTCCGTCTCTCCCCTTTTCCCGATTAGAAAATCTCCCTCTACCCTGAATGGCTTATAATAAAAAATTAAGGCAGCCAATGAATATGTAATAGCAGCAGGAAGCTCGTTTCGGTCTTTAACAAAATCTATTAGGGAAGGGATAAGCCTTGATTTGAATTTATACACTGCATTCATCCCGATATCACTAAGGTAATGTTTTGTAAAAGGATTTAAAAACCTCTCTACCACAGAATCAGCAAATTCCCGCTTCTCCACTTCCTCCATTTGAACAAAAGGGAAAATCTCTTGATAGAGTCCTTTTTCGACGAATTCTCTTAAATCGGTATCTGTCATCGCATCCAAGACCGTATCCGCTCCAGCCAGATAGCATACTGCAAACATCATGGTGTGAGGACCGTTCAAAAGCCTGACCTTCATATTTCGATGTGGGGTCACATCCCCCCACTTTACATTCAATCCGGCTTGTGTAAATGGCAGGCGAGCCGCTACGTTTTCCCCGCCCTCGATGGCAAACAGGTGATAAGGTTCCCCTACGGTCATCAAGACATCTTCATAGCCAAGCTTTTCACGAAACTCATCTGCATTGTCCCTGGGGTATCCGGTTACGATACGATCTACAAGTGTGTTGCAAAATCTATTTTGCCCTTCCATCCATTCCACACAGCTTTTTGAGAATCCCCACTCTTTAGCATATCGAAGCACTAAACTCTTCAGGACTTCCCCATTGTTTTCAACAAGCTCACAAGGGATGATGGTAAGTCCCGACCCTTGCACTCCACCCATCACTTCAAAACGATGCTTCAGAAATGCAGCTAATTTACCTGGAAAGGAAAGAGGAGAAGTCTCTCCATCGTAGGATTCTTCCAAATAAGTAAGTCCAGCTTCCGTAGTGTTCGAGAAGACAAATTCAATCTCTTTGGATTCCGCCACCTTCAATACTTCCTGCCAGTCGGAATATGGATTGATGCCCCTGGAGATGGAAGAGATGATTTCGTGCTTATCTACTTTCTCCCCATTGACCACTCCCCTAAGGGTGAGCGTATATAATCCGTCTTGGGCATTTAACTTTGGTACAACCTTTCCATGAGGAGTCGGCTGGATCGCGACCACCTTGCCGTTAAACACCCCTTGTTTGTTCATCTCATGGACCATCCAATCGATAAATCCGCGAAGGAAATTCCCTTCCCCGAATTGAATGATTTTTTCAGGTAGGTGTTCCTGCCTTTCATCCGTAACGATTGAGTTCAGATCTTTTGGATGTAGCGCTCTCCCCAAACTGACTTGCTTCATCTTCACCCCTCCTTTATAAAATGACGCCGTCTTTAAAGATGGAAATTTCCTTGAAACCGTTTTTCTCATTATGGGTACGCTCTACTCCGGAAGCGAGGTCTACTACATAATCAAATAATTCGTCGGTTAGATTCCCCATCTCTTTTCCTTGAACAAGTTCCCCTGCATTGAAATCAATCCAATTCTGTTTTTTCTCGTAAAGGTCTGAATTAGTAGAAATTTTCACCGTCGGTACAGGGCCGCCAAAAGGTGTTCCCCTTCCAGTAGTAAACAATACGATATGTGCGCCAGCTGCTGATAATGCTGTAACAGACACAAGGTCGTTTCCTGGACCCTGCAATAAATTCAGTCCCGGCTTTAATACTCTTCCCCCGTAAGGATGGACGTCCTCGATGGTGGCAAATCCACCTTTTTGCACACATCCAAGTGATTTCTCCTCCAGAGTCGTAATGCCACCTGCCTTATTTCCTGGTGAGGGGTTTTCGTAGACAACCTGATCATGCTTTAGAAAGTACTGTTTAAAATCATTGACCAGTTCTACTATTTTGTTAAACACCTCTTCATCCTTTGCTCTCTCCATCAGAATAGTTTCGGCACCGAACATCTCCGGCACTTCTGTCAAAATCGTTGTGCCTCCATAGGAGATCAATTTATCAGAGAAAGCCCCAACCAGAGGATTCCCGGTAATTCCTGAGAACCCGTCAGATCCACCACATTTCAACCCAACCTTTAACTTGGAAACAGGAACGGGCTGTCTTTTGAAGCTTTTGACATAGGCTGCAAGCTCTTCAAGCAGGGCAAAGCCTTCTTCCATTTCATCCTCGGCATCTTGAACCCCGAGAAACTTCACCCTGTTCAAATCAACATCTCCAAGTACTCTCTTGAATTCTGCGAGGTGGTTGTTTTCACAACCCAATCCAAGTACCAAGACACCACCGGCATTGGGATGGTGAACAAGGTTGCTTAATATTTTTTGTGTATTGTGCAAATCATCCCCTAATTGGGAACAACCGAATAGATGTGCATAATGGTAAAAACCGTCGATTCCCTCTTCTTTAAGATGGGTATCTCCCATTTTGGCCAACAGTTCCGCCGTTTTATTGATGCACCCCACCGTATTGATGATCCAAATTTCATTGCGTATACCAACCTCTCCATTTGCCCTGACATATCCTTGAAACGTTCTTTCCCCTGCATAAGCATTCTCCAATTTCCCTTTTGCAGGAGCATATTCATATTCCAAAGTTCCCGAAAGATTTGTCTTTGTATTATGTGTATGAACCCACATACCTGCATCAATATTTTCACTGGCATGACCGATTGGATAGCCGTACTTCACAATGTGTTCCCCGGCTTGGATACCTCTTGTAGCGATTTTATGCCCTTTAGGCACGTCTTCCCTCAAGGTGATGACTTGCTCCAAGACCTCCACCTGTTCCCCGGCTTGAAATTCTTTTAGTGTGATCAACACATTGTCTTCTTTGTGTATCGCAATGTAATCCTGCTTCATACTGACCTCCTACTAACTTTTTTATCGATGGACATCCTCTAGGACAGTTTGTTGTGTAAACCTTTCAATTTCTGCCTTTTCCGGTAACCCTTCATAATCACCCTGTACCAATGTCGCCATCGCTCCGACAGCATTACCCCTTGCTACCGAGTCCCCCACAGAAAGTCCATCCAATAGGCCAGACAACACCCCCGCAGCAAATCCATCCCCGGCACCAACCGGGTCTATCACTTCTTCCACAGGGTACCCTGGGATGAGAACGCTCTCTTTTTCGGTAAAATAATACGCACCTTTTGCGCCAACCTTTAAAATGACAAGTTCATTGCCTTTTTGAAGGAATAGCTTCCCGAGTCTCTCTGGATCATCTACGCCGAACATGAATTTCCCCTCATCTAAACCTGGCAGAATAATATCGGAAAGGGAGGAAAGCTCTAACAACACTCTTCTTGCTTTCTCTTCCGACCAAAGCTTTCTGCGAAGATTCGGATCAAATACAACTTTCACACCATGCTGTTTGGCAATTTCAATCGCCTTTTTCACCGTTTCATAACAGGAATCACTCAATGCAGGCGTAATACCTGTAAGATGAAGGTATTTAGCAGTAGCAATATAGGATGCATCTATTTCCGTTGGCAGCAAGGTACTAGCTGCCGATCCTTTTCTGTAGTACTCCACTCTAACATCGCTTGCGCGTCGAACTTCTTTAAAGTACAATCCTGTAGAAGCCTCATCGCTATAGGTGACCTGACTTACATCCACACCTTCCCCGCGGATAAAACCTACCATCGCTTTTCCGAATTCATCATTTCCCACTTTACTGATCCAACCACAATGATGCCCCAGCCTTGCAAGCCCGATTGCCACATTGGATTCCGCTCCACCAAATTTCCTAGAGAACGTATGGGAGTATCTCATCAGCGGAGAAGAGTCTGGTGTAAAAAGCACCATGGATTCTCCTATTGTCACAACATCCATTCGCCTACCCCTTCCCATTTCTATCCATTTGGATAGTAGTAGAGATCGAGAGCACGCTTCTCGATCTCCTTTTCAGCCAATTATTTTAAGTCCTCCATTTTGACAAATTCCATATCCTTGAAGGTATAGTTTTCGCCTGCCATTGCCCAAATGAACGTATAATTGTTCGTGCCCATACCAGAATGGATGGACCATGGCGGAGAAATGACTGCCTGTTCATTTTTCACCACAAGGTGACGCGTCTCGCTAGGCTCACCCATTAAATGAAAGACCCTTGATTCCTCCTCCATATCGAAGTATAGATATACCTCCATACGACGGTCATGGATATGTGCCGGCATCGTATTCCACATATTATTCGGCTCAAGCAATGTCATCCCCATCATTAATTGACAGCTTTGTATTCCCTCTTCATGGATATATTTATAAATCGTCCTTTTATTAGATTCACTGTCAGAACCCAGTCTAACCGGTTCCGCGTCTTCAATTGGTAATATCCGAGTAGGGTATTCCTTGTGTGCCAAAGATGATACAAGATAGAATTTCGCAGGTTCGGAGCTGTTTAAACTATGAAAAGTAACCTCTTCTTTTCCAAGTCCGACATAAAGACAGTCACGCTTACTTAATTCATACTCCTCGCCATCCACCACTACTTTACCTTTTGCCCCTATGTTGATGATGCCCACTTCTCTTCGCTCCAGGAAATATTCCGTTTGAAGCGTTTGGCTTCCTTCCAGCTTCAATGGTGCATCTGTTGGAATCGCTCCACCCATCACGACACGATCATAATGGGAATAGACCATCTTGAGTTTTCCTTGTACAAACAATGATTCTATTAAAAATTCCTCTCTTAGACGCTCTGTTGTAAAAGTTTTCGCTTCGATCGGACTACCTGCGTATCTTACTTCCATTCCTTATCTCTCCTTTTAATTAAATTTAGTTTTTACCTTGCCATCCATCCGCCATCTACGGTGAGTACATGTCCATTCACATAATCAGAAGCATCTGATGCCAGGAATATTGCCGCACCGACTAAATCATCGGGCTTTCCCCATCGCTGAGCTGGGATCCTGGAAAGGATGGAAGCATTTCGTTCTTCGTTATTCCTGAGTGCTTCTGTGTTATTGGTTGCAATATATCCAGGTGCTATCGCATTTACCTGTATCCCCGAGGACGCCCACTCATTTGCCAATGCTTTTGTCAACCCGGCAATGGCATGTTTACTTGCGGCATATCCAGGGACGGTGATTCCCCCTTGAAACGATAATAGGGAGGCAATATTGATGATCTTTCCATTATTCCGGTCCAGCATCGGCTTTGCGAATGCCTGACAGAGAAGAAACACGGAATTGATATTGGTATCCAATACCGCCTGCCAATCCTCTAAAGAATGTGTAGCAGCAGGTTCCCTTCTGATGACACCAGCATTGTTCACGACAATATCAATGCTGTGGGAGGAAAGTATCTCCTCACACTTCCCTTTTAATTCTTCCACCTTGGACAAATCCATTAAGTATGTTTCATATCTACCATCGAAGTGTGCTATTTCCGATTCGGTCTCTTGCATATTATCCCGATGACCGACAAGGATTACCTTGGCCCCAGCTTTCGCGTATCCAATTGCGATCGCTTGTCCAATACCTGTCCTTGCCCCGGTAACAAGGGCAGTTTTTCCTTTTAAAGAAAACCATTCATTTACGTTATTCACCTTCCTGCCTCCCTTTGCTTAAGTTGGAACTACCTCATTGTGTTTTTCCTTGGATGTTTCTTTCCTATCTATTTTGTTGAAAATGATATCCGCAACTAATGTCATCATATAAGCCAATATGCTGATGCTGAAAAACGGGATGATGCCAGGAATAAGCATGAATACATACTGCAAGATGATCATTCCCACCACCATCAATAATAAGAAATGCGGATAGGTCAACCCTATTAACAGTGCAGATTTGAAATATTGCCAGAATGATAGCTTATAATTCACATATACTTGAAAGATCATCAGTGCCATCATAAAGAACAAAATGCAGCTGAAAAGTAGAATATATCTAAGGATTAGGAAAAGTACTGCTCCTCCTTCGAGTAGGGATAGATTCAAATAGAGGAGATAAGCAAAAATTGCAAGCACCAAACCAAGGAGATTCGCCTTCACAAACTCCCTTTTATAAAAACGCCAAAACGCCTTTACAATCGGCAGATCATTTTCTCCTTGCCTCCATTTTCTGATGATGGCATAGACCGCGATGGTTGCAGGCATGATGCCGAATACGATCCCCCCAAGCAATGTAAATCCAATCCATAACAAGTTGAGGTATGCCAACCTGGCTATGACTTGACTTATTGAATAAAATCCTCCCCAAAGGCCACCCATATCCACCATTGCTCACCCTTTCCTACTTTTTATAACAAAATTCACTAATATCGATTGGTTTGTTTTCTTGAGAAGAACGCCACACTCCTTCTCCAACGGCAATGGAATAGGCTCCTGCCTCTGCCCCGGCCAGGATTTCATAAGGTCTGGCCGGGTCTGGACCTAAAAATAAGTCTTCTAAAAGCAAAGGATCTCCTCCTCCATGCCCGCCATCTGTATGTACAACATGGATGATTTCTTTTGAACCGAAAAGGGGATAATAATCGATCGTCTGCTGCGCTGGTATAGGGAATGGAATGCGGCTTGGTTCATGGAACTCAGTTGTTTCGAGCCTTCCTCTTGTGCCATTGATCGCTAACTTATATCCTTCATATGGTGCCGAAAAGTTAACAGAATAACTAAGCAAGCCTCCTTGGTTATACTTCACCATTGCTGTATACGTATCTTCTATATTGATTTCTGAATCAAAGATGCAAGCATCTGGTCGGTAGTCTGTATAAAGTTCTTGAGGCTTTACGTTTTGCTGAAGGTGATCATCTTTCACCCCATTGTTCCTGCTTCTCGAATTCCAGCGTGAATAATAGGCACAGTTATGTTTTTCTGAACAGGTAAGGCAGTTTCTCCCATCGACCTTAGATGGATTATGCTCCCCTTCCTTCCCATAATAATGAAGGGTACCGTATGCAAAAACTTGAACTGGTACTTGGTCAAGCCACCAATTCACAAGATCAAAATGGTGAGATGATTTATGAATGGAAAGTCCACCTGAAAATTCCCTTTTACGGTTCCATCTTTTAAAATAGCTGGCTCCATGGTAGGTGTCGATGGTCCAGTTCAAGTCAATGGACGTCACCTTCCCCACCTTGCCCTCAAGAATTAATTCCTTGATTTTCCTGTGTATGGGGCTGTAGCGATAGTTAAAGGTGACGATCACTTTTCCTTTGCTGTTTCGTTCCGCAGCTAAAACTCGATTTGCATTATCCAAGGTCGTTACCATCGGCTTTTCCGTAATGACTTCCAAATCATGTTGTAGTCCAAGTTCAATATAATCAAAGTGGGTATCATCTCTGCCAGCAACAAGGATTGCATCGGGTTTTGTTTCCTCCACCATCTGATGGAAAGCGCTTGGTTCATAGCAAGGATGATTAACCAGTTCCGGAAACTGCTTCCTACACACTTCAAAACGCAATGGATCACTATCAAGTAGTCCAACGATTTTATTCGTGGATGAAAAGGTCGATAGCAAAGGATTTATATACATGTTCAATGCTCGATTACTGATTCCGCAAACCGCATATCTTTTCATGGTTGCACCAGCCTTGCATCCACCATAAATTGACGGAGTATAGTTAAAGCTTTTTCTCGATCATCACCATATTTGGGGACGACTGCCACCAACTCATTCTGGATCGGCACCCCATTGAAAATTGGATGCTCCATTGGAATAGGGATGGCATAAATACGTTCCATCCCACCTTCATCCTCTGCCCTCAACTCGCTTTGGATCCTCTCTCCACCCTCCTCCACTACCACATCAAGTGCCTCAAGACCGATTGGGTCTAGAATGGAAGGTAGCATTTCTTTTTCTATAATCAGGATATCCCCTGTATGACTGACGATATCCACCATGAGCCTTTCCAGCATTCCCGGATATAATTGGAGTTGAACTTCCTGATCAACGAACTTGCCATTACCCAACTTATTTTTTCCAGTCAAAACAGAATCTTGAGGGAGATCTGTATAAACCAAGATTTGAAATCCATCATCCTTCCCCTTACAAGCTGTAAGCATAAGGAGAAGGATTGCCGCTATCAACCCCTTGAACAAGAAGGGCCTATTCTCCATGACTTTCATTGCTCTCCCTCCAACAATTTGTTATCCGATCAGCTTCTCCATTTCCAAGCAAGCGAAGATAAAGGAGCCTGCACCATGTAAATCGTTTTGGCTGCATTCGCGATTCACGTAATAGTCGTACGTTCCAATGGAAGTGCCAATACAAATATCTTTTAATACCACTTCTTCGCTCTCCGTTACTTCCACTTTGTGGACGATCATTCCTTCGAATCCTTTTTTGGCAATTTCCGCATATTCTTTGCCTACATATCCTTTTGTAACAGCTTTGGCAATGGTATAGACGAATAGGCTTGAGCACGATGTTTCCAGCCAGTTATCCTCCAAGTGTCCTTTATCCACTATCTGATACCATAATCCGCTGTTTTTATCCTGATAGGAAGAGACTGCTTTCACATAGTCTTGGACGACGTGGATCCATTCATCACGTTTTGCATGTCCGTCTGGCAAAAGGTCTATCATGTCAATGACAGCAAGGCCATACCATCCAAGCGCCCGGCCCCAGAATTCAGGTGCACAATAGTTTTCTTTATTCACCCATGGCTGTGCACCCTTTTCGTCCCATCCATGATAATAGAGTCCTGTTTTGTCATCCTTTGTATATTTCCGCATCAGCTGTTCTTGATGAAGGACCATATCTATAAGCTCTGGCTCCCCGAATGTACGGGCATATGTCAATGCATATGGCCCTCCCATATACAAGCCATCCAACCACATCTGATAAGGGTACTTATCTTTATGCCAAAATCCTCCCTCACTCGTCAAATTCAAAGTAGGGTATAGATCTCGAAGTTTTTTTGCTGCCATTTCATATTTTTTTTCTCCGGTACGTTGATAAATGGAGAATAGGAGAAGTCCTGCCTGAATGGCATCCAATTCATCGCGGGCAAAGTAGAAGTTTCCATATTCATCTATTAAATGATCGACATATGATTTTACATACTCATAATATTGTTCCTCTCCAGTGTGCTCCCAAATGCGAAGCATCCCACAAAGAAAAACTCCCTGGTGATAATGCCAGCGATTTGCCGGCGGTAGTTCTGGTGCAGTATAACTATTCATCAGCGTTTCACTTATTTTTGCTGCATAGTATAAAGGTGTTTTCACTTTAATGACTTCGGACATATTCATTCTCCTTTTCTGTTTTGTAAGCGATGTCATTTTACTAGTCAAGGCAGACTGGAATTTTATTTTTTGATATTTCTGCCTTTTGTTAGTTCTAACTTATCTCTTTTTTTTTATCACCGATACAATCATAAAATGATAACCTTCTAAAACAGCATCATAGAGCCATTTCTATCAAATGATATGACCTAATGAACCCAATGTTAGAAAATGATTATGTAGATTTATAGGGAAAATAGCTTATAATAGTTTATAATTATGAAATTTTCAGATTATTATTGGAGGGTTGTTATGTCTGGCGCGCCAAAAAATTATTACTACAAAATAATAACCTTTACCCTTTTATTGGCTACGATACCAGTAATTATTGTCGGGTTATTTTCCTACCTGAGGTCCTCAGAAGTCATTCAGGAAAATGTTGCACAAGAAAAGCAACAAAGCATTTTTCAGGTTCAGACAAACATTGAACAGGTTTTAAAGACTGTCGATCACTCTTTAACCTATTTTGTTTCCACAAATCACCTCAATCAGATATTAAGGGAGCCTCTGACCCCCATACAATTTCAGCTTTATAATCAAGCTAAGCAAGAATTAAGCAGCCTTCAAACAAAAGAAACCGGCGTTGAAGATATCATACTTGTGAGCTTGCAAGAGAAATGGGCGATTAACAATCAAGGACTACAAAGGTTGACTCTTGAGGAGAATGAAAAGATTCATCAAACCTATATAGCAAATCCAAAAGGGGCGGCCTGGGTATTAGAAGAGAATAATGAGAACGTCTTTACAAATAGCAGAAGCTCATGCAGTTATAACATCAATCTAGTCAAACACCTTCCTTTTACAAGCTCGAATAAAACGGGACTAGCAATAGCAAGAATACCCGCATGTACCTTCAATGAGATTATGGGCCAAAAGCCAGAAACAGAAACTACTATAGTATTGGATGACAAATATCAGGTTGTAGGGCATAGTAGTTTTAATAAAATTTCCGATGACTTGTCTGAATTGGATTATTTGAATGAATTGAAAGCAGCAGAAGATAAATCTGGGCAATTTAATATCGATTTGAATGGAACCGTTTACAAAATAACATATAGGAAATCTGATTATAACAATTGGACCTATGTTTCATTAATAAGTATCAGCAATTTAAACCAACAATCCAGCTCCATCGGGTGGTTCACCTTAATTGCATGCTGTATTCTCCTTTCTCTATCCCTAATAGTATCTCTGATCGGGTCACGGAGAATCTACAAACCAGTCCACCGATTGCAGGAAATCGTATCATCTAGTAGCAAAGTTCCTATTGGAGCAAAGCATAAAAATGAATTTGACCTTATCGAACAGCGCATCCACTATATGCTGGATCAAAATGATCAGCTTGAAAGCAAATTACAGGGACAAGTAACCCAATTGAAACAGTTCTTTATGGTGAAGCTGTTGCAAGGGAAAGTAAGTGAACACGAAGTCCACTCTAAAATGATATCTTACGGCTATAACAATGATTGGAAGCGACTATGTGTGTTCACCGTTCAAATCGACTCATTGGACGAGTCCATGTTCAATGTAAAAGAGGAAGACCTTTTGCTATTTGCTATAAATACTATGATGGAAGACATGATACCTACCCAAAACAGGATGACTCCTATTGTCATGAATCAAACGCAAGTCACAGTTATGATGTCCAATCATGAAACTGATGAAGAGTATACTCACTTCGTCAATGAAGTCGCTCAAACCTTTCAATCAAAAGTGAAAGAAGAATTAAACCTTCCTATCAGTATTGGTATAAGTTTGCCATATGAAAAAATCTTCAAGACCAATATTGCCTATAAAGAGGGGATAGAAGCCCTTAAATATAGGATTAAATTTGAAAGTGAAGCCATCATTTTCTTTGAGAACCTGGAACGTGGAACCGCTTTTCATACCTACTTTCCAAAACAAATTGAAAATGAAGTATTTGATGCAATTAAGGTTTGTGACAAAGAGAAAGTGGACGAGCAGCTGAATAATTTATTGCGTGTCATCCTTGAAAAGAACCTTAATCATACCCAATATCATATTTCCATCGTTCGATTCCTAAATAATCTTCTTGAATTAATGCAAACACTTGGAATTGATGTATTGAAAAAAGAATATAAGATGACCATGTTCGATCAATTATATGAATTAAAAACATTGCAGGAAATTGAAAAATGGTTTAAGGATATGATCATTTATCCATTAATTGACAACGTGGAAGAGAGGACAAATTCACAATATAAAAACCTCTCGGACAAAATTATCCATATTGTGCAGCAAGAATTCGATTCAGACATTACGCTGGAGTCCATCGCAACCAGACTCCATTATAATCCCAACTATTTAAGCAGTATCTTCAGAAAGGAAACAAATATGTCCTTTAGTGAATATTTATCCTTATACCGACTTACAACTGCAAAACAGTGGCTGGAGGAAACAAATATGTCAGTCAGGGAAATATCTGAAAAACTAAAATACACAAATTCACAAAACTTCATACGCTCCTTTAAAAAAGTAGAAGGTACCACACCAGGGAAGTATCGAGATTTAAAAAGAGCTCAATAAAAAGGGAAGAAAGTATATGTTTTGTTAACTACATCAGCAAAAATAATTAACTACTATGGAAGGGAAAAAACTTATTACAAACTTCCTAAAAGGTTTCAACCTGTGGATTAGAGCAAAAGGCGAAGACTCTTTGAGAATGCCGAGCATTTTCTGCGGTCCGCAAATGGCTCGCTTAATTCATATTTGGCATGTAAGAACCGGGTGTTTTTTGCCCGGTTTTTCATAGACCTTACTTCCCGATGTATTCAAACCAATCGAAGTCCGCATGGTTGTCACTTTCCACTCCATTGCTGCTCGCATACATCCCGATATATGCCCCCACAAACCCTCCAGCCACATCAGTACTTAAAATCCTTCCATCTATATTTCTAGCTAATTCCTTCCATTCTTCATCTTCTTCACGATAATAGAAATTATATTCCTGACCCATTGCTTCTACTTTCATCAGTTGAACCGTTCTTTCTACCGGTTTTTCCACAACGGTTCGATCCATGCCTTCTTTTCTTTCTATAAGCCGCACGATCTCCCCCTTATCCCGGGTAAGGCTTTTTTCCACTCGTAGCTGAAAGTCATGACTTTGAAGAAGGATCAATCCTGCCACTTCATTTTCCTTTTCAGGTGTGAAATCCATAAGGATGGAAGCTTCAAAGCTTTTATGCTGCTGTCTCCTGCCGACAAACGAAGGGTTTACTTCCTCCGTTATTTTTTCTGGCTTAAGCTTTAATCTAAGATTGCTCTTTCGTTTCTTCAGGGACCAAAATTCATTACGTGGGGTGCGTATAAAGTTCCACTGCATACCAAGCATACTATCTTGAAAGTGATCTTTATCTGGTATTGCGGGAAATGCATGCTCCTTTAAATCTGGGTATCGCATCTTTTCTTCTACCATCCCCTTGCCGGGATTTACCACAGGCCATCCTGATTCCCAGATGAACGGGACAAGGAAGGTCTCTCTTCCCAGGTTTCGATAACCCCCGCCATAAGGTCTAGTACCAAGACAGACCATCCACCATTCACCGTTTTGTGTCTCCACGATATCTGCATGTCCGATACTAGTGATAGCATGATCGCGACCCAAGTGACGATGGGTAAGTATCGGATTCATTTTACAGCTTTCATAGGGACCAGTAAGGTTTTCGCTCCTTGCAATCGTCACCGAATGTGTGAATCCAGTCCCACCTTCTGCAATGATTAAATAATAAAGACCATTGATTTTATATAAATGAGGAGCCTCCTGAGCGTGGGCATTTTTCAACGCCCCATCCCAGAGGTTGAAGGTGGGACCAATCAATTGATTGGTGTCTAAGTCTAGTTCCCGCATCCATATTTCCATGTGTTTAGCGTATTTTTGTCCGGAGGGAGGAACGCGATTTCCAGTATAGTAGGCTTTTCCATCATCATCAAAAAACAAGGAAGGATCGATTCCCGGTGCTCCCTCCAACCAATAAGGGTCAGACCATGGACCTTTAGGGTCGGAAGCCGTGACGAAGAAATTCCTCCTTGCACCCGTTTTACTTACTACAAAGGTGGTAATCACATAAAAGAGCCCTTCATGGTAACGGATCGTGGCTGCATATATGCCTTTTGATGCTGGAGTCCTGTCTAAATCCAACTGGGATTCCCTGTCAAGTACATGTCCTATCTGTTGCCAATTCACCAAATCCTTACTATGAAAAATCGGGATGCCCGGAAAATATTCAAAAGTGGATGTCACTATATAATAGTCCTCCCCCACCCTACAAATAGAGGGATCTGGATAAAATCCAGGCAAAATGGGATTATCAAATAATTTTTTCATCGAGTATTTCCTCCCTTTTTGTTGAATGCAAGGGTTCAAATCTAATCCAGTCGATGTCTACGTGTCCATCGCTTTCCTTTTCGCTTACACACAACATGCCGATCTGTGCCCCAACCCATCTTCCTGGTAAGGCTTTCACTTCACTTTTTATCCAGGTGAAATCAATGCCATTAGAAGAAAATGCAAAACGACAAACAGCTCTATCCTTTACTTCTATCCTGAAATACCCTGAGCCCTCTTTTACTAGAATTCCATCCTCCTGCTTTTCATCTGTCAGAAAAGATAAGCTGTAGCCTTCGTGCTTTTTTGTCATTAACAGCCCCTCATACTTTTCCCCGCAAATCAAAAATCCAAATGCTTCTTCATGAGAGGCAGCGTTGAAGTCAAACTTAATCGTGACATTAATCTTTTCTGCAGGGAGCTTTTGAGTAAGGACATTTGGTTGATGCTGAATAAATGCCTCCTTTTTGGCAGGATAAAGTCGTAGCCATCCCTGCCTTGCCTTCAAGGAAAACCATTCATCCTTCCAATTTGCTTTCCATTGCCATTGCAGACCTAACTCTGCTTTATTGAACTCATCGCTTGTTTGTGGCACCCTGGGAGAGTTCGACTTTCCAGCGGAAGGCTTTTTCCATCTTTTCACTGGTTCCCCTATACCTTTAAAGTGGAGATCATTCCCCATCCATGGCCAATCGTCCTTCCAACCCATTGGCTGTAGATGAACAATTCGTCCGTATGCTTCTTTATCCTGAAAGTGTATGAACCATGACTCTTCGTTTTCCAGCTCTACCCATGCCCCCTGATGTGGACCATTTATATCCGTATCTCCCTGGGCAAGTACTATCTTATCTTCATATGGGCCGAAAATATCTTCAGAACGAAGGACAGTTTGCCAGCCAGTGGCAACTCCACCTGCTGGGGCGAATATATAGTAATAGCCATTTCGCTTATGCATCTTCGGCCCTTCAATGGTTGGATGGTTGATACTACCATCAAATACTATCGTTCCTTCACCTATCAATTCTGTTCCATCAGCTTTCATTTTTATCATCTGCAACATGCTTTTAAAACCAATCCTGCTTTTTGCGAATGCATGGACCAAATAGGCATTTCCATCTTCATCCCAAAATGGGCAAGGGTCAATCCAGCCTTTTACTTGCTTCACAAGATGAAATGGGGTCCATTCACCAAACGGATCTTTTGTTTTACTCATGAAAATCCCTTCATCTGGAGCACCAAAGAAAACCCAATAATATCCATCGTGATATCGTATGCTTGGTGCCCAAACGCCATCCCCGTGCTGAGGCATCTCATAACGCGGATAGGGGAACGTTCTACTAACATGATTAATAATTTCCCAGTTTATAAGATCCTTCGAATGCAAAACGGGCAGACATGGGGACATATTGAAGCTTGAGGCAACCATAAAGAAGTCTTCTCCTACTCTAATTACATCGGGATCTGAGTAATCTGCATGGATGATTGGATTCTGATAATTACCATTTCCTAAATCTGGATTCCATACCCCTTCTACCTTATTTGCATCTTGCAGTTTTTTTCCCACCAGCTACACGTCCTTTTTACGTTAATTGTCGGATTAGCCAATCATAGGACTTTTTCCCATTTATCTCATGGCCACCATCGAAAAATTCAACTTCTAATGCCATATTGGCATCAAATGCCCGATAGATTTCTTGGATTCTGCTGTATGCTTCCTTTGCATGCTTGACTGGAAACACCTTATCTTCCATCCCAGACTCAATGAATAGGGGTCTTGGTACCATCAGTCCCAAAAGATCCGGCATCTCTGCAACCTGCAGAATGTTCGGAATATAATTATCAAGACAATGATTCCTATCCATGATGCTCCCTTTAAAAGTATTGGCATATCCACTGACAACCGTTGCCTGGATCCGTTCATCCAGAACAGCTGTATAGGCACTTACAAGACCTCCACCAGAAAGTCCCATGATCCCTATCTGTTCCTTATCGATATCCTCCCTTGTGAGTAGATAGTCTAATAGTCTTCTGCATTCATTGATTCTTAACCCTGCCAATGTTTTTCCCATCATCAATAAACTACTTGCGAGATGAAAGCATGAGTTTTTTTCTGTGGGTTCAAATTGCTGATCTTTCATCATCCGTCTATCCCCAAATCCAATCAGTTCCGGTACTGCCACCAGTACCCCCTTCTTAACCAGCTCCACTGCAAAATTATTATGAATGCCGGGTTCGCTTCTCTCTATTCCAGCTGGATCCAGCCCGATAGCTTCCTTGCTACCATAACCATGACCATGAATGGCCAAAACTAACGGACGTTTTCTTTTCGATTTTATCCCTCTCTTTGGAATGAGAAGGTAAAATGGCATTTTCAAGCCTGGATAGGTCGTGATCTGAAGATGAAGCCTTGTATATTCTTCGTTTTCACGGACTTCCAGTATAGTTGGCTTCATGTCTGCGAATGGAGGAAAATCTCCCAAAAGGAGCTGAAATTCATTTTTTTTCTTTGATTGCCATTCGACATCAAAGTGATGGGTGTGATCTTGAAGCCTTTCTTCGTATAAAGTTTGAAGGAAGCCATCCGGATTCCACATAGATCCTCTTCCTCCCTTCATCGTACTTGAGCTATATTAATTTGACTGTTTATGTGTTCGGCATAGCTATCCATTAATTTTTCGGATTGTCTTCCTGATATATAGATATCCTCTGCATTTTTCAGCATGATGACAGGTGTATTTTCATGTAGGTTTTTCATCTCTAGGTTTTGAATTCCCACATCTGATGATTCTTCTAAATGTAATGCAGGCCCTTGTCTCGTTTCAATTCGAACCTGATTCAACTCCATGCCATCGATGAATTTTCCATACAGCCCTTCTCCGGCCATAATGATGACTTCTTTGACCATATCAGGCTCTCCACCAGCCTCATTGGCATCGTTCGTCATCTCAATATGAACATGAGATAAGGAGATATCTTGAACCGGCATTTCCGGTAGTCCATGAATGAATCCTGCCGCCGCCCGGCAATTCTTCGCTGTAACATTACTTAATCTAATATGTTTCACCATTGGTGTTTTTTCGCTGACTGGAATTGCTTCCATTGAATTCATGGTTGGATCATTCTCATCCACCCCGTAGCGATAGAAGGAATTGATAGAAAACGGACAAAAAACATCTTCCATATAAATGTTGTTTACAAGAATATTTTCAACATAAGCACCTCGTGCGCGATTCGTTTTGATTCGTATTCCCCTGTCTGTCCCGATAAAGACACAATTGGAAACTGTCACATTTCGGATCCCCCCTGAGTTTTCACTTCCCATAACCACGCCTCCGTGACCATGGAGCATCGTACAATTGGATACTGTCACATTTTCCGTTGGCTTGCCTACCCTTCTCCCGTCTTCATTGATTCCAGACTTCAAGCAAAGGCAATCATCCCCGACATCAAAATGACAGTCAGATACCCTCACATTGGAACAAGAATCAATATCAAATCCATCTCCGTTTGGAGTATCAGAAGGATTCTTAAATGTTACCCCCCTGACTTGGACATCCCGGCAATAGACAAGATGGGTATTCCAAAATGGGGAATTTTGGAGGGTGACACCTTCTATGGTGACGTGTTCACAATCCATAAGCTGCAGAAGCGGCGGCCGAAGGAATTGAGAATCCCACTCTACTAAATTGGTGGAGAGGGGTTCAAGCATTGCCTCGTTATGCTGACGAATTTCCTTCGTCACTGCAGTGTTAATCGATTCTCCTTCCTTAAGACGTTTGTTTATTTCCCACCAAGCTTTACCTTGACCATCTATTACACCATGCCCTTTGATGCTCACATTCTTTAAGGAGCTCCCAAAGATCAGCGGAGAAAAACCATAGCACTCATACCCAGACCATCTTGTCTTGACGCTAGGATAAACATCGAATTCATCTATGAAAATTACTTTTGACCCTGTATCAAGATAAAGATTGATATTGCTTTGCATCACGATGGGACCTGTCAAAAATTCACCCGCGGGGATAAATACCGTACCTCCCCCATTCCCTGCACAATCTGTTATTGCTTTAGCTATTGCTTCTGTGTTATTGGTCTTGTTATCTCCTTTTGCTCCATAGGTGGTAATATCATATACAACCACTTATCATCCCTCCTAATTTATAGAAATCTAAATAAAAGAGGCAGTTTTACCTGTCATAAAGGTGAAAAACATGCCTCTTCCTTCCATTCAATCCAATAAATCTTCACGCAAGGGAGTGAATGTATCTAATAAAGCACTGGCTTCTAATGCCTTCACCCCATGTACAACATTCCCGGGAATGAAAAGCGATTCCCCTTGTTGAAGAAGCACTTTCTCTCCGCCTAAATTAAACTCCAGCTTTCCCTTAAGACAATAGGTGAATTGCTCGTGCGGATGACTGTGCTCCGCTCCTATGGCTCCTGTTTCAAAGTGAACCTCCATCATCATCAGCGTTTTGCCCGGCGGATAAATTTTTCTTTTCACCCCAGTATCTACGTTTTCCCACGTTCCAACCATCTTCCTCACTCCTTTTATTAAGATTCTTTTGCCATCCATGGTATCAATAGCTGCACTGCCATGAGCGATACTATGACCCAAGGAATGGTTGTTGGATTGATTTCTGCCGAGAAAATCATAAATATGACAATGCCCAATCCTCGACCAATATTTATAATGGATTCTCTCAACACCACCGATTCCACTCGGAAGTTTTCTTTCAATGGCAGATGATCCAGCCATCTATAATAATGTGCGGCATATGTATTTGCCTGTAATGGCTTAAAGATTGATCCTATTGACATGAAGAGGACAACAGTCCAGATGGAAATATCCCATAATAGAAAAACCGTGGAGAAGGTCATCCCAAAAGCAGCTACAAACAGATATGTCTTTGTCGCATCAAGCCTTGCAAAGCGGGAAATAACATAGCTTGCAAGGATGGAAAGCATCAAAAACAACATGTTCATATAGCCGACGAAACTTTCATCAGGAAAAATATCATACAAAAGTATATGTGGGATATACATCAACACGCCTTGCGGGAATCCAATGATGAACCACCCTAGAAGCACAAGTCCAAAACCCGGCTTCTTTGTCAATAATAGTGGGAGAAACTTCATATAATAGGCTTTATGATGAGTGGTTTCTTTTTTCATCCTGAGACTTCCCAACGCCGCTACTAGAAACATTATAAAGGCAAAGGAAAAGACCATGATATAGCCAGTCAACTCTGTATATAAACTAATGATGAAGCCTGCCATGGCAGGGCCTAAAAGATTCGCACCACTCATGGTGATCTGGTTCCAACCCAAATAACGATGTCTATTGTCATTATTGGAAACATCATAAACAAGGGTGAAGTAACCAATCCAATAGGCTGCTTGGGATATCCCTTTCAAGAGGGCAAATAAGTAGAAATAATCGACCATCCATTCTTGGGTTAACACAATACACAAATAGAAAAATGCGGTTAAGAAAATACCATATCGATACATGGTCAACCTGTCGCGCCTTTTCGCCACTTTTCCGAGGAATATGGTCATAACCCCTTGTGAAAGGATGGCGATCAGGTTAAAGAGGCCGTTAATCAATAGGCTGTTCGTTAACCGCCAGAGATACAGATTGATGAAAATCATCGATAATGCATTCCCAAATTGAAAGATGCTTTGGTTCACCAGGGTAATGACTGCTTGTTCTGAAAATCTCTTTTCCTTCGATACTTTAAATCTATCCAAGATCATCTGAACACTTCTCTCACTTTAAGAGTTTATAAAAATTACTAGACCCATAAATCGGCCGATAGCTCTCCCCTGCCAACTCATAGCATTGCAATCTTATTAAAACGGCTTGTGTGCTTGCGTTCATATCCCCTTCAAACAAGCCCTCACTCAAATGAACAGCCTCTGGCATATCTGGGTAATACTCGCCTTTCACTTGTGCGACATTCGGGGCGGAAGGGGAATTCCCTGACTCCCTGGAAAAGCCCCCATCAGGCCTCTTGAGTTTTTTCATGTTCTCAGCTGTAATTTGGATGATTTCTTCCAGTTCCTGATGTGGAATGTCCCGTTTTATATAGGATAAAAGATTAATAGGATTTCGAATATAGCACATGTCATGTGCTTCTTCGGTACGAAGGCAAGTCAACAAGCTTTGATAGATTTTTTCTGTATTTGGCATCGGCAGGTTGAACCTGCTATAAAATCCATGTAACTTAAATGTGCCGGAAATCCTCACATATAAACTGCCGTCCCCCCATAAGCCAGTCACTGGGTCCTGAATACTCTCCAGATACCTCTGTGCCTCTTCCAGGAAAGGGCGCCTGTCCTCTTCGTTCATTTCTCCAATATACATACAAGAAGATCCCAATAAATCGCATCCGCGCCAGCTGTTTCGCATATCGATGCTTTTCCATTTTTCCAAATAGCTTTCTGGTGTCTTTACATAAGCCGGCGCCGTTTTTGCCATCAGGGGGAGAGGATGGCGTGGATTACTGCCAAGCTTCCCCAATGACCCAAATGAATAACTTAATGCCCTGTGCACCATCACTTCGTCCTTTTTCATTGCTGGATTCTCATCAAAGAAGTAGCCTGTCATCGAATCTTGCTTTTGTTGATAAAAAGCAATCATTTTATCTGCCATTTGTGATGGTATATCCTTTAGCAGATTGTTTCGGATTAGAATGTTCAATGCTTGGGAGGTAGATTCAATGTCTGGCTCATAAAGTTTGTGATGGATGGAACTCCTGGCATAATAGAACCCTCCTGTTTTGGGATCATACTGTCCTGCCAACCATGGAAAAAAGCCTTCAAACAAGATATCTATCTTCTCAAGCCCCTCCATAACCCCTGTGCTAGTAGTCATTTCAAACACTCCCCACTTTAAAAATAGATTTCTTACTCCTTCACAGACCCAAGCAAGGCACCCTTCGTGAAATGCTTCTGTAAGAATGGATAAACAAGCAAAACAGGAATGGTCGCTACCACTATGACTGCCATCTTCACCGTGATTTCAGGTGGCGCCACATCCATCATTTCGGATCCATCGTAGTTAATCCCCGTTGCCAGGACGACAATTTGACGCAGGAGGACCTGTACCGGCCATTTTGATGCATCATTGAGATACAGAATTGCATGCATATACGTATTCCAATAGGTGACAGCATAGAATAATGAAATAGTTGCAATCGCTGGCATCGAGCATGGAATGACAATACGGAATAACGTCCCAAAATCACTACACCCGTCAATCCTTGCCGCTTCTTCCAAAGAATCAGGCATGTTTTGGAAGAAACTCTTTAGGATAATGAGGTTAAAAGCATTCAATGTCACCGGAATGACCAACGCCGCCAACGTATCAAGTAGACCTGTATACTTTACAACTAAGAATGTTGGAATCATCCCGCCATTGAATAACATTGTAAATACGACAAAAAACAACAGAAATCTTCTTCCCACTAAATCCTTCTTAGAAAGTCCATAAGCTGTCAGGATGGAAAAAAACATACTCCATGCCGTACCTAGTACTGTCACACCGATGGATACCCCCATCGCTTTAAAGATGGTATCAGTTGAGAAAATGTATCTATAAGCATCTAAGCTGAATACCGTTGGAAACAGGAGGAATTTTTTCTCTGCCAGTTCTGCATTGGTGGCAAAAGATGCTGCGATAACATGAAGAAATGGCAACACGGTAATTATTGCAATAAGTCCTAGTAAGAAGAGGTTCGTGTAGTTAAAAAGACGACCTCCTAAAGTTTTATCATCCACCATTTTTTACGCCTCCTTTGGCATTTAATATACGCCTTCTTCTCCAGCCTTCTTGGCTAACCAGTTAGCACCAATAACCAAAATAAGACCAACTATTCCTTTAAAAAATCCAACAGCTGTACTGTAGCTGAACTGCCCCTGCTGGAGACCGACGCGGTACACATACGTGTCAAAAATCTCCCCAACTTCTCGATTGGAAGCATTAAGCAGCAAGTATACATGTTCAAATCCAAGCTCCAATACATCTCCGATCTTCAAAATTAACAATACAATGATGACTCCCTTGATTGCAGGAAGTGTAATATGCCACATCATCTGAAGACGGCTTGCCCCGTCGATTCTCGCCGCTTCATAAAGTTGCGGATTTACCGCTGCAATGGCAGCAAGGAAAATAATTGTCCCCCACCCGGCTTCTCTCCATATAACTTGGAGGATATACATAGGTCTAAACCAATCTGGATTCAAAAGGAAATTTATCTTATTAAATCCCAACCACTCAATAATTCCATTTACTAATCCCCCGTCTAAGGTCAGCATGACAAAACTTATGGATACAATGACAACCCAAGACATGAAATGAGGGATATAGATAAGGGTCTGAACACTTCTTTTAAATAATTCGATTCTCACCTCATTCAACATCAACGCAATGATGATTGGAATCGGAAAGAAGATAAATAGATTTAGTGCAAATAGAATTAACGTATTGCGGAATATGTTCCAAAAGTCCGGATCTGAGAACAACCGAGTAAAATGCTGAAACCCAACCCACTCACTACCAAGGATTCCTAAGTATGGCTTGTAATCTTGGAATGAAATGATTAATCCGTACATCGGAATATATTTATAGATGAAAAAGTATAACAACCCCGGCAAGATCATTAAATAAATCATTTTATTTTTCCATATTTGCTTCTTTAACTCTGCTCGACGATCTAGCTTAGGTGGTACAGGATTACTATTTAGTGCTAAGTCATTTTCCGTCTTCATGTCCTCTCTACCTCTCCCCTATTATTCATATAGTCCTTTCACCCTTCTATGTGGATTGCAAAAATTCATTCATTACTCAAATCTTAGAAAAGCGCTTACATTACGTCTATAATCAATACAGTACATTGGAGGGGTAAGGTCTTGGAATGCTTACTGTTAGTGTTTAATACCTAACAAATTGATTATTCGAAAATACTGAAAATTATTTTATAATCTTAGTAGTCATCCATAATGAAAAAGGAGGTCCATCCATTGAATCAAATGATATCGGTCGCTAAAGATGGCAATGCAGATTTCACCAACATTCAAGATGCAATCAATCATGTCCGGGTACATCCTCTTCAACCTGTTACCATTTTCATCAAAGATGGGATCTATGTAGAGAAAATTACCATTCCAGATAATAAGCCATATATCAAGCTGATAGGAGAAAGTGAAGAAGGAACTATCATTTCGTATCACGAATCAGCAAAAATGAAAGATACCTCCGGCACCCCTTTGGGAACTTTCCGAACATCTGTGGTTTCCATTTTTGCCGATAACATCAAACTGGAGAATCTGACAATCAGAAATAGTGCTGGTTTCGGAGAAATAGTCGGTCAAGCATTATCTCTATATGTCTCGGGTAGACAGAATCAATTTAAGAATATTAGGCTATCAGGTTATCAAGATACTTTATACACCTCACATGGAAGCCAACTCTTTCAGAACTGCTATATAGAAGGGGATATTGACTTCATTTTTGGAGCGGCTACTACCTTATTTCATCAATGTGAAATACATAGTTTGCGCAGGGGCTACATTACCGCAGCTTCCACCCCAAAGACCCAAAAATATGGTTTTGTGTTCTTGGAGTGCCGTCTAACTGGTGCAGCCAAAGCGGACAGTGTTTATCTTGGCAGACCATGGCGGCCCTACTCCCACACTTATTTCATTCGAACTTGGATGGGTCCCCATGTTAAAAGGGAAGGCTGGGATAATTGGAGAGACGTAGCAAATGAAAAATCCGCCAGATATGGAGAATATGAATGCATGGGACCAGGGGCCGAATCCGAAGATAAAGTTCGTGTCGACTGGGCAACCGACCTTTCAAGCAAAGACGATTTGCCGTTGACTATTGAAAGTGTTTTCCCGGATTATCATAGCTGGTAGTTGCCTATTCCTTCAAAAAAATCCATATTTAAATTCGAACCCAGCAATAGCAAAAGGACTGTCATATCTTCATGACAGTCCTTTCAGTGTGTAGACCAAGCTTAAAATAATGAAATTCTCAGTTGATCGCAGTGGAAGGAGCGAAGACTCCTGCGGGAGGAAAGGACATGGAAGACCCCGCAGGGCGTAGCCAAGGCCACTGAAAAACCTAATAACTTATCTTTTTTTATGGTTTCTAGCTGTTGATTGGAGCAAAAGGCGAAGACTCCTGCGGGGGGATAGCGACAATCTTGAGACCCCGCAGGGCGTAGCCCGAGGAGGCTTCCGGACTGCCCGCGGAAAGCGAAGCTCCTGCAACGGAGATCAACTCTTCCAACAGATAACCTAACTAGTTTATAGTTTGTCAACAGTCTAAAAGGACTGTCATATCTTCATGACAGTCCTTTTTTAAATCTAGTTACCTGCTGATTCGTTAAATTCGTCGATGATTTCTTGACCACCTTGATCTAACCATCTCTGTACCGCTTTTTCAAATCCATCCTTATCGATTTGGCGGAGAATATATTGATAGGTCGCATCCTGGATAATGGTTCTCAATCTTTCCCCATTTGCTAAGAATGCATCAGAATCAAGAGTCAATGTTGGGTCGGCAATCAAGTACTGCTCATTTTCAATAAATAACTCTTCAGACTTAGCTTTCGGCTCATAAGTATGATACCCTTCGTAACGTCCGTTTGTTTCAGGTTCCCCAATCTCAATAGCCTGGAATGGTTTCACTTCTCGGTCATTCTTAGCCGTATCCTCTGCTGGTTGTCCCATTCCATCTATCACTGAATAATGCTCTCCTTCAATTCCCCAGAAAATCAAGTTAGAGACTTCAGGACTCATTAAATCATTGAAAAATGCTAGAATTCTTTTTAATTCTGCTTCCGATTTTACAGAGGATTTCGGGAACATGACGACATTTCCGTAGCCTGGCAAACTCCAAATTCCGTATTCACCATGTGGCCCTTCAACATAATTGTGTACATCGAGTTCTGCATCAGGATGTACTTTCGCCAAGTCAGTATAGAGGCTCTGTACATCCCCCATAGAACCTACATAGATTCCTGCAGTTCCATTGATGAATAAGGCTTGCTGATCATTTTTACTTGTTACAGGGAAGTCCTGGTTCATATAGCCATTTTCATGCATGTCCTTGAAATAATCCAAAGTCTGCATGTACTCTGGGAACATGAAAGCTGGTCTTAACTTTCCATCTTCTCCTTCGCCCCATTCATTAGGTGTCCCGAACCATGAAGCCACTGTATAAAATGCCCCATATACTAAGTCACTGCGGTCTGTAACACCGATTGTATCCTTTTTGCCGCTCTTGTTTGGATCGTTTTCTGTGAATTGCTTGGCCATTTCAAAGAATTCTTCCGTGGTAGTAGGAGCTGATAAGCCTAGGTTGTCCGCCCAGTCTTTACGATAGATAATTCCTTGGCGGGAGAGTGGCCTGCCTTGATAAAGGGCATAGACTTTATCATCCACCCTTGTATTCTCGATAATCTGATCCTTTAGTTTACTTAAGTTTTCATAGTCATCAAGATATGGTCCAATTTCCCAAAATTGATCATCTCGAATTGCATCCTTGAACTGATTGAATGTTGTCTGATTTTTCATAAATACCGCTTGTGGAAGAGATCCAGTGGCAAATGCAGTATTCAATCTTTCCTCATAGTTATTATCCGGCACCCATTGAAACTCTAATGTCGTGTTTGTCTTTTCTTCCAATAATTCTTTAATTTTATCCTGTGGTACTTCTGGTGTATGAAGATTTGCCATGATAGAAATAGTATACGGTTTATCACTATCAATTTCTGTATTTGAAGCGCTTTCATTATTGCAAGCACTTACAAACACCAAGACCAACGAAAGAAGAAGAAAGGCGAAAGTTTTTTTAGTTGCTTTCATATTTGATTACCCCCAAGTAAATTTCTTGACTACTTTAATGATAGATTACAAAAGTCCTTTTTGTATACAAACAGTTTATCTTTGGTGAAAATTTCAAATACTCCAATAAAAGAATACGCTTTCATTTCTAAGAGTTGCTACTCCCCCTTTCTGATCAATTGAGACGATCGCTTGTGATTGCTCAGCG
Source organism: Sutcliffiella sp. FSL R7-0096 (assembly GCF_038595065.1). Taxonomy (NCBI): domain Bacteria; kingdom Bacillati; phylum Bacillota; class Bacilli; order Caryophanales; family Bacillaceae; genus Sutcliffiella; species Sutcliffiella sp. FSL R7-0096. The sequence continues at coordinate 4,008,830 of NZ_CP152003.1, forward strand.
TCATCTTAAATCGTCTAAAGTAAATTTAATTCAGAATTTTCAATTAGAATATAATCAATTGCTCATGTTATGGGTGAAAACCATTGATACCATAGGCATTCTTTGAAGGAAACTTATAAAATGATTACACTATTACGCTCCTGATATTTTGGTGCATACTGTACACCAGATGGAGGACACTGATAAAGTATATAATTCTAAGTTTTGGTTAAACACCGCTGTTGATTTCCACAAATGGCTTCGCTTTCCGGGCTGGCTGGGCCCTGCGAGGTCTCGATATTATTGATATTCCCCCAGCTTGAGTCATCGCTTTTTTCTCCAGTCAACAGCTAGAAAACCATCAAAAGCAAAATGTTTTTCAGTTGCCTCCTATAGATATAAGAGGTTAATCAGCATCGTGATCCATCGAAAAAAGCCGACGATTACCGTCAGCTTTCATCCATAATATCTTTGGAGTTTTGCTCAGATTTGAACCCAAGCTCTCTTTTAGCATTACTTGTATCCCATGGAGCACCAGGATTATCTGAAACACCATAGTAAGTTCCATACTTTACATCTGCTTCTACTGCTGCTTCAACAAGATTGACAACATCCTCTCTAGTAAGCAGTGTATGCACTAGTCTATCATTGTCCTCTATACTTTGTACTTCATCCTTAGGAACAGATGCTATCCTTAAATTAATTACAGATACATCTTGCTCATCTGAAAACAACCTGCCTACATTCTCTGAAGCAAGTTTCAAAATCCCATACAAACCTTTAGAGTATGGATAATCCTTGGTGGTAATTTTCCTTCCTAATAAGGATTTTCCTTGCTCTTCATAGCCATCTGTTACATGGTTACTGCTCGCAATAATCACCTTTGGAATGTTCCGTTTAGTCGCCACATCCAACAGATAGTATCCAGCTTTGAAAAAGACCTCTGTCATTTGATTGAACTGTTCTATATCCTCGATGTGCTGATTGGTCTCTGTAGCAAGTAAATTTACCAATACATCTGTATCATGGGGAATTCCCTCTAAAAGCTCCTCATAATTGGTAGCATCAAGTTGAATGTATTTTGGTGCCTCCTTTTGTTCTTGCTTATCACAGACAATGACCTCATACTTACTTTGGAGTCCCTCTAATAATATGTTTCCTATTGTTCCGTTTCCACCAAGCAATACAATTTTTTTCATACTGTGTGCCTCCAGTAATAAAAATTATTTTCTCGTTACTCCTTGACAATCCTCTAATTCGATAGAGTTTTCTGATACAATATCCACTTCAACATTGGAAAATTCTGTATCGTGAACATTGGAACAATATATACCATATTCAGCCTTAATATAGATATCTTTAAACAAAAGATTGTGTAAAGGCTTCTCGGGAAGCCCTTTCAGTAAAATTGCTCTCTTTGCCCCTGAACATGTTATATCCTTGATGGTGATATCCCTAAATACTGGTGTTTCATCGGAATAAGCAGTGGTTTCCTTTATTTCATCCTCGGGTAGTTCATAAAACATATGAAAGACAATAGCTTCATTTTTAATTCCGAGCATGTTAATATTATCCACCAAGATATTTTCCACTGTGCCACCACGTCCTCTTGTACTTTTAAAACGCAAACCGGTGTCTGTCCCAAAAAAAGTACAATCAGTTATTGTAACATTCCTTACACCGCCACTCATCTCACTACCGATGACAAAGCCACCATGACCACTATAGACTTTACAGTTCTTGATGGTAATATTCTCGCAAGGGGTTGCAAGCATCCTCCCTTCTTCATCCTTCCCGGACTTCAAACAGATGGCATCATCCCCAACATCAAATGTGCAATTTTCTACATAGGCACCGTTACATGACTCCAAATCCAGGCCATCACCATTTTGTGAGTACCAAGGATTTTTCACCACTATATTCCGAATGGTCACATTTTCACATAGCCAAGGATGAATACACCAGGCTGGCGAGTTTTGGAAGGTCGGCCCATCAATTAATATATCTTTACTTTTCCTGAAACTGAGCATGTTTGGCCGTAAAAAATGTTTGTACTTATGGTACTTCTCGATATCCTTTGACCCTTTTTCTTCCAATGTAGCAACACCGGCCGCTCCTTCTAACGCACTTTCAGATGGCCACCAAATCTCCTGTTCTTTATCAACAACACCGGAAGTTTGAATCAATTGATTCCATTGAATATCTGTCATCTTGAATTTTTTCACGGGCCTCCACGCATCCCCTGACCCTTCGAAAATACCATCGCCCGTGATGGAAACGTTTTCAATTCCTTCCGCATCAAGCGGCGATTGGCACCTCACTACTTGCTTTCCTTCAAATGAAGAATATATCAAAGGATAATCTTCTACATTCTTGCTGAATAAGATAGTGGCTCCATCGCCAAGGTTTAGATTTATGTTACTTTTCAAAAGAATAGGACCCGTCAACCAAATTCCAGCCGGTATCTTGACGGTTCCTCCACCCTCAGCGGCACACTCGTCTATAGCTTGATTGATTGCTATAGTGTTACTTGTTTTTCCATCACCAATTGCACCATAATCACGAATGTTATATTCAACATCCCGTAATATTGATGTTACCGCTTTAACATTTCCACTGTTACTATTCATCAACTACCTCCATAACATTAGATTTATCAATCATTATATAAGAAGAAGATAGATAGCTTAATAATCATTTTCTTAGGCAATAAGCGAAATAAAAAAAAAACACCCATTATTGAACTAATGAATGTTTAAAAGCATAGATAACTGCCTGAGTCCGGTCCTGCACCTGTAATTTTGCAAGGATGTTACTTACATGTACCTTCACTGTCTTAAGGGCGATAAACAGCTCATCCGCAATTTCTTGATTTGATTTCCCGTGTGTCATGAGAAGTAGAATTTCCATCTCCCTATTGGTAAGTTCCTCATGAGGTAGGATTTCTGTTTTTCTACGCATTTTCTGCATCATTTTGCCCGCGACTTCCGGTTCAAGAATGGATTGTCCTTTATAGGTGGCACGGACTGCATTGGCAATTTCACTTGCTTTGGAGGTTTTCAGCATATAACTGGTTGCTCCTGCTTCAAGGGCAGGATAAACTTTTTCATCATCTAGGAAGCTTGTGACGATGATAATTTTTGCCTCTGGCCATTGTTCCATGATTCTCTTGGTTGCTTCGATTCCGTCCATTTCTTTCATAACAAGATCCATTAAAATGATATCCGGTCTATGCTCCAAGGCAAGCCCCACGGCAGTTGAGCCATCATCCGCTTCTGCAATTACTTCAATATCAGGTTGAGCAGACAGATAAGCGGTTACACCAATCCTTACCATTTCATGATCATCTACAAACAATACTCTAATCATTTGGTCAAGCCCCCTCTACATCTAGTTTCGGAACTTTTACTTCAAGTCTCGTTCCTTCATTTTCCACACTGACTATCTTTAATGTACCGCCCAGTTCCACTGCCCGTTCATGCATATTTTGCAACCCATAGGAGCCAGCCTTAGCCTGCTCAACAACAAAACCTATCCCATCATCCACAACACGGAGTATGATGAGGTTTTCTCTTTGAATAAGCAGAACCTCTACCACATTTGCTTTTGAATGCCTTAATATGTTGGAAAGTGTCTCCTGTAAAATTCTAAAAAGGTGATCCTCGACACCTTTATCAATAGTAAAATTCTCTATCTTCCACGTTATTTTCATTGGAACCTTTTGAATGAGTTCAATTAACAGCTCTTCGGCTCCTTCCTGCAATGTTTTACCTTTTAGAGCAATAGGTCGTAAATGCAGAAGTAAAGCTCGCATTTCCAGTTGGGATTGATGAATCATTTCTTCTACCAAACGAAGCTGTGTTGACTCATTTTTTTCCTTGTCCTCACTCGATTCTGTCAAAGCAGACATGAGCATAGAGGCAGCAAAAAGCTGCTGACTTACAGAATCATGAAGTTCTCTCGCAAGTCGGTTTCTTTCCTGTGAAACAATTTCTTGAATCCTGTTTTCAAGATCTTCCGCCTTTTCATTTGCGATTTTTTGGGAGAGCTTTGTTTGTTCTTGAATTTGTCCATGTAGCTTCCAAACTACTTCTTCAATAGAGGCTACCTCCTGAACACCACTGCCAGGAGCTTCCCACAAACTTCTTCCTTGTTCCACCGCTTTTAATTCATCAAAAACCATGTTCCATTGCTTTTTCCAAAAGAGTCCAGATAATAAACCGAAAATAATGCCCAGCCCAATACTCACTATGGTGGTGAATAATATAAATGGTAAATCCCAAACTTTAATAATCCACAAGGCTTCCAAACTGATTACCGGGAAGAAGATTAAAGTCACCACAGCCAGCACAATAAAGCTAGTAAATGAGATAAGCGTCGAATACAGAACATGTCTTGTTACTACACTCATATTCTTTTCACCTCTATGCTTCCTACAAAGACAGAGGTCACAATTTTCACTTTCTGTGTGGCTTCTTTATAGTTTTCTGTGTGGAAGTGCACTGTCTGGTTAAATATACCTTTCTCTTCGTGCTCCAAAATGGTTGTAGAGCCTACCATTACGGAATGCTGGACGCTTAGTTCTACTTCATAAGGAATTAATATTTGAATATTACCAATCACATTCCTGATGAAAATGGTCGCTTCCCCTTTTGGTAGTACTGTATAGCTTAAATCGATAGTCGTGTCGCTGATTCCACATTGAATATTCACATCATCCCAAGTGTAGGATTGATCCGGCGTTTTCTGAGCTCCAAATAATTTGTTTTGAAACCATTTTTGTGGTTGTCTAATGACGGATTCTTGTCGCTCCGGTCGAATTACAGGATTTATCATGACAGGGTGCTTTTTTGCTTGGAGGTACTGATAAACAACATACAGTACCGTTGCAACTATTAGAAAATGGAAAGTCATCGTATTGAAAATAGAGATTAAAATGGATAACAAGCCGATCACAAAAAGGGCTTTTCCGATTAACCAATGCCACTTTCTCTTCCCAATATACATAAGGAAACCTGAAAATAGGAAGGAAAATACAAGGCCCGTATTAAAGAAAAGGATTTCCAAAATAAAAATGAAAGCCCCCATAAAGATAATAAAGCTAAGGTAATCCGACTTAATCTTATTTAACATGCGCCTTGCACCTCCCTTTGGTTTTTAATTAGTGCATGCAGCCTAAAAAGGCATAACATGCACGCCTTTTTAGAATAGCAGTTTTTACTGAGAAAGAGAATGCGTTTTTTCCTCTGTTTGGCTCATTTCTTTTTCAAGTACCGCAATGCGGGCATCAATGGTATTGCGGTGATAAGCTGAGTTCACTTGATGCTCCAAGCGGTCTAAATAGCCTTCCATTTCATTGAACTTTGTGTAGGAATGGTCCCCTTTGCTGGAATCCACAACCTGATTCATGCGGTGGGTGGCACGCGCTACATTTTCCCTTCCCATCAATTCCATCCGTTTTATATACATATCCTTCAAACGATGCTTCATTTCTTCGTACTTCTGCTCAAGATTCGATAAATCCCCTGTAACTTTTTCTAAAGATACTTTTAAATTGGCAGCTCGATCTTGGTATTGCTGATATTCGCGGTTCGCAAACTCTAGCAATTCCGCCTCTCCTGCTTTCTCAGCGATAGCAGCCTGGACTTTACGCTTCTCAGCAAAGTTGCTTGCCTGGTGATGCTCCCGAACAAACTCTTCCTTTAGCAAGTTCTGCCTCTCCACTAGTTTGCGTACTTTTTCCACTTCTCTTTCACAGTCACGTAAATATTGATTCAGCATCGCAATAGGATTTTTCTGTTCCTTTTTATCTAATACCTCATGAAAATCTGCCGATATCGTTTGTTTAATTCGTGAAAATAGATTTGTCACTGTTCATCTCTCCTTATTATTTGTTTGGTACTTTCTTAAAAACACCGCTGTTGATTCCTTTAACAGCATTATTTGTTTAAAGAATTCCATTGTCTTTCAAAGTTGGTGAACGGGTCTCCTGCTTCGATCATGTCACTACTTTCTTTCGCCTTGTTCCAGTTTTTATAAACGACATATAAGATGTACGCTGCTACAACCGCCAGGACTGCAGGGACATTGGCGATGGAAAAAGCAATTGCGATGAAAGCGATGAATCCCCATAGGAATTTAGTACCCGTTGAATCCGTACGAATGAATTCTTTTACTGCATAATAGGTGACTACCAAACTGACAGCCAAGCCTAATAGTGGACCTATGTTGGCAAGCAAAACAAAGAATGCGATGACACCTACTAAAAACAATCCAAATTTTTTCATATATTGTTCCTCCCTTCTATGTCTTTATCTTACCTTCGTAAAAGGTTTCGTATAATGAGCCTCAGCCATATTTTGAGATAAGACTTGGGGCGTATTGGAAATAAGACTGAGTAGTTTTTCTTGCAACCACAACAATCATAAAGAGCACTTAGTCTATTAGCCTCTTGAAACTCTACTCATTTATTGATAGAATCTTCTGAAAGTAGTACTTTAACACGCAATACCTTCTTTATTTTTCACACTGTTTGAAAATAATGATTAGGAGGCGTTTTTGTATGCAAAAAGAGAAATTGGTCCATTTAATTCCGTACAAACTGGAAAACCAGTTATTTGAAACTCATCAAATCCCTGAAGGCATCGAACTAATCCAAGCCCCTGCCATTTGGCATGCTGGATATAAAGGGGAAAATGTGGTGGTAGCCGTCATCGATACTGGCTGCGATACACAGCACCCTGATCTTGAAGGCAGAGTTATCGGTGGAAGAAACTTCACGGACGATGATAATGGCGATCCAGAAAACTTTACAGATTATAACGGCCATGGAACCCACGTAGCAGGTACGATTGCCGCAATCAATCCTGGTTCAGGTGTTATCGGGGTAGCCCCGGAGGCTAAATTACTCATCCTCAAAGCACTTGGAGGCAAAAATGGGTCTGGCGAGTATGAATGGATTATTAATGCAATCAATTATGCCGCTTCTCAGAATGTGGACATTATCTCTATGTCACTCGGTGGACCTATCGATGTACCTGAACTTCACGATGCAATCAAAGCAGCCATTTCCAATAACATTCTCGTCGTATGCGCCGCCGGTAATGAGGGAGACGGGAATCAATATACGGAAGAGTTTTCCTATCCTGCAGCCTATACAGAAGTCATCTCTGTCGGTTCTATCAATCTTCAACGTAAATCCTCTTACTTTACTAACTCGAATAACGAAATTGATCTTGTTGCGCCTGGTGAAAAAATCATTTCCACTATACCAGGAGGGAGATATGCCGTTTTCAGTGGTACATCCATGTCAGCCCCACATGTTGCTGGAGCGCTCGCCTTAATTAAGAAGCTTACAGAAAAGGAGTTTGGCCGAGTACTTTCTGAGCCTGAGCTATATGCCCAACTAATTAAAAGAACCATTCCCCTTGGCTATCCAAAAAGCTTGGAAGGAAATGGACTCCTCTATTTGACAACTCCAGAGCTTTTGGCCGATTATTTGCGACAAACCAATATTGCAGAAACCATTGGCGTGTAACATGAAGGCTCTTTTCTCAAAGATCGTTGCTATTCCCTAGTAAAAAGTCGGCAATTGGACTTTTTACTGCGTACTTACTCTAAAAATGCAGTAGTATATTTAGTACTGCAGGGAAAAGAGCACGAAAGTAAGGAATATTACGGTCGGTTTGTAAAGTACGGAAAAGCAACAAAGTATACGACCGAAAAGAGCCAACGTAAAAGAATAACAACATAAAAATTCCCCGGTCCCAAATGATGTACAAAAGGGTCGGGGAATTACTAATCCCATTCTAATGTTAAACCTATCGCCAATAAGATGGTACCTATCGCTTGAATCCAACTCCCCACCGCAATGAGAACTTCATTACTGACCTGAGAATGACCTAATACCATTCTTACTTCTTCTTTCAGTTGTCCCACTCCACCAATAGCCTGTAAAGTGTTCCCTATCACTTGGAGACTGTTGCCAATAACGATATAGTATTGGTTTGCACTTCCAAGAGCCGTTATCGCCCCCAATGCTTGAATGAGATCGCCACTTATCACTAACCTCTCCCCGGTATCACTAGAAAAATCAATGGCCAAACCTGTACTTACCGTCAGATTCCCTGTTGCTTGTATCATATTCCCTAGCTTTCCGTAAGTCAGTGTCGTTTGCGAATCAGCTTCAAGACCGTTTCCTGTCGCTTGAAGTACGTTTCCAACCAAACCTAACCCTTTCCTGCCATTCTCATGAATGGGTAAAGAATGGGTACTCCCAGTTGCCGCAACCACCGTACCTATCGCTTGTGTCCAAGCACCTATCAATTGTTTGGAGTTTTCTCCCATAAGCCATTCCGCCTATCTTATCGATCATCTTATCACCATATACGGCCGCATCATTTCGTAGTCCTCATGTTCTAGCATATGACAATGCCACACATAAAGTCCGTAATAGGGACCAAAATGCATGATGATTCTCGTCACTTCATTCGGATTTGCCCTTACGGTATCCTTCCTTCCCCTTTCCTGAGGTTCTGGCGGCATACTTGGCCCTTGGTAGTCTATTATTTTCTCTTTATTATATTTATCTACATCAAACATGCGTCGGTCAAGTATCTGAAAGTCTACCAAATGGATATGAATAGGGTGGGTATCTGGAGTAAGGTTGATAAAACACCAGATTTCCGTGGTCCCAAGCTTGGGATTTTCGGAAATTGGGGCGTCCCAGCCCTTGTTATCGAGTAACATGATTTCCCGTCCATACTGATCCATCAAATGATCGAGTGTCAAATACCTTCTTCTGACCGCGGTATTTTCAGATAGGACAGGAACCTGTTCCAATGCTGCAGGAATACTACTGGTATCAATATACGCAAGCTTGGAAGTTACATGGAACTGCATCACATCCCTTACTTCATTTCCCTGCTCCCCATCTGGAAAAGGGGCAGGCGCGTCATTAATCATCGTAATCCGTCTGCCGGAAAGATTGGTGAAATCGATGATTATATCTGCCCTTTCAGCAGGTGCTAGAATTATCTCCTTTATTCCGATCGGGTGTGGCAATAGTCCCCTGTCGGTGCCCACTTGAAACATAAGCTGGTCTCTATCAAGCCTTAACCTGTAGAACCTGCTGTTTGATCCATTCAATATCCGAAAGCGGTATTTTCTTGGTTCCACTCCCACAAATGGCCAGACCTTACCATTCACCAGTATTGTTTTTCCAAAAAACTCGGGAACAATGGAGGTTTCCAGTTCATGTACATGTTCAGCTGGCTGTCTCGGATAATAAAGGGAACCATCCTGATTAAATGTCCGGTCCTGTAGTAATAAAGGAATGTCATATTTACCTGATGGCATATTTAAACATCGTTCCTTTTCACTTCTTACCAAGTAGAAGCCAGCCAGACCTGCATATATGTTCAACCTTGTAATTCCGATAGCATGGTCATGATACCATAGCGTACAAGCATTCATGGGGTTGTCATAGTGATAGATCTGCTTAACAAATTTCTCCCCAACCTGCTGAAATCCGTTAGTAAACCAAGCATCCGGATAGCCGTCACTCTCAGGCTCGACCACCGCCCCGTGCACATGGACCACTGTCCTTACCTCAGGGACATCATGATGAGCGCCATGGACCGTAAAATCTATTGGCAAAAGATGAACTGGAGGCAATTGGTTTTTCCACTTGATATACACCCTTTCCCCACTCTCTACTTCAATGGTCGGTCCCGGGAAAATTCCTTCATACCCCCACATGGTCGTCTCCGGCAATTCGCTATGCACCGACACTTTGCACTCCTTCATGCATACCTCGTAATACGTAAAGCCGCCCCCTTTATGTAGAGGCTTTAATACCGGCGGAATGGGGAGTGCATCCTTGTATTTTGTCAGGTTATCAACTATACGCTTCTGTTTTCCAGACAACAAGAAATCCCTCCTTTTACTTTTATTCATGCTTTAACATATTCGGCTAATACGATGAATATCCAAAGCAGAAAGATAAAAAGAAAAGTCAGGGTTGTATAAAAATACGTATAATGTTATTTTTATTAATATTATAAACTATCATTTTACTTATTCTAAAGGGGACAAAGCCTATGAGTACACAATCTGCCAAACAAACATCTTACCCCAAACAAACAGGGGCACCTACCTATTCGACTTCCCAAGTCCTGAAATTCGCCATTCCTTCTTTTATGGGAATTCTTCTTTTCCTGATTCCGGTATCTTTCAATGGAAATGTGACCATTGGACTCGGCATCATGGCGGACTGGGTATTGACTACCTTTGGTGGGGCGATTCCCACCTTCATGACAATCGTTCTAGTAGCTTCTGCTATTAGCAGTTTACTAGTGAAGATCATACCCGTCCCATTCCTGAAAAAAGATAGTTTTCTTGACTCCTTACTGAACGTAGGCGCTATATGGCTTGCACTGCGTGTATTAGGGGCCACATTTGCTGTAATGACGTTAACAGAAATTGGCCCTAGTTTCATCACATCCGAATTTACGGGAGTCATTGTTCTATATGACCTTATCCCTGTTCTGACTGTATGGTTCCTATTTGCAAGTCTCTTCATGCCACTTCTATTAGAGTACGGTTTAATGGATTTCATTGGAACGCTTGTCAGAAAAGTAATGCATCCCCTATTCAAGCTGCCGGGACGTTCCTCCATTGATGCCATGGCCTCATGGATGGGAAGTGGGACAGTCGGGGTTCTCTTGACCACACAGCAATATGAATCCGGCTATTATACGAAAAGGGAAGCGGCTGTCGTTGCCACCAACTTCTCCATTGCTTCGATTGCCTTCAGTTTGGTCATAGCCAAGTTTATTGGGATTGATCATATGTTTGTACCTTTTTACTTTACAGTAGTGGTTACTGGAATCATTGCAGCAGTCATCTGCCCTAGAATACCGCCGCTCTCCCGCAAAAAAGATACTTATTATGAACCTGTCGGACAAAAAATCGATGAGAAGGTTCCAAGCGGGGTGTCGAGTTTCCGATGGGGGCTACAGCAGGCCGTCGATAAAGCGGGACAAGTAAAGAGTGTAAAGCAAGTCGTTAAAAAAGGGATTCATAATGTAGTGGATATTTGGATGGCACTGATACCACTTGTGATGGCCCTCGGGACAATCGCCTTAGTCGTAGCAGAATATACGGAAGTCTTTAATATTCTATCTTACCCATTCATCCCTTTCCTTCAACTCTTGCAGATTCCTGAAGCCCATGCTGCCGCACCAGCCATGATTGTGGGGTTTGCAGATATGTTCCTTCCGGCAGTAATCGGAAGTGGGATTGAATCGGAGCTTACCAGATTTGTCATTGCAGTTATGTCATTGACGCAGTTGATCTATATGTCCGAGATCGGGATTCTCTTGATAAAATCCAAGATTCCATTATCCATTTGGGAACTGTTTATCATCTTCCTGCAACGAACGATCATTACATTGCCTGTTGCAGCACTTATGGCTCATTTGTTCTTTTTCTAATTATTATAGACTCGATAACACACCGCTGGTGATTTCCGCAATGGGCTTCGCTTTCCACGGGGCGCTTGCGGAGCCTCCTCGGCTAGGCCTGCGGGGTCTCCGCTAATCGCTACCTCCCGTAGGACAAGGAAGGCTCCGGCAGCGATACATCGCACGAAGAAAATGCGTAGCATTTTCGAGGAGTCTTCGCCCTTTGCTTCAATCACCAGCTAGAAATTTGATATAAAAACATATAATAAAAGCTCGCCTTTTCCACTAGTGGAATGGGTGAGCTTTTTGTGTAAAGCACTTATTTATTTTCTTGCCTCATGCACTTTCAACTGTTTTCCTTTAATTGTGCGGTTCTTCATCTCTTTCAATACCACAGGCCCTTTTCCATTAAGGATTTCCACATATGTTTGATTGTCCTGAATGGATATGATTCCTATATCTTCTGATGTCAGGCCTTCAATTTGGCAAATGGTACCTACAAAGTCCACCGCTCTAATTTTCTTTTTCTTACCACCGTTAAAATAGAGCTTCATGATATCCTGCTCCAATCTGGCGCCTCTTTCTAGCTTTCTGGTTGGCCTATTCGCTATCTTCTCTAAAAAAGACTTTTCAGCTTTTGAGACAAGATCCCGATTTGGCGCTTCAGCTTTTGAAAGCCTATCCCCAATATAACGCTCGATTTCACTCAGGTGATCAGTTTCCCGCTCCGTCACTAACGTGATAGCCTTGCCGGATTTCCCGGCTCTCGCTGTGCGGCCGATACGGTGTACATATCGCTCTTTGTCGGAAGGGATATCATAGTTTATGACTAGACTTATATCTTCAATATCTATTCCTCTTGACGCCACATCCGTTGCAATAAGATAGCGGAAATCCCCTCGTTTGAAAGCATTCATCACTGAAAACCTGTCTTCCTGTACAAGGCCGCCATGCAATTTACCACAAGGATAACCGGCACGGTGCAGTTTACGAAAAACCCTTTCCACTTCTTCTTGGGTAGCGCAGAAAATTATACAGCTATCAGGGTTTTCCACTACTGTAATGTCCTTCAATATCGCGAATTTCTTTTCTTCTTCTACTTCATATACAACATTCTCAATCCTTTGTGTTGTAATACCCTCGGCTTTTATATCAATAAAAGCAGGATCTGTCATGTATTCTTTGGATAATTGTGAGATGTCTTCCGGCAAGGTTGCGGAAAACAACATGGTCACCCGTTTCTCGGGAAGCTTTTGGATGATTGCCTCCACTTGATCGATAAACCCCATGTTTAACATCTCATCCGCTTCATCAATGACTAGATACATCAGTTTATCCACCTCAAGCGTACCTTTTTCAAGATGATCCAGTACTCGACCAGGTGTACCTACCACTATATGAGACTTTTGTTTCAATTCAAGCTTTTGCTTATGAAAGGATTGCTTTCCAAAAATAGCGGTAGCTTTGACCCTCTTGTAGCGGCCGATATTCGTTATATCGTCCTTCACTTGGGCAGCAAGTTCCCTAGTTGGGGTAAGCACCAAAGCCTGTGGCTTGTTTTCTTCCCATTGGACAAGCTCACAGAGAGGAACAGCAAAAGAAGCTGTTTTCCCGCTGCCTGTTTGCGATTTCACAATAATATCCCTTTTCTTCAGGGCAATAGGAATTACTTCTTTTTGGACATTAGTCGGCTCTATATAGTTAAGACTTGTTAATGCTTTAATGATCTCTTCTCCAAGCATAAATTTCTGGAAAGTTCTATTCATGATTTGAAAACCCTTCTTTTTCTGTAAATTTTACGGCGATCTCCATTACTTCCGATCTGCTGCCTATACGCAAGGGCGGCCCCCAAAAGCCGAAGCCGGATGAGACAAATGCATGCATCTGACCTTTTTTCAGATAGCCCCAATCCAATTCGAACAGCCTTTTGGTAATCAGGTGGTTTGGTGCCATTTGTCCCCGGTGGGTATGGCCGGATACGATAAGGTCCACGCCACTCTCCTGGGCTTCCTTAAACTCTGCAGGCTGGTGATCCATCGCAATCAGGGGTATAGTATTGTCTAATTCCATGTCTTTCACCAGTTGTTGGAACGATTTCCTCCTTGAATCCGTTTTATCTTTCCTGCCGAGCAAATAAATACTTTCTTCTACCTGAATGACCTCGTCCATCAAAATGCGGATATCCACCTTCTCCATTTCTTTTAGAAACTCTGGGATCTCTCTTCCATAGTATTCATGGTTTCCTAAAACGCCATATATACCGAGTGGGGCACGGAGTTGTTTCATGATAGCTCCCATATTCTTCTTTTGAAAATGTTCCGGCTCATCATCAATGATATCTCCCGGCAGTAAAATGATATCGGGCTTAATGCGTTCTATCGTTTTTATCAACCTTTTGGCATGAGCAACACCTGATAACTTACCAAAATGCATGTCTGATGCAACAGCTATATGAAGTTTTTCCCATTTATTCTTTTTTGGGATGGTCACTTCGTATTTTCTGATGACCGGGCTATATGCATTATATATACCAAAGGCAAAAATACCAGTAAGCAAAGTAGCGGTGATCGTCCCAACCCAGACAATAGCAGTCTCACTTTCAACTCCCGATAAACCAAGTAGCAAGATAGCAAGGTTAGCTACCGGGAACAAAAGCAACCCATACTGGATATACCCAAACCATATCGAACCCACGATGGATAGCGAGGAAAGCGACTTTACCATTCTTCCTAGAATATAAGCATAGGAAAAAATGGCGATGGCTAACCAATACAAAAATTCTTGGTTGAATGAGAACACTACCTTTAACCATACCAACCCATTCCAACCGAGATAAATCATCAAAATATTATATAACGAAAAAAATGCAATAATCGATAATACCCGACCAGCCTTCACGAAAGCAACTACTCCTTTAATACGATAACTAGATTCTATTCATTATAGCCAATAATGCCGTGTAAAGCGAAGCACCTAGAACGAATATCGACTACTCAATGCATTAAAATAGGGCAAAAAAACAGTCGTTTGTATAAAGGTAGTTCTTTTCCACCAATGCCTGCGCTTCTTAATGGGCGCTACTAATTCAATTCATGAAGACCTCTCTCACTTGATGTCCGCCTCTCAGAGGTCTTCATTCTTCAAATCCTGCTTTTCTATTGGAACATTTATACAACCGTCGTATTTTATACTTTCTTTACTTAACAAAAAAAACTGACTCCCACCCAGCGGAGTCAGTTTACAAGAGAAGATTTCTTCAGATAGTTGTCAAACACAAAATTGCCAAACGGGATGAAAGCAACAGCCACAGCGCCTACAGCCCATAGTATAGACCATCTTATTTTAAACGTGATATATGCAATGAAAAGAATATATGTGATAAACAAAAAGCCGTGTAAGGCCCCGACGACACTTACTGCTTGCGGGATGTCGAAACCATATTTCAAAGGCATTGCTATGAAAAGAAGGACAAGCAACGAACCGCCTTCTATTAATCCCATCATACGAAACCTGCCAATTGTAGTGTTTGTCATTTTCTATCAGCCATCCTTTGCCATACAAGATATCATCTATTATAAAATAGTTCTTGCATGTTTCTTCCACTTACCCATGACAATCCTGTGAAATTTCCCTATCATTTTTTCCTATTGGAAAGTAAAAGGACCGTTACCTGTATAATCAATGAAATTAGGATCGTGGCAGGGAAGAGAACCATGAAAGCAGCTATGGAGGTAAGATCTCCCCATGTTGGATCCGAAAGATAAATATAAAGCGAATAAAGCGTGCAAACGAGGAAACCAATTCCAATTCCATAAAAGAAAACCTTATACCTTTTCACATCACATCAGCTCCACTCATAAGAAAGACAGTGTCCTCTTCTCAACACTGTCCTTCCCGCTTATTCAATCTCATTATGATGCTTATATTCCTTTAGCGCCAGGATACCTTCATTCAGATAGGACAGAAAGTATTCTTCCACCTCACTATCCAACATCCCTGGCATGCTTTCTTTGATTTTTTCGAAATTATAGATAATCACGTCCGTTTTCAAGCCTCTGCTTACGAGCACACTGTTGAGCCAGATGGTGTATTCGACAAAGGTTTGGGTGTCCTTCAGCTTGTATGCTGTATGGAGGTATAGAAAATGGTAGAAATTATCTTCTATCGTTCTCTCTTTGCCTTTCTCTCCAAACTTTTCCTTTAAGTAAGGGAAGTCCCGGTACATGGTATTCACCACTTTTTCCACAATAGGAGTCACAACTAAGTCACCTATGTCCGCTTTTATTTTTTGGACGGTCGGTGTCATTATCAGATTTGTCATGTGGACACCACCTTATATCTAGTGATGGTTGGGATGATTGCAGCCAATTCTTGATCAGGATACTTCTTTTCAAGCTCATGGATGCGCTTATAATCTTCACTGCTTACCCAAGCAAGGAAATGCTCTTTGGAATCCCACTCCATAAAAACAGTGAGTTCTCCACTTTTCTTTTCGTTTTGCAGAAGTAGAAAGCGTTGAAACCCTTCTGCTTTCTCCACCAGTCTGGAACGATTATGATAAATCGAAATAACCTCATCAGCCTTTTCAGGTGGAACCTGGAATGTAGAATGAACAATGTACATAGTATGTGACCCCTTTCTGGGTGCAAAGTATTTTTATGCAGAAAAAAAGATGCCGGCTTTTCGCACACATCTTTTAGTGAATATTTTTATATTTGAGAGACCGGAATTTCAATATTCCTTCTCTTTAATTCGTCTAATATCAGTTTTATAAAGTCGCCATTCAGGTCATTTATCCTAGCTACTTCATATACTTCCAGCAAAGATTCATCACTTAGTGAATCCATTCTATCCCCTCCCATATAACGGATATCTCTTTAGTTGATGTCGCCACCTTATTAAATTTTCAAAAAGAGCTTCCTAACAAAAAATACACTGCTTGTGAAAATTTTAAGTAAGATAGCCTCATCTTATTAACAAGCTCCATAATGTTACATGTGAAGTGAATGGATTCGATGGATGAATATTCTATTACACTCTCTCTTTAATAAATATTCTAACGAACATCCCGTGTATTTGTCCAATGTTCGCCGGACCTTTTAGCTGAATATTATTGCTTTTCAATGCTCCACACTGTCATTTCAACTGTATAATATCTGCATTATAGAACATTATTGGAATTATTATAAAAATTGATATTTACCTAAATTCCATTTAAAAGAAAAACTCAAACCACGAATGATTTTAAGGTTTCGTGATTTGAGCTAATAGTTCCTGTACTTCATTAATTTTCAATTTAGAGATATGTGCATATTTCTCTAGATTACTGAAATAGGCGAAATAAGTCTCATTTTTAGGTGTGATATGTGATATCATTCGTAAATTCACAATATAGGAGCGGTGCGTTCGGTAAAAGGTTTGATCTAACTGCTCAAAGATATCACTGATATTTTCATAGGTTTCAACTGCTTGGCTGGTTGTATAGATGATACATTTCTTGCCCGACTTTTCTATGAAAATGATATCCTCGAAAGGTATATAGTAGAAGGAGCTGTTTGAACGGACAGATAATCTTTTGTTTGAAGACTTTTCCCCCGACTCTACCCTTTCGCTGATCAGCTGTGTTTTCGCTCTCTCTAGTGCTTTGTATAACCTGATTTTCTCTATTGGCTTCACAATATAATCAACTGCAGAAATAGCGAAAGCCTCCACTGCAAATTCATTATACCCAGTAACGAATATGAATTTTAAACTAGGTGAAAACTCGAGACACTCTTTTATTGCGACCATGCCATTTTTTCCAGGCATGTTAATATCCGCAATGACAAGATCCACCTCATTTTTCATCACACTATCGATCAGCTCTTCCCCGGTCCTGCACGTATCGACTATAATAAATTCTTTTAGCTCTCCGATAAAAAATTCTAATATTTCAAGAGAATCTTGATTGTCATCAACAATTACAACGTTTATTGGTTTCAATCGAAGAAAACCCCTTTCTTTCGATGTATTATATCGGTACCTTTATCCAAAAGGTACTCCCTGTTCCCTCTATACTTGAAACGCCTACGGTCCCTTTCATTTCGAGTACGTTCTGTTTAACTAGCGTCAAACCTATTCCTGTACCTTCGATATGATAAGCAGGATGATTTATTCGATAAAATGGTTCAAAAATGTTTTCTTGGTGTTCCACTGGAATACCAATTCCTGTATCCTTTACAAAAATGGCCAAATAACTACCGTCCACTCTCCAATACAGCGTGACCGTTCCATTCTTTCTGTTGTACTTGATGGCGTTATTTAATAGGTTGACCAATACCTGTTGAAAACGAATGGGATCAATCTTTATGGAAACATCCTCTACATCTTTTTCAATATGAAGAGTCACTCCGTGATCATTTGCATTATTTTTATTTGCCTGTAAGCAATCCCATATCGCTTTTTTTATACGCACCGTCTTTACATTTGCTTTAATCGTTTCGGGCTTTGTATCTATTCTGATCAACTCAAGGATATTGTTGATTAATTGCAACAGATGCCTGCTTGAGGATAAAATTTTTGCAAGCTTGTTTTTTTGTTTTTCTGTCAGCGGATCCTTCTTGTCTTCTTCAAGCACCTGACTATAACCTATAATGGAGTTTAAAGGTGTTCTTAACTCATGACCAATCATTGCCAGGAAATTCGTCTTTGTTTTACTGACCCTCTCCGCTTCATTTCTCTCTATAATCAGGGAGTTTTGGATATTTTTTTGCAGCGTTAAATCATGGAATATTATAAGATGATGCCCATAATAAATATTCTTTGAAGCAGAAAAACTGACGATTCGCTCTGACTCATCCGGTCTGATGATTATGTATTCATTGTCTTGCGCTTTCCCATATTTAAGAAGGTGAGCCCCGTGTTCTCTCAAGGAAACTTTGTTCGTTTCACTGACAAATGTGGTGACCTTTACTCCATTTAGCTTGTCACTATGAACCCCTAAAATGTATCCAGCAGCAGGATTCAACTCAATAATTTTCCCTTCATTATCAATAATGAGGATTCCAACCTGAGCCCCTTCAAAGATATCCCGGAACTTTCTTTCATTTTTCATCAAATGTAGATTTGCCACTTCCAACGTTTCCGTATTTTGAGTCAATTCTTCCACCTTTGTCATGCGGTCCAATACGATGGTAACCTGATGACAAATGGAATGGATTAAATCAAGTTCTTCTGATTTAAAAGTGGTGCGTTTCTTGGAACCGAAAGAAATCGTCCCAACCAGCTCTCCAAATGATATTAACGGCTCGCACACATATGCTTTTATTCCTAAAGAGCGAATGAGAGCAACTTTTGGGTTAGAGCAGTTTTCTACATTCTCCACTACCATTTTCTTCATATTCTGTGCAACAGTCCCGCATATAGCAGAACCTTTTTCAATAAAATTCATGTGTTCGGTTTTCTTATTACAGATACCTTTGTGGTTTGCCAATACAAGGCGGTCCTGATCTTTATCCCATATATAATTCACATAGATATCCAGGTCCAATACTTCAGATAATCTATCAAATAACGAATCCAGCAATTCCTTTGGGTTCTTCATCGTGGTCAGCTTGGAAGCTGAATCATAAAGGACTTTGAGCTTTTCATTGTTGCTTACAAGCGATTCTTCCATTATTTTTTGCTGAGTGTTATCCACTAATAGGATTGAATAGCGATTATTATAGATAGGGCAAATGGTTGTGTTGTACCATTGAACTGGATGGTCGGAAACTTTAATATCCTGTTGTACAAATTGATCTTCTTGTATTACACTGTTTATATAATTAAGTAATATTCCGAGTGCATCTTTATTTAATAGATTAGGAAGAAAACGACCTATTACAGCTTGATTGGATAGTCCAAGGATTTGCCTGGCACCATCATCAATCGAACTGACTCTTAGGTCAGAATCAAACAAGATAAACCCTTTGGTTATATCTTTTGCTTTTTCAGAATCAGTTTTCAAGGTAGACAAACTATTTATATCGATTATCTTCAACCCCTTCCCTTCACTTATTAAAGGATGAACCTCATAATCATATAAGAGACAAGTAATTCCTCGTATCATGCATGACTTACCTTATAATAAGAAAGTAAAAGGCAGGTGATGTTACATGGCCGTACATGCGTGAACTTTTTAGAAAAGGTAGCACATTAATACTTGTACTATAAGCATTATAGCTTTTATAATCGATTATTTGAACTGTCTGTTTTTTATACTCCATATGTATGCTTTGCTATTTTACAACTAAACACTATTGAACAACCACCCAAAACCAAACTTTTCATGTAGCAATTCTCCTCTTTTCAAGCCTAAACACCCTTATTTCACAAGCTTTTTACTACTTTTTAATAATACCATAAAAAACCTTTACTCCTTTACTGGAATAATGTTTATCCCCTTCAAACTTAACATTATTTACCTTGTTAAAAGAGTATTACAAACACCAAAACAAAGAGAAGCTCTAAAAAGCTTCTCTCAGTGTGTAGACAAAGCTTAAAATAATGAAATACTCTAGTTGATCGCAGTGGAAGGAGCGAAGACTCCTGCGGGAGGAAAGGACATGGAAGACCCCGCAGGGCGTAGCCCGAGGAGGCTTCCGGACTGCCCGCGGAAAGCGTAGCTCCTGGAACGAAGATCAACTCTTCCAACAGATAACCTAATTAGTTTATAGTTTGTCAACAGTCTGAGAGAAGCTCTAAAAAGCTTCTCTATTGGTTTTCTTTTAGATAAGTTAGAAACATCTTAAAAACCGTAGCTCCTATGCCCATGTATTCCACATAAGGATCCAATTCCATTTTTGAATTCTGATACAAAAAATCCATTTTGACTCCTCCCTTACTATTGTTCTATTGGACTTGAGCGTTCATCTAACCAGTGATCTAAATAGGCTGGAAGTTTACCATTATGCACAGACGTTCCAGTATGTCCTCCTTTGAGAATGTGAGTTTGCTTATCCACGCTAGATACCTTATCCATAATTGGCAGTATGTGATCAAGTGGAACAAGACGGTCGCCCTCCGTGCCAACCACCAATAGATTCGCAGTAATATTGGAGAGCATTGCCTTTTTGCCGTTCACTTCCATAAGGTTTCTAATCACCTTGTTATCCTTTGTCAGGTCCTCAGTTATCTGCTTGGCAACCCCGCTTGTTAAGGGAATATGCCCTTTTGTCCATGTATTGAAGCGTAGCCATTTTTCCATATATTCTTTATCGTGACCTTTTAATAGGAGAGAAAGGTATGGAGTGATATATATAGGAGAAGTGACCATTCTTATTCCAGCTTCCACATGAGAAGCAGGGATGATTCCTAACTCCTCCACATATTTGAAACTATCAACTTCTCCTTGTCGCAGAGCTTTGACCCATTTGTCAAAGTACGCAGGGTTTTCGAAGTCCATTGGTGTAACAAACAAGATAAGATTTTCTATTGGTTCTTCCGCAACGGAAGCATAGATTGCTGCAAGCGTCCCTCCCAAGCAATAACCCATGATTGTAATTTCGTCTGCTCTGGAATGGTTGAGCGCCACTTTCATGCCTGGTTGTATATAATGGGTAATGTAATCACTAAGGGTCATATCCTTATCCTCTAATCCCGGTTTGCCATAATCAATCATATAGACGTCAAACCCTCTTTGGACAAGTGCTTCAATGGTACTGCCGCCAGTTTGCAGATCTAATATAAAGGGTTGGTTGATCAAGGAGTAGATAATGAATATGGGGGTGTTGTATCTTTTTTCAGGTGCCTTGTAATACCAAAGGGTCGCTTTATTCTTTTTCCAAACAGACTCTCTTGGGGTAACTCCATCCTTATAGGGCGTCTCGTTATAATGAATCATCTTTTTCTTCCAAGTATCCATCTGAGAGTCACTCACCGCGCTCACCGTCTTTGGGACGGACAACTTTCGCATCGATCCCTGGGAGCTTGGATACGATTGCTTGTCGTTGCATCATGTCTTCCAATACTATTTTCACCATATTTTTCTTGGCTTTTGACCTCTGTACTTCCGATTGACCTGCTTGGTAATCCGTCTCATGCATATGCTCTTCCAAACGATCAATTTTTTCTTCTATTTGAAGAAGCAATCGCGCAATATTTGCTACATCATTTTTAGTAGGGAAATTATATTGCAATGATAGAACTTCCACTTCTTCTCTAATCCTGCGAATTTTTTCAGCTTTCCACTCACTTTCCATTTCAATGAACGGCAAAATGGATTCACGGTTGAGTCCATCTTTTATCACCCGATTTAATTGGTTTTCCACTTGAACTGCTTTGACTTTTAATCTTTTGTTCCTTTCTTTTCTATTTTCATTGGAACCCCACATGGTTGGTTCACCCTTTCATCATGTTCAATTTTGATTTCCATAACTAAATTAAACTGGTCATCCCTCCATCTACAACTAAAATGTGCCCAACACAATAGTCCGATGCTCTAGAAGACAAAAATACAGCTGCCCCCTTCAAGTCATGTTCTCCTCCAAATCGTTTTGCGGGAATCTGATCTTTCAGTGTTGGAGCGGAATGTTCAAGGATGCTTTTAGTGATTTTTGTCGGGAACATCCCCGGGGCAATGGCATTCACTTGGATATTATGTGGGGCAAGCTTCACTCCAAGGTCTTTAGTAAAGGTGATGACTCCCCCTTTGCTCGTATTGTACGCAATCGTATCCACTAGACTTGGGTCTGTACCTCCCAGCCCTGAAACTGAAGCAATATTGACTATTTTTCCTCCACCTTGTTTCACCATGACTCTTGCTGCCTTTTGGCTGAATAAAAAAAGCCCCTTAAGGTTCACATTCATGACTTTATCCCACTTGTCGGACGGTAAATCCAGTGTCGGTGCCATCCACGATGTTCCACTGTTGTTCACTAGAATGTCCAAAGAACCAAATTGCTTCACCGTTTCGTCAATAACATATTGAATCTCTTCTTCTTCAGTAACGTCGCAGGCTAAAGCCATCGACTTTACACCCTTCTTTCTCAACTCCTCGCTCACTTTTTGGCAGGTGACCAGATCACGTGAACATACAATAACATTCGCACCCGCCTCAGCAAGTGCCGTCGCTATCTGGGCACCAAGCCCTTTCCCTCCACCTGTCACAATGGCTGTTTTATTTTCCAAATTGAATAAGTCCCTTACTTCCATACTAGTTCCCCCTCTAATGTTTTGCGGCTTTCCGTTACAACACTAGTAATATTTAATAGATTCCATATAGTATAGTAGAGAAGCACTGTAGGGGTGTCTAAATTGATGAAATAGTGGAGGCGGAAGTTCTTTCTTTGATTATGAGGTGCTGTGGGAGTTAGGAGCTCTTTTTAAGGACTTAGTTGATATATTGAAGGGTTGGTTGAAATTTAAATATCCACAAAAAACAACGCAAAAAAGGCCCTCCGGATGGAGGGCCTTTTTACCTGACGTCAAAAATTACTTTTGAACGTTAGTTGCTTGAGGTCCACGAGCGCCTTGCTCGATTTCGAAAGTTACTGTTTGACCTTCTTCTAAAGATTTGAAACCTTCGCCTTGGATAGCAGAGAAGTGAACGAATACATCGTCTTGTCCGTCTACTTCGATGAAACCGAAACCTTTTTCAGCGTTGAACCATTTTACTTTACCTTCTAACATTATGTTTCCTCCTACAGTGGATCATTCCACAATTGTATTACCATTCTTGCTCTGCATAATCTTTCAAGACGAAAAACATTGAAGTAAATTCCTTCTATCAGCCTTACCGAACAAAAACAATTAACTTAATCATAGAGGTTATGTAACGAAAAATCAAGTCTTATTTGGTTTTGCTAGTAACTTCCATTTAAAAAGTCATACTTGTTACGGGTGAAGACTTACAAGATTTGCTGCAACTATGGTGAATTTCTGTAGTATTGTACCCATTCAACATTTTTTTATACTTGTAAGATTAAAACTCTCCTCCGAAAAAAAGTTATTGGAAAAAAGTTTTTTAAAATGAGGAAAAATTTATCTTTCTTTTTACCAGTGGATTATGTAAGATAGTACAATATTCACCATAGTATAGACAACTGTATTTATAGGGAGGACACCATGAGAAAATTCGGACTTTTACCAAGGATTATTGTAGCCATTCTATTAGGTGTGGCAATCGGGAGTTTTGCTCCTGAATGGTTTGTGAGAATATTTGTCACGTTTAATGAGATATTCGGTAACTTCCTAGGCTTCGCTATACCACTTATCATTATTGCATTCATTGCACCTGGTATTGGGGAAATTGGGAAAGGAGCAGGAAAGTTTTTGGGTCTCACCGCTTCCATTGCCTATCTCTCCACGATTGCAGCAGGAGCATTAGCCTACTTTGCGGCAAGTTCCTTATATCCATCTCTTTTAAAAAATGCCAGCCTTTCTGGTGCGATGGACAATCCGGAAGAAGCTTTGCTGAACCCCTTCCTGGAGCTTCAAATTCCTGCACCATTTGAGGTGATGACCGCACTTATCATCGCTTTCACTCTAGGACTTGGAATGTCGGTGATTAAAGGCGAGACATTAAAGACAGCCATGATAGAGTTCAGAAGTATCATCGAACTGGTTATTTCTAAAGTTATCATTCCACTTCTACCTATTCATATTTTGGGGATCTTTGCGAATATGACATACGGTGGACAAGTCCAGACCATTATCAGTGTATTTGCCAAAGTATTTGTCCTTATCATACTTTTACACGTTACTATGTTACTTTTACAATACTCTGCAAGTGGAGCTTTATCGAAAAAGAACCCGTTTGCGATGCTAAAATCCATGATGGCTGCCTACTTCACAGCTCTTGGGACACAATCTTCCGCTTCCACGATTCCTGTAACTCTTCAACGCACAAAGAACATGGGAGTCAGGGAGAAAACGGCTGACTTCACCGTTCCGTTGCTGGCGAATATCCATCTATCCGGAAGTACGATCACGATTGTTTCCTGTGCGATGGCCATCATGTTCATCAATGGAATGGATTATTCCTTTATCATTGTCCTGCCTTTCATCATGATGCTTGGAGTGACAATGATCGCTGCACCTGGTGTACCTGGCGGGGCAGTAATGGCTGCTATCGGGCTTTTACAAACCATGCTGGGCTTCGATTCTACGATGGTTTCCTTGATGATCGCCCTGTACCTAGCACAAGACAGCTTCGGTACTGCCTGCAATGTGACTGGTGACGGTGCTATTGCAAATGCGGTGGACAAACTAACTCAATCTAGATAATAAAGGTGGCCTATATGGCCACCTTTATTAGTTTCCGCTTATTGTACAGTGCACTCTATCGTATCCGAACTGTTCAAGGAATTCATTAAATGCTTCCATCTTCCCAAGTATAATATCATGGTCTAGGCTTCCAGGAGAAGTTTGCTCCATCTCCTTGCAATACTCTCTTATTCTGGACTCCACATAAGAAATTATGGCAGTTTCATTAAAGGATGTCATTTCTTATCACCTCACTTATCAATAGTAGGTGATACCCGCCTTTTATGGGAAGCAAACCAGACTGAGCACATTGAACATCCCAAAATTAAAGAAGACCCACTAATGAGCCTCCCTCCACTACTACTATTCTCCAGCTTCCACTAAATCGGAAACAGCCACTTGCGTACGTTCTTCTCCAGGTCCACGAAGGTGAACTGTGGCAGTCTTACCATCCTCACTTAATGAATCAATCCATACTTTTGTTCCTTCAAAGGTGACCTCAATCGTCGCAGATGAGGATAATATTTGTCTAGCACGTCTTTCTTCCATGTTTGTCACTCCTGCTCTCATAATGATTCTTCCTCACACATTCACAATTATTTTCCCTAATATAAGCCATTTTATTCCTTTGGAGTTTAACCTTTACACTATTTTGTCAACAATGGGAGAAGAGGTGAACGACATGAAGTTAAGGCAGGAAGAAAAAGAGCAACTTAGTGATGCAATCGATAAAATGAACGAAAGCTTGGATCGTTTTATTGAGTTTTATAATGAGTCTGAAGACGACAATCCCATCATATCGTTCCATGATGAAGTTATTAAATTGATTGAAGCCGGTAAGGAAAAATATGGGGAAGAGGCACTGAATAATAAAATAAACGCCATTGTAAAAGAAGTGCTTACTTTCATTTCAACTGAGGATGAAAAGTAAATGGAAAAGATAAAAGAACAGACCTCCCTCGTTTTCAAATTTGTACACTGGCCATTAATCGCTAGGATCCTCATCATCATTTTCATTATTAATATTACATTTGGTATGCTGATACATTTTATTGAACCCGATGAGTTTCCAACATTCTTTGATGGTGTCTGGTGGGCTATCGTCACAACAGCAACTCTTGGGTATGGGGATTATGTGCCGGTCACTGTAACAGGAAGGGCATTGGGCATTGTACTAATTCTATTTGGAACAGGATTTGTTACTACATATTTTGTGTCATTGGCAGCAAGCGCCATTGCAACACAAAGTAATTACTTGGAGGGCAAAGTGGATTATAAAGGATCAGAACATATCATTGTAATAGGCTGGAATGAGAGGGTCAGAGAAACGTTGAGACAAATTAACTCCATGAGCAATAAACCATTGTCTATTGTTTTAATTGATCAAACACTGGAAAAGAATCCGCTACATGATCAGAACGTTCATTTCATTAAAGGGAACCCGTGCTACGACCAAACGTTATTGGCAGCGAATGTGAAGGTTGCGGCATTTGTAGTCATTTCTGCGGATCAAAGTAAAACGGAAGTGCAAGCAGACATGAACTCTGTTCTGACATTGCTTGCTGTAAAAGGATTGAACCCTGATGTCTATACGATTGTAGAGATTCTTACTTCCTTGCAAGTGAAGAATGCCAAGCGGGCAGGTGCTGATGAGGTAATCCAGACAAACATGTTTACAAGCTATGTGATGACTAATAGCATGATGTCCAATGGAATGTCTAGTACATTGTTGAGTATGTTGGACCAATTGAAAGGGAGCAAATTAAAATATTTAGAGGCGGAAAAGGGCTTTGTAGGAGAAACTTTCGAAAAGATTAGTAACCAGCTGCTGCAAAATAAAACCCTATTGATTGGGGTAAAAAGGAGAGGGGACACAATGGTCAACCCTCCCCTTTACACGCTTATACAAGAAGATGATTGTCTACTTGTAATAAAAGACTAATCCCTTCCAAGTACCGCTTCAAGTTCATGTACAAGAGTATGCCCAAGCTCTAAGAATTCCTTTGGAAAAGATGCATCAGGGTCTTCCGGTTCCGAGAACTGATTAACGGACGCAGTTCTATTCCATACATGGACATTGTCGTCTATCCCGATTTGGTACTTGTGGGATAACAGGAACGGTCTCCCAAGCTCTACGGTTGTCCCTTGAGAATCCAACTGACCGTCCACAGATTGAAATGGTACCCTTAAGAACTGATAGCCCACTTCGTCATCTATTTTGTAATCAAAATAGCCGTGGTCATAGTCCCAGTTTCCCCCGATGGAATAACCGATGGCTTTAAGTTCTTGTTCTAGTTTATATAACTGAAACTCCGCACCTTCGATTTTTGAAGGAATAGGAATCATGGCAATCCCTCCTTTTATATGGGTAGGTTTCCCCATGGAGGGCTTTATATGCACGATGAAAAAGGGATAGTCCCGTCCAACCCTGTGGTCGAAGGAACCATCCCTTTTTGTTTGGATCTGAAGACGCCACTTTGGATTTCTATACTGGGCTATGTTCGAATAGCCGAAAGGAAGGGGTGAAAAGGTCTGGTCTTGGTGTTAATAAGTCGATCTTGCTTGTAAAAAAAGAGAAATTAATGATTTTTTGGTCGGTTCGAATGCATTCGGACATGTTTCTTTTCGGTTTGGACATTTCAGTAAACTTCAGGAAGTGGGTTCGGACAAAGACTGGGGTTGTTCGGATAATATTTCACGATGTTTGGACATTTCAAATTTGCGTTCGGACAATTACGGCCAATCTTCGGACAAGTAAGCACAATCTTTGGACAACTTCTCCGAAACTTCGGACAAGAACTCGAAATCTTCGGACATTTACGGAATACTGACCATTTCGTACAGATCTAGAAATCATTAAGTGCTTCCGGAACTACCCAAACCATATTCACCACTACCAAAAGTATCGTCATTCTTATAAAAAAAGAAAAGATATGCATCCACCGCTCAATAAGGGCGGGATATGCATATCTTCCTCGTACACGCTATCGCGCTCTTTAGGTACTTATTGTGCCCATTTCCGCGCGTACAACTGTATCAATAGAAAAATTACTTCAATCGTTTTTCTAATTCTGCTTTAATTTCTTCAAATCCTGGTTTGCCAAGAAGAGCGAACATGTTTACTTTGTATGCTTCCACTCCAGGTTGGTCAAATGGATTTACTCCAAGTAAGTATCCGCTCATCGCACATGCTTTTTCAAAGAAGTACACAAGGTATCCGAACGTGTATGCATCCATTGCAGGTATGTTAACAACTAAGTTGGGAACCCCTCCATCAGTGTGTGCAAGAAGTGTTCCTTCGTAAGCTTTCGTGTTGACAAAGTCTACTGTCTCACCTGCAAGATAGTTTAATCCATCAAGATCGGATGCTTCCTCTTCCACTTTCAGTTCATGGCGAGGCGTTTCCACTTTGATGATCGTTTCGAACAGATCACGGCGTCCCTCTTGCACATATTGGCCCATGGAGTGTAAGTCTGTTGAGAAATTAGCAGACGCAGGGAAGATTCCTTTCTGATCCTTCCCTTCACTTTCACCGAATAATTGTTTCCACCATTCAGAGAAATATTGAAGTCCTGGTTCATAATTGATTAGCATTTCAATTGTTTTCCCTTTGTTATAAAGGAGATTTCTAACAGCCGCATATTGATATGCTGGATTTTCTTCCAATTCTGACTTAGAGAAGTCACGACTTGCATCAGCCGCACCTTTCATCATCGCTTCAATGTCTGCTCCAGACACAGCAATCGGCAATAATCCCACTGCAGTTAGAACAGAATAACGACCACCAACATCATCAGGAATAATAAAGGACTCATAGCCTTCTTCCGTAGCCAGTGTTTTTAATGCGCCCCGCGCTTTATCCGTAGTAGCATAAATACGTTTGCGCGCTTCTTCTTTTCCGTACTTTTCTTCAAGAAGCTTACGGAAAATGCGGAATGCAAGGGCAGGTTCTGTGGTAGTCCCAGACTTAGAAATCACGTTGATAGAGAAATCTTTACCTTCTAAAAGATCCATTAAATCCCTCATGTACGTAGAACTGATGTTGTTACCAACAAAAACGACTTGAGGAGTTTTACGCTGTTCCTTTGTTAAAGCATTATAGAAGGAATGATTCAACATTTCAAGCGCTGCACGAGCACCCAGGTAAGAACCACCGATTCCTACTACTAAAAGGATGTCGGAATCATTTTTAATTTTTTCTGCGCTTTTTACGATACGCGCAAATTCTTCTTTGTCATAATCGGTAGGCAGGTCGATCCAACCAAGATAATCATTTCCTGCACCTGTTTTTTCATGTAAGGAATGATGGGCAACCTTCACCGCATCTCGTAAGTATGTAATTTCATGTTCGCCGAAAAACGATAGTGCTTTGCTATAATCGAAGCGAATATGTGTCATATGATAACCTCCAAAAACATATTTGCATGCCAATTTTCACTTTACAGAATCCTGTCCGATAATTCAAGGATGGCCCACTTATGAAAGCGTATTCTTGCAAAAAATATTTAAATTCGGCTTACTTCCATAAGAAAACGGCTATACGTAGTGTATAACCGTTTTCTTTTTTCCAAATCAACCCTCAATCAGGTTGGTTCCACTTCTTCTTCTTTTTCCTTTTTCGCCACTACTATCCGTATATATTCACGTGGCTTAAATGGCTGGATGACATTCATGTTGCCTTGATTGGAACCGATTAGCACAATAGAGGAATCCTCATTATGGTAATGCTCCGCATAATCCCTTTTTTGCTCCACATTTAACCACCATGCTCCAGCAAATAAAGTAGAAAATATGGATAGGGCAACAGCTGCTTTTCTTTTCACCATATATACCACCACCTATGACTAGCATGGCTAATAATTCGACATTTTATGCAACTGGAAAAAATTTTTTCAGAGCCTTTTTGACTAGTTTCTATCATATTTAATATGCAGGACAAAATCGGTCCATACTAACAAACAGCAAGGATGCAAGCGGTTATGATTTAGTATATAATTTGATTTAGTAATTTTTCTTTACAAATAATTATTCCTTTTACATGTAACAAGGCAGATACCAAACCGGTTAGAGTATAACCTCCTAGGAAAAAATGGTATTTGGCGTTGTTTTCTTATGTTTAGAAGGGAATACTATTATTTATAGAAGAAACAGAGGAGGTTTGTGTCTTGTCACTGATTCATTTAGTGATTTTATCGCCTTTCTTGTTGGCGATTCTTGTGCCTTTTGCGCATAAGTATTTCAAAAGCATACATACAGGGTGGTTTGTTCTCGTATTGCCACTCGTTTTGTTCATTTACTTTCTCCAATTCTTGAGCACCACCATGAGCGGGGAAACGTACACTAGCACCATGAAATGGATTCCTTCCATCGGGATAGATTTTGTCGTTTATCTGGATGGACTGGGACTGCTCTTTGCCCTGTTGATAACAGGTATTGGCGCCTTAGTCGTTCTTTACTCCATTTATTATCTATCTAAAGAGAAAGAAGCGCTTAATACGTTCTATGTTTATCTACTTATGTTCATGGGTGCGATGCTTGGGGTTGTACTTTCGGACAACCTTCTTGTTATGTATTCCTTCTGGGAACTGACAAGTATCTCTTCCTTCCTGTTGATCAGCTATTGGTACCATCGGGAAAAATCTCGTTATGGTGCACTAAAATCTATGTTGATCACAGTGTTTGGTGGACTGGCGATGCTTGCCGGTATTATCCTCCTTTACTTGATCACCGGCACCTTCAGTGTTCGTGAAACCATTGCGAATGTCGATATAGTAACAAGTCATGAGTTTTTTGTTCCTGCACTACTTTTATTTTTACTTGGTGCTTTTACAAAGTCTGCTCAATTTCCTTTCCATATCTGGTTACCGGATGCGATGGAAGCACCGACACCTGTCAGTGCCTACCTACACTCCGCAACCATGGTTAAAGCAGGTATTTACCTTGTAGCACGCATGAGTCCAGTTTTTGCAGGTGCACCTGAATGGTTCTGGCTTGTATCAGGATTCGGTATCGTGACATTATTCTGGGGATCATTCTCTGCCGTAAAGCAAACGGACCTAAAATCAATACTGGCTTTCTCCACTGTCAGTCAGCTGGGATTGATCATGTCCTTACTAGGTGTTGGTAGTGCTGCGGCCTATTATGATTACATTGATGAAAACGCATATACGATCGCAACACTTGCAGCAGTGTTCCACCTTATTAACCATGCAACTTTCAAAGGAAGCCTGTTCATGGTAGTCGGGATTGTCGATCACGAAACTGGCACAAGGGATATCAGAAAGCTCGGCGGTCTGATGAACCTTATGCCCATCACCTTTACCTTAGCCATCATTGGAGCATTTTCCATGGCAGGTTTACCTCCTTTTAACGGATTCCTGAGTAAGGAAATGTTCTTTACCGGTATGTTGCAGGCAACAGAGATCAGCTCATGGAATATGGAAACGCTCGGTATGATCTTCCCTGTTCTTGCTTGGGTGGCCAGTGTGTTCACGTTCATCTACAGCATGGTCCTAGTTTTCAAAACTTTTACAGGGAAGTATCAACCTGAAAAACTTGATAAGAAACCGCATGAAGCACCGATTGGGATGTTGATTCCTCCAATCATACTAGCTTCTTTGGTTGTCATTTTCGGTTTCTTCCCGATGTTATTAAAAGGTGTGATAGAACCTGCCCTGTATTCCATCCTTCCATCCAATGTTCTTTCGGTGGAAGTGAAGATTTACCACTGGCATGGGTTCAATACCGAATTGTTTATGACGATAGGGGTTATCCTTGTCGGTGTTCTACTATATTTAACGGTGGCAAAATGGGGGAAGATTTACGAGTGGTTCCCACAAAGACTTACCCTCAACAAACTGTATGATGGTGGACTTGTGGCACTGGACCGTGGTTCTTCCGCATTTACAAAGTCACATATGACAGGCTTCATCCGTGATTATCTTGTCATGATCTTCGCATTTATGGTTATCCTTTTAGGGCTAGTATTGTTCTCCACAGGAGCATTTAATGTCAACTTGACAAATGTGGAGGCAGTGGGGATATATGAAGTCATTCTTGCATTGGTAATGGTCGTTTCCGCCATGACCATCCTGTTTACAAAATCCAGGCTTACAGCAATTATTTCTCTTGGTGTGGTCGGATATTCCATGGCATTGTTCTTTGTCCTGTTCCGTGCTCCAGATCTTGCACTCACGCAGTTGATTGTAGAGACCGTGTCAGTGGCATTGTTCCTTCTTTGCTTCTACCACTTGCCAGAGTTGTCAAAAGAAATTGGAAAATTACGTTTCCGTTTGACGAACTTCATTATTTCGGTAAGTGTTGGACTAATTGTCATCTTTATCGGATTATCCGTAAATAGTTCACGACTGTTCGAATCCATTTCGAGCTATTTTGAAGCGGCATCCTATGAAGAGGCCGGTGGAAAGAACATGGTTAACGTAATTCTTGTCGACTTCCGAGGATTAGATACCCTATTTGAGATTGCGGTTCTGACTATCGCTGCCTTCGGTATCTATGCCATGATCAAGTTGCGCCTGACCGATAAGAAGGGAGGGGTAAAAGGTGAAAGTTAATGATTTAATCTTACAGACTGTTACCACCCTTTTATCTTTCATCATCATTATTTTCTCTGTGTACCTCTTCTTTGCCGGGCACTATACTCCCGGCGGAGGTTTTATCGGGGGATTGATGACTTCCGCAGCACTTGTACTATTATTGCTTGCGTTTGATATAAAAACGATCAATACCATTTTCCCGTTCAATTTCATGACGGTTGCGGCAGCTGGCCTGTTGATTTCCGTCCTTACTGGAGTCGGGGCGTTGTTCTTTGATGTACCATACTTGACACATACGTTTGACTATGTGGAATTGCCGATTCTCGGTGAAACGGCCCTTGCATCCACATTGATTTTTGATTTAGGTGTTTATCTAGTTGTTGTCGGTGTTGCGATGACCATTATTCAAACGATAGGAGAGAGTGAATAATGGAAATAATTATGACGATTGTAGCTGGTGTGCTTATCGCCACCGCTACTTACTTAATATTATCTAAGAGTATTCTACGTATCATTGTTGGAACAGGTCTCCTCGCACACGGTGCCCATCTTCTGCTCCTGACGATGGGCGGCTTGAAGAGAGGGATGGCACCATTGCTTGGTCAAGAAGCGGAAGCTTATACAGATCCGCTTCCACAGGCATTAATATTGACAGCCATTGTTATCAGCTTCGGGGTGACCTCCTTCTTCCTGGTTCTCGCGTACAGAGCATATCAGGAGCTGAAGACAGACGATATGGATAAATTAAGGGGAAATGAAAATCATGAATAACTTAGTTATAATACCGATACTGATCCCTTTAATTGCAGCTACACTTTTATTATTGATACCAAAGAAGATAAAGCTTCAGAAAGTGATTAGTGTCATCAGTTTAACACTTACTACCATAGCCTCTATTGTGCTTGTACATGTGGTCTATACAGAGGGAATTCAGACATTGGAGGTTGGAAGCTGGCGCCCTCCATTTGGAATCGTATTGGTTGCAGATATGTTTGCATCGCTTCTTGTATTGACAGGCGTCATCGTCAGCTTCACATGTGTACTGTTTGCCTTTCGTTCTATCGGAAAGGATCGCGAAAACTTTTACTACTATGCGTTTACCCAGTTCCTCATTGCAGGGGTAATGGGAGCATTTTTGACAGGTGACCTATTCAACCTGTTCGTATTCTTTGAAGTTTTCCTAATGGCCTCTTACGTGCTGATTGTTATCGGCGGCACAAAAGTACAATTGCGAGAATCCTTGAAGTATGTACTGGTCAATGTAATCTCATCTGCCCTCTTCGTTATAGCCTTGGCCTATTTATACGGGTTGGTTGGAACATTGAATATGGCAGACGTCTCTAATAAAATTGCCCAAGCTGGTCAACAGGATATTCTTACTGTAGTGGCTATCCTGTTCCTAGTTGTGTTCGGTTTAAAGGGTGGGATTTTCCCATTATACTTTTGGTTACCTGGATCCTACCAGGCACCTCCATATGCCGTAACGGCCTTGTTTGGAGCATTGTTAACTAAAGTTGGAATCTATGCCATCTATCGCACATTCAGTCTCATTTTCTATCATGAGCCTCAAATTACCCATCAAATCATTGCGGTACTCGCAGGTATCACCATCCTGATCGGGGCAATCGGTGCGATCGCTTACTGGGATGTTAAGAAAATCTTGATTTATAACATTGTTACTGCAGTGGGTGTCATCATTTACGGTGTTGCCATCGCTACTGAAACTGGTTATGCCGGTGGAATCTATTATCTTGTTCACGATATGGTAATCAAAGGGGCCTTGTTCCTGTTGGCAGGTGCCATGTTCACCATCACTGGTACAGATAACATCAAGAAGATGGGCGGCCTGATTAAACGCCATCCATTGCTTGGTTGGATGTTCTTTGCAGCATGTCTGGCTTTAGCCGGAATCCCGCCACTAAGTGGCTTTGTTGGAAAAGTGCTATTGGTTCAAGGTGGTCTTGAAACAGGCCATTATATGTTTGTAGGGGTCATGCTTTTATCCAGCTTGCTGGTACTGTATTCTGTTATGAAGATATTCATGAATTGCTTCTTTAGAGAAGAGGTTTTAACAGCGGAAGAAGAAAAAGGTTCCACGAAAGGCTTGATATATCCAAGCGTCGTACTTATCGCCATTTCTGCATTTCTCGGTTTAGGGGCAGAATTCATATATCCATATATATATGAGGCGGCAGAAACATTGATGGACCCATCCATCTATATCCAAGCAGTTTTAAAGGAGTAGTTTCTCATGGCTTTTCAAATATTAATTAACTTAATCATTGCATTCAGCTGGATGTTTCTGAAGAACGAATGGGCCTTTGCTGACTTTTTTGTAGGGTATTTCTGGGGGCTCGTTATCATTTTCACCATGCGACGCTTCATTCCCGGACGCTTCTATTTTGAAAGGATTTTAGCTGCAGGTAAACTGCTATTCCTTTTCTTAAGGGAGCTGGTATTAGCAAATGTCCAAGTGATTCGTGACATCCTTCGTCCAAAACTTAAGATAGAACCCGGCATTTTCGCCATGCCTACGGAACTTGAGAGTGAATGGGAGATCACTCTACTCTCCCTTCTCATCAGCTTGACTCCGGGGACGCTGGTCATGGATGTTTCAGATGACAATAAAGTCCTTTATATCCATGCCATGAACATTCCTGATTCAGACCAGGCAGTAGCTGAAATTAAGAACACCTTTGAAAAAGCGATCATGGAGGTGACCAGATAACAT
Organism: Sutcliffiella sp. FSL R7-0096; assembly: GCF_038595065.1. Taxonomy (NCBI): domain Bacteria; kingdom Bacillati; phylum Bacillota; class Bacilli; order Caryophanales; family Bacillaceae; genus Sutcliffiella; species Sutcliffiella sp. FSL R7-0096. The sequence continues at coordinate 4,043,785 of NZ_CP152003.1, forward strand.
GTTAGAGTTTGAGAGTGCATTTGATGCCTTGTTGGCCATCAGCTTATTCATTATATCAGTCTCGACCTTGGGACTCGTTTATCGTGTTATTAAAGGTCCCTCTGTTCCTGACAGAGTCATGGCACTTGATTCGATTGGAATCAATTTGATTGCCATTACAGCGATCACATCCATCATTTTAAGAACCGACGCTTTCCTAGAAGTCATTCTTTTAATTGGGGTCATTGCATTTGTAGGTACAGTCGCATTTTCCAAGTTTCTGCAAAAAGGAGAGATAATCGAGTATGACAGAGACAATTAGTATTTTTATCGGTGTTGTCGTCCTGCTAGGTTCTCTTCTAAGCTTAGTAACGACCATCGGGCTAATCAGGCTTCCGGATGTTTATTGCCGCAGTCACGCAGCCTCCAAGAGCGCCACACTGGGCGTGTTATTCATATTGATTGCAGCACTGTTGCATTTTTGGTTTGAAGATGGCTATTTCAGTGCGAGATTGGTCCTTGGAATCATATTCGTCTTCGTAACTGCTCCCGTGGCAGGTCATCTTATTACACGCGCGGCCTATTATACAGATGTGCCTTTATGGGAAAATTCCGTACAGGATGATTTGAAAACAAAAGAAAAACCGGAAACGGTTCGTGAAATGAAAAACAGCTGACGGAGTAAAATCCGTCAGCTGTTTTTTTGATGTTATGGCCCCAGTAGATTGAAAAGTGCTAGTTGTTAGCCTAATTAGGTAGATAGCGGCAGGTGAGCCCCCACGAGCATTGTGAGGAGGCTCCATCACCGCCTAGCGGAAAGCGGACACCTGAAATGCAAAACTACAGGAGTTATATAGACATCGAATATCTATAAAGACGCCTTCAAAATGGAGACCACATCATCATGGGATAACGACTTGAAATTACCAACTGCTCCGTGTGACATGACGTGCACCGCCATTTTATCAATATTCTTAGCATCAATGTCATAGTCTGCTAAGCGAGTCGGTGCTCCCAGACTAGTCCAGAACTCGCGAAGTCTTCGGATACCTTCAAGGGCAACTTCCCTGTCTGAAGAACCTTTATCCTGTACACCGAATACCCGGACAGCAAGCTGCTTGAAGCGTTCTACATTCGCATCCAAGACATGTTCCATCCAATTCGGGAATAGAATAGCCAATCCACCTGCATGCGGAATATCGTAAATTGCCGAAACCGCATGCTCAATGCCATGTGTCGCCCAATCGCCACGATAGCCCATCTGTAGCATACCATTCAGTGCAATCGTCCCATTGTAAAGGATCGTTTCGCGATGCTCATAGCTTTCCAGGTTTTCTAACAATTGAGGAGCCGTTTCCATCACGGTGGTCAAAACAGCCTCACACATGCGATCTTGAAGTGGTGTGTTGCTTGTTTGATGGAAGTATTGTTCCAGCACATGAGACATCATGTCGACAATCCCATATACCGTATGATCTTTTGGCACAGTGAAGGTATTCACTGGATCAAGGATAGAGAATTTAGGGAATGTCACAGGGCTTCCCCAACCATATTTTTCATTTGTTTCCCAATTTGTGATGACTGATCCTGCATTCATCTCAGATCCTGTTGCAGCAAGTGTCAACACGGTACCGAAAGGCAAGGCTTCTGTCGCAATATGCTTTTTAAGAACAATATCCCATACATCGCCATCATACTTAGCACCAGCAGCGATTGCTTTTGTACAATCAATGACACTTCCGCCTCCAACCGCCAACAGAAAATCGATGTTATTTCCCTTGCAAAGTTCGATTCCTTTTCTCACAGTGGATAACCTTGGATTCGGCTCTACTCCTGCTAGCTCGGTTACTGTTGCACCCGCTTTATGTAAAGTATTCACCACATCGTCATAAAGTCCACTTCTCTTGATGCTTCCGCCACCATATACAAGAAGCACGTTCTTACCGTATGCCTCCATTTCCTGTGGCAACGTTTCAAGTTGCCCTTTCCCAAAAATCAACTTTGTTGGATTATAGAATGTAAAATTGTCCATTTTCTATTACCTCCCTTTTGCATCGATTATGGATTATTTTTTTGTTGCTTGCAAAGAATTAGCTTAGTTCACGTTAGTATCCTTATATCATGCTTCCTTAAAATTTTTTTAACAATGAATAATTTTTGCTTTGTAACAAAATATATGGAGGAAAGCACTTATATTCTCAAGGAGGGAATGTTATGAGCACTATACAACGTATTGCGTTAGTACTAACTATTGTTGGAGCTATTAACTGGGGATTAATTGGTTTCTTCCAATTTGATCTTGTAGCAGCTATATTCGGCGGCCAAAGCGCAGCTTTATCCCGCATTATCTACGGCCTTGTAGGAATTGCGGGTCTTATCAACCTTGGACTTCTTTTCGTGCCATCTGAACAGCATGAAAGAGAAGTGGAACCAAGAACAACTCGATAAGGAACAGGGAAACCGCCTCTAACAGAGGTGGTTTTCATTTTTTTAGCAAAATTGTGGCGCAGATGAGTGGATTGTTACTTTTCTGAGATTGATTGTAACTAATTTGCTGGGCATTGTAACTAATTCCGCTTTGATTGTGACTTTTTCATGGGTTATTGTGATAATTCGGCAATCGAAAGAATTGGACGTTTCACCAATAACCGATCAAAAAAATCTTAGTTGTTTGATTATTCACCGCTGTTCCTTTCCGCAAATGGCTTCGCTTTCCGCGGGACGGCGTTTGAGCCTCCTCGCTTCGTTGCGGGGTCTCAACCTACCGTTACTCCCCGCTGGAGTCTCCGCCATTTGCTTCAACCCACAGCTAGAAATTACGTTAAGAATTGTAATGCTTTTACAAATAACTCGTGTAGACGCCTTTTCATAAACCCTTAGGTTCATGAAGTCAACAGTATATTATCTACCTCCTAATCATCATAAAAAAGGCTCTTTTCGTAAACTTTGTTGCTTTTACGTACTTATAAAATAACCGTTATATCCGCTATTGTCGTGCTCTTTTCCCTGCAGTACTAATTTTATTACTGCATTTTTTAAAGCTTCTAATCATTAAAAAGTCCAATTGCCGACTTTTTTCTAGAGAATAGCAACAATCTTTGAGAAAAGAGCCAAAAAAAAGACACCCTGCACAGGATGTCTTTAGTTAAGAAGATTACTTCTTAATTAGGTCGTTACGGTTGGATTGCTCAATCCACTCTTCTAATTTGTCTTTTAATGTGTTGAATCCGCCTGGTGCTGCTTCTGTGTGGTTTTTCACTACAGTTGCTTGACGCTTTTTAGGCTTTCTTGGTGCTGCTGCTGGAGCTTCAGCAGGAGCTTCTTGAGTCGCTTTGATGGACAAGCTGATTTTGTTGGACTTTTCGTCCACAGATAGAACCTTTACTTGAACTTCATCGCCCATTTTTAAATGTTCGTTAACATCTTTCACATAACCGTGAGTAATTTCGGAAATATGAACCAAACCTTGCGTTTCTTCGTCAAGCGCAACGAACGCTCCATAAGGTTGGATACCTGTAACTTTACCTGTTAAAACACTACCAATTTCGAATTTATCAGACATGAAAACACTCCTAAATAGTTTAATTTTTATACACATTGAACGCAATAAAAGATTATACCACATATCCGCTATTTAATCAAAAATACTTTTTTCTATAAACATGTCACATCTATTATTTGTGCTTTTTACCGTTTATATCCCATTTAGGAAAAAATAAACCTTCTTTTTAGAAGTGACAGAAAAAGTAAAAATATGTTCAAACTTTATTGTATTTAATCATGGTATGATAATAGTAAGAAAATGCTTACATTGGAGGTTATTAGGATGAGAAAAATCGGGGAAAACATCCGCTTTTACAGGGAGCGTGCACAACTTACCGCCGCTGAGCTTGCGTTAAAGATCCGAGTTGGTACAGGTACGATTGAAAAATATGAGGCAGGGCTTCAAAATCCTGACATGCAGACGATCCTCAAAATCTCAACTGTTTTGGACGTTCCAGCTTCTGAGCTATTGGAATCCGTCACTTCCACAAGTAATTCAACAGGGGTAGATCCGGAGCTTGAACAATTGATTGAAGAAGTAGGGGTAAAAAGAGCAAAATTAATCCTGCGCAAAGCCAAAGAATATACCGACGAAGACTTTCTCAATGTAATGCAAGTGTTGTACGAAAAAAAATATAGCGCTCAATAAAAAGAATTTCCTAAATTAGGTTTTAAAAATAAAAATCATGGGAATACATATACCATCAAGGCTTTCTAGTATTCCCCCTTTTGTTAGGACCAAATCCACCATGGATTTGGTCCTCTTTTTTATCTAGGCTTTGTTAAAGCAAGTTGTGGAATATGACCTGTTTCTAGCTGGTGATTGGAGCAAAAGGCATAGACTCCAGCGGGAGAGTACCGACAATCTTAAAACCCCGCAGTCAATAGAGGAGGCTCAAGGTCGCCCCGCGGAAAGCGAAGCCCTATTGCGAAAATCAACAGCGACGTTTAACAGAGCCTTTATCTAAGCTTTACTATCATCATCTGAACTGCTTTACAAACCGCTCCATCCTTTTAATAGCTTCTTGCAACTGCTCAAGCGAGGATGCGTAAGAACATCTAACATATCCCTCACCCGACTCACCAAATACATCCCCTGGGACCACTGCCACTTTCTCCTCCAATAAGAGCCTCTCCGCAAATTCCTGGGAGCTAAGACCCGTGGGTTTTATAGACGGAAAGGCATAAAAGGCTCCTCCTGGGTTATGACAAGGCAATCCTATTTCATTAAGCGAAGCAACAAAATAGTTTCGGCGTCTTCTATAGCTCTTTTTCATCGCTTCAATATCCTGTCGGCCGTTTTTCAGCGCTTCTATTGCACCATACTGTGCCATGGTGGAGGCACACATCATGGCATACTGATGAATTTTCAGCATCGCTTCTATAATATCTGTCGGCCCAGCCACAAACCCCAATCTCCAGCCTGTCATCGCAAAACCTTTTGAAAAGCCGGAAATCAGAATGGTTCTGTCTTTCATATTGGGCAAGGTTGGAAAGCTTGTAAACTTTTCATCAAAAGAAAGCTCTGCGTAAATTTCATCGGACAATACAAGCAGGTCATGCTTCTCTACCAATCGGCTTACTTGGATAAGTTCATCCCTAGTTAGCATAGTACCTGTCGGGTTATTTGGGAAACAAAGAAGAATCGCCTTTGTTCTTTCCGTAATGGCAGCTTCCAGGTCATCAAAATTGATGCTGAACCCTCTTTCCGCGTCCGCCCCTACTCTGACTGCTCTTCCGCCTACCAGTTCAATCAAGGGGGCATAGGAAACGAAGCTCGGTTCAATTACAATCACTTCATCTCCGGGGTCAACGATTGCCCGGATGGAAAGATCCAGCGCCTGACTGGCTCCGACTGTCACGATAATGTCATTTGCTGCGCTATATTCGACTTCAAACTCCTGAGCCAAATAGCGGCTGATTTCCTGCCGAAGTTCCATCAAACCAGCATTAGCCGTGTAGGAGGTATGACCGTTATGCAGGGATGCTATGCATGCTTCCCTGACTCCCCAGGATGTAACAAAGTCGGGTTCCCCCACTCCAAGGGAAATGACTCCTTCCATATTTGCCGCCAAATCGAAAAAGCGGCGAATACCGGAAGGCTGAAGTTTTTGTACATGATCTGCTACTCTGTTTCTCATGGGGACACCACTATGCGGCGGTCATCTTCTCCCTGATCAAAAATGGTCCCGTCATGTTTGTATTTTTTCATGATGAAGTGGGTGGTCGTGGAAATCACAGAATCCAGGGTTGACAGCTTTTCTGAAACAAAGTTGGCTACTTGTGAGAGCGATTTGCCTTCCACTACCACAGATAAATCATAAGCCCCAGACATGAGATACACAGATTTCACCTCTGGAAATCTATAGATGTTCTTTGCAATTTCATCAAAGCCAACTTCGCGCTTTGGGGTCACTTTCACATCAATCATGGCCGTCACACCCTCGAAATTGTCGACCTTGCGCCAGTCAATGACGGCACCGTATTCCACAATGATTCGTTGCTCCTCAAGCTGCTGTAGAATCTTCTCCGTTTCTGATTCGGACAGTTCTACCATTTTTGATAGGACATCTATCTCCATTCTTCCGTTTTCTTCAATGATTTGTAGCAAGTCCAATTCTTTTTCTGTTAATTGCATACGCTTCCTGACAACTCCTTCATTTTAAACATTGACTCATTATAGCAAAAATTTAACCAAATAGTATTACGATTATTTTACAAGAACACATTCTAAAAAATACACAGGTTTGAAATGGCAAGGAGAGGATAAAATACCTATAACAAATAAAAATAAGGAGGATAAGATCAAGGATGAAAACAAATCAATTCACTGCCAACATAGCTGGAATCAATGTATTTTATGAATTTCATCATGACTCTCATTCTCCGTTTGCCAATAAACCCACCCTAGTACTCATTCATGGATTTCTTTCATCTTCTTTCAGCTTTCGCAGGTTAATTCCATTACTTACGAAGGAATATACGGTATTGGCCATAGATCTCCCGCCATTCGGGAAAAGCGAAAAATCAAAGAAGTTTGTTTACTCTTATGAGAATATGGCCAAAGTGGTCATCGCTCTTTTAGAAAAGCTTGGAGTCAATCGTACAGTACTTGTTGGTCATTCCATGGGCGGCCAGATTTCCTTGAATATCAGCCATCAAAAACCAGAGCTTGTAGAAAAGGTCGTATTGCTTTGCAGTTCCGGGTACTTGAATAGAATGCACCGTTCCATCATCTACTCATCGAGAATTCCCTACTTCTACTTATGGTTAAAATATCGGCTGGTAAGACAGGGACCCATAAAAAACTTGTTAAATGTCGTATATGACCATTCCTTAATAGATGATGAGATGATTGCAGGCTATACAGAGCCATTTTATGATGATCAAATTTTTGTCGCGTTAACGAGAATGATCCGTGATCGGGAAGGCGACTTGGCAGCAGAGATATTAAGGCAGATTGAAACACCGAGTCTTTTGATATGGGGAGAAGAGGACAAAGTGGTACCGGTTGAAATCGGGCGGCGCCTTCATAAAGACTTACCAAACTCAAGTTTAATTACTTATAAAAAGACCGGACACCTTTTACCTGAGGAAAAGCCACAACACGTTCATGACAACATTCTCGACTTTTTGCAGACATCCCCATAAAACGGATAGGAAAAAAAAGAGAAAAGCTCGCGACAGCTTTTCTCTTTTCGTGTTAAAGCTTTCTTTCATGGCATTTTTGCCTAAGAAGCTCGTTATAAGGCTCTTTTCTTTTCAGAGTGTTGGTATTCAAAGTAAAAAGTCGGCAATTGGACTTTTTACTGCTTACATACTATAAAATATACATGTAGTATTTTTAGTACAGCAGGGAAAAGAACACGACAGTAATCAATATAACAGTCGATTTATAAATACGAAAAAGCAACAAAGTCTTTCGAAAAAAGTCTATTATAAAGTACAAGAATCCTCTGAATTTTTTATAACCATAAGCTCAACAGCCTTCTCTTTACATTTGGAAAGAGGAATGAATTCCTCAAAGGAAAACTCATAGATATCCTGAATCTTTTTCGCCAACTTATTAATATCTTCGAGTTCATGTACCGCTTGCACCACATCGACACATTCCGTATCATAAGCGTCAACACCATACCCTAGCGGGTCCCATTGCAATAGGTTTTCCATCAACCTGACATTTACACTTGCTTTTATCATGGAAAAATCACCTTGCTTTCAAAAACTATTACTGCCTATTATACCTTGTTTCATTTAGATTGTTTAGTGTGGGAAAAGAATACTTTATGGAGGAGTAGACTACATATGAAAACGTATAATTTCGATGAACAAATAAACAGAAAAGATACATCAAGTGTAAAATGGGATGAAACGGTTCGCATTTTCGGTAGAGGGGATGTGTTACCAATGTGGGTGGCGGATATGGACTTTCAGGCGCCTATTGAAGTCACCCAGGCAATAATAGAAAAGGCCAAACACGGTATTTTTGGCTATACCACCATCTCCCCCTCTGTGGACGATGCAGTTAAAAGCTGGTTTCTAAACCGGCACGGATGGGACTTAAACAACGGATGGTTCACTTATATTTCAGGTGTGGTGCCGGCACTGAGCGCTACGATTCAAGCATTTTCAGATCCAGGCGATAAGATTATCCTCTTTTCTCCTGTCTATTATCCGTTTTACGATATGATCGTTCATAATGAACGAAAGGTTCTTACTAGCCCCATGCCATATAAGAATGGCCGCTACCATATGGATTTGGAGCACTTTGAGTCCCAGCTTGATGGTACGGTAAAAATGTTGCTTTTGTGCAACCCCCATAACCCTGGTGGAACGGTTTGGACACAGGAAGAGCTTAAACAACTTGGTGAAATTTGCGTAAAGCATGGCATAATCGTAGTAGCCGATGAAATACATGCAGACCTCGTTTTAAAAGGGAATAGATATACCCCTTTTGCTTCCATATCAGAAGAAATCGCCTTGCAGACCATCACCTGTATCGCACCTACTAAAACCTTTAACATCGCAGGTTTACAGGCATCCGTCATGGTAACTCCAAATCAAACCATGCGGGAAAAGTTGCAATTTTTTATAAAAAGACAAGGGCACTTCACCTTAAACATTTTCGGCATTTCAGCCATGGAAGCTGCTTATCGCCATGGAGGGCAATGGTTGGAAGAAGTGATGGAGTATATTGAGGAAAACATGGATATCGCCGTTTCATTCATTCAAAAAGAAATTCCGGAAGTTTTCGCGGTTAAACCCGAGGGAACATATTTACTCTGGATCGATTGCAGGAAACTGGGGTTGGGGGATGAGGAATTGACACGACGCCTCCTTCATAAAGGAAAGCTTGCCCTCGACTCCGGAAAAAAGTTTGGGAAAGAAGCGGATGGTTTCGTACGTATGAATGTAGCCTGTACGAGATCAACCTTGCAGGAAGGCCTAGAGCGTCTGAAAAAGGCCCTTCTATAAAAATGAGAGGTAGCTAAGATCTCGTAGCCACTTTCAGAAATCAACAGTGGTGTATAAGTGAACCATGAATTTACTAAAAAAAATAAGGGTTATGCACATCTCTGCCGCATAGCCCGTTTATTAATTGTATAAGTGCTCCGTATTATTCAAAGATATAATTTGTAATCCATCATCATTTTTCCTTACTATATGCATACCTGTATCTCCAGTAGCGAACTTCACCTCGGTAGGTACAGGCAACTGCAATATGGCCCGTAACAGATTGGATATTGTGCCACCGTGCGATACAATAGCAATGCGGACAACTGCGGAACTTTCCGATAAGATCTTCGATAAAGCCATTTCCACCCGCATCCGGAACTCAATTTCTGATTCTCCATTTTGAATCCTTTCATGTGGCTTTCTCCCACCAGGTGGTAATGGATACTTTGTCGCTGCGACTTCCCTTGGAAGCCCTGCTAATACACCATTATTGAATTCCATTAAATTTGGCTCCTTCATTAGCATACACCCAACTTCTTCCGCTAATATTGTTGCCGTTTCAGATGCCCTTTTTAACGGACTCGTCCAAATAATATCCGGAGGACAATGTTCATTCAACCGACATGCCAACCTTTTTGCCTGTTCCCTTCCCAGGTCTGTCAATGGATAGTCCGCTCTCCCCTCATGAACATGGAGGATATCCGCTTCCGACTGACCATGTCGTATTAATAGTATCTCCAAAGATGCAACCCCCTCATTTATCTATAAATTTAAAATTATCTCAAAAGTACAAACTATGTCAATATGATTACGAATATTTCTAAAATAATACAATGTTTTTTTACCATCCATAATAAAGAGGCTATCCAACATCCGTTGGACAGCCCCTACTCCAAAAGCCTATTCTATTCCTTTTCTTCTTCATCCACAGGTTCTTCTACGACTTTCCCTTTTTCCGCAACTTCCTTCGTAATTGCTCCACATGCGATTCTCTCACCTGAGTCCCCCGCAGGTTGTGTCATCCCATCATCCAAGCTTTCTGTTATGATTATCGCTGTTCCGTCTTTACCGAACAGAGAGGTCTTGCCATCTTCCAACGTTGCCTGAGGGGCCATCAGTTCAGCTATTACGGTCCCATCATCATCCACGATAATATTCGGGAGATCTCCAACATGCGCTCCTTCAGGGTGCATCAGCCCATGCTGCTTGTCATCTGGATTAAAGTGATTACCAGCTGTCTTAAAGTCCGGCGCATCACATACTCCTTTTTCATGTATATGAACCCCATGTTCCCCAGGTGGCAACCCTTCTAGATTCAACTTGATCATGACACCATCAGGCTCTTCGGAAACTTTGGCTACTCCAAGGCTATCACCAGTTGCATTGAAGATTTCCACATCAAGTCCGGTGATCTCCTTCTCTAAGCACCCTGCCAGCATAAGGCAGGTAAAGATGCTCATTAAAGATATGGTTTTGGAAAATCTCATGTGCTCATACTCCTCCATATGTTCGTTTTTCTAAAGTTTTTCCGAAAGTGGGAGGGAATATGTTATTTAGAAGGATATTGTTGATTTCACAAACTCTTATGGAGGGAATCGACAGCGGTCGTCAACGATAGCCAAAACAAAAAGGCTCACCAGCCAATATTGGCAAGCAAGCCTTAACATAAACAAAAAGCTCAATCTTCAATTACCTTGTCTCTTCTCAGCTGTTCTTCAAGTGCCTTCGCCTTCTGGCTTTCTCTTTTGGAAATTTTCAATATATATCGAAAAACGAATATGGCTGCTATGAAGAAAATCGCGAACGTGATACCAGCGGGAATATATTCTGTTTTATCTTCAGGAAAATATAAAAACAGTTGTAGCATAAAGGATGTAAGCATCGTATCCACACGACCTTTCGCATGTTATGAACCTGTCCATTATAACAAAAGTTCATGGAACAGACCAATCCTAACGACCGATTCCTTATTTTACTACAGTTATTTTTTCAATAAGAACATCCTCCACAGGCTTGTCCGCTTCCCCTGTCTCAACTGTTGCGATGGCATCCACTACATCCATACCTTCCACTACTTGTCCGAACACAGTATGGCGGAAGTCCAGGAAAGGCGTCCCTCCATGTTCCTCATACAATTCAATTACTTCCTCAGGATAACCTGACTTGATCATGGATTCCATCATATCCTCTGCCACTTCATCTGCATGTACGATGAAGAACTGGCTGCCGTTCGTGTTTGCACCTGAATTTGCCATGGAAAGAGCACCTTTGAAATGAAGCATTTCACGACTAAACTCATCTTCAAAAGGTTGTCCCCAAATGCTCTCTCCACCTCTGCCTGTTCCTTCCGGATCACCGCCTTGTATCATGAAATCTTCGATGACTCGGTGGAAAATCAACCCATCATAATAACCGTTTTCTGCATGCGTGATGAAATTTTCCACTGCTTTGGGAGCAGCATCAGGATATAGGTTTATAACAATTTTCCCTTCCGTAGTCTCCATTTCTACTGTACGAATCGTTTCACTTGTGTTTGTGAATTGTTGGAACTCGCCAACCTCTACTTCTTCACTAGCTTGTTCTTCATTGGTTTCATCTGGTTGTTGCTCATTGCTGGCATTATTTCCGCTTCCTGCATTATCTTCATTTGTACTTGTTCCGCAACCTGCTACAATAAGAAGTAGCGCAATCATCATTATGATAATCTTTTTCACAAATTTCACACTCCACTATTTTATTTGCTTTAACAAGATATTACTAAATATAACAAAAAAAATCATCAATAAAAGAAGAAAGGGGTCTAATGATGGAGGAAATTAAGATTGGAACCACCGTTACTGGGATTTATAAGACTGGAAAATATATTGGGGAGGTGACGGATATCCGCCCCATGCATTATTTAGTCAAAATCAAATCAGTATTGAAACACCCCCGGCAAGGTGATCTTCATGCACCAAAAGAAGTGGATGTTCCGCTCTTTCATGAGCGCCGTGCCTTGGCCTTTCATGAACAAACAAACATACCAAAGAACATGGTAAAACCATACGCAGGAGAAGTCATAGACTACAAAGAGTCACTTAAGATGGCTATAGAAGCAGCCACAGAGGCTTTAAACGAAGATGACAGCCTGTGGGCCAAAAAAAGCCTCGAAAACTTCTCAACATTAAAAAAAGACTATAAGCTTTCCTGATAGCAAACTAAAAGCCAAATCTCCTTTATTAGGGATTTGGCTTTTTATAGAGCGTATTTATTCATTATTTTAGAGAGATCGATACGATCCCCGATCGTAGTCGGTTCCGGCTTTTGCAGATAGCGCTTATCCTTTTCCACCAGTCGAAAAATATTATAAGTCGTTAAGGCATCGTCCAATGCTCGATGATGTTTTCCGGTTCCTTCCTTACCGTATTCCTGTACAGCTTTCCATAACCCAGTCTGATTTTGGTCACCGAAAAATTTTTTATACTCCATGGAAAGGTCTACGTGCTTACAAGATAACGGGAAGGAAACACCATGATATTTGCAGTTATTCTTCAGAACTTTCATATCCATATTCCCCCACGTGACAACCGTTCCTCTTTCCTGTGCCTTGTAGGAGTTCAAAACCTCTATCAGATCTGTGAAATATGCTCCACCCTGTACATCATTTTGACTGATATGCAAGAAAGACTTACATCTATTTGTCAACGTCGGAAATGCTTTGGGACGAATATAGTTAGAAAATTGGTCGATTATCTTATCCTTTTCCACCACCACAATTCCCGCTTCGATGATTTCCGGAAAAAAGTTCTTAGGGTAATTTCTGTTCTCCGGCATGGTAAATTCAAAGTCGATAAATAAGTATATAGGGGTTTGCTTCATCGTTCCCCACCTTCCACCTGTTTAATTTTCAGAATTTTATTACTATATTATATCATGGTGAATAATACTTTTAGCACGTAAATTTCCCGATTTTTGAAAAATACAGCCTGTTCAGTTGATTTTTTAATTGAATAGGTTATTATTTAGTTATACGAAATATTTAAAATCCGAAATTTTCAAAGAAGGTGACGATCATTTCAACATCAGGACGAAACTTGTTCATAATGTGGATTGCGAACTTTTTCGTTGCTGCTAGTGCTACCATGATTCTCCCTTTCTTATCTTTATTCATTGAAACGTTTGGGAATTACTCGGATTCCTATGTACAGCGCTGGTCCGGATTCATTTTCGGAATTACCTTTCTTACCGCGTTCTTCGTTTCACCGATCTGGGGACGAATCGGGGATAAATATGGTTATAAGCCAATCCTGTTATTAACAGGATCAGGAATTGCAACCAGCATCCTTTTAATGAGTGTAGTGGATTCTGTTCATGGACTGTTCATTTTACGGATGGTAATGGGACTCGCAACCGGCTTCATTCCTACTTCCATGGCATTGATTTCCTCACAAGCACCAAAAGAGATTGCAGGAAAGACACTAGGAACCCTGCAGACCGGTACGGTTTCAGGTGGTCTCCTTGGCCCTCTGATAGGCGGGATGCTCGCAGACTCATTTGGCTTTGCCTACACATTTTTCCTTACATCAGCTCTTATTTATCTGGCAGTAATTCTAGTGGCATTCGGCATTAAAGAAAAGAAAAAGAGTTCTACTGATAAGAAAGAAAAACAGTACACTCGAAAAGAAGTACTGCAATATATCATCCAAAAGCCTATGTTACTGAAGATCATGTTCTTATCCATGTTCATCCAAGCCGCCAATTTCAGCATCCAACCGCTACTTGCCTTATATGTCAATGAGTTGACTGGAGGCACTGCAGCAAACATCGCCTTGCTTGCAGGATTCGCCTTTTCAGCCACAGGCTTTGGTAATCTATTGGCATCACGTAATTGGGGAAAACTTGGGGATAACATCGGGCATGATAAGGTCATCGTGATCCTGATGCTGGCAAGCTCTATCCTCTTTATTCCACAGGCACTCGCCGCATCGCTTTGGCAGCTCGTCCTGTTCCGCTTCTTGTTTGGAATGGTTGTGGGTGGACTGATACCATGTATGACTGCATACATTCGGAATGTCGCACCGCTATCCATGCAAGGAGAAGTACTTGGATACAACGTCAGTTTCCGATTCCTGGGTAATGTCATCGGTCCGGTCATGGGGGGAGTAATAGCTGGATTTTACGGGATCTCCACTGTATTTTATATCACCAGCCTTATCTTTCTCTGTTCAGGAGTGATGCTCCTTTACAGCATCCTTCATCCGGAAAGCGCGAAGAAGACAGCAGAATCATAAAAAAGCATTGTTTCATCACCTTCCAATATCCTGTATTCTACTAATAGAAGAACAGGATATATGGGAGGTTTTTTAGTATGTCAGCCATTACCTTGGAAAGGTACCAAAAAGAGTTAGTGGATTTGTTCCGCTCTAATGGGGATGCATCAAACAGAGAGCCGATGGAAAATTATATGCGCAATCATTTTCCATTCTTGGGGATAAAGTCCCCTGAGCGAAAAACGTTATTGAAAGAATTTTTCGGGGATCATGGCAAACCAGAACTGCAATGGATCATTCCACTTGTAGCATTTCTATATGAGCAACCTGAGCGGGAATTCCATTATTCCGCCCTAGCGATGATCGATGTTCATATCAAAAAATTGGGAGTTGAGTGGCTTCCCTTATTTGAAGAATTGATTGTTAAAAATTCTTGGTGGGATACAGTGGATCATATTGCACCTCATCATGTTGGTGCAGTCCTTCTGAGGGAGAAGAAGGGTATTATCGATTATCCTGATAGATGGATAAAATCGGATAATTTCTGGCTTCAAAGATCGGCTATTCTTTTTCAATTGAAGTACAAAGAAAAGACAGATGGAGAGAAGTTGTTTTCTTACATAGAGGCGACAAAAGGTTCTAAGGAGTTTTTTATTCAGAAGGCGATTGGCTGGGCGTTAAGGGAATATTCCAAAACTGCTCCAGATAAAGTGTTAAGCTTCATTAACTCTACAGAAGATTTGGCCCCACTCAGTCGCCGGGAAGGGTTGAAACACTTGGAAAGGAAGAAGTTGAAAAGTTGAGTTAGAGCTGGAATTCCTTCAAGAGTTATAAGCCCGATGAGTCGCGGAATGGGAACCGGAGAGAAATCCGGGGGCATAGCTTTTCTATGAGTCCCGGATTTGGAGCCGGAATTTCATTGCCTTTCTATGAGTCCCGGATTTGGAAACGCAATGAAATTCCGGCCTCATAGGCTCCCTGTTTAGTGAAAGGTCCCATAGAAAGCCTTATTGTTACCTCAATCTGATGAAAAAGTAGAGAGGGAGTAATCAACACGCGTCATTGTTTACCCTTGATGATGATAAAAAAGCTGTGGGGGTAACCATACAGCCAGTCACTCTACCCTTACCTCTTCTTCAAAATTGCCATCGTACAACGAGAAATACAAATCAAAATATCGTCCTCATCAACTATCTTAATATCCCAAACCATCGTTGATTTCCCGCGGTGCAACGGAGTGCCAATCGCTGTCACGATTCCTTCCTTTTTACCCTTCAAGTGATTAGCGTTAATCTCTAATCCTACACAGATTTCTGTTTCCTTATCGATCAGATTGAACGTGCCGATACTTGCGATCGTCTCTGCCAGCGCAACCGACGCTCCTCCATGAAGCAAGCCGAATGGTTGGTGTGTCCGCTTATCCACAGGCATCGTGGCTACCGCCCTTTCTTCTGACAGCTCCACAATCTCAATCCCTAGTAGGTCTATTAGTGTGTCTTTAAGTTCCACTCCCATTTCCTCCCTTGTTTACTGCTTATTTCTTAATAATACTACTGTAAAGAGAAAATACACAGAGAATAATATAAAAACAGGAATCATAGCTGACCAACTAATCATTGAATTCTCCCCCCTTTTTGCAGAAAGCGAACTCTCTTTGGTTGAGTCCTTTTAACCTATCGCATATAATGAACATAATTAATTTCAGAGAGTACTAGAGGTGAAACTAAGTGAAAAAAGAAGTCCCTCTACAAGACGTGTCCTTGGAAAAGATGTTTGAGAAATATGAAGCGAAATACAAAGCGGTTGCTGACAAGAAGCGTCTACACATTATGAACATCCTATGTCAGCAAGGTGCCATGTGTGTGTGTGATATGGTTCCGCTGATCGGGATGCCCCAATCCAAACTTTCTTACCACCTGAAGATTTTGTTGGATGCGGAAATCATCGTCAAAGAAACACGGGGAACGTGGAGCTATTATTCGTTGAATCAAAAGGAAGTCGATAACCTGTTATCTGAAGAGTTATGTTGCATTTTCCGTTAATATTTCAGGTACAGCATTGTTTAAAAAACAGACCGCCTGTTTCCCATATGGAAACTGAAACGGTCTGTTTTTTTTTAGTATATATACTCCAGATTAACGGAGGCTGTTATGGTAATTTCCTGAGGCTCGATAGGTGTACTCGCTTTTTCTTGAACGGCAAAAGATGCATAACGGGGCACTGCAAAGACCTGCTGAGTAACCTCTTCCACCTTGATTGGCACAGGAGAGAGGCACACTTGTAGTGTTACAGCCATGGCCTGTGCTTTCTTCGCACCATCCACAACCGCAATCTGCAGGACATGACGGTAGATTTCGTTATAATTGGAGACTTCAAAAGATACACTCTCAGATACATTGGCTCCATTTTCAAATGCAACATCCAAAATGGCGCCTGCTTTTGTAATATCCCTGACTGCTATGCGGAAAATATGGCGGACTTCATAGGCAGATAGGACAGATTTACCTGATGGGTCTGTTTCATAACGCGGAAAAGTAGTATAAGAGGATGTTTCAATGTCTCCTTGAGGAATGCCTGCTGCGATTAGGGCCTGAATCATCCTATTCGCTATCAATCTATTTTCTTCTTGTGCACGTTGTACATCGGGATTGGTGGTAACCACTCCCAATTGAAGATACGCGATATCCGGTTGCACTTCCTTCTTCGCGGTTCCCTGAACAAGCATCGTTCGTTGCAAGATGACCACCATCCCCAATACCTTTTTATTGATAGTCTATGAGAGGACAGTCTAACATATACATTAACGATATTTTTGGAAAATAAAGCTTGGGTCGGTTTGCTTTTTATGCCAATCATAAGCAAAGTAAAGGATAAGGAATACAGAAGCGACAATCAGGAGTTCGCCCCTGTATAGGACAAGTAGCTGTGCATGATTCCAAACCAACCTTCCCATAAAGAAAAAAGTCGTGACCCATACAATTGCCGAGGTATAGGCAGCTATGGCAAACTGATAGTATGGCAGTTTCATAAACCCGGCCAAAAAAGGGACAACATTTCTGACACCAGGCAGGAAATAGGAAATACATAATGCAAAGACATGATATCTATTCAAAAGTTCCTCCCCTTTGGCAAAGGAGGCTTCAATCTTTTCGCTCTTCTCAAGCTTCGAGTACACACCTTCCCCCAGGCACCGCCCCAAGAGGTAACAGGTGGTCAAACTAGCTATCACCCCAAGATAAATGGTTAGCAAAGCTGGTGTTGTCTGTAGGATGCCTTTCTGAGCAACAATGCCAATGGAGCTTACGAATACTTCGTTCGGCACAGGAATTCCGAACATGCCTAACCAAAGCCATAAAAATAACCCTATATATCCGTAATCTTTTATGATATCTAAAATAATGGTCAGGTCCATGTGATCCCTTCTTTCTGCATGAAGCCCATTTAACTTCCTAATGCCAATTGAAAAAAGAACATATTTATTACATTCTCGATGTATAGGTTTTATTCCTTTTATTTCAAAAAGGTAAACTAGCAAACTTGCTGGCAAATAAACTCAGAAGAAATGGAGACTTATTCCCATGAAGAAAAAGACTGTGATTATCACCGGAGCATCCGGAGGCTTCGGAAAGGAATTCACCAAAAGATTCCTAAAAGCGGGGTATCATGTTGTCGCGACCATCAGAGATGAAGCAAAAAAGCCTGACTTAATGAAAGGGTTATCGGAAAAAGAAGTGGAGCATCTATCCATTGCTCTATTGGATGTTGCAGACAAAGAGTCCGTGATTAGATTCGGGCAATACATCCTTTCCCTAGAACGGATTGATGCCCTCATCAATAACGCAGGTTTCGCTGTAGCAGGTTTTGCAGAAGAGTTGACAGATGAAGAATACCTGTATCAGTTCGAAACAAATCTTTTTGGAGTGATGAGGGTCACTAACATGGTCCTACCTAAAATGAGGCAACAGGGAGAGGGCAGAATCATTAATATAAGCTCGATCAGTGGATTAATCGGTTTTCCGGGCCTTTCCCCTTATGCTTCCTCCAAGTTTGCATTAGAAGGCTACAGCGAGAGCCTGCGGCTGGAACTAAGGGAGTTTGGGATAGATGTCGTACTCATTGAACCAGGTTCCTTTCAAACCAATATTTGGTCCACAGGCACTTATATGTCTGCGAAAGCAGGGAAACACGATTCCCCCTATCTTGAACTTTTCACAAATATGAATAAAAGACTCCAAAAGGACCAAGAAACTTATGGAGATCCTAGCGACGTCGGCGCGCTGGTATTAAGGATAGCGACCATGAAAAACCCTCCCACTCTCCGCTACAAGGTCGGTAAAGGAGTGAAGCTCTCCCTATTAGCAAAACGCATACTGCCTTGGAAGGTGTGGGAGAAAATAGTGCTGACTCAATTGCGCGATAAAAAGTAAATATTAATATGACAACTCTCCATTCCCCATACATGCACATATAGTACATAACCGAAGAAAAATGGAGGGTATGTCATGTATTATTATCCATCCACTTACTACCAGCCTGTCTATTATCCGAGAAATGTTTATTTTCCAATGTATAGTCCCATCCTGCCAAGGTCATATGTTCGTGTTTATCCACCTGTGGATCCGACTCTTTTCACGGAGTCAGCAGAGTCGATGCAACAATTAATGAAAGAGGCCAGCATCATCCTTCAAAAACTAGCGGATTCCAAGGAATTCGCTTCGGAAGTGATGAGCGCCGCCCAAGAAGGCAATAAAGAAAAAGTTTCCCAGCTTCTAGAATCAACAGGGGTGCATTCTGGGGTGGAAGTAGGTTTTAATCCAGATGGCATCAACCTGAATATGACCTCGGAAGTAGAGGGTAAGGATTGTTGCCATCTTACCATCACCTTGAAATGGGGATGATCAAAAGGATTACAGGGTGTCTGTAATCCTTTCAAAGTGTAGACAAAGTAATTTTGTGTAATTGTTTCCCAGTTGATCGCAGTGGAAGGAGCGCAGACTCCTCGAAAATGCTAAGGCATTTTCTTCGTGCGTTGAATCACTGTCGAAGTATTCCTTGTCCTGCGGGAGGAAAGGCCATGGGAGCCCCCGTAGGACGTAACAGAAGCCACTGAAAAAGTACATATTCTAATGAACTGGCATATACCGCTGGTTGATTTCCACAAAAGGCTGCGCTTATCCAGAGGGCGACCTTGAGCCTCTTCGGGCTGCGCCTATGGGGTCTCAATTCTACCGCACCTCCCGCCGAAGTCTTCGCCTATCTACTCCACGATTTCTCTTCTCACTCACATCAGTATAATTGTTAAGTACTTTTGAAACAGTTTAATAGAAAAACCCGCCCTCTTTGCCATATCATAAATAGTTGTCATTTTATTCCTTCTCTCAAGCCGAAAGCGCCCTAACCACCGTCTTTTACTTTCCTGAAGAAAATTCAGATATTTATCGATAATATCGCTGGTAAATCCCTCCTTCTCTAAAAAATCCACCAGAGCTTAAACCTTTTTCCCTCTATTTCGTTATAATTATTGAAGGATTAAAGAAACCACCTTTAGATTGCAGTGCAAGGTGTGAGACTCCGGCGGGAGATAGCGGTAGGTTGAGACCCCTGAAGCATTGTGAGGAGGCTCAAGCACCGCCTTCTGGATAAGCGAACACCTGGAACGGAAATCTAAAGGAGTTTAACAACTATTCAGCTAAAAAGAAAGAAGGTTTCACCATGATCGAAATTCGCAATCTATCCAAAACATACAAACAACATCAAGCACTATCATCTATCAATCTGCAAATATCCACAGGCATATTTGGGTTGTTAGGCCCGAACGGTGCAGGAAAATCCACACTCATGCGGATCATGGCGACATTAATGAAACCTTCAGAGGGAGATGTCCTGATAGACTCCCTTTCCATAAATACACAACCGGAAAAAGTTCGAAAAATGATCGGGTACCTTCCTCAACACTTTCATGTTTATCCACAATTAACACCTATCGAGATCCTTGATTATGTTGGGGTGATGAAAGGCGTAACGAACAAGAAAGAGCGTAGGGAACAAGTTTTACACTGGTTACACGAGGTGAATCTCACTTCCAAAGCACATGAGAAACTGAAAACATTCTCCCACGGGATGAAGCAGCGTGTCGGAATAGCGCAGGCATTCATGGGGAATCCAAAACTAGTCATTTTGGATGAACCAACCGTTGGGCTCGATCCGGAAGAACGGCTCCGTCTCCGAAACCTCTTATCCAAGGAGGGCCTGAACAAAAGCATCCTCCTTTCTACCCATGTTGTGACAGATATAGAAAGTAGTTGTTATGAAATCGCGGTTTTAAGAAAAGGCAAGCTGATGTTGGATGCTACCGTCGATCAATTAAGGGAAAGAGCATGTGGCAAGGTTTGGGAGGGGACCGTTCCTTCTGGGTATTTGGAGAACCTTGCGGAGGATACCATTTTATGTTCAGAGCATCGAGGCAGCACGATACATGCACGAGTTTTGGCGGAAGAAAAACCGTTTTATGGCGCAAAGATGTTAGAACCCACTCTTGAGGACGGCTACCTCGCCCTTTTAGGAGGACCTACCCCATGAAATTTCTAAAACAGCTGCAATTGGAAGGTAGATTCATTTTCAAGAATTGGTTCTTTCTTATAGCGCCACTGCTATATGGAATTGGAATGGCCATTTGGTTGACCAATCAGAGGGAGGGAAGCATCAATTATATTGGCCAATTTGCTGCAAGCTTCTCTAAAGCTAATAACGAATTTCTTGCTATCGGCCATACGCTTTCACTCGGCGTGATCTTTCTGGCAAGTGTGCTTACCATCCGAAGGGAAAAGCAGACCGTTTTATTGGATTGGACGAATTCCTTGCCGAATTCTTTTTTGTCTATCATTCTTGCAAAATACCTATCCCTTTTTATATACAGTAGTATTTTTACTTTGTTTTTCTTCTTCACTTTTTTGTGGCAAGGCGCGTCCTATGGAAAAGATATTGCTTATCTTTTGGAGCAGGGTTTTCGCCTTTCCATTCAAAGCCAGTTGTCCTATGGCGTTTCCATTGCCTTAGGGATGGTATTGGCTGTCCTCATCTCTAACAGGATCGTCTATATCATCGTGTTTTGCGCATGGATGTTTGGTACCTTTTTTATGGAAGGATATATCATTCAAAGATATCAATTATATTTCTTAAAGACTTTTCATTTGAATCAATTTTTTATGGATAGTGCTGCTTCTAGTGATTGGGGGAGCAGATTAGAAAGAAGGGAAACTATTTATTCTCAGTTATTTGTCTTCTTTTTCAGCCTTTTCTTGCTGGCAATGACGATTATCAAATCATCCACTGACCGTATATCTTCCTTTGAAAAACGAAAATGGGCATTCTTTGGAGTAGTGGCCGTTCTGACCTTTGCCTCCTTTATCCCATACGGTACTTTCTGGGCGGACCGGGTTGGTCACTATGAACAATTAAGAACGGGTGCGGTTAATCATTACAATTATAAAACCGGAGAACTCTTTAACACTGTCGGAGAATTTTACGAAGTGGATAGTTATACAATTGAAATGGAGCGAATGGATAACTCCAAAATAGCCGTTCATACCATGATGGATATACCTGTAAACGAGGAAAAGCTACCCGTTCAGTTTTCCCTTTATCCCACATTTGAAGTGGAATCCGTCCTATGGAATGGTATGGAGACTGACTTTGTAAAAAAAGAGCACCTGATTACGCTTCCTGAAGTGAAACAACAAGAAATAAATAAGTTGGAAGTGTATTACTCAGGCAGCCTTCACGAGTGGGGCCGGGTGTATGGAAAAGAAAAATATTTCGCTTTCTTGGATAAAAAGGATATGTACTTTCCATCTTATATCGGGTGGTACCCGCTCCCAGGTGATTATTCAATTTATACTTGCGTAGATACGGAAACGGATCATTATATTAATACCATCCATTTCAACCGTCATATCGAATTGAATCAGCGGCTACCACTTTCAGACTATAAGGTGACATTGAAAAACTTTGATCAAGATGTATTTAGTACAAGTCATGAAAGCGCCGTGGAAACAGACGGTTCTCAGGTTTTTAAAAGCAGGGATGCAAAGGGGGTTACGCTTTTATCTAATAAAGGGCTTGTGGAAAGCAAGGAGAATCTTCCTTTTTCCGTCATAGCCAAAGAAGAAAACATCCATAGACTTCAACAACGGCTTTCTGACATGGAGAAGGTGGAGGATTATTTCAATCGCTGGTTGGGAGAGCCCTTGCAATATAGCATGAAACTCGCATACATCCCCTCTCTTACCATTGTCGGAGCTGAAACCTATTATTTTAATCATTTTGATGAAGCGGTTTTTTTTGATGATAGCCTCCAAACCTATGTTCATATCTCCGATGGGAACGTGATAAATAATACCATGACAGATCTGAAGACACAGCTATTGTCATATATGCTTTTCGGACACCGTTCTTCACATCCCTCCTACTACTCAGAGGAATTTGTGATGAAGTCCGTGATGGAATCGTTTCTTCTTGTATTATATAAGGATTACTATGACCTTGAATGGGAAGAATTTGATCAATTCAATGGCACTCAATTCTACTTCCTGTCCACCGTCTCTCATATTAACTGGATGTCCTCTTCGGGAGAAAAGACGACACTGGAGAAATTTGATGAGCTTATCCAATCCCATCACCTTCAAAAAAATGAACTGGTGGTGTTGATGGTTGCAAAAGAGATAGAAAAAGGGAATATGGAGGATGTGAGAAGAATACTCAAAGATGTATACCAAGATATTCAAGTAAACAACAAAGAATCATTCACTTATAAAGAGTGGATGACCCATTGGAATCGTACGTTTGAAAGTGGGGGAATGCGATGATAAGTGATGAACAGCTCCTTGAACAAATGGCGGATGGAGACCAGGCTGCATTTGAAGCCTTTGTCCATCGATACCATGTAGCCATTCATCAATATATTGAAAGACTGTTAAAGGATTCAAAAAAGGCCGAAGACGTGGTGCAGGAAACATTTATCCGGCTACTGAAACAGTTACAAAACAAACAGATACCAACCTATCCAAAAGCCTGGCTATATAGGGTCGCTTCAAATATCTGTAAGGATTACTGGCGAAGTGCCCAATATCGCTCGGAGGATACTGCCAAAGATGATATGCCTGTAACGGTGGACCAACAGGCTTCCGTCATTGAAATCTATGAACGCCAGGAGACGAGAAAAGAAATTTTAAATTCATTGAAAAATTTGTCAGAGACACAACAACAGATTGTCACATTACGTTTTTATCAAGATATGAAACTGAAAGAAATTGCAGAAATCCTGGACCTACCTCTAGGTACGGTCAAATCTAACCTGTTTCATGCATTAAAGAAGCTCAAAGGGGTATTATCGAAAGAAGCGGAAAAGGAGGCGGAGTATAATGAAGGAACAACACAATCAAGATCAAGAGCTGTATCAACTAGAAGATGAAATGAAAGAAATGTTTTCTTCATATGTGGTCAAAACGCCATCCAGTCAGGACACAAAGGCATTACTGGCTGCTTTGCAACCTGCATTTAATGAGATTGGAAAAGAAACTTCAGAGGACCCTGTCCATGAAATGGTCCAGACGCCAAGCTTCCTTTCTCAACTTAAGGCACAAATATCCTTTTACCAGTGGCATTTTTGGGTGGCAAGCACGTTGATCTTTGTCATGCTTACGCTCTTTTCATCCAACTATAATTTGTACGAGGCCATCCTGTTTTATCAGTTTGCGATACCACTATCCATGCTCGTTGGAGTTTTCTATACGTATCAAACCTGGAACAAGCAGATGCGCACCATTGAAGGTATCACTCCCTTCCCACCTGCTTTGTTGTTGCTCAGTCGTATGGTAATCATTTTGATCATGAATATGATAATGGGTGTTATCAGTTCGATTTATCTAAGCTTTAATATGGAACATTTTAAACTGCTACCATTTTTGTTGCACTGGATAGCTCCTGCCTTACTTATTTATGGGATAATCGCTTATGTTATGATGCGAAAAGGTGTGAAAAAAGGACTTGCCTTGGGAATGGCATGCTGGATCGGGTTGATGATGGCTGCATTTGTTTACCAGGCGTCTCCGAGCACATTTATGCCATTAACTTATACCCAAGTTGCAGGCATTCAGGGGGCATTTGTCCTATTAGGAGCATTACTGCTATATCTTTCATACAAGAAAAGCTTGGAATTACAAACCATGTTTCGTTAGATTGAGGCGATAAAATGATACAGATCCAAGACATAGTCTGGAAATATAAGAACTTTTCTTTAACTATTGAAGAGCTTACACTTCAAAACGGAATCACCATCCTTGTAGGGAATAATGGATCCGGAAAGTCGACGCTCCTTCACCTTTTGGCTACCGCCAACAAGGCCCCAAAGGGAACCATAACCTACAACAAAGATACAATGGATTCAAACCTTGCAGCGGTGAGAAGTAAAATAGGCTTTGTCCCAACAGGCATCGAGCTCTATCCAGATTTTACCCCGGTAAAGCTTCTTATGTATATGTCTCAGTTAAAAGGCTTAAGAAAGGACTTTTCAAGAAAACAAACCCAAGATTTATTGAAGGTTTTCCATTTGGAGGATGTGCAGAAGACAAAAATAAAAAAGCTCTCCCAAGGAATGCAGCAACGCTTAGCATTGGCACAGGCTTTTCTTGGGAAGCCTCACTATATTTTTCTTGATGAACCGTTAAACTACTTGGATATCCATGAACGCAAAAGTTTGTTGAACTATATAGCGACACTCGCTCCACACTGTGTCATTCTTGTTGCTACACATGAATTGAACGAATGGGGACCAATCTGCCATGACGTGTTATGGATGTACAAAGGGAATGTCCACTTTTTTGGCAGCAAAACAATGTGGAAGCATGGACTGCCACTAACAGTCTGGACAGGGGAAGTCCATGATGAATACTATGAAGAATTCTCTAAGTGCCATTTGATTGTTTATGCTGGCCGCATGAAAGACAAACTCATCGTACGATGTGCCAGCAAGACTAAGCCATCATTGGGATTTGAGGCAACGGAACCCACCATGGAAGACGCGTTCTTCATCAGAAAATACTCAAAAGAAGCTACCATAAACTAGCTTCTTTTTGTTTGTCCCTTCTCTCACAAGTGAAAAGTCGGCAATTGGGCTTTTACTGCTTACAACTTTAAGTACAGTGGTGGAATGAGCTCCACTTCCACAAAGGTTTACGTAAAAGGCTAAAAAAAAACACTTTTTTATTGGCCTAAAAAGCCATTGGACATTTCCCTATTAGGTTCGGACATTTCCGCAAGGCTGAGGGGGTATATTTGGACAAGTAACAGGCAATGTTCGGACAAGAATCCACAAGGTTTGGACACTTCAAAATGTCGTTCGGACAATTGTGGCGAATCTTTGGACAAGTTCGTGCAATCTTTGGACAACTTTCCCAAAACTTCGGACAAGAACGGTAAATCTTCGGACATTCAATTCATTACGAGTGTTCCGAACATTTGCCGAGGAGGAGCCGGTGGACTTGAGACCCCTGAAGTGTGGCAAGAGGCTTAAGCGTACACCCTCTGGATAAGCGACACCTGGAGAATGAATCAACTCTCTCTATGTTACATAAGTTTCACATATTCCCAATATCTTTGTAATGCTATTGTATTGTATAATTATATTGGGAGAATCTTTTCATCTATGGCAATTCAAAATCTACCAAAATATAAAAAGATGCAAGAACAGCCCTTTTTTAAAGGAGTACTAGAAAATGATACATTTCAAAAAACTCGATTGGATATTGATTACAGCCATCATTCTGTTATGTACATATGGGTTGATCATGGTTTATAGTGCGGGAATGCTGCTTGGGTATGAACAGCACGAAGACTATGCCTATTTCTTCAACAAGCAGAAGGATTGGCTTATGATAGGAATTCCGGTGTTTATCGGGGCAACCATGCTTAAGTATAAATTCTATGAAAGATTTACTCCATTATTTGTCGGAGTGATTATTTTCATGTTATTGGCCGTTTTGATTCCGTTTATTGGCGTGGATGTCAATGGTTCAAGAAGATGGATTGATATGGGGATCCGTATACAGCCTTCCGAGATCGCCAAATTGGTCATGGTCATTTACTTTGCAAGAGTGTATGCAAGAAAACAACCATATATCCACCAATTCAAACAAGGTGTAGCACCTCCCTTGGCAGTATTGGGACTTGTTTTCTTCCTTATTTTACTACAGCCGGACCTTGGAACCGGAACATCCATATTGGTTGCTTGCGGAGCGATATTGATCTGCTCCGGGGCAAAGCTGAAGCATATTTTGATGCTTGGAACCGTTGCAGCTGGTGCTGTCATGATCTTGGCTACTACTGCCAGCTACCGTCTTAAGAGAATCACTTCTTTTATCGACCCTTTTGGCAATGAGTCTGATACTGGATTTCAACTTGTGAATTCCTTTATCGCTATCGGGGATGCCGGTTTGACAGGAAGAGGCCTAGGGCAAGGGATTCATAAGCTTGGTTATCTTCCTGAAGCACATACGGATTTTATTCTTGCCGTTATTTCGGAAGAGCTGGGAATTTTTGGGGTGCTTTTTCTTTTCCTTCTTTACCTGATTGTTTTAGTTCGTGGGGTAAGAATTGGCGTTGCTTTAAAAGACCCCTTTGCAAAATTGCTGGCATTCGGGATTACCTTCCAAATCAGCAGCCAAGTATTTTTTAATGCAGGAGCAGTAAGCGGCGTATTGCCGATAACGGGTATTACCCTTCCATTCATCAGTTACGGAGGGTCTTCCCTGCTCATCACCATTTATGCAGCAGGTATTCTCGTCCACTTATCGAAACATGCCACCATTGCGAGAGAAGCTAGAGAGGAGACAGAATCAACATGGGGACAGAAAATAACAAGCTAGAGTATAGTCGTATTGATTATACGCTGTTATTTCTGCTGTTTTTACTATTTATTATCAGTTTAGTAGCTGTTTATAGTGCGTCGGGTCAATATTTTGCTGATGACCCGTATTATTTTGTAAAACGGCAGATCATTTGGTATATCATTGGGGTAGGAATTATGTTTGCCGTTATGTTCTTTGATTATGAACTTTTGGAAAACCTTGCCCTTCCCTTTTATTTTCTTGGACTGATCCTCCTTGTCGCCGTCCATTTTGTCGGTACCGTAAGAAACGGATCACAGCGTTGGATCAATCTGGGGGGCTTCCTATTACAGCCTTCGGAATTCATGAAAATATTTCTGATTATGGTGCTTGCGGGAGTCATCTACAAGTGGGCAAAAGAAAAGCACGAATTAGAGACTGTTACACCTATCAGTGTTGTTATAAAAATCTTGATTTACTCTTTGCCGCCTTTCGGATTGATACTGCTTCAACCTGACTTGGGGACGGCACTGGTAGTGGGAGCCATCATGGTTACCATGATCTTCATAAGCGGCGCTTCTTGGCGAATTTTAACCTTACTGGCCGGGGCCGCAACTGCAGGGTTGACCTTGCTTGTTTACCTGCACAATAATCATTTCGAGCTTTTCTCCAAATTCATCAAGCCTCACCAATTGGAGCGGATCTATGGTTGGTTGATGCGGGAAGAATATGCTTCGTCGTTCGGCTTTCAGCTCACAGAAGCCCTAAAGGGGATTGGATCCGGTCAAGTGTCAGGACGAGGATTGCTGGAAGGGGTCCAATCGCAAAGTGGACGTATACCTGAGGTTCAAACGGACTTCATTTTCGCCCTGATTGGAGAGGAATTTGGATTTGTAGGAGCGACTCTGGTAATTTCCATCTACTTCATTATGATCTATCGTTTAATCATTATAGCCATCAGCTGTGATAACCCTTATGGGACTTATCTGGTTACAGGGGTCATCGGTTTGTTGGCTTTCCAGATATTCCAGAACATTGCTATGACAATCGGCCTTATGCCTATTACGGGGCTTGCACTTCCATTTATGAGCTATGGAGGAAGTGCGTTGCTGACCAATATGATAGCCATGGGAATTGTCATGAGTGTCAAATATCGGACGAAGAAGTTTATGTTTAACTAAGAAAAAACACTTTTCCGTATCTAGGAAAAGTGTTTTTTCTTTTACTCATTCACATCTCGCGAACCCACTGTCCAATCTTTAATGAAAGATGAGTCGCGTCTTCGCTTTCTAATGTAGATTGGAATTCGTCCTCCAAACGCTTTGTCAAAGAGCTATTATCCTCTTCATAGGAAATAACCGTGGACCATTTAATGAATGGGATGGCAATCAACGTTTGTTCCTCTTTTTTATTTTCATGTATGTACACACTGAAAGTATTTACTTGCAAGTTAGCTTTTCTTATCTTCATAGTGGGTCCCTCCCCTTCTTTTCTCTTGCTATGAATATTTTAGCTAGACTAAAGTAAATATTCAAGGTTTAATAACTCTATATGTAAACCCTTATTAAAATGATGTTGACATCTATTAGACTTTTAGATTATTATTTTATTGTTAACTACACACAGCAAAGGGGTTTACATTATGAAACGTTCACTTTCAACATTGGATATCACGTATGCAGCTATGTTTGTGGCATTGATGGCTATTGGTGCCAACATTGTATCTTGGATTCCATTTCTACAAATCGGAAATGTCCCACTATCCATGCAACCATTCTTCTGTGTGCTTGCAGGTATTTTACTTGGCTCACGCCTAGGCGCCATTTCGATGATTGTTTATTTATTGGTAGGGATCGCAGGTGCACCTGTTTTTGCTGGATTCGGTTCCGGATTCGCGCCTATCATTGGACCGACTGGCGGATTCCTTTTATCCTACGTCATTACCGCCTTTGTTGCCGGATTGATTGTGGAAAAGAAGTCACAGCCTAAAGCCGGAACATTTATGTTTGCATCTTTTATAGGTATCATTCTTATTTATTTCATTGGAACAAACTACATGTACATGATTATCAATTATGTGTTAGAGGCCGACATGGCATATTCTACAGCCTGGCTAACAATGGCATGGTTTTCCGTTAAAGACTTTGTTTTTACTATTTTCTGCGGAATCATTGCCACTAAACTGTACTATGTCGTGAATAAAACAAGTAAAACTCCTTATACGCCCAAAGCTGCGTAATAAAATGAATGAAGCCAAGCTGCAACGATAAGCAGCCTGGCTTTTTTTTAGGTTTATAATATAACTGCTGCAATACAACCAAAGATAATTAAAGGGATATTGTAGTGTAGGAAAGTCGGTACACATGTATCCCAGATGTGATTGTGCTGACCATCTGCATTCAAACCGGAAGTCGGTCCAAGTGTGCTGTCTGATGCAGGAGATCCAGCATCACCAAGTGCTGCCGCTGTTCCGACAATCGCAATGGTTGCCATGGCACTGAAACCAAGTTCTGCACATAATGGTACAAATATAGCTGCAATAATGGGAATGGTAGAGAAGGAAGACCCAATCCCCATCGTGATAAGAAGTCCTACTGTCAACATGGCAAGCGCGGCAATCAGCTGATTAGACCCAATCCATTCAGCAGAAGTGGACACTAATGTTTCAATATGTCCCGTCTCCCTTAATACGCTTGCAAAACCGGAAGCTGCAATCATGACAAATCCGATAAATGCCATCATGCGCATACCCGATGTTAGAATGACATCTGTTTCATTGAATTTCATCGCTCCACCAATATAAAGAATGATGATTCCAACAAGGGAACCGTAAATCATTCCTTGAACCCCTACCACTTCTGTCAAGTATACTTGGGTAACAAGTGATACTACTACGGCCAATAATGCAAATGTAATAGATTTAAACGTATAGGTAGCCGTCTCCTGATCAGCTATAGCTTTCTGTTCATAGGTTCTAGGCTTTCTATAGCTAAAGAATACTGCTATCAATAGACCCACTACCATACCTGAAACCGGGATCATCATGGCAGTCGGAATGGAAGATAGACTGATATCCAATCCACTCTCCCCCATATTTGTTCTCAGGATGTCATGGAAGATTCCACCGAATCCAACAGGCAAAAGGATGTACGGCGCTGTTAGGCCAAAGGTGATAATGGTCGCTGTCAACCTTCTATCAATGTTCAGTTCGTTCAATATTTTTAGTAATGGCGGTATTAATATCGGAATGAATGCGATGTGAACAGGAATAACGTTCTGTGACATAATGGATACTGCTAAAAGAATAAGGAGAATAAGTACTTTGGATAACCCTTTTTTGCGTGTATCTTCTTTTGTTCCGACAAGACTGATCGCACTTTCCACCAGTGCATCTGGAAGGCCTGTTTTAGATAACGCTACTGCAAAGGCTCCCAAAAGCGCATAGCTCAGGGCAACCGCTGCATTCCCCCCAAGACCTTCTGTGAACGTATTGATGGTGGTCTCCAAGCCCAAACCGCCAACCATTCCACCGATGAATGCACCAGTAACGAGTGCGAGAACTACATTTATTCTAAGTAAGCTCAGTGTGAGCATAACCAAAACGGCTATGATTACTGCGTTCATAATAAAGACGTCCTTTCTTTTATGTGAATCTTGTTGATTTCGCTTTAGTTAATTAAATCATTAGAGAATTAGAGTGAAAAAGCATAAAGATAAATTAACATAGAGTGGTAATGGCTGTCAACGGAAAAGTTAGGAAGCTTGCAGGGGAAAATAAAAATGCGCATCCCTAGCAATAGGATGCGCATTTCAGACTGTTGACAAACTATAAGGTAGTTAGGTTAACTGTTGGAAGAGTTGATCTTCGTTGCAGGAGCTTCGCTTTCCGCGGGCAGTCCGGAAGCCTCCTCGGGCTACGCCCTGCGGGGTCTTCCATGTCCTTTCCTCCCGCAGGAGTCTTCGCTCCTTCCACTGCGATCAACTAGAGAATATCATTATTTTAAGCTTTGTCTATACAATGAAAAACGCATCCCTTGCAAAAGGAGGCGACGCATTTATCTACTTTAATATTGAACTCTTACTCTTCCACCTGTCCAAAACGCTCCACCAAGGTAACAAGTGTTCTTACCATCGCCCCGGTTCCGCCACTCGGACCAAGATCATGGGCAGATTTTGCAGTTGCGGTACCCGCGATATCCAAGTGGACCCATGGAGTACCCTCGGCAAACTCCCCAATAAATGCTCCTGCAAAAATGGCATGGCCATCACGACCTGGAGAGTTGTTCAAGTCCGCTACCTTACTGCTGCGGACACGCTCTTTTGCATGGTCGAAAATTGGCAGGCGCCACATTTCCTCTCCGGCTTCGTGGGATGCTTCCAACACTTCTTCAAACCATGCTTCATCATTTGTCATCGCCCCTGTTGTATGGTTTCCAAGTGCGATGATTACTCCTCCTGTCAGTGTGGCAACGTCAACTAAATAATTGGCGCCATGCTGCTTCGCATAAGTTACAGCATCCGCTAGAACAAGGCGTCCCTCCGCATCCGTGTTCAGGATCTCGATAGTTTTACCACTCATGGAAGTGATGACATCATCTGGCTTAAAGGCATTTCCACTGATCATATTGTCAGTCGATGCGATAACTGCCAATACATTTTGATCTGGTTTCAACTCGCCAATCGCTTCCATTGCACCAAGGACAGTTGCAGCTCCGCCCATATCGGTTTTCATGCCTACGATACCATCTTTAGGCTTAATGGAATATCCACCAGTATCAAAGGTGATTCCCTTTCCAACCAGACCAATTACATCTGTCCATTCGTCTTTTCCTTGATATTTCAGGACAATCATCTTAGGAGGTTCTACGGACCCTTTGTTCACGGCAAGCAATGCGCCCATCCCGAGCTTTTCCATCTCTTCTTTTTCCAGGATTTCCAGTTCGAATCCGTATTTCTCAGCCAAGCCGGCAGCATGGTTTGCCAAATCAGTTGCAGTCAGCATATTCCCTGGCAGGTTCACGAGAGTACGGGCACTGTTCGTCCCCTTTGCATACACATATCCTACATGTGCACTTGCTTCAACTTCTCCCTGATCGTGATTTGTCAGCAAGATAACCTGCTCTAGTTTCACTTCAGGTTCATTCGATTTCTGTTTATATCCATCATATTTATAGGTGGACAAAGGGATGGATTCCCCTAATGCATGAGCGGCATCTAACACGTCTACATCTTCTGTTACAAAGGTATCCAATGCCACTACAACATGTGCAAGCTTTGATTCTTGAAGTGTTTTTCCAACTTTACCGAACACTTTACGTAACTCTACGAAAGTAAGCTTCTCTTCTCGGCCAGTACCCACTACAAAAATTCTTTTATAGGAGGTTTTGCCAAATGTATGTATTCTAGCAAGCTTTCCTTTTTTGGCAGACACATCCCCATCCTTCAATAGCTGTGAAAGGTAGCCTTCCAATTGCTTATCCAGTTCCCCTACAAAACCACTTAATGTACTATGTTTCTCGGAAAGGCCTACTACAACAGCCTCCTGTTGCTCCTCTGTAAAACTCTCTACATTATGTACGACAAACATGTTTCTGCACCTCCTGTTTATTATAGTTTTATTATAGCGAACTTACGGAAATATTTCGACTTTCTAATCATCTTCTAAAAAAAGGACCAGTGATGGCAACCGAGGTAAGGTAGATATCTCTTCAAAGGGCACCCTGTCTATATTTTTCGGCATAAGCTCTATGCAACGAAGGATGAAGTGATGAACCTTCTCAAGGTCTACCCCCCAATATCTTGGTCTGTATTTTTGGATATACACCCGCCCGGCTTCCATCATCAAGCGAGCTCCTTTCACATTCCCATATTCATAGTGATAGATGGCAACAGTCATTTGCAATAAGCCTTTCAGAAAATAATTCCCTTTATCTGTCATCCATATTTCTTCCAATAAATCGTGGCAGGTATAATAATCCCCTTCATTGAAGGAAACAAAAAATTCATAGTATTCTTCCGGGTATATTGCCATTTTTTCTGCCCCTTTAATCAATTTGTCCTGTCTACATCTTAACAAATCCTGTATTATGATTCATAATAATAAGAAAATTGTCTATACATAATACTCTTTCTTCACGTGCTACATCTTGGAAGAAAGGGTATAGTAATAGAAACAACCGCAGAGAAAGGACGATTCTATCAGATGGAGTTATTTTCTAATTTTCCTTTATGGGCTGCATTGGCAGCAATCGGATTTGCACAATTTGTAAAAGTTCCCATTCAATATATCGGGACTCGGAGAATTGATTGGTCATTGATTACAAGTACAGGGGGAATGCCGAGCTCCCATTCTGCTGCTGTTACTGCATTGGCTACAGGCGTAGCGATTGAAACCGGATTGGAATCGCCCATTTTCGCAGTTGCAACCGTATTTGCCATCATTGTCATGTTCGATGCAACTGGAGTCAGAAGACACGCCGGTGAGCAAGCGATCGTATTGAATAAGCTGGTGGGGGATTTTAACCGTTTTGTAGAAGAAACCAAAAAATGGCCCAATATGGATGAGCAGGAGAAAGTAAAAGATTTAAAGGAACTGCTTGGTCATAAACCGATTGAAGTATTTTTTGGAGCGATAACAGGTATCTTATTGACTATTGTGTTACATTACTTAGTTCATGGCTTGTAGGGGAGGTCGAAAACGATGCGTCTAATATCTATATGTCCAAGCAATACAGAACTGCTTCATTATCTTGGCCTCACTGGCAGACTTGTCGGAGTGGACGATTTTTCTGATTGGCCAGAAGCTGTTTCCGACCTCCCGAGACTCGGTCCAGATTTGAATATTGATATGGATAGACTCGAAGCGTTGGAGCCCGATTTGGTTTTAGCCAGCTTAAGTGTTCCGGGAATGGAGCGAAATGTTCAAGAGCTCAAAGAACGCAAGATTCCTCATATCGTCCTTGATCCACAATCGCTTGAAGATATTATGCGGGACTTGCTGGCGGTGGGAGAACTGACACACACTTCAGCTAAAGCGGACGAGGTTGCTTCCTCCATGAGGGAGATTATCCATACATACAAGCAACACGCTGCAACGAGTAACGATACGCCTGCCTTGTACTGGGAATGGTGGCCAAAACCCATTTTTACTCCTGGCAGGGTCAACTGGCTTACAGAGTTAAGTGAACTGGCTGGGGCGGTCAATATCTTTTCAGATAAAGAAGTGGCTAGTTACCAGGCAGACTGGGCAGAAGTGGTGGATAAGAACCCGGATGCGATTTGTATGATCTGGGTTGGGGTGAAGGAGTCAAAAATGAACCCAAAGCATGTGATGAAACGGGAAAATGCCGACACCATCAATGCCGTTCGGAATTCCAACATCCATGTACTTGAGGAAAGTCTCTATTGCAGACCTTCCCCAAGGCTGATTATGGGCTTACAGAAGCTAGCTTCCCTCCTCCACCCAACAATCTATCCCGAGTATAAGGGAGACGATCCTTTATTGAAATGACCAATTGTTGATGCAGATTTTAGGATGATTGAAGTGGAAGGAACTAAGATAAAAAAGCCGTACCTTCAGGTAACCCCTGAAAGGTACGGCTTTTTCCATACTACTCCTCGTTGCCCCTATACTGCTGACGGAACACCTGCATGCTTTCCTCTTCATTCAATTGCGTCAACTCTTCCTCAGTCAATGTACCATCGCCTTTTTTAACAATATACACATCAATGGTACGCTTGCCCCAATCATTGAAAACGTCATCCACTGTATCGTAATACAGGTCAATTTTATTCCCTTTGATTGCCCCGCCAATATCAGCGACCACCCCATACCCATATCCCGGGATGAAAAGGATAGTCCCTATCGGAAAGACATTGATATCTGCTGCAATCGTGGAATAGAGGTCCCTTTTGACTTTAAGTCCTGAGTATGTAATTCCATAGCTTGGGTCGCCAGGATTCTTTCCTGTTGATTCATAGCCTGCGGTATAACCTGTTGCATGCACTTTATGTGTGGGATATTGGGCCCAATCTAGTTCCTCTAGTGTTATTGGCTTCTCTATCGCTTCTTCTGCTGAGACCAGTGTAGGCGTTGCCGATAAGAAATTTAGTTGTTTGAAGTTCAGCCCCATCCTTTTAAGTAGGCCGTCTTCGTCTTCTTTTGTCTCTTGTCCATCAATGGCATATATATTGTTCTCTTTTAGCCAATTGTGAATGGTTGATGCTTCAACTCCTGATATGGATTGGAAGGTAACAGACAATGCTAGTACAAAAAGTACCGCCATAACAGACCTTCGGCATATCATTTTCGCCGTTTTCATGTGATACACTCACTCTCCTCTCACAAGATATTCCTTCCCTCTTTTCAGAAAAAGTATTCCTATTTTGTGAGATTTGAGTAATATGCAACTATATTTACCATAAAAATAGAGGCTTTAATGTTACAGCAAGTAACCAAGTTGATTGTAGTGGAAGTGCGCAGACTCCATCGCGGGAGGAAGGGACATGGGAGACCCAGCAGGCTTGCCGAGGAGACTCCCGGACCGCCCCCAGGAAAGCGAAGCACCTGGAACGGAAATCAACTGCTTTATAGAAAAGCACAAAAAAGAACCGGTTATAGAACCGATTCTTTTTGAACATTAAAACATTTGATATCCATTTTTGCGAAGCATCCTAATGACAATACCAGAGCAGACCGCGCCAAGAAAGCCGCAGACCAAAATGGTGATATCCGCAACCTGCAAGGAAGCAATCTCTGACCCAAGTGTTGAAAAAGCAGTACCAGGCTGTCTGAAATAATCAATAAGCCTTACATCATCCTGAGCGATGATCCATACACAAACCAACGGATATATGATGGCCATAATCCAGGACATTCGCAATAACATATTTAAAAGGAATCCAATTCCAAAGAAAAGCACAAAAAACAAGACGACAGATATAAGTAAAATTGGTATGTTCAATACCAAGCACCTCCATTACACATCTTTTCTTAGTGTACTGAAAGCGTTGAGACGAGTCAATTACTTTTGGAATACAAACAAAAACACAATCGCAATTGTCCTAAATACGTCATAATTGACCTATCGTAGAACGGACGCGATTGTGCCTGAGTATGAAACGAAGTCTATTTTCTTCCGCTTCCTCCACAGCAGGAGCAAGTTTCAGATCCGCCTAGCAATAACTGAAAGTAACCTTTACCTGAGCAATACGGGCAATCCTTTTTCTCTGTTTGCAGTTGATTTTTCATTCCCAATCCCTCCAGATGATTTTTCTCAAAACAGAATTTAATTTAATTTTCTGATAATATACCATCCTTCCAAGGGTAAAGGAAAGGGACGAAATCGGCTGAAATGAATGATGTAAGCGAATACATCTTATCCAATCTACTTATATCTTTCTTTTTCTTAAATTTACAGAATTATTAGAAAAATAACTTATACGAGCTATAATTAAAAATTTGTCCCGGATCCATGGAATTTGTTTCTTTTAAAACAGATAGATTTGAGAGATTTGCACAGTAGTGGATCAAGAGAGAAGAATCTGGGTCATTCTCCAATTCGTCTAGCGTTTTAAACGCAGCATCAGAGAGTTCACTCTCCTGATAAACCACTTCTGTATGTAGAGGGCTGCATAAAAACAGAAGCATATTGTCGCTGATGCTCTCCTTGATGACACCAGACCTTACTCCCACCAGACCTTCCACCTTCACATTAACCCCTGTTTCTTCTAATACCTCTCGTTTTACCGCCTCATCCACCGTTTCATCTGCTTCCACAAATCCTGCAGGAAAGGACCACTTACCTTTCAGACCACCGTATCGTTTTTTAACGACAAGCCACTTGCCGTCATCGGTTACTACAATTCCGGCAACTGCCAGCCAAACATTCTCTCTTTTTCCCATAGCATCATTCCCCTTTCCATCTATATCTAATGGTATCAGGAAAAAAGGCAAAATGAAAAGCCGCACGTTGTTGAACATGCAGCTTTTACTAAACTTATCTTATAATACGTTGAATTTACCTTTTTTCATTACAAGTCCAGCTCCACCAATCATGTAAAGAGCACGGTTATCCACCATTTTCTTCATGAAGGATGCTTTTGAGCCCCAGATTTTGCGACCGAATACGACACCGATTGCATCATCTTCCCCTAAAGAACAAACTGTTCCTTTAAGGTCAGGAGTGAAGGTTTGTAATTCACCTTGGCCACGAACCAATACTGCCAAGTTTTTCGCACATACTTCCCCTTGTTGCATCGCGATTTGTGCAGTTGGAGGATATGGACGGTTGATTTCTTCGTTGATGATTAGTGAACAGTCTCCAACGATGAATACATCCTCATGTCCAGGAGCGCGTAAGTAAGGATCTACTTTCACGCGGCCACGCATGTTTTCGAATCCGGAATCTTCCACCAAGTGGTTTCCACGTACACCGGCAGCCCAAACAACTGTACCAGCTTTGATTTCTTCCACTTCTTCGTCTTTTGCAACGATGATTCCTTCTTCTGTCGCTTCTTTGATTGCAGTACCAATCTTGAATTCTACGCCTTTACGCTCTAGTGTGTTTACAGCGTATTCTACCAGTTCAGGATCAAACCCAGGAAGAACAGTTGGTGCTGCCTCTACACAGACGATACGAACTTTTTCTTTCGGGATATCGAACTCTTGGCAAAGCTCAGGAACACGATTAACAAGTTCTCCAAGGAACTCGATACCAGTAAATCCAGCTCCACCAACAACGATTGTCAAACGATCGTCGCGACGGTGTGCTTCTGTGTTGTAAGTAGCAAATTGATATTCGATGTGCTCACGGATTTTACGAGCAACATTTAGGTTTGCGATCGTGAACGCATGCTCTTTCAAGCCCTTGATGCCAAAAGTCTCTGCTTCATATCCAAGACCAACTACTAGGTAGTCATAAGAGATTTCTCCACCCTTTGTCAAAGCAACAGTTTTCGCTTCACGGTTGATGCCTGTTACTGTGTCATGTAAGAAGTGGACTTTGCTGCGATCGATGACATCGGAAATTTTGTAGCGAGTGCGATCAGCTGGCAAAGTACCTGCAGACGCTTCATGTAACCATGTTGACTCATAATGATAGTCGTTTTTGTTTACTAACGTGATATCGGCCTCATTGACACCGATCATTTTTTGAAGACGAACTGCCGTTACCAGACCACCGTAACCTGCACCTAAAATAACTATACTTGGCTTTTTCAAATGAATCACACCTTTTATATTGAAATTTTTTATAAAATAAATATGAAGACATGAAACAAATCTCACTGTACCCATTCTTACTATCCACTATAAAGATAAAATTTATTAGATATAAATGATTGTGAAATACTTCACGAATATGGACGGCAAAAAAGTGCGAAATTTGTCACAAAGAAACTTAACCTACATACCATCATATTCTTTTTCGGTCTTTTTTTCAAGACAAAATCATAGTTTAAAAAGCTTTAAAATATTCGGAAAAATAGGCAATCTCTGTTATAACTATCCTTTGTATTTCAAAAATTCTACCTATTTTCAGTATATGTTCCCCTTTTTCTAAGGTTGAAAACAGAAATTGTGAGAAAATTATGCTATGATAAAGAAAGAAAGTAAACAATCGTTTAGGGGGATAGGTACAGATGAGCGAAGAACAAAAAGTATTTGACATCACCATCATTGGTGGAGGTCCTACAGGCTTATTCACTGCTTTCTACGGAGGTATGAGGCAGGCAAGCGTCAAAATCATTGAAAGTCTACCACAATTGGGTGGGCAGTTATCCGCGTTATACCCTGAAAAGTACATATATGATATTGCCGGGTTCCCGAAAATCCGTGCACAGGAATTAATCAACAACCTGAAAGAGCAAATGGCCAAATTTGAGCCAACGGTTGCATTGGAGCAATCCGTTCAAACACTCGAAAAAATGGGCGATGGCACCTTTAAAATTGTGACGGACAAAGAAACTCATTATTCCAAAGCAGTTATCATCACTGCTGGAAATGGAGCCTTCCAACCGCGCCGCCTTGAGCTTGAAAACGCAACTGATTACGAAAACAAGAACATCCACTACTTTGTTGATGATATGAACAAGTTTGCCGGTAAAAAAGTCGTCGTATTCGGTGGCGGAGATTCCGCAGTTGACTGGGCACTAATGCTAGAACCGATTGCTGAGAAAGTGACACTTGTTCACCGTCGTGACAAGTTCCGTGCACATGAGCACAGTGTGGAAACATTAATGAATTCCAAAGTTGAAATCAAAACGCCTTACGTACCGGCAGAACTAATCGGTGACGACAATGCAATCAATCAAGTTGTCCTCGAAAAAGTGAAATCAGAAGAGCGTGAAGTGCTAGATGTCGATGATGTGATTGTCAACTACGGATTCGTTTCCTCTCTTGGTCCTATCAAGGATTGGGGACTTGAAATCGAAAAGAATTCCATTGTGGTCAACTCCAAAATGGAAACAAACATCTCCGGAATCTATGCAGCTGGTGATATCTGCACATACGAAGGAAAAGTGAAACTAATTGCTTGTGGTTTTGGTGAAGCACCAACTGCAGTAAACAATGCAAAATCTTATATCGATCCAAAAGCGAAAGTACAACCACTTCATAGTACTAGTTTATTCTAAGCCTGCTATGAAAGTGCAGCCAACTCTTGTATAAAAAAGGGTTGGTTTTTTTGTCTTTAGAAGAGGGCGCAGGGATAAAAACAATTAAAACCTGAATTCTGGTCTCAGATTGTCTTCATATACTACGGTTACCAAACAGGCGACTATCAAACACTCCAACAGACTAACATTTTATAAACCACTGTAACCTCTTTCCACCGCTCAACGTCTAACATATTAACAACCCCTAAAGAGGTGATCTGCAAAATGAAACTTTTCAAGCTCGCTCTGCTTGCTTTTTTCTTCACCATTCTATCGTTTACATCCCTCTCATCTACAGGCTTTGCGTGCTCCTGCCTTCCACCCGGCACGCCACAGGAAGAGCTGGCAAAGATGGATGCCGTATTCACTGGAAAAGTGTTAGATGTAAAAGAAAAATTCAACAGTACAACACAAGTAAAATTAAGTGTGACAGAAACATGGAAAGGTGTGAGCACTAAGGAAGTAGTCATATACACCGCCATGGATTCCGCAGCCTGCGGTGTTTATTTTGAAAAAGACAAAGAATACTTGGTCTATGCCCATTTGGAAGATGGAGAATATACGACCTACCTTTGTTCCAGGACAGCGGAGCTTCTACATGCACAGTCCGATTTGAAGGAACTCGGTGAAGGTACTGTTCCTCCAGATGATAGTAAATCAATCGCTACCTTCTCCACGCAAAACGCTGTAATAGGAACTCTTGGCTTGGCACTGGTTCTAGGTGCATGTTTCTTCTATCGATGGAAAGGTACAAAATAAGATAACAGCAGAAAAGCACCCTTCCATTAGAAAGGTGCTTCAGTGTGTAGACAAAGCTTAAAATAATGAAATACTCTAGTTGATCGCAGTGGAAGGAGCGAAGACTCCTGCGGGAGGAAAGGACATGGAAGACCCCGCAGGGCGTAGCCCGAGGAGGCTTCCGGACTGCCCGCGGAAAGCGTAGCTCCTGGAACGAAGATCAACTCTTCCAACAGATAACCTAATTAGTTTATAGTTTGTCAACAGTCTGAAGCACCCTTCCATTAGAAAGGTGCTTTTATCGTCCTACCACCAGACAACGATTTTTCCATTATCCATTGTGATGACATACCCTATATAATCGCCAAGATCCACTCTCACTTCTTGACCCGTTTCCACTACCTCATGGATACCCTCCACAATTCCAGGATACTCTGTCCAATTCCCGGTAGAAAAATAATCAATTATCACATCTGCATTTGCAAGCTCTGCCACTGCAGCGCCTGTACTCATAAAAAGTAAAGTGCCTACTGTATCATGGTAAATCATGAACCCGTCTGATTCCGGTATCCCATAGAGGCTGGCACCATACTTTTCTGCAATGGCTATGGTACTTGTAAATCTATCGTCAACTATTTTATGGTAGGTGTAGTCTCCAATAGAGACTGTTTGAGGTTCAGTCTGTTCTTTAACCTCATCCTCTCTGTGGTTAACTGTTTCAGGTTCTGGGGGGGCTCCGGCCACTTCTGTTGGATTAGTAATAACCTCGGTAACTTCTTCTACTTTATTGCCATCTATGTGAAATGTATTAGTTGGGACCGCCATGCGTACATACTGATTGGAAGGTTTTATTGAATGAAAATCGTATGACTTACTTGCCTGAGTTTCCACTCCTTGACAGGAAGCTCCGATACTTGCAAATCCTAGTGCCGACAATAGGACAATTGCCATGCTCTTTTTACCTTTCAATGTGACCACTCCTTCTTTTTTACCTAACTATATAGACGCTAATAAGAGGAAGATGGTTTCATAATTTTGGTAATTAAATTCAACAAAAAAACTTGGATAACCCCACAGGCTATCCAAGTTTTTTATATTTTTAGCATTCTTCCGGCTTCCCTGCTTCCGTCGCTGTACGGAAAGACGAGCCACACCCACAATTTGCGATGGCGTTTGGATTGTCGATGGTAAATCCGCCGCCCATCATGGACTGTTTGAGAATGCTGATGTATCAAGGCTTTTTGGTGTTTGGGGAGATTATGAATTGGAATCAAGGTTGTTAATTGCAAGCCAACTCGATTGTTAATGTAGTTGACTGAATCGTACAAGGATCTATGTAAAGTCTAATTGAAATGATAAAATTGATTTAGCTTTTCATCAAATTCCTTCCAAGTAAATAAAGTGTACGGTTCTTTCATATCTAGTATTGTTTTTACATTCTTGGCTACTACATTAATCCGTTTTGTTGAGTTATCTCTTTTTCCCGCTGGAAAGATTGCTAATTTCTGCATTTCTTTTTTTCCGTTACACCATGTCCAATCTTTAAGTGGTAATTGTATGATTTCTTCTTTAGAAGGAATTACCTTTCCTTGCCAATCACATATTTCAAAAAGAGGATATTTATCTCCTGTCCATTGTTCAATAATACCAATAACCTTAAGAATAATATAATCCCCAGACAGTAATTGATAGCTAATGGCATCACCTGCTTTTAAATACGTATCAGTTACAAACCTCTTTGGTACTTTTTTAGTTTTTGGTTGTGAAGAATTTAATTGTTCTTTAAGTTTAAGTAGAACCGCTTCACGCTTCTTTTTTAATTTAGAGTCTTCTTCCCAGCGTTCAAGGTCAGCACCACTATCAATAATTTGAAGTGCTTTATTTTTTACTTGCTCTTGAAGTCTTCCTAATTTCCATTGTATTAAAGCAAATGATAACCAAAAAGCCGTGATTTCTTCATCATCTAATTCATTCAGAAATTCTTCAATCACTATTTTACTTGCTTCTTCATTCGAATAATTATCACCCAATAAATCCTTATATCTAAAGCTAACATCTTCGGCTACATCTTCGGATAATATTGCA
Organism: Sutcliffiella sp. FSL R7-0096; assembly: GCF_038595065.1. Lineage (NCBI taxonomy): Bacteria > Bacillati > Bacillota > Bacilli > Caryophanales > Bacillaceae > Sutcliffiella > Sutcliffiella sp. FSL R7-0096. The sequence continues at coordinate 4,086,371 of NZ_CP152003.1, forward strand.
ACTCCCCAGGCACCCATTTTTTACTCCTCCAAAATGTCGCTAAATTTCTAACAACTGATGATTAACCGTTAGCATACACCTTCAATATTGATTCACAAACAGTTCATGAAACTGAATTTTGTACTCACTAGGTGCTTTTTCGCTTGAACGATAAATTTCGGCTCTTAATCCTGTTCTCCCCTTAATTTTGACTTGTTTCTTAGTAAGACTAATACTGCCCAAAACATAAGGAACATTAAATATTTCGAAGACCCCAAGAGAAATCACACGCTCTTCTCCTGTTGCCTTTTGGAAAATGTGTAAATTATAATTGGCTTTTACATAGTTTCTGATGATATTCTCTCTTGTTACTTTATATTGGATTTTCACCTCATATTCTTCATTCTCTTTTATGACATAAATAAGCGGTGTTTGCAGCTTATGATTTTGAATATACTTAATTGCACTTTCAATTTTGTCCTTTTCCAAGTGGTCAAAATCTGTAATATACCTTAGTCCTTCAATTAAACTATTTAATAATAATTGTTCTTTCATTTCTTGTGATGAATGTTTAAATCGTGTGTAATCTAATATTGCATGAGTGTACTGAAACCAGTCTTCCTTACTAGTACTAATATCAATAGCTTCTTCTAAAGAATTTACTAAATGGATATAAATTTCCTTATAGTTAGGTAAACGGATATCATATCTGCGGAGAACATCAGATAAGATGGTTGCATACATATTCTGATAGAAATAAACATCATCATCATGAAATCTAAAATTGTTAGAGATACGAACTCCTATAAGCCTTGTATCTAAAGGTCTTGGATTCTCCCTAAAATTTTGAATTATCCTCAATTTGTAATTCATACGATTTTGTATGGTTAGTTGTTGTTTGTTATCCTCCAAATGTTTGAGTTCTTCTTTGGAATGAGGGGCATCTTTAGCAGCCGTACTAATATCCCTCAAAAGTCCTTCCACATCAAAATCAAATTCTTTTTTAGCAGGGGCATGTGGTATACGAGGAATTGCTTCTTGCATCAAACCTAGTACAAGATGAAATGATTCTACGGACAATTTCCCATTGCCTTCAAAATTTGAGAGAATCTCTACCTCAGGATGAATTCCATAAGGCATAAGTACTTTTGCTTCCCGCTTCCTCGGTGGGTTATTCAAAAATTTAAATGATATACTATTGTATACACTACTATAGTTATTCATGATAATGTGTTTGTTAAGGAATAACTCCAGGATTGCTAAAGTCCTGTTGGATTCACTCTTATCTTTATAATCATGAAAATAAATATCAATTCTCAAATCATTACCCCATTCCACTCTTTTTTCAACTACAATTCTTATTTCATAATACAAGGGGGGAAAGTCTTGCCGCAAGTAGCAAAATTTCGTGACGTGTGAATGTAGTAGCCTATCACATTTCTCAACTAAGACTCCAGTGAAAATGTGGAAATATACCCCCACCTCTACAAATGAAAAGAGTCCCCTTAACTAACTTGTTGATGTTCCTTAATTAACTTATCTAATGTTGGTCTTGATATATCCAATTCTTTAGCAAGCTGAGTCTTCGATACTTCTCGATTCATATACCGTTTATAATGCTAATCGAAGTCGGAAAATGTATTTGAACACAATATTAAGCTAGATAATCAGGTGAAAGTTCATCCAGTGTTTCGATTTCATAATTCTTTCAAGCCAAGTAACGAAATATTTCCAATCCTTTCTGTAATCCCTTAAGGTTCTTTCTCTTAAACCTTCTGCACTCTTTCCCGCAATAACTAAGTCAATTGTTTGTTCCATTGTTAATTTTGGATATTCCTTTTGATTTGACATTTTTCCAACTGGTTTTTTCCTAATTCGCTTGTTCAAAGACATAAAAAAGCCTCCTCAAATAGTTTTGTTTTTCAACATTAACTATCGAGAAGGCATGTAATTCACAACTTTGATTTGGTGCATTTAGGGTTGTTATTATACATTTTGAGGATTGTGTACATTCAAAATTCCAATATAACTCATAACCCTTACCATTTCTTCAAAACCTTAGCAGTCCTCAGGTGTTCCTGCTTCCGTCGCTGTACGGAAAGACGAGCCACACCCACAATTTGCGATGGCGTTCGGGTTGTCGATCGTAAATCCGCCGCCCATCATGGATTGTTTGAAATCAATTTTCACATCCTGAAGAATCGGCTTGCTCTCAGCATCGATTAGAATTTTGATACCGTGCTGTTCTAATTCAATGTCCTTTTCGCTTTTCTCTTCTTCAAAACCCATTCCATAAGAAAGACCGCTACACCCTCCACCTTTAACGCCTACACGTAAGAAGACGGATTCATCTCCATGTTCTTTCATCATATCTTTTATTTGAAAAGCTGCTGCTTCTGTAATTGTGATTACATCACTCATATATTACACCTCCTAATGTATTTCCAGTTCACTTTTCTTCATTATATCGTGAAATACATATCTTCTCAATCTAACTGCTTCTATAGTATATGCAATTGGACCAAGCTGGTGTGATTAATAGTAAAAGGTTCCTGAGCAAATTACCTCTGCCGGACCACGCATTTTAACAGAACCTTCCTTCGTCCAGGTAATAAAGAGGTCCCCTCCTGCCAAATGAACAACCGTCTCTCTCTCTTGGGCCGTCTTTTCATTAAGTACCGAAGCCACTACTGCCGCACAAGCCCCTGTGCCACAAGCCTGCGTAATCCCTGAACCCCTCTCCCATACCCGGAAATGTAGCTCATCCTCTGAAACAACCTCCACAAACTCAACATTTACCCCCTCAGGGAATCGAGGGTCCTTTTCTACAATAGGACCAAGGGTTGTAAGAGGAGCATCCTTGATATTGTCTAGATAAAAAATGACGTGTGGATTCCCCATGGACACGGTAGTTATTTCGTAAGTTTCTCCGTCCACTGTAAATGGTTCCGCAATCAATGCTTCTTTTTCCTCCACCAGTATCGGTATTTCTTTGGTAGAGAGTCTCGGTTCTCCCATGTCTACAGTGACAGAGATAACCTTCCCACCTTCCACTTCTACTTCCGCTTCTACTAGGCCGGAGAGTGTTTCTATTTTAAAAGTTTTTGCATGGACGATTCCTTGCTCGTAAGCGTATTTGGCAACACAGCGAAGACCATTCCCGCAGTTTTTCCCTTCGGATCCATCATTATTGAAGATCCGCATTTTTACTGGCGCTATCTCTGATGGACATATCAATATCATTCCATCAGACCCGATGCCTGTATGAATGTTCGCGACCTTGACGGCAAGATTTGATAACTCTTCTTCTTTTAATTTTTCTTCGAACATATTCACATATATATAGTTGTTTCCTAATCCGTGCATCTTGGTGAATTCAAAGGAGCGCATCTTTATTATTCCTCCAAAAATAATTTATTTCTTCAAGTATAAATACATAAAGGAATGAACACAATAGAAATATCCCCCGTTTTATATGAAAAACCCATGTATCGTTTGCTTCTGTGGAAGCATGATAACATGGGTTTTTCTGGTTATGGTAAAAGGATTGTAAAGAAGAAGACCTGTTTCGTTAAAAAACCTTCTCTAGAAGGTCCTTCATCCACATTTTCATAAAAAATCCACCCGCCTATACATATAGACGAGTGGATTTGTCATTTTTAGAACAAGAACATACCTGCAATCGCAGCACTTAACAGGTTGGAAAGCGTACCTGCGATGATTGCACGGAACCCTAATCTTGCAATATCAGGACGACGGCTTGGAGCTAAGTTCCCAAGACCACCAAGTAAAATTGCCAAGGAAGAAAGGTTCGCGAATCCACATAGTGCGAACGATATTACCGCGATGGACTTATCACTGAATATATCTAGCTGTGCAGAGAATGTAGAGTATGCTACAAACTCGTTCAATACAAGCTTTTGACCGATTAAGTTACCAGCCGCTACCGCTTCACTCCAAGGGATACCGATTACGAATGCCAATGGCGCGAATAGATAACCGAGGATAAAGTCTAGGGAGAAGTTATCGGCACCGAACCAGCCACCTACTCCACCAAGAATACCGTTGATAAGTGCAATCAATGCGATAAATGCAAGTAGCATCGCACCAACGTTCAATGCAAGTTTTAAACCATCAGAAGCCCCGCGAGCTGCAGCGTCGATAACGTTAGTCGCTCTGTCTTCTTCAGATTCACCGATTTGGGCATTTGGATCTGTTTTTGGTTCTTCCGTTTCAGGAATAAGCATTTTTGCCATAATCAACCCACCAGGAGCTGCCATGAAACTAGCTGCCAAGAGGTACTCCAAAGGAATTCCAAGTGCAGCATAACCAAACAATACAGAACCGGCAACAGATGCCAGTCCACCTGTCATAACTGCAAACAATTCAGATTTTGTCATGCCCGCGATATAAGGGCGGATTACTAAAGGTGCTTCTGTTTGTCCAACGAAAATGTTAGCAGAAGCGGATAGGGATTCTGTTCTGCTTGTCCCTAAAAGTTTTGCAAGTCCGCCTCCAAGGAAGCGAATGACAATTTGCATGATACCAAGATAATATAAAACAGAAATTAAAGCAGAGAAGAAAATGATGATCGTCAGTACGTGAAACGCGAATACGAAACCAGTCGCTTCTGCGCCAGGGTTACCAAGTACAGGACCGAAAAGGAAACCAATCCCTTCGTTTGCGTAATTGATGATATTCTGAACTAGTTCAGTCAAGCCAAGGAAAACTTTTCGACCTAACTCCCACTTCAAAACGATAAATGCGAATAACAATTGAATAGCTAAACCGCCTATAATAGTGCGGACCTTGATCTTTCTTTTGTTTTCTGAAAGTAGGAATGCGATTACAAAAATAACGGCAATCCCCATTAATCCCCAAAGGATATTATTCATAAAATTCACCTCTATTAGAAATTTCTGCAAGTTGTTTGTCGTCAGACATCTAACTATCACATTAACACTTTACTACGAAATGAAAGCGTTTGAAAGAACTTTTTTCTGTAAAAATGTTACAGGTAGAACGAAACCGTTATCAAACCAAGTTCCTCTTAAATAAATTACCCAACTTTTACAAAATAATGTATCGTCAATGAAAAAAACACACTTTATATATAGGTATATGGATTCATTAAAGTTGTTATAAGTTAGGATTTATGGTACTTTTGTATTAAATTATCAAGAAAGGGTGTTTGGATGGAACAATATTATAAACGCGATATTTCATGTGGTAATTGCAAACATTCATATAGTACATTGAAAATAAAATCCCGTTTCATTCGCCCTTTAACACACGATACGGATTTTTGCTCCACTTATCACTCCGAAGAGACAAACCCTCTCCTCTATTATGTATCTGTCTGTCCACAATGTGGATATGCTGTCACAGATGAATTTAGCGACAAGTTCACGTCAGAATCTCTTCAGGCAATTCGGACAAAAATACAAAAACATTGGCAATTCAAAGACTTCGGTCAGACACGAACGGTCAAAACCGCCATCAATGCCTACAAGCTGGGTATATATTCTGGAATAATAAAGAAAGAAACGGCTATCGTCATGGCAGGACTATACCTTCGACTTGCCTGGATCTACCGTACCGTTGAAAAAAACATCACCCAGGAACAACGATTTCTTAAGCTTGCTGTAGATCAATTTGAAACCTCTTATTCCACAGAGGATTTTGAAGAAAAAGAAATGTCCGAAATCAAGCTTCTCTATTTAATTGGAGATCTTCATACCAGGCTCAAAAACGAAAGACAGGCAATCCGGTATTTTCAATTGGTCATCCAGCATAGAACAAAAGAAAAGGAAAAGCGGCTAGTTGAAAAAGCAAGGGAACGCTGGTATGAGATTCGGACTGCCTCCAAACTGCCGGCTACAAGTTAAGCATTAATAAAAAAGCATGGAACCAAATTGTTGGTTCCATGCTTTTATTATGAGTAAAGAGTCTTATTAAAACATTGGGTTTTCTTCCAAATAGATGTATATGTTGTCTACCAGTTGGTCCGGCGTTTCACCGGAGACGACATCACCGTTCACAAGCGCAAAAAGCGTGTCGAAGCATTTACCGCAATAACCTAGACATCCATATTCCACTATATCCAGATTCGGATCTTTTTCCAATACTTCTCTCGCCTTTTGTGAACCACTGGCTAGATTGCTTATACAAAATTCGATGATCGGCTTCACTATTTTCACCCCTCTATTGCACTTTCATGCTACCTTTTTTTCCTTAAAACGTCAATTATCAAGCGTCATTTTTGTCGCTGACGGATAAATGAGATACTTAGCGGAAGCTGAACTATTTTCTGAAAGAATGTTGTTATTTTGTCATAATTTCGATATACTTTTAATGTTATTTTATTTAATCGTGTTATACATTTTGTCGAATGAAAGCGCAATTGTATCATAATATGTATTTTTCTTCACATAAAACTATAAGATATTACTAGATTCCTACTATTATATTCCAAAAACACCTTTTAATAGGTGTACGTTCATTATATTATGGAGATTTTACTAGCTTGAAAAGGGGTTTTAGCTGCTATGAAAAAACTTGTTGTGCTTGGCGCAGGTTATGGTGGAATGCGTATTCTACACCGTCTGCTACCTAATCAATTACCATCTGATACTGAAATTGTGCTAGTGGACAGGGCTCCCTACCATAGTTTGAAAACGGAATTCTATGCGTTGGCTGCGGGAACGATTTCAGACCATCATGTACGTGTCTCTTTTCCAGAACATGAAAGACTTTCTGTTAAATACGGAGAAGTTACTAAAGTGGATTTGGAGGAGAAAGTGGTTCACTTTGAAGATCAGAGTACCCTTGCTTTTGACGATCTGATCATTGGACTTGGCTGTGAGGATAAGTATCATGATATTCTTGGGGCGGAAGAGTACACATATAGTATCCAGACCATCAATAAATCCAGAAAAGCATATCAGGCGTTAAATGATTTGCCGGCCAACAAAGTTGTAGCAATCGTTGGAGGGGGATTAAGCGGCGTTGAAATTGCCAGTGAACTGCGCGAAAGCCGTCCCGATTTAACCATCAAACTATTCGACCGTGGAAAAATCATCCTTTCAAGCTTCCCGGAAAGACTTAGCAAATATGTACAGAATTGGTTTGAAACACACGGTGTGGAGGTAGTGAACGGTTCCAACATTACCCGTGTGGAAGAGAATACACTCTATAACCATGACGAACCGGTTCATTGTGATGTCATTGTCTGGACTGCTGGAATTCAGCCGAATAAAGTAGTGCGAGATCTTGAAGTAGAGAAAGATGGACAAGGACGTGTCGTACTGACAAAGCAACATAACATCCCTGGTCATGAAAACGTCTATGTGGTCGGGGACTGCGCAAGCCTCCCTCACGCTCCAAGCGCACAGCTGGCGGAAGGACAAGCAGAACAAATTGTCCAAGTATTAATGAAACGCTGGAACGGAGAAACGCCTCCTGAAGAGTTTCCTGCTATCAAGCTTAAAGGTGTACTTGGGTCTCTTGGAAAAAAACACGGCTTTGGACTCGTAAACGAACGTCCACTAACAGGACGAGTGGCAAGGCTATTGAAATCCGGTATCTTGTGGATGTATAAATATCATAATGGATAAAAAAGAATCCCCATAAGTCCAACGACTCTTGGGGATTCTTTTTACGATGCCACGTATCCGTGTTTTTCCATTTCAGAGTAGATTGTTTTTAACTTAGGGTTTCCTTCTCCCACAATCTCTCCTTCAATTACCACTACTGGATAAAACATATCCTCTTCCACGACTCTTGTGGCGAATTCTTTCTTCTCTCCGTCACATTCCTGCGTGTTGAAAATATCTATATAGGAGATGGTGAATTCCTGTTCTGGGAATTTTCTTGCCACTGCAGCCTCCAGCCATTCATATGTCTCTTTCGATGATGGCAGGTTGACACAGCTTGGACAAAGCACTTCTGCACCATACACACAAATTTCTACCGTTTTTTTCATAAGGCGACATCCCCCAACATTCACAGCATTTTCTCCATTTTACCGTAAAACGCTTACTTTTTCATGGAATTAATTTCGATTTCCTAAAAAGACCCAGTGCAGAGTCATAGATTTTTTTGGAGGTTTTCTTTATAATAGAATTATGTAAGGAAAGGAGCGATAACTTATGTCTAACCCGGAAATCAATGCGCAAGTTCAGGAAGTACTAGATAAATTACGTCCATTTCTTCTTCGTGACGGAGGGGACTGTGAATTAGTAGATGTGGAAGATGGCATTGTAAAGTTGCGTCTTTTAGGTGCATGCGGTTCTTGCCCAAGTTCCACCATCACATTAAAAGCTGGTATTGAGCGTGCATTACTTGAAGAAGTACCAGGCATCATCGAAGTAGAGCAAGTATTCTAATTAATGATAAAAAACCTGCAAGCACATATAAGTCTTGCAGGTTTTTTTCATTTGGCTGTTTTCTAAAAAATTGTTGTCCTTGGCTATAAAATTTGTCTGTTCCTTTTCGCTGCTGTCACCCGCTTTACTCGGGGCGATCCTTGAGCCTCATCACTTCGTTGCGTGGTCTCAAGTCTACCGCTACCTCCCGCAGGAGTCGTGTGACTTCCGCTCCAATCCACTCATTTGTAAAATCAGCCTTTCATTTATATGGAAGATACCCTACATAAATGATTCGAATGCACCTCGCTGCCCATTTTACTTACTTGCAGCAGTTCTACCTTATACTGTGGGAACTCGAAAGCAAGCGCACTTACTACGTTTCTCCCCTTTCCTTTTTCACAAAAGCAGATGACGGTAGGTCCTGCGCCGCTGATCGTGACACCGAACGCTCCTGACTTCCCTGCCCTCTCCTTCAGTTTTTGAAATTCTGGAAACAGCTTCTGACGATATGGCTCATGGAAGATATCACTTTCCATCATTTTCCCGACAAGATCCCATTTCTTCAACATAAATGCACCTAGCATAACATTTGCATGGCTGCTTCCCGCAACCGCTTCACCAAAAGCAAGCCTTTCCGGCAACAAACCTCGGGAGTCCTTTGTTTTCGCCTCGAAATCTGGAATGACCGCGACCATCTCCAAATCCTCTACAGGAAGCTTTACATACTCCCAATTATCATTCTGATAGGTAGAGACAACAAGGCCACCATATAGGGAGGCCGCAACATTATCGGCATGGCCTTCAAATTTGGCTGCAAGCTGCAGCTTTTCATCGGGACACAAATTTTTGTTACAAAGAACATTCATGATCTCAATGGCACCGACAATAGCTGCGGCACTACTACCAAGGCCCCTTGCCAAGGGGATATCACTCATGGTTAAAACGTGTACAGGGGGAGCTTCCCCCCCCCAGAGCTTTTGCAATTCCTGACAAACGGTCCAAAGGATGTTTTCTTCTTTTTTTATGGAGAGTGGCGGGACACTTGTAAACTTCCACTCGTCTGAATGGTTGACAAAAAGGGTGACATATTTATTGACGGCCATTCCGATTGAATCAAATCCAGGTCCTAAATTGGCAGAGCTTCCGGGGACTTTGATGACAAATCCGTCTCTGTATTCTTTCATACGGTTACCCCTGCGAATGATTTTACCAGTTGTGAATAGTCGTTCGGGATCTGCTGTACTTTTACATTGGCATAGTTAGTGGCAGTGACAGGGTCCTTCAACCCGTTTCCTGTCAGCACACAGACAATCTGTTTTCCCTTAGAAAGTTCCCCTGTCTTCAGTTGCTTTATGACTCCGGCAACAGATGCACTTGATGCTGGTTCTGCAAACACACCCTCCGTCTGTGCAAGGAGTTTATATGCGTACAACATTTCTTCATCGGTAACAAAATCAATCTTCCCATTGGACTCTTCTCCTGCCTGGACAGCGTATTCCCAGCTTGCTGGGTTTCCAATCCGGATGGCAGTCGCAATTGTTTCTGGATTCGGTATGACTCGGTTCTGCACGATTGCCGCAGCACCTTCTGCCTCGAATCCTCGCATTTCCGGTAAGCCTGATGCGCGAATGCGATGATATTCTTGAAATCCTCGCCAATAGGCTGTGATATTTCCAGCGTTCCCAACAGGTAGAGCTAGTACATCTGGCGCCTTCCCAAGTTGGTCGCACACTTCGAATGCAGCGGTCTTCTGCCCTTCGATCCGATAAGGATTCAAAGAGTTTACTAGTGTGATAGGAAGCTCTTCTGATAATCTGCGTACCATCTGCAGTGCCTCATCAAAATTTCCATCCAAGGAGTAGATTTCTGCTCCATACATCACAGCCTGTGCAAGCTTCCCTTGGGCGATTTTTCCGTCCGGGATGACCACGATACATTTCATTCCCGCTCTTGCCGCATAAGCAGCTGCTGAGGCGGAAGTGTTTCCCGTTGAGGCACAAACAACCGTTGTACTTCCTTCCTCCTTCGCTTTGGCTACAGCAAGTGCCATGCCTCTATCCTTAAAGGAGCCGGTCGGGTTCGCCCCTTCCACTTTCACATGGAGCTCCACACCAAGCTGATCAGAGAGTTTTTCAAGAAAAAGAAGGGGCGTGTTGCCTTCCTGAAGGGAGACGTTAGGTGTATGTTCATTTACTGGCAAATAGCTGCTATATTCCTTGACTAGACCTTTCCACATCATACAGCCACTTCTCCTTCCACCCGGTAACTGCTCTTGATTTCTTTCACATACTTCATATCGGCAAGCTCCTCTAGCAAATTCTCATACCGCTGAAGGGAGGCATGGTGTGTGACAACCACCACTTCCGCTAAAGCGTCTTCTTTTAATGGAAGTTGCAAGATTTTCTCGAAGCTAACCCCTTTCTGAGAAAAAAGATTCGTAATATGGGAGAGTACCCCGACTTCATCTTCTACATGAACGCGGAGGAAATGCTTTGCCTGGACCTCTTCCTTATCCTTTAATGTTTTCTGGAATTGAGGGGAGACCATGCTTTTTCCATTAACACCAAGGCGCATGTTCTTCATTACTCCTACTAAGTCGGATACAACGGCTGTTGCAGTCGGAAGGCTACCGGCACCTGGTCCATAGAACATCGTTTCCCCCACTGCTTCCCCGTATACATAGACTGCATTGTATTCGTTTTGAACACTCGCCAATGGATGTGCATGCGGTAGGAGTGTTGGCTGTACGCTGACCTCGACCTTTTCTTTTTCACGGTGGGCAATGCCGATTAGCTTCATCGTGTAGCCAAGCTTTTTGCTGTAGTTCAAATCTTCTTCTGATACGGCACTGATACCCTTCACCTGCACATCTTTGAGTTCAATATTCATAGAAAATCCTAGTGTGGAGAGGATGGCCATTTTCCTTGCGGCGTCAATTCCTTCCACATCTGCAGTTGGATCTGCTTCGGCAAATCCAAGTGCCTGTGCTTCCTTCAATACTTCCTCATAGGAAGAACCTTCGTTATTCATCTTTGTCAGGATGAAGTTTGTCGTTCCGTTCACAATCCCCATCATTTTGGTAATTCTATCTGATGCAAGGCCATCAACTAAACTTCTTAAGATCGGAATCCCGCCTGCGACACTCGCTTCATAAAATAAATCACAATTGTTCTCGGCTGCCGCTGCCAGTAATTCAGAGCCGTATACAGCCATCAGATCTTTATTGGCAGTGACCACATGTTTCTTATTATGAAGTGCCCTTAAAATGTGATGCCGCGTCTCTTCCACCCCACCCATCACTTCAATGACCACATCAATCTCCGGATCATCCAATACTTCCTCCGCATGTAACGTCAACAGTTCAGAATTTAAATCTACCAGCCGCTCCTTATGCAAATCCTTCACAAGCGCCTTCTTCACCCTAACCGGACATCCCACCTGATGCATCAACTTATCCTGATGACTCTCCACAATCTTCACAACCCCACAACCAACCGTACCTAATCCCAACAAACCAACCGAAATCACATTCACTACGCTTCACTCCCCTGAAGGGGGTCTGACCCTCACCGCTCTAATGCGTTAAAGGGGGTCTGACCCCTTTTTAAATTGTCTTTTCTACGTGTACATTTGTTTTTATATAATGGACATTATAATTTGGTTTTGTATGCTTGACAAGGGGTATTTTTAACGTTTTTTATGTGTAAGCGTTTACTGCGTTGGGGGAGTAAAGGAAAAATAATTGTTTGAATGAGAGAATGTTACGACGATAGTATTTTTACTTGAAACTTTTTCCAACTTACTTCGTACTAGTAGGAGGTATGGATGGTGAAAATACCGGTTAGCCCATCATGAAACATATGAACAAAAAAAGCCGGATTTTAGCCCTCACATGCAGGTGGACTAAAATTCGGCTTCTTTTTTATCTAACTTTCGTTTTTGGTTCTTCCCCATGAAGCACCGCCATAATATTATCACGGCATAACTTCATCATCGTCGTTCTCGTTTCCACACTTGCACTTCCGATATGTGGGATCGCTACAACCTGCGGGAATTTCAATAGTGGATGATCTGACCCGATCGGTTCTTGGTAGAATACATCAAGGCCAGCCCCAGCAATATCTTTTTGCCCCAGTGCTTCTATCAATGCCTCCTCATCAACAACCTGCCCCCTGCCGACATTGATAAAGAAAGCGGACTTTTTCATTCGATTGAAAGCATCCTGATCAAACAAGTGTCGAGTTGCTTCCGTTAGGGGAGTCAGACAAACAACGAAATCGGATTCTTCGAGTAACTTTTCAAAGGCACGATAAGATGCACCTACCTCCTGCTCCGCTTCCATATGGCGGTTTCTGTTATGATAAAGCACTTCCATCCCAAAGCCTCTTGCTCGCCTTGCCACTGCCTGACCTATTTTCCCCATGCCCACAATCCCGATTGTCTTATGATACACATCCGCCCCAGCAAGTAAGTACGGACTCCAGCTTTGCCATTGCCCAGCCTTTACAAATCCTTGAGCTTCTGTAATTCGTCTTGCCGTTGCCAGCAATAAAGCAAAGGTAAGATCAGCGGTTGTTTCTGTCAGTACATCCGGCGTATTACAAACCTTGATCCCCTTCTCAGAGGCAGCATCCACATCAATGTTGTCATAGCCGACTGCAAGGTTCGCCACCACTTTAAGATTAGGCGATTGATCTAATAACTCTCTATCCACTTTGTCGGAAAGCATTGTCAGCAATGCGTCCGCTTTATGTGCCTCTTGCATCAAAACTTCAGGAGGGACTGCCTCGCTTTCACTATTCCACATCTTCACATCTGCCATTTCCCTTAATGGGACCAATATCTCATCTGATAGCTTTCTCGTAATGAATACATAAGGCCTTGTCATCTTCTTCTCTCCCTGCTTCATGTTGTCTGGAATGATTGCTATTTCAATTATTGTCATTTTATCACTCATGGCTTTTCCGATACATACCTATATAGGGAAAATGCTTAATTTTTCACCCAGTCCAGTATTGGGATGCCATAAGTCTTGGCAGGCACACCAGCCAGATCATAAAAATTCCCAAGGAACTGTTCATAATAGCTGGATGATTGCAAAACACCTCTCATCCTATCTTCATGCCATTTTTTGTCCGTCACAGGACCACTCGTATAATAATCCTCCACACATTCTAAATAGTGGACCGGGAATACGAGGCGTGCATATAAAAGTCTCCAGGAAAAACTGGAAAGTGGGGAGACTCTTTCATAGTCTTGCAAGAAGGTCTGTATTTTCGCCGGGTTCATATCTATTCCTTTTCTACACTCGGTCCGTATCCATTCAGACAGGTCTCTGCTGGCATGATCGAATATCCAGTCTGTCGGAAGCTTCATCCACTGGTTCTGTTGCCAAGTAAGATCTGTGAATCGATGGTGACATAAGGTTGCCGCATCATTAATCATCGGGCTATCATCTAGCTCCGTGTCAACCAAATACTGTATGGCATTTTCGGTTAAACCTAAATAGTAAGGAAAAGATTCTACAAATTGGGTATCAAACACATCTACCGGATTGCTTCTTACTTTTTCCCTGAAAAAGCTTTCCATTTGATCGATTCTTTTCACCCATAAATCTTTCCACTGTCCAACCCGGTTAATGGCTGTCACTTTTGACGGGAAGCCTCTTGCATGGTAATGGAAGGTTGCCAATTCTTTTCCGACATAAAGTTGGAGAGTGTTATTGTTGTAGGGCATTCTGAAAAGGGCAATCTTCTTTCCATCTATGTCCGTAATATACGAATCACTTTTATTTTTCACAAATGAACTAACATATATATCTTGGTGCGTGCGTATCATATAGTCACTTATCTTTTGAAGTTCATCAACTTCCTCCTCCTCCAAGTGACCAACAGGTACCATGATGTAGAGCACCCGATTAGCCCAGAAAGCATCAAACTGCCGCACCCTTTGTTTCCTTTCCACCCTTAAATCATAATGTTCATAGATAGTCTGCTTCAACTAAGTTCCCTCCTTTATCCCTAGTACCAACTATATGAAGTAAATGGAGAAAACTTGTTAGAAATAAACTTTAGACAAACACCTATATCAACAAAAATCACACCAACAGCTATTATTTCTTGCCGATAAGGGAATAAAGGGTAAAGAGAGAAAAAAGAGGGGTCTGACCCTCACTGCTCTAATGCGTTAAAGAGGGGTCTGACCCCCTCGACTATAATATAGAAGATGGGTGAGCCGGATGAAGAATTTTGAGAGTATGGATGAAGTAGAGAGAAAGGCTAGGGCTTTGTTGGAGGAACGCGGGGTGACGATGGATGATATTGCCGAGTTGGTGTACTTCTTGCAGTCGAAGTACCATCCTGCGCTTGAGCGTTCTGAGTGTCTGGAAAATGTCGATCGCGTTCTTTCCAAACGCGAGGTTCAAAATACCATTCTTACAGCAATTGAGTTAGACATTTTAGCCGAGCAAGGAAAGATACAGGAGCCGCTTCTGCGGATATTGCGTGATGATGAAGGGTTGTATGGAGTCGATGAAGTTTTGGCATTATCCATTGTTAACGTTTATGGCTCCATCGGCTTCACCAATTACGGGTATATTGACAAACTAAAGCCTGGAATTCTAGAAAGCCTCAATGACAAAAGCTCTGGTAAAGTACACACATTCCTTGATGATATCGTCGGAGCGATTGCCGCTGCAGCATCAAGCCGCTTGGCGCATAGAGCTGCAAATACTGAGTAACAAATAAAAACCAGACTGGAGCTATAACTTAAATAGCGAAAAGTCTGGTTTTTTATTATGGCTCTTTTCTCAAAGATTGTTGCTATTCACTAGTAAAAAGTCGGCAATTGGACTTTTTACAGCTGGATACTCTCGATATGCATGAAATATAATTAGTGTTCCAGCGAAAAGAGCACGACAGTAAGTAATATTACGGATGGTTTAAAAATACGTAATAGCAACAAAGTTTATCAAAACAGCCTTTATTATAAGGTCAAAAGTTAGCTTATATTTTCTCTATCCATTCAGAAAGAGACTGCGCCGTATACGTTGGCTGCTCTACATACGTTCCCAGATGTGCCATGGTTGTCACACCAGTATGCACAAGTAACGTGTCCATTCCAGCATTCATCCCTGCCTTAATATCCGTTTGATAGTTATCCCCCACCATCAACACCTCTTCACGTGCAACGCCTAACACCTTCAAAGCCTGCTCCATAATAACTTTTTCAGGCTTCCCAATGAAGGTTGGCTGCGTTTCTGTTGAAACCGTCAGGACGGAAGTCAACGAACCATTACCTGGCAAAAGCCCACGTTCAGTCGGGATGGCAATATCGCCGTTTGTGGAAATAAATCGTGCACCATTGCGAATATTAATGGCACCAAGCGCAAGCTTTTCGTAGTTGATGGAGCGGTCAATTCCGCTTACGACAACATCTGCCCCTTCTTCCACCAATTCAAAACCCTTCTCCATCAAAGCAGTTTTGATTCCTTCCTCACCGATCACATAGATTTTTGCTTCAGGCTTATACTCATAAATATAGTTAGCGGTAGCATTGCTTGTCGTAAACACTTGCTCGTCCAAAGTCGGGATGCCGAAATCCCTTAATTTTTGTGCAACCTGCTGTGGCGTTCTAGAGGAATTATTGGTTACAAAAAGGTATGGTATCTTTTTATCGTATAATGCCTTTACAAAATGGCTTGCCTCTTCAATCTTATCTTTTCCTCTGTACATTGTCCCGTCTAGGTCAATCAGATATCCTTGGTACTTTTTCATCTATTTTCACACTCCACTACTGTATGGTCATTGCATTAGTTTAAGTATTTTTCAACCTGTTCATGTTAGCACAATTTGCTAATCCTTTAAAAGGAAAAACTCTGTTTTCCACCGCAGGTAATTTCCGCACCAGACTTCGCTTTCCGCTGGGCGCCGCTAGAGTCTAGCCTTTTCACTCCAACCTCCAGCTTATGTTACTAACTTAATCCTTTAATATAAAGTAAAGTAAAAGAACGCCCTCTTAATGAAGAAAGCGTTCCCATTTCAATTCCTAAATGCGGACACAGGTCCAAGCTCATTTTCTAAATAGCTACGGACAGCATCACAAAATTTCACTACCGGATCTTTCACATCTTCCAGACTCTGCTCCACCTCGGAGTGGTCAATTAAAAGATAATCCTGCACAAGCGTTTTTCGCATTCGTACTAGCACTTTAAGTTGTTGCGCCAGGCCGACTGTCACCACTTTCTCATCTTCGAGAATATCAATGATGTCCTCATAGCTGCCAGGGTCACGCATAATAAAGCCGTCAATCATCGCATTTCCCACATCCAGTATGCCTTCGATAACCGCTACCGCAATTCGTTCAAGGGCCATCTTTTCAATGGAGGTGCTCCATGATGGATGCATGTCAAAAACCTTGATATTTTCTTCAATATAAAGCAAGGTCTGTCCGATTTTCTCCCTATCCACAAAGTACATATCCCTATCTCCTTTGTTTATCATCTTGGTTGTTGTTTTAAGCTGTGTAATATCTTTATTTTATCACAAATAATCAGCCCATATATGACAGGGGCGGAAAATATCTGCTAACAAGAAACCGCTTGTATTTGTTATACTAAGAAAAGATGCACGGAGGAGGTTTTCCATAATGGGAGAAAAATTCTTTTTATACGATGATACAGTAGATACAAAAACTCGCTTTGTCAGCTTTATGGGGGAAAGTAATCGTTTTGATTTGGCCATTGTCAAGTCCGACCGATACTACGGAAAAAGCCTTGTTCTAGATATACAAGGTAACCGCTTTGCCATTATCGGAAGCGACGACTTGGACGAACCAGGTTACTTGGAGCACGCATACCAGTTATCGGAAGAGGATGCAGCCGAATTGCGTTCGTTTTTATATGAGGTAGTGTGAATTTTTTATGCCTTACTAAATAATCCCCTTTTGTATAGGAAAAACTAACGGTAATCTTAGACAGAGGGGATGTTTTTTATGCATGAACGAGAAAAAGATAAAGAAGCTGAACAATATACTGATTTTTCCAATGTGGAAATCCAACATAACTTTTTAATTCCTGAAACACTTCCAGAAGGGCCTTATGGCTCCCCACGTGGTAAAGATACGCCCGTTGAAAATAAAAGTACGCCATGGCGTGAAGGACAGCGTTACTATAGTGCCTTCAATTATGAAAATAAGAATTTACATCAGGATTTACCTAGGCAAGACCCTGGTGCACATCCGACTCATGACGATAAGAGTGAGAATGAAGAACCTCCATATGGTGGTAAGGAATCTGAATAAAATAACTGGGTAGTTTTCTCCATTAGCACAACTCCCCTACTGAATCATGAAAAAATCCCATGGACCTCCGCAAAACGGTCAATGGGATTTAAATTTATGGCTGTTAAAGTTGCCTGTTGATAATGAGCAAGTTTCCAGCTGTTGATTGGAGCAAGAGGCGTAGACTCCTGCGGGAGAGTAGCGACAATCTTGAGACCCCGCAGTGAAACGAGGAGGCTCAAGGTCGCCCCGCGGAAAGCGAAGCCTATTGCGGAAATCAACAGCGGCCTTTACCAGAGCGAAATTTATAGTGCCACTCACTTTGCCTCAGCAGCAGGCTTCTTCACTTTTTTCAAGACAAAATAAGCACAGCCAAAGTTGCAGTATTCTAAAATGTAATCAGGCAAGGTGCTGATTTTTGTGTCATGGGTGGACTTATGATTCTGATCTTCAAAAAATCCGCGCAGTCGCAGTTGATTATAGCCCCAGTCTCCAACTATGTAATCGTATTTGTTCAATACATCGATATATCTTGCTCGAAAGGTTTCTTCGTTAAAGCCATCTCGATTTTCTTCCAACAGTTCGTAGCAATGGTTTCCAATACAAATCATGAGTCGATCCTCCATTTCTGCTCTTATTTACATTATAGACCATTCTCCATCAATTTCTAAGTCAAATTTTTCACTATCGGGAAACCCTATTGATTAAGGGGGTGTTTCCATTGAGGAAAACAATGAAAGTGTTAGCAGTTTGCAGCTTAATCACAGCTTCTATGACAGCTTGTGCCTTTGACCCAACGCCAGAAGAGCGTCAAGCCAGAAGTGTGATTTATGGGCGCGATGGCAAGCCGAGGTTTACTAATACTGGTCACCGCTACGATATGTATGATGCCAGGGATGTCAACCATAATCAAAGTCGTTTCGGTTATGTTCGGGACCAAGCTGAGCCTGTGAGAAATTCACAGCGCTATAATGAAAATATCGCCGCAGTGGACTATGGTGAAATTGCGAATATCATTAATAAAATGGTGGTACAATTACCTGCTATCGAAGATTCTGCGACACTTGTTACCGATGAAGAGGTGCTGATCGCTTATGAAACAAATAGTGATGACCGCGAATTGACGGCAGATCAGGTAAGTAAGACAGGTCTTTCCATCGTTCCACGTTATTATCATGTTTACATTTCCGATAACCCGGAGATGATTCACGAAATCGAGCGTTTCCGTTCACTTGCTGTCACAAGCCCAAGGGTGGACGAGATTTTGGATACCACGATTAAGCAAATGCTCAAATCCCCTCAAGGTAAAAAGTTGAGTAACGGAGAAAATGCAAACGGGGAAGCGGAAGGCGAAATGAACGAAGAAACAGATAAAACTGAATTTGGAAAACAAATGAGAAACGAATAGCATCCACAAGAAAAAGGTACAAATCCCTGCATAATGGATCTGTACCTTTTCTTTTTATGCTTGGGCTTGTCTAGCTTTTGAAGCTTCGTTAACCTGCTCGTCTGCATGATAGGAAGAACGGACAAGCGGGCCAGCCTCACAATGGCTGAATCCTTTTGTCATCGCAATTTCCTTTAACTCCGCAAACTCATCTGGATGGTAATATTTTTGCACTTTGATGTGTTTCTTGGATGGTTGCAGGTATTGCCCGATCGCCATAATGTCTACATTATTTGCGCGAAGGTCATCCATTGTTTCAATGATTTCCTCTTTAGTTTCCCCAAGTCCGATCATGATGCTCGATTTTGTAGGGATATCGGGTTGCAATTCTTTTGCTCGACGTAAAAGTTCAAGTGAACGGTCATATGTTGCTCTCGCACGAACTCTTGGAGTCAAAGAACGGACCGTTTCAATATTGTGGTTAAGTATGTCAGGTCTTGCAGCCATCAACATTTCAATATTTTCAAATACTCCTCCCATATCGGATGGAAGAACTTCAATGGTTGTAAAAGGGTTTTCGCGGCGAACGGCTCTGATGGTCTCAGCAAAAATTGCGGCACCACCATCTTTCAAGTCATCGCGGGCCACTGCCGTAATGACAGCGTGCTTTAAATTCATCAATTTCACGGACTCTGCTACACGTTCCGGCTCTTGTGTATCAAGTTCGGTTGGAAGTCCCGTCTTGACAGCACAGAAACGACAGGCGCGGGTACAAACAGCTCCAAGGATCATGAATGTAGCTGTACGTCTCACAGCCCAACATTCATGGATATTGGGACATTTTGCTTCTTCACATACCGTATTTAAGTTATGCTCTCTCATCAATTTTTTAAGACCTGTATAGTTTTCGTTCGTATTCAGCTTGATTTTAAGCCAATCCGGTTTACGTATGTACTCTTCTTTTTTAGCCATATGCTCAACTCCAACTTGTCTTATTTTCAAAGAATAATTTATCTATATATTTTTACTATTCTCACTAATCTTATGGGGAAAATGACATGTTTCATCTGTCACTTTACCAAACATCCAAGGAAGAAACAAGTCCAAAAGCTTCCACAGAATCATGTCCGACAATCTTCCATGAATTAGTATAAATGAAATAGAAAAAACTCACCACACTAACAGTAGGAAATGAAAGTAAAGGAAGGAGTGGGATTTTGATAAGACTACTTTTATGCGTCATCATTCTATTTGCCTCTATACCTGCTGATGCCTCTGCTGCCGAAAAAAGTTTAACGGACGAGCAGATTTATGCCAAGAGGCAGGAGCTATATACTAGAATGCAGTCTGTTACACAAATTCCGTGGCAGTATTTTGCGGCAATCGATCAATATGAAAGAAATGTAAGAAGGGTTAGAAGAGATATACCAAAAGCTACCGGGGTCATTGGGATTTACTATAAACCAGAGATTTGGGCCGGTCCATTGAATCCTAATGCACTGGATACCAATCCTTCAAGCATTCAATTTTTTGGCGGTAGGGGATTGGATGGAAACGGAGATGGAGTGGCAGATTCCACAAATGACGAGGATGTCTTGTTTACCTTTGCATCCTACCTCAAGAATTATGGAACCGACAAAGAAAATTTAAAAATTGCCCTTTGGGACTATTATCAGCGGGATAAAACGGTCGGCCTGATAATGGGTCACTTAAAGCTTTACAGTACTTACGGCACATTGAAACTAGATACACATGCCTTCCCATTACCGATCCGCTCCAATTTCAGTTACCGCAACACATGGGGAGATGCACGCGGATGGGGTGGTCGCAGAATGCATGAGGGTACCGATATTTTTGCAAGCTATGGGGTTCCTGTCCGCTCCACCTGTTATGGCATCATTGAAATCAAGGGTTGGAATAAATTCGGTGGATGGCGACTTGGGATCCGTGATATCAATAATACGTATCATTATTTTGCCCACCTGAACGGTTTTGCCAAAGATTTAGAAGTAGGACAAGTAGTAGAACCCGGGCAGATTATCGGTTCTGTAGGTAGTTCAGGATATGGACCCCCTGGCACGGCTGGGAAGTTCCCGCCGCATTTGCACTATGGCATGTATAAAGACAATGGTTATTCCGAATGGTCCTTTGATCCATTCCCTCACCTAAAATCATGGGAACGCGGAGAAAGAAGGAAGCGCTAACGGATATCTTGACTTTTCAAATTCAGTGATATATAGCTGTGGATTCGAGCACAGAGCGTAGTCTCTAGCGAGAGGTAGCGCGAGAGATCCCTGAAGCGTTGTGAGGAGGCTCCGTATGCGCCCTGCGAAGCCCGGTGCGGAAATTAACAGCAGTGTTTAATATAGTCCTTTAAGTAAAGAAAGCTGCTGACCGCTCAATTGACGGTCAACAGCTCTTGTATTTTTAAGCTTCTTTATTCTTTTTCACTGCCCACAAGATACTTCCTGCAAGGCCACCCCAAATGATGACAATACCGACAACCATCATGACAATCGCACTTGCTTCCATTATTTATTAACCTCCTTTGACGAGGAAGATGACAATTCCAACGTGTCTTTTTTCCATTTGATAAGGGAGAAGGCGATACCTACAAGCAATGCAATCACTGCTACTACCACTCCATATTGGACGGTGAAGATACGACTATATCCGTCAGCCGCTCCATATACATCACGGATATTTGTACGAATAAGATCAATCATCATATAACCAAGTACAAGTGGTGTGATGACTGCTAAGGACCATGTCCACCATTGGCCAAGGAATCCTGTCAATTTAATATCAGAAATTTCATTTGCATGGCTTTGCAAGGTCTTAAGCTGTCTTGCAAAATATACAACAACGATAACTTGAACAAGACCAGCAAGCGCTACACCGAATTGGTTAATGAAGTAGTCTGCAACATCCAATACATTCAAGCCGCCTTGAGTAGCAAATACCAAGGAAATGACTGCAGATAAACCTCCACCGAAGGCTACTGCTTTTGTACGGGATACCTTGAATTTATCCTGTACCCCTGCAACAAATGTTTCTACAATGGAAATTAATGAAGATAATCCGGCAAGTACTAAAGATCCAAAGAATAGGAAACCGAACAACTGATTGAAAGCCGGGAATTCATTGATGATTTGCGGGAACACGACGAATGCCAATCCGACACCACCTGCAACCACTTGATCCACACCGACCCCTTGTTGTACAGCCATGAAACCTAGAATACTGAATACCCCGATACCAGCCAATAACTCAAAACCTGAGTTGCTGAATCCAGTGATAAAGGCATTATTGGTGATATCAGATTTCTTCGGTAGATAACTCGAATACGTGATCATAATCGCAAATGCGATGGATAAACTGAAGAAAATCTGTCCATATGCAGCAACCCAAACCTTACCGTTAGCTATCGTGCTCCAGTCAGGCTTGAAGAAAGCATTTAGACCAGTCCCTGCTCCCTCTAATGTTAAAGCACGGATAACGATGATCAAGAATAGAACGACTAGTGTAGGAATAAAGATTTTGTTTGCAACCTCTACACCTTTCTTTACTCCCTTGAATAATACGCCAAGGGTTACCACCCAAACGATGATTAATGGAAGTAGTACAGAAGGAACCAAGCTTCCAAATTCACCAGGTGCAGATACCTGAAGATATTCTCCGATCAGGAATCCACCTGTATCGTCTCCCCACTTCAAGTTAAGTGAGAATACAGAGTAAGACATAGCCCAAGCAATGATGACGGCATAATAAGTAGAAATTACGAATGCGATACCAACTTGCCACCAGCCAAGCCATTCATACTTTTTGTTCATTCTTGCATAGGAAAGCGGTGCAGATCCGCGGTACTTATGACCCATAGTGAATTCAAGGATCAATAGTGGAATACCTGCTGTTAGAAGGGCGAATAAATAAGGTACGAAGAAAGCCCCTCCTCCATTTTCATAAGCAGTAGCCGGAAAACGCCAAATGTTCCCTAAACCGATGGCCGATCCAACCGCTGCCAAAATAAATCCTGCTCTTGTCCCCCATTGCGGTCGATTATCCATTCTCTTTCTCCCCCTACTCAGACTCTTTTTTTACCAAATAATAGATAAAAGAGTCCAAATGTTTTATTTTTTCTGATTATTTAATATAATTTATACATAGTATAACTAGACTTTATGACTATGTCAAAACAAACTTTTCAGTTATATTAGTCGACATTATGCGACAATACTCTACAATGCATATTTATTAATATATTTTGTTCAATCAAACTAATCAGTTGCTATTAAAGGCTTTATCATTGAATATTTATTCATTTTAATTTTCAATAAAAAAACACCTCTCTCTTTATCACTTTTTAAAAAGTAGATAAAAAGGAGGTGTTTTTTACTTTATTCCAAAAGTAATAGTAGCTTATTCTGCCATTTTCAGTGCTTTAAAGCCAAATCCTATGAAGATAAAGGCTACAAATACAACCAAGAGTCCTAGTAGAGTACTTCCAGTAAGTCCTAGAACAATATAGCCAACAATTGCTACCAAGGCACTAATCAGCGCATATGGTAACTGTGTTAGCACGTGATCGATATGATTACATCCCGCACCTGTTGAAGATAGGATGGTCGTATCTGAAATCGGTGAACAATGATCTCCAAATACAGCTCCCGCAAGAACTGCAGCCAACGCCGGCAGTAACATATTGATATCGGTCGCTGCAGAAATTTGTCCTGCGATAGGTAATAGCAAGGCAAATGTTCCCCAAGACGTACCGGTTGAAAATGCCGTGATACCTGCAATGATGAAAATGATAACAGGTAAAAATGCAATATTCATATTGGAATTTTCCACTACCGCTGCAAGGTAGCCGCCTGTATCTAACTCATCAATCAAACCTGTGATCGTCCATGCAAATAGAAGAATGTAAATGGCAGGCATCATCGCCTTCACTCCTGCTTTAACCCCTCTACCAACAACATTTCCATCAATTCCACCTTTGGAAACCTGCTGAAAGAATAAGATAAACGTTACAATCAGAGCAAAAATACCACCATAGAATAATGCTGCAGATGGATCTGTGTTTTCAAAAATCGCTAGGAGTGATACATCACCTTCTGTGGCCGTGTAACCTGTCCAAAGCATCGCACTTACCACACCGACTACAAGGGAAACGATCGGCCATACAAGGTTTCCGACCTTTCCTTTTGAACTTGTCGGAAGGTCATCATCCAACTCTCCCGGTACTTCCTTAGAAGTATCCAATACTTCTCCTGTTTCCATGGCACGAGTTTCATGTTTTTTCATCGCACCGAAATTCACATTAAAGTAACTAACTAAGAACACCATGATGATTGCAGAGAAAACATATAGATTCATCGGTATCATTTGAATAAATGCACTAAAAGCAGAGATATTCGTTACACTGTGCGTCGCTAGAATTCCACCAATGATTCCAATGATATACGCACCCCAACTTGAAATCGGAGAAACGACACAAATCGGTGCAGACGTGGAATCAATCAAGTAAGCCAGTTTTGCTCTGGACACTTTATGACGGTCTGTTAGTGGTCTGCTGATTTGCCCCACTGCCAAACTGTTAAAATAATCATCAATGAAAATGATTAATCCTAAAACAGTCGTCAACAGTTTGGATCCTCTTCTAGTTTTGACACGTTGAAGTGCCCATTCACCAAATGCACGACTTCCCCCAGTGATAGAGATAAAAGCTGTAATAATTCCTAATAATAATAAAAATAGCAAGATGAAAATGTTCCAAAGATTAAGCTCTTTATCTTCTACAGAATAAAATAGTCCCACTACCGTATCCCAGATCAACACTACCATTGTCAACGGATTGAAATCAGCCAACATAAGTGCCGAAGCTAAAATACCTACTCCAAGTGACAGCAATACTCTCCTGGTCAAAATAACCATCAAGATTGCAAGCACTGGAGGAATTAATGAATAAATCGTTCCTTCCATAACAAAAACCCCCATTAAGCTGTAATATGTTTGACCAGTTCAAACGGGTTACAACAATGGAAGGCGCTGAAAGAGAACAAAATAAAAAGTAATGATAGAAAATAACTATCATTACCTATGTAATGTGTTATCCTCCATCCGATCAGTAGCCCTCCACTATTAAACCGTCCGTACCGGTCATAATGGCAGTGTTATCCTTATTCAAGATAACCCCAGCAATATAAGTTCGACAGCCTATATCGCTTCGGCACAGCATCCTTTCTTCTACCATCCTTGGTGTCACCCTCCAGTAGTATTACTCTTATGCTATGCAGCCTCTACCTCATCGTATGATAAGGGAAGTATATTATTTTATGAATTCACTATATCACATATCCACTAATAGGACAAAGGAAATATATTCCCATCTCGATTTGTTTTTTTTCTAGGGAAACTGGACGATTTCTACTATATGAGATTTCCCAGAAGATTGTAGTGCAAGGTGTGAGATTCCGGCACGGTAGGTAGCGGTAGGTTGTGGCCCCTGAAGCGTTGTGAGGAGGCTCAAGCATCGCCCTCTGGATAAGCGAACACCTGGAAAGGCAATCTACAGGAGTTTTTCAGCTTACCGCTGCTATGCTATCTTGCCTGTCACAATCCACGATGGCAAGATTTAGGTGATCCTTCAGATTGAGATCATAAGGCTTTTCTAAATCTTCCCCTTCTTCTTCCACAATCCTGATAACAGGTCGCTCAGTCAAATCCTTGTTTTGTCCGACAACCAGCCCTTTTCTGCCATCATTCAAGGTAATCATCAACCCGTATGGATAGATGGCGACCGATTTACGGAAAGCTTCGATAATTGCAGGCTCGTAAAGGGTTCCAGCCCCTGCATACAGTATCTCCAAACCTTCATGCGGTAGCATGGCACTCCGGTAGATTCGGTGGGAAGTCACTGCATCGAAAACATCCGCAACAGCAAGTATCTTTCCGAACAGATGGATGTCATCCGTTTTGATCCCACGTGGATAGCCGCTTCCATTAAGGCGTTCATGATGCTGGAAAGCACAATGTGCCACCATCAGTGGGATGGATTGCATATTGCGAAGGATATCATAACCGTATGTGGCATGTCTTTTCATCTCTGCAAATTCGTCGCTTGAGAGTTTACCAGGCTTGAAGAGGATATCATTGGGGACAAGCATCTTCCCGATATCGTGGAGAATACCACCAAGGCCCAAGGTTTCCAAGTCTTTTTGTGACAATCCAAGCTTCAGTCCAATCGACAGGGCATATAGCGTCACATTAAGTGAATGGGTGAATACATAATTGTCATGTACATAAACATCCGTCAATAAAGCGGAAACTTCATCGTTGGATTTCATATCTGTAAGCAGATGTTGAATAAGGGACTTCAGGGTCTTTGAGGACTTGTCCATTACAAACCACTTACTTAAGGCATGTTCATGCTCCACCGATTTGAAGGTATCCGTTATGGTCTTTATCGCCTCCTTCCGGACTTTATCCGAAATGATGGTCGGTACGTCCATCCCATTTGTACGGGAATCTTCTATATATACATACGTAACATTCAGTTGTTGCAGGCGTGAAATCATTCGTGAAGTGACAGAAATCCCCTCGCTCAACAGCACCCTGCCGGAATCATTGTAGATCGATCTAGCCAATACCATTCCCGGTTTCATTGATCTTGTAGGTAATAGTCTCATAACTTCTCCTATCTTCACATTTCGACAAAATCTATATATTTCCTATTATAGTAAAAATTCTATGATAAAGCTTGGTAATTTTGAAAAAAGTTATGAAGATTTTTTAAAATATGTATAGATAATTGTTTATACAAAGCTGTATACGTAAACTTTTTTGCATTTTCGTATTATTACATTAACCGTTCTATTCCTTACTGTCGTGCTCTTTTCCCTGCTGTACTTAAAAATACTACTTGCAATCTTTAGAGTGTGTAAGCAGTAAAAAGTCCAACTGCCGACTTTAAAAGAGCCTTACAAACAAAATACCACCGTGCTATTCAGCAAACGGTGGTATTTTTCCCTATATGATCCGATAAGAATGACATAAGCCTCTTACCAGTTATATGAAAAGATAAGTCATGCATTCCAAGCACCATCTTATCCTCTGTTAAAGCATTCTCAGCAATGCATCTTTGCCTGTCATGCCTACGGTAATACCTACATTTTCAGCCTCGTACGTAATGGATTCCAAAGGGGCCTCTATTAATTGCTCGATGGTACGCACTCCAACTGCCCGCCCTGCAATGATTTTTCGGTCCTTCAGCTTGGCATTCAACAAGCCGACATCCAATGCACCGCACATAATGTATCCTTTTTCGCTTGTAACTGCCATAAAATTGGTCTTTGGCAATTTTACTGTAATGGCAGTAAACGTATGGCCTTCGATTGTAATTGGTGTCATTTCAATCATAGATAATTGTCACGCTCCCTTCCCATATCAATTTATGTGATGTTATGGAAAGGGTGTGAAAAATAGGTTAATTCCCCGAGAAGGAATGTGCCAGCACATCCCGGAGCAATTCTGGTAAGAAGAATTCTTTCTCTTTTGCATGACTGATGCTTGGATACAGCCTCCCGAAAGTGAACATATCAATGGTACCGATTGTAACCCTATCAGAAGCTTCCAACTTTCGGTCACCCACATAAATTGCAGTTATTTGTTCGGTTCCACCGGTTATTTCCGCTTTGTCAAAGCGAACCCCACTGAATGCCATTTTGCCCATTACTTCACCACGGAAACCAAGTCCTTTGACCAGGAGCTGCTCCATTTCCGGATGGAGGGCCTGCTGGACTACCTCTTTCAACTCCTCACAGGTTAAGGTGACCCGGCATGGGTTGATGGGATGGGGACAAATCCGGTGCAACATCTCAAGCGTCACATCTCCTGCCTCAAGACCATCCAGCAGTACTCCAGCATTGACCATCCCGATATCAGCCTGGCACCACTCTTTTAACCTTTCTGCAAGAAAATCAGGAAAAATGGAAGGGGCAAACCACTCTACAGGTAAAGATTGCTCTATTCTACCGATTTTCTTGTGAAGAGCCCGTTTTGCCGCTTGCTGCATTTCTTTTATCAGCCCAGCCATTTCCTTGTCCGGTTCATAGAGTTCCAATTTATGAAGCCTTGCGGTGGATTTAACAAGAGACTTTGTATTCCTATCATAGGTGATGTCGACTTGTCCGATATATTGTCCATACTTCCCTGCTCCACAAATCAGTGTATCACCGATTAGCCTGCCGTCCGGTAAGACGTGATGAGTATGGCCCCCAAGGATGACATCTATTTCCGGAAAGCGCCTTGCCAGCTCCTCATCATCCGAAATGCCAAGATGGGAGAGAACCACGATCACGCCAGCCTCTTCTTTTAATAGAGAGAGGTATTTTTCCAAAATAGTAAAAGGATCTTCTATTTTCCATCCCAATAAGGAGTAGAAATGTTGATAGAAAACAGTCACTCCGATAAAAGCGACTTTGACGCCATCCAATTCTCTAATTTCATAGGGCTTCACCCAGTGGGGATATTCACCATCTTCTTCAAAAAGGTTGGCTGCCAGAACAGAAAATTCGGCCTCCTCATAGAGTTCCGATAACCCCTGATAGTCTAAAGTTATCCCTTCATTATTTCCAAAAGTGGCAAAATCATATTGTAGCTTGTTTAAGAGTCTGGTATTGGCTTTACCACCGGTAGCTTCCGTGATAGGGTGAAAACGATCCATATTATCGCCAATATCGACAAGTGTCGATGGTAATGTGGACGCCTGTTCTTTTAAAAAAGTTGCTAACTTCGGGTAGGCGTCAAAATGACTATGTATGTCATTAGTATGTAAAATTCTAATCTGCTGCACACGGTTCTCTCCTCTAAAATAAATCTAATTGCCTCGGGGCCAAGCCCTTGTACTCTAGTCCCATCAGGTCAATCATCTGCTTGGCATTTCCAGCAGCATGACCTCCAGAATTATTGTTGAATAGCATATAAATGTTTTGGGATAACGAGGTCAGCTTCTCCAAGTTTTCTTTCCATTCCAACAGCTCTTCCTTGTTATAGTCATACAGATAACGGACCTCCCGCCAGTCCTTCCCTGATACAGACTTTGTCCAGCCATGGATGTTCCGACCATGCAGTCGCACTAAAGTATTGTCAGGATCGGTTGGGTGCAGTACCGTCGGAATCGAACCCGTCCCAGCTTGTGGTTCGTCACAGATGCTATGTATCCAGCCTTCCTCTTCCATAAAGGTAAGCGTCCTGTCATGGTATGCGGGCTGAAACCAGCTTTGGTTGCGGAACTCAAGCGCTACCTTCGTGTCGCCCATCTGTTCCTTACACCATCTTATATAGTCGACATTTTCCTTTTTGCATTCAAACCATGGTGGAAATTGAAATAAGACCATCGCCAATTTACCTGCATTTTCGTACGGCATAAGAGATTCATTAAAGGCGGCGAACATCTTTTCTTTCGAGTCAAAAGGAATCTCCCCCCGCTGATGTCCAGTCATTCCTTGATAAGCTTTCACTATGAATTGGAAACTATCAGGAGTATCTTCAACCCACTTTTCAACGTTCCGCTTCGGCTGAATGGCATAAAAGGAGGCATCTACTTCCACTGTAGGAAAATGAGCCCCATATTCCTGTAACTTATCTCTCGCTGCCACTCCAGTTGTATATAACGAATCATGATCTCCCCAGCCTGTCACACCAACATAAATCATTCGTTTCACCTCATTTTTTTCATTTTATCATAATCGGCTGGTATTTCTCATGTTTGTAGTGCGGTTTATGGGAGTAATTGGTATGATAAATGTATATTTACTTTTTCGGAGGCGCTATGAAAAACAAAATTGTTGTATTCGATTTACTATTTTACTTGGCTTTACCCTATTTAATTTGGAAATTTGGACAAGAGCCGCTTGGGGATTATTATGCGATACTCCTTTCTACTGCGCCGGGTTTTGTTTACACCATTGTCCGATTCGCTGTAGAGAGACAGTTTAACGTGACAGGCATGTTCATTTTGGTTTCCCTCTTCATCAGTACTTGCGTTGATATCCTTTCCGGCGATGCCTTTACCATGCTCCAGAACTCAGTATACGTGTCTGCCGGCTTCGGATTGTTTATATTGGGCACGATGATTGTAAAGAAGCCACTGGCGCTATACTTTGGCGCTGACATTGCCTATTTGCAGGGACATAAGCGGGAGGACAGTTTAAAGCTCTATCGTCAAAAAAACATTCTTCCTGCGTTCTATTTCATCACGGGCATATTTGCTTTACGGGGACTTGTCGGGGCAGGACTGAAGTATTATCTTATTGGTGTTTATGGAGTGCAAGGATATGATAGGATCCTGTTCTTCATGAAGGTGAATGGTTGGGTGTTTGGAGCGTTGATTGCTGTGGGGTTCATTTATTCTAGTTTGAAAATCAATGAACATTTGGAACACTCAAAGGTCGTGGATACAAAGGATAGTAATTTTGTAGGGTAGACTTTTAAAGAAATGAAGTAAAAAACAAATGCCTACAACGATTGATGCGTTGCAGGCATTAATTAAGGAAATCCACTCTATATTAATTATGCTTGGGATTCCTTCCCCGCCGGCATCTTTAAATTTCCTTCATTCTGTATATTTATTATGATTTCTTGTGTAAATACTAGTTCGGGATAATACTTCGAACGCCATTCCTTTAATTCTTCTCTCGATATCTCCTTTCGGAAGTGTTGACCAATTCCAAAGATATCAGCTTCACTTGATTGGATTTTAGAGAACATCCTATTATATCTTTCGAGCAACAAGGTTGTTAACGCCTGCTTTATCTCTTCACTAGAAGCTTCTCCTCTTGTTTCTAACACCATCACATTCAACCGCAGTTTTGAATGAAAGTGCGGTTTTCCATCTACTAGTTTTCCATCATGATTCATTCTATTTCCTAAAATCATGACACTCCCTTCATCCAACACTTCAATTTTCCCTTGATTGCTTTCATCATTGAATGCATTGTAGAGCAAGGTTTCATTCGGGTCTATCATCTCTACCATTTTACCATTCTTAATGACGGCGCCTCCGACAAATTCACATATAGAATTTTCTCCCTTGTTTATCATTGCGACGGAGACATCTTTTGTATAGGAATGAATACTCTGATACACTTGCCAAACCCTTGTAAGGGGAATTTGCGGATTCCACCCTGCGTTTTTTTCAAAGAAATCCAATAGCACCGTTTCTTCTGAATGCTCCTGGTTCTCCAAAGCAGTGAATATATCTTCTATATCATTTTGGCTAATGACCATTAGAGCCTTAGAAGGAACATCCCGTGACCTCATGAAGCCTGAAATAAAATCTTTCATTCCTTCCTCAGCCAAACTCCTGTCAACAATGATGACCTTTGCATGTAGAAGATCGACACTGCTCTCCAAATTCGCACTCATTTTATCAATAATTTGGTTAATCGTGGTCCCGGTCTCTCTCACGATAATTGTTTGTATCTGCCCCCTGGCTGCTTTTGGTATCTGTAAGAACAGTTTGTATTCTTCTTGTTCCTTGCTTATCCCCAAAACCACAGGCATCATCCTATGGTTGATATCCTTATTATCCCAGCAGCCTGTTAGACTAAAAAGGGAAGCAATTAATATACAAAAAAACAACTTCTTAAGCATCATGTTCTTTCCCTCCCTTTGACAGCTTCCCGATGCACAGCAATGATAATGGCACTGTTATAAGAACATAAAACCTTAAAAAGGTATTCCAGGTGAAGAGCCTTTGAACATCACTCCAGTTAGGAATGAACAGGCAAATCAAAAAAATGGAACTAGTAAAAAAGATAACAAGGTAAGACGCTTTTACAACAGGAAAAAAAGCATTGGTGATTCTTACCGCTTTCCACATTACTAAAGAAAGAAACAACATGATGAACGTTATCAAACTCAATAGGAAAAAAATCGTGACTCGATCAAATATCAACCAAGTTATGTTGATTGCATCCAATGTCATGACAAAAGGAAAGAAAAAAGTGGATGCAGTAGCCTGACCATAAGTCAGTATAGGGACATAAACCGACAGGAAGAAACAAGGCACAACTAAAGCAATTCCTAGAAATACTTTCTTCTTTTTGAAAGTAAAATATGGTTGTACAAATCCAAGGAACAAATACCCTCCGCCTATAGCAAAAAAACTATTTAAAAAATCTTGTTTTGTTAAGAAGGATAAATCGGAATTCCAAGCAGGATAAATATAGTTCCAATCCACATTTTGAAACGAAAAAATCATGACAAAGATAATAAGAGGTAAAAAAAGGAAAGCGATTATTACTCCAGTCCTAAATATGGTTTCTATCCCCTTTATAGCCATGTAACAGGTGATGACCAATAGTAAAAGCATAATGGCCCAGAGCGGAGTGTTAGATAAAAACACAATGGTGATGATTTCTGAATAAGCACGTATGGAAATGATGATTGCCATGATAAAATATGCAAATATCGGGAGAAGGAAGGATATTTTTACAATCATGCCTGCTTTGGTATAAATTTCTATTATGTCCTTTCCCGGAAACAACGATAAACCCTTCAAGTACATATACACAACAAAAATATGAAACAATACTCCTGTTAAAATGGGAATCCAATGGGCCTCATCCGTACTGCCAATGATATTCGCAGGATAAAGAAAAAATATCAGCCCAAGATGAGTCAACAAATATATGAAAACTACCTGCCAGCTTTTATCCACTATTTATATCACCCTTAGAAAAATCCATATTTAAATACGGCACGCCAAGTGTTGTTATACTGGCAAAATATCCACAAATCAAAAACACTCCCGCCATGATACCTAAAACACCAAATAAAGATGCTAAAATCAAAATGGTATACTTCAACATCCGAATGGTGATCAAATTCTGGTAGCCGATGACGGTCGCGTTGGCAATGGTTGTTGCTGCCAACACTATGATGAGTAGATTGCTGACCAATTGAGCATCAACTGCTGCTTGCCCAAGGATAATCCCCCCTACCATGGTGATGGTCGGCCCGATACTTTTAGGCAGGCGGACACTTGCTTCTACGATTAACTCCAAAATCACCAACATCAGGATGATTTCCACCAAAGCAGGATATGGGACACCATTTCGGCTTTGTGCAATTGATAAGGCCAATTCAATCCGTAAGACCTCCGGGTTGACAGCAACCAGAGCAACATATAATCCAGGAGCTATTAACGCAATCATCACTCCGATTAATCTTAATACCCGAATGGAAACAGTAATCGGCATAGGAAAGTTTTTATCATTTTCTAAAATAAAAATATCCCAAAAAGTACTCGGCAGTATATAAGCAAACGGAAAACCATCTATAAAAACAACCACTTTCCCTTTCATCAAACAACTAGCGGCTTGTTGGGGTATTTCTGTTGCATGAATTCTACCCACCGCACTCCAAGGAGAAAGTTTCAGTACTTTCATCACATCCTGTATCGATTGCAATTCTAGCTCTGACCCGTTCTCTAACAGTTCTATTGTTTTTTGTAAAAGCTTTTTATCTACACTTTTGGCATCGTAGCTGATCGATATATTTTTCTTCAGTCTTTTGCCTATCATAAAATCTTTCACACGGAGCTGATCGGATACCATACTTTTTCTGAGTATCCCAATATTCACTAACCTTTCTTCATTGAAAGAGTTTAATGGACCTTGCAAAACACTGCCATTCGTAGGTTGCTCCACCGGTCTGCTCAATGACACTCTTATTGGTTCTACACTTACCACGAATTCTTCACAATCATTGAAAACTAGTATCAATTCACCTTCTAAAACCGCAGTGATGATTTCCTGTTCTTTGCTCATTTTCTTTCCATTACTGATTAAGTAGTCCAGTACTTCTTTATGCATGAGGGTCGCTGTCGTCACATGTTTTTCAATCAGTTCCAATGATTTGGCTATATCAACTAGACTCCGTACACCAATAACCTCAAACTTGGTCTGATGGAATTCCTCTTCTATTACAAAGAAATCATCACTATCACTTAATTTATCCTTTAAGGAGTCTAATAGAGAGCTCATATCATGCCTCCTTTCACCTTTTTTAGGTACTCCCACTATTTCCAATTAGTGTTTCCTTGAAGGAATTTTATATGTAGACTCCTCATTTATTGGTTGGGATAAATGTTCCATCACAGTTCTTATTACATAAAATTTTTATTGTTTTACAATAAATAATGTGGTAAATTCAATAAATAATATTATATTTGTGAGGTGTCATTAATGATACGCGAAACACTTTTTTTGAAAATTGCAGTGTTCCTTATCGGAGCTCCTGTACTTGCTTTATGTATCTTCTTTTTACCTTGGGTACCAAAGGAAGGTGCGGAATTTTTTCCAAAATTGGCGTTTATGCAATACCCATTTCTAATCGGTGTGTCTGCCACCGCCATTGCCTTTTTCATGGCATTGTATCAGGCCTTAAAATTGTTAAGCTATATTGACAAGAACAATGCATTTTCCGAGCTATCTGTAAAAGCGTTAAAAACAATTAAATATTGCGCAGTCATTATTAGCTCGATATATGTTCTATTTCTTCCACTCTTTTACATCATCGGTGAGGTAGACGACGCTCCGGGTATCATCGTACTCGGTCTGGTCATCATTTTTGCTTCTGCGGTGATTGCGGTATTTGCAGCCGTTCTTCAAAAGCTCCTGAAGAATGCCATTGATATAAAATCAGAAAATGATTTAACAGTCTGAGGTGAGAACATGGCGATTATTATAAATGTGGATGTAATGTTGGCAAAACGGAAAATGAGTGTGACAGAACTATCCGAGAGGGTAGGGATTACAATGGCTAACCTCTCTATCTTAAAAAATGGAAAGGCTAAGGCTATACGTTTTTCTACTTTGGAGGCTATCTGTAAGGCGTTGGATTGTCAGCCTGGAGATATCTTAGAATATCGAAGTGATGATGAGGAAATCCAAAATGGCTAGGAGCATGGAGCTTGGCTCAGGGAAAAAAATAAGGGTATGGTCCATGGTTAGCGCATTCAAGCAACTTGTTCGATTTGGTTGGCAACAAGCATTATCCTGTGTGTTTCCTGTCGTCATATTTGCGTCTTTGGCCATAACTCAAGTGATTCCTCTCCCTTTCTTGCCCCGTTATGATTGGCTCCTGATTATCTGTATACTGATGCAGTGGTGGATGTTACGAGCTGGACTGGAAACCCGCGATGAATTAAAAGTCATCACCTTGTTCCACCTTATCGGGCTGGCACTTGAGATCTTCAAGGTGCACATGGGATCGTGGTCTTATCCAGAGGAAGGCTACTCCAAGATTTTTGGAGTGCCATTATATAGCGGATTTATGTATGCAAGCGTGGCAAGTTATCTTTGTCAGGCGTGGAGAAGGTTGAATGTGGAGCTTGTTGACTGGCCTCCTTTTTGGGCGGTGGTATCACTCGCAGCTGCCATTTATCTTAATTTTTTCACCCATCATTATTGGGTGGATATTCGATGGTGGCTATCTGCAGCAGTCATTATCCTGTTTTGGAAGTCTTGGGTACGTTATGAAGTTGGTGTGAAGAGTTACCGTATGCCTATCGCCCTTTCCTTTGTGCTCATCGGTTTTTTCATTTGGGTCGCGGAAAATATTGCAACATTTTTCGGTGCCTGGGAATATCCGAATCAAACAGAGGCATGGAGCCTTGTGCACCTAGGAAAGGTCAGCTCTTGGCTTTTGTTGGTGATTGTAAGCTTTCTAATTGTGGCGACTTTGAAGCGGGTAAAAGGGAGAGACTCAAGTAAGATAAATGGCAAGATAGCTATCCATAAATAACAACTGGGCAAGACCCGCCTGGTCCTTTTATAGTTAAAAAACCTTGGCAAATGCATGCCAAGGTTTTTTGTATCGTTATTACCCAATAGAACCTTCCATTTCGAACTTGATTAGACGGTTCATTTCTACTGCGTATTCCATTGGTAGTTCTTTTGTGAATGGCTCGATGAAGCCCATTACGATCATTTCTGTTGCTTCTTCTTCGGAAAGACCGCGGCTCATTAGATAGAACAGTTGCTCTTCGGATACTTTGGATACCTTCGCTTCGTGTTCAAGAGAAACGTTGTCGTTGAACACCTCGTTGTAAGGGATTGTATCAGAAGTGGATTGGTTATCCATGATTAGTGTGTCACACTCAATGTTGGAGCGTGCGCCGGAAGCTTTTTTACCAAAATGTACGATTCCACGGTATGTTACTTTACCACCTTGCTTGGAAATGGATTTAGAAACGATGGTGGAAGACGTATTTGGTGCAAGGTGAATCATTTTCGCACCTGCATCCTGGTGTTGCCCTTTACCAGCCAATGCGATGGAAAGAGTCATACCGCGAGCGCCTTCTCCTTTAAGGATGACCGCTGGGTATTTCATCGTCAGCTTGGAACCGATGTTACCATCAATCCATTCCATTGTCGCATTTTCTTCACACACTGCACGCTTCGTTACTAGGTTGTATACGTTGTTCGCCCAGTTTTGAATCGTCGTGTAACGGCAGTAAGCATCCTTCTTGATGATGATTTCTACTACCGCACTGTGCAGGGAGTTCGTTGTATAAACAGGTGCTGTACAGCCTTCTACATAGTGTACGTGTGCGCCTTCGTCAACGATGATAAGCGTACGTTCGAATTGCCCCATGTTCTCAGAGTTGATTCGGAAGTATGCTTGTAGTGGAGTTTCCACTTTTACACCTTTAGGAACGTAGATGAAAGATCCACCAGACCATACTGCAGAGTTAAGTGCAGAGAACTTGTTATCTGTTGGCGGGATTACTTTCGCCCAGTGCTCACGGAAGATGTCTTCGTTTTCTTTTAACGCTGTGTCTGTGTCTTTAAACACTACACCAAGATCTTCTAAGTCTTCTTGCATGTTGTGGTATACAACCTCAGATTCATATTGAGCAGATACACCTGCAAGATACTTTTGTTCTGCTTCAGGGATACCTAATTTGTCAAACGTCTGCTTGATCTCTTCAGGTACTTCATCCCAAGAACGCTCAGACTTCTCGGATGGCTTTACGTAATACGTAATTTCATCAAAGTTCAAGCTGTTCAAATCGCCGCCCCATTGTGGCATTGGCAAGTTATAGAAATGTTCTAATGATTTAAGACGGAAATCCAGCATCCATTGAGGCTCTTCCTTCATACGAGAGATTTCTTCTACGATCTCTTTCGTAAGACCACGGCCGGAACGGAAAATGGAAACGTCTTTGTCCTTAAAACCATACTTGTAATCGCCGATTTCAGGCATTTTTTTCGCCATTTTATTCCCTCCATTCAAGAGGTGAGCAACAGTGCGGCACAAATTGCCACACTACCACTCCCTATCTTGCCTTGCTTATTCCGATTTGACTCCCTTTTCCATGGCTTTCCATGCAAGAGTGGCACATTTGATACGTGCCGGGAATTTTGCCACACCTTGAAGTGCTTCAATATCCCCTAAGTCCATCGTTTCGTCGTCATATTCTTTGCCTAACATCATATCATAAAAGATTTGCGATAGCTCTAGTGCTTTTTCCACTTCTAACCCTTTTACCGCTTGGGTCATCATGGATGCAGATGCCATGGAAATGGAACATCCTTCGCCATCGAACTTTGCATCCGCCACTTTTCCATCTTCTACTTGAAGTGTCAAATGGATGCGGTCACCGCACGTAGGGTTATTCATGTCGACAGTGATGCTGTCAGACTCAATTGCCCCTTTGTTACGCGGATTTTTATAATGATCCATAATCACTTGACGATAGAGAGTATCTAAATTATTAAAAGACATTACTAAAGTACTCCTTTGTTTTCACTAATGATGCTACTAGCTTATCAATTTCTTCCTCTGTATTGTACAGGTAAAAACTAGCACGTGCAGTGGAAGAAACGTTTAGATACTTCATCAATGGCTGTGCACAGTGATGTCCTGCACGAACAGCAATTCCCTCAGCATCCAGCACTGTAGCTACATCATGTGGATGTACGTCTTCTATATTGAATGTAACAAGTCCCGCTCTTTTTTGCGGTCCGAAAATCGTGATTCCTTCAATCTCGGACATGCGGTTCATCGCATACTCTGCAAGCTTATGTTCATGGGCAAGGATATTGTCCATTCCCACCTTCTCGAGGAAGTCAATTGCTGCTCCAAGTCCAATCGCACCCGCAATGATTGGGGTACCACCTTCAAACTTCCACGGCAGCTCCTTCCAAGTGGATTCCTGCAGTCCGACAAAGTCGATCATTTCCCCACCGAACTCAATTGGTTCCATGTTCCCAAGCAAATGTTTTTTCCCGTAAAGGGCACCGATTCCCGTTGGCGCACCCATTTTATGACCTGACAGTGCGAAAAAGTCACAGTCTAAATCCTGTACATCCACTTTCATATGCGGTGTACTCTGGGCACCGTCGACCACCATGATTGCACCATTTTTATGGGCAATTTCAGCGATCTCCTTAATCGGATTGATGGTACCTAATACGTTAGATACCTGCATGA
Organism: Sutcliffiella sp. FSL R7-0096; assembly: GCF_038595065.1. NCBI lineage: Bacteria > Bacillati > Bacillota > Bacilli > Caryophanales > Bacillaceae > Sutcliffiella > Sutcliffiella sp. FSL R7-0096. Next base: position 4,124,891 of record NZ_CP152003.1, read on the forward strand.
TGGAAACAATTTTCGTGTTTTCCGTGATGGTATTTTCCACATCTGCCAAGGACAGGCTGCCGTCATCTGTCAGAGGGATATATTTTAAGATAGCACCAGTGGCTTTTGCCGCTTGTTGCCATGGAATGATATTACTATGATGCTCCATGTAGGTGATAACTATTTCGTCGCCTTCCTTTAGGTTGGCACGTGCATAGCTGCCAGCTACAAGGTTCAGAGCGGTCGTTGTTCCACGGGTGAAGACTATCTCTTCTCTGTGGGCTGCATTGATAAAGTTCTTCACCTTATCACGTGCGCCTTCGTAACCGTCTGTCGCTCTCGTACCCAAAGTATGAACTCCACGGTGTACATTGGAGTTATACCCTTTATAGTACTTCTCCAACGCCTCAATTACCGCTAGCGGCTTTTGAGATGTAGCAGCACTATCCAGATACACAAGCGGATTTCCATTGACCTCTTGATGCAAAATCGGAAACTGCTGACGTATCTCCTGGATATTCATTACTTCACTTTCCTTTCAATTACATCAATCAATTGGTTCTTAACCTTTTCAATTGGCAATTGATTTACTACAGGTGCCAAGAATCCGTGGATTACTAAACGCTCTGCTTCTTTCTTGGAAATTCCGCGGCTCATCAGGTAGTAAAGCTGAAGTGGATCAATGCGTCCCGCTGATGCTGCGTGACCTGCCGTTACATCATCTTCATCGATTAGAAGAATCGGGTTAGCGTCCCCACGAGCTTTTTCACTAAGCATTAACACGCGAGATTCCTGCTCGGCATTAGACTTGGACGCACCGTGCTCAATTTTACCAATACCATTGAATACAGAGCTTGCGCTGTCTTTCATTACACCGTGCTTAAGGATTTGACCGTCAGAGTTTTTACCAAAATGTACAACCTTCGTTGTAAAGTTTTGCTTTTGCTCTCCACGTCCGACTACTACTGTTTTTGTATCTCCAACAGAGCCATCGCCCATAAGGTTTGTTACATTTTCAGAAATCGTGTCGCCATCATTCATAAGGCCAAGTGCCCACTCAAGTGTCGCGTCACGTCCAACTACTCCGCGGCGGTTAACATAAGTTGTTACACCTTTTCCAAGGTTGTCTACAGCACCGTATTGTACTTTAGAGTTGCCATTAGCGATAACCTCTGTCACGATGTTGAAGATGGATCCTTCGCCATCATTGCTGGACAGATAGTTCTCTACGTAAGTGACCGCACTATTGTCTTCTGCCACAATCAATACGTGGTTGAACAAAGCTTCTGCTTTGTCTTGAAGGTAGATCGCTTGGATCGGTTCTTCAATGACAACGTTCTTCGGAACATAAAGGAATGCTCCGCCGTTAAGTAATGCAGCGTGTAAAGCGGATAGCTTATGCTCATCTACTTTTACACCGTCTTGCATGAAGTATTTTTTCACAAGGTCACTGTACTCTTTTGCAGCAGTGATGATATCTGTGAAGATGACGCCTTGTGCTTTTAATTCTTCTTTTACAGTGGATACAACTGGTGTGTTATCCACTTGGACATATATATTTTCTCCATCTACTAACGCCTTTACCTCTTCAGGTAATTGGTCCACAGAAGTAATGGAAGTTTCTACAGTGTGCTTCTGGAAGTTTGTAAAATTCCAATTTGTAATCTTCGTCTTATCTGGCTTAGGTAATGGCAGCTCTTCTGCCAAGGAATAAGCTTGTAAGCGAAGATTTAACAGCCACTGAGGCTCCCCTGACTCTTTGGAGTAGTTAGTGAGGTAGTCTTGATCAAACGGTAATTTCGTCTCTAACGTCATGATAATCCTCCTTGCTTACGCTTCTTGACCGACTGTTTCGTCTTCGATACCTAATTCTTGCTTAATCCAATCGTAACCTTCTGCTTCTAGACGTTGCGCTAATTCCTTACCACCGGACTTCACGATACGGCCTTGCATCATTACGTGAACGTGGTCAGGAGTGATGTAGTTCAATAAACGTTGGTAGTGAGTGATGATAAGGCAACCGAAGTCGTCTCCGCGCATTTCGTTGATTCCTTTAGAAACAACTTTCAATGCATCAATATCAAGACCAGAGTCAATCTCATCAAGGATAGCGATCTTGGGCTCGATCATCATCAATTGAAGGATCTCGTTACGCTTCTTTTCCCCACCGGAAAAACCTTCGTTTAGATAACGCTGTGCCATTGCTTGATCCATTTCCAAGAAGTCCATGTTTTTATCCATTTTACGGATGAATTTCATAAGTGAAATCTCATCGCCCTCTTCACGGCGAGCATTGATAGCAGAACGCAAGAAGTCCGCGTTTGTAACACCACTGATTTCACTTGGGTATTGCATTGCAAGGAATAAGCCAACTTGTGCGCGCTCATCCACTTCCATTTCAAGAACATCTTCCCCATCAAATGTGATGCTTCCGCTTGTTACTTCATATTTTGGGTGTCCCATGATTGCAGAAGAAAGCGTTGACTTTCCTGTTCCGTTAGGACCCATGATTGCGTGAATCTCTCCGCCTTTTACTTCAAGATTTACACCCTTTAAAATCTCTTTATCATTAATGGATACATGCAAATCTTTAATTGTTAACGTTGAACCCATAACTGTAACCTCCAATGTTCTTGTGTTCCTATATGAAAACACATTGTTGTTTTAATTCTCATTTTATTCTCATTACAATCTTATAACAAATAGAAAGTGATAGCAACCTTTTCCGCCTTGTGTAAGATACCCTCAAATTATAACGAATATAAGGGATGGAAGTCGAATTTTCGCAGGATTTTTTATTTTGTTTAACTCCTGGTTATTTTCCGTTCCAGTTATTCGCTTTCCGCGGGGCAGTGCTTGAGCCTCCTCACAATGCTCGGGGGTCTCAAGTCTACCGCTGCCTCCCGCTGGAGTCTCATAACTTGCACTACAATTAACCAGGGAAAACTTTATAAATAGGCTCTTTTCTCATAGATTGTTGTTATTTACTTGTAAAAAGTCGGCAATTGGACTTTTTACTGCTTCCATACTCTATAAGGTGCAAGTAGTCTCTTATGTATAGAAGAAAAAAGAGCACGACAGTAAGGAAAATAACGGTTGATGTATCCATTCGAAAAAGCAACAAAGTTTTACGAAAAGAGCCTATAAATAACAAAAAGGGTCTGCGTCATTCTCAGTTTAAAGAGAATGACACGAACCCTTTTCATCTATATTTATATGGTCAATCTTCCAGCTTTTCACTGCACGTTCTATGGACGGTAATTACGGTCTATTTCTTCAACAATCTCCAAGCTCTTTTGGTAATCCTCTTCTCGTTTCTGCTCAACTTCCAGAAGTTTTGAGAGCTTCTTTGAGTACTCCTCATAACCAAAACCGTATGCTTGAAACATCGCCTTCTCCATTTCACCTGTGTACTTAACTTGTACCTGATGGATAATAAACCATTCCCTTCCTATTTATAAGTGTTTATTTTTTGCACCAGTTTTCTGATACCCTCAAAGTATTTGTTATAAACACTTTATTAATCATAGCAGGGATGGTTATTTTATCCAAACAAAGTATGGGGCGATTACTGAGGATATTGTGGGTTGTGGAGGGATTAGGGGAGGTAGTTGAAAGGAGACTTAGTATTTCTCTGGATTGCTAAGGCGTTCTGGGTGTCCTGATATTAACTTCATGGATGGTAGTATTTACATGTAATGTGGAGACATGATAGTGGACGCTGATCATGCTGGTTATTGTTGATATTTAGCCTGCCCTACCCAAATGTCCGAAGTTTCCCGTTACTTGTCCGAACCAAATTTTCAAATGTCCGAATGCTCTTATATTCTTGTCCAAACGGTCTCGTCAATTGTCCGAACACCCCTTAAAACTAGTGTAAGAATGTCCGAAATAACGGAAAGTTTGGCCGAACCATTTGAAACATGTTTAAAAGCCCAACCTTTTTTTGTTTTTCGCCAATTATCCACTAAAATTAAGCAAACCTAAGCACCAAGTTGTAATTCGTTTTGCTGATCCGTTCCCCATCTCCCTGGTACTAAATCCGTCCGCTTTGTATTTCCTAAATATGAAAAAGCCCAACCCCAAAAGGTCAGACTCTCGAAAATCAATGCTTCAATTCATTAAAATCGCTGATACAAGACTGCACCAAGGTTACGGATTGGCTCATTGCCGCGCCACCACCAAATGCTGCTGTCACACCACATACTTCCAAGATTTCTTGCTCTGTGGCACCTTGGTCCAAACAACCTTTTGTGTGATACACAATACAATACTCATCTTGGGAATACACACTAACACCAAGAGCTATCAATTGTTTCTGCTTTTTATCGAGTACGCCCTCTTTAAAACAAGCTTCCGTGAACTCGTTGTAATGATGTGCAAGCTCAGGCATCTTTTCGCTAAAGACACCAAGACCTGCTTTATAATCATGAAGTGCTGCTTCTGCATAGTTTTTCGGCTCATCATGTTGTTCCATTGAAGACAACTCCCATCCTTATTTTTCACAGAGTTAGTATTTGTTTAGGTGGGAGGTAAGTATTCATGAGCGACAAATATTTTAAATTAAAACCCCGTGCCTATATAGCACGGGGTTCTCAAATGTTTACTCCTCATCAGCAGCTTTTGCTGGTAGTACGGAGCCTTTATATTTTTCTTCGATGAACGCTTTGATTTCATCAGACTGGAGCACTTCCACCAATGCTTTGATTTGCTCGTTGTCTTTGTCTTCCTCACGTACAACAATTAGGTTTACGTACGGGTTGTTTTCACCAGATTCTAATGCAATTGCTTCTTCTTCTGGATCAATTTCTGCACCCAAGGCATAGTTCCCATTAATCAATACTGCATCTCCATCACCATTCAAGTATGCTTGAGGTAGAAAAGCTGCGTCAAATTGTGTGTTGAATTGCAGGTCTTTCGGATTGTCTTCAATATCATCAATTGTAGCGGATGTAGTTTCTACACCCTCTTTTAGAGTGATCAAACCTTTTTCCTCTAGCATCGCCAAAATACGACCATGATCTGCAACTGAATTACTCATTAAAATTTGTGCACCTTCAGGAAGTTCCTCAAGGCTATCATATTTTTGAGAATATACACCGATAGGTTCAATGTGCACACCGCCAGCACTTACAAAGTCGTAATTATTTTCTGCAATTTGAGATTTTAAATATGGCTCATGTTGAAAATAGTTTGCATCAATATCTCCATCACGAAGTGTTTGGTTTGGAAGAATATAGTCTGTAAATGTCTTAATCTCTAATTCGATTCCTTTTTCTTCAAGCAAAGCCTTTGCTTCTTCCAGAACCTCTGAATGTGGCACATTGGAAGCCCCAATAACGAGTTTACCTTCCTCAATGTTTGAACCTGTACCACTTTCTCCACCTTCATTGCTTGTACCACAAGCAGCCAAAACCAGTACTAATAATGAAACCACTGCATAACTTAATAACTTTTTCATCTGAAAAATCCCCGCTTTCTTATCGTTTGTCTAGTTTATTTGTAACCAAATCTCCAATAAATTGGATGATAAACACAATGATTAAAATGATGACAGTACATACAAGTGTTACTTCCCAGTTGTTACGCTGGAACCCATCTAAGAATGCCAGGTTACCCAACCCACCTGCACCGATGATTCCCGCCATCGCCGTGTAACTTACGATTGCAATGGCAGTTACGGTTATACCGGAAACCAATGCTGGCATCGATTCCGGAATCAATACTTTCCAGATGATTTCTGTTGTTTTAGCTCCCATGGAACGTGCTGCTTCAATGACACCTTTATCAATTTCACGTAGCGCAATTTCAACCATACGGGCGTAGAATGGTGCAGCCCCTATAATCAAAGCAGGCAGGGCAGCGTTGGCACCGATGATGGTATCCATGATGAACCTTGTGAAAGGAATAAGTAAAAATATTAAAATGACAAATGGGATGGAACGGAAGATATTCACAAACGCCGCTACAATTCCATTAATGATACGACTTTCCCAAATATTGCCCTTCGATGTTAAAAACAATAACAGTCCTAAGACGATCCCTAAGATGAAAGTGGCAACAACAGATATACTACTCATATAAAGGGTTTCTAAGGTAGCATCCCACATTTTGTCCCAATTAACGCGTTCCATGTGTCATCACCTCCAACTCCACTTGCTGCTCACGGATAAATGCCAATGCCTCTTGTACTTGGGCTTCTTCTCCATCAAGATGTACAAAAAGAGTGCCGTATGCTCCGTTTTGAGTCTGTGATATTTTACCTTGAAGAATGTTCACATCAATCGGAAACCTGCGAATCAAGTTCGTTATCAAAGGCTGTTCCGCCGAAGTACCTACAAATGTTAACTGTATCACTTTACCTTGCGGATATTCTGCCAAAAGATGTTCCACTGTCTCTTGTGTATCTTCCGGTTCTGTCACCTGCTTGACGAAGCGTTTCGTGATAGGCTGCTCGGGCTTGCGGAATACATTTAGAACATCACCTTGTTCCACGACTTTCCCATTCTCCATGACAGCTACGCGATGACAGATTTTACGGATGACATGCATTTCATGTGTGATCAGTACGATCGTCAGAGATAATCGCTTATTGATATCGACCAAGAGGTCTAAGATGGAATCCGTGGTTTGTGGATCCAAAGCAGAAGTCGCTTCATCACATAAAAGTACTTTTGGGTTATTTGCAAGCGCCCTTGCAATCCCGACTCTTTGCTTTTGTCCCCCACTTAGTTGAGATGGATAAGAGTCTCCCCTTCCTTCTAACCCTACAAGTTTGATAAGTTCATCTACTCGCTTATTGCGTTCTGTCCTACTGACTCCAGCAATCTCAAGCGGAAACGCGATGTTTTCCTTTACCGTCCTTGACCATAAAAGATTGAAATGTTGGAAAATCATACTGATTTCCTGGCGTGCTTGTCTCAGTTCCCTGCCCTTTACCTTCGCAAGGTTTCTTCCTGCTACATCCACCACCCCATCTGTAGGAGTTTCCAGTCCGTTTAGCATGCGGATCAGGGTACTTTTCCCTGCTCCACTGTATCCAATCACACCAAATATTTCGCCATGGTTGATGGATAAATCTATATTATCAACAGCTGTAACCGGTCCATTTTTCGTTTTAAAAACTTTTTTAACACCTTGAAGTGAAATCATGCATGCACCTTCCTTCTTACATTTGCTTTGTTTTAGCTTACCCAATTAGGTTTAATCAAACGTTTTGGTTCCCACTTGAAAAATAAAAAATCCCTTCCGCAATAATGAGCAGAAAGGATTAAATGAGAAAAGTCCTTTCTCTCATCTATCAAAGCAAATAACTTTACTTTGTGTGAATTGGCACCATTTCAACAATTCCTTGTTGACGGTTGCCGGGTTTCATCGGGCACGTCCCTCCACCTCTCTCGATAAGAGATTAACATATATAATTTAAGTTAAGTATTTGGGCAATTTGAATTAACGAATGTTATCGTATCACGGGTGCAAATAACATGTCAATTAAAAACTTTTATAAAACTCTCAGTCCGTTCTTTTTTATTCTGAAATCCCTTCCCCCACTTCGTATTATTTCCCCATCACACTGCATGATTAAAGGTTCCTCTGGTTTCACTTGAATGGATGATCCCCTAAGCATCGTCACATGCCGATGATTTACGTGCTTCCCCTTAAAGGCTAGTGGGAAAACGAAAAGCAGCTCCCATCTCCCAATTCCGGATACCACACACACATCCAATAACCCATCATCCGCTTTGGCTTCCGGACATATCTTGATCCCCCCGCCATAGTAGGGCAGATTAGCAATTGCCACGAGCCAGACATCATCGTATTCGCTAATTTTGCCATCCACTATTATGGAGACCTTAGAAGATTTATATGTAAACAGAACTTTAAAGATATTTATTATATAGGACAAACCACCAAGTCCTATTTTATTCAAAAAACGCTTCGATTTCGACTTATTCGTAACTTCCGCAACCTGCCCGTCAAAGCCTAAACCTGCAATGGAAATAAAATACTCCTCCCCTACCTTAGGGATATCGATGCTAAAAACTTCTCCAGCTAAAATTCGATCCAACGCCCCTTTAGCAACAAAAGGGACCCCCAGGCTTCTTGCCAGGTCATTACCAGATCCAGCAGGAACAATCCCGAGAGCCACCTCTTTTGCAACCAATCGATTCACTACTTCATGGATCGTTCCATCTCCCCCAACCACTATTACCGCAGTTATCACGTCATCTATCTGTTCCATTAATTTACCGGCATGACCTTTATATTCAGTAAAGGAAACCTTATACACTACTTTTTTAACCTTTAACAACTTTTCCGTAGCTTCCCAAACACGCAGTCCTTTTCCGTTACCAGCCGTCTTATTTACAATAAAATAATACACAATCTTACACCGCCTATAATCTTCTCTTTTTCTACCTCTTCTTATTTCGCTATAGGCGTGCACAATTCCTTTACGAGACCTCTTTTCTTTCTGAACGGTTCACTAAAGTAAAAAGGGAATCAAGCAACAGGTAATGTCTGAAGGAACCCTTGAATGACAACCCTTTAATCTCCCTCATTTTGGTACCATTCAATAATTTGATGATTTCTTCTGTAGACCCCTCTATCACTATATCCACCATGTTTGCTTCTTCCTCGACCTTCAGAACATTTTTACATAGCGAAAAGACTGTCTTTTCTCCATAGGCGACCAAGCAGCAGCGCAGACTGTAGTAAGGTAAGATTTCCAACACATGCAATTTCCCTTTTGCTTTTGCGATAAATATTTCCAAGCTCTCTTTTACCATACAAACCCGCCCCCTTTGCCTATTAGATTCCGTATAAGTTAACTGAATCCCTGCAATTTAAAAAGAACAATTACCGAGTATTTCCGATAACTGTTCTTCATTTCCCAAGAAATATGTCAGACTATGATGTCTTTACCATAGTCTTTTGATAGGTTGCCGTCGATTTTTCTCTAAACATCAAATAAAAGAAAATAGAACTTGTCAGATAAAGCACCGCCGTGATGGAGAAAACAATCGAATATCCCCAATATTCCCCATACAAAAGCACAATCGTCATAGACACCGGACCCATGCTTGCCCATCCGAGTGAGAACACCATCTGATTAATGGAGTTGGCAAAGCCTTTTAGAGAGTTATCCACTCGCTCCATCATCATGGAAGAAATAATCGGGTTTGCGGCATTCATGAGCGCCTGCCTGAAAAGGAATCCCAGTGCTGCCAACCAGAATATTTGGGTGAAGGCTGTTAATAGCATGAAGGGCAAGGAAAGTAGCTGCAAAATGACAACCGCTCTCATTTCTCCCACTCTCCGGACTACCGCCGGGCCTATGATCATGGCAACAGCAGTTACAGCCTGACCGAGTGAGAGCACGATACCGATAGTCGAGTTGGATGTCCCAAAGCGGTCCGCAAAGTACATGTTCAGATAAGGAATAACCAGACCAGACCCAAAACCTACCAAAATGGAGGCAAAGGAAAAAGCGAAAATCAATTTCCACTGCCCTTTAGGGATGGAGGATCGGAAGCTTTTAAACGAAAAAGCCTTGTTTTCTTGCTTTCGTGGAACTTCTGTCGTTTTAAGTAAAGGGAAGATTCCGACCATGAAGATGATGCTTCCGATAAGCAATGTCAGTCTTATACTCCAGACTGGGCTAAGACCTACTAGATGTAAAAATAGATCTGTCAAAGTCCCTCCAAGGAGATTCCCGACTACATTCGCACCCATCATGACCGCAAAATGGTAACTGAAAAGTTTTACCCGCTGCTCTTTTGTAGAGCTTTCCGCAAGCCACGGAACTGCCGTTACCTGAATAAAAGCCATGGCAATACCAGCTATAAATGCACTGATTAGAAGTAGCGATTCCAACTCAAAAATACTTCTCAAAAACATAAAGATTCCGCTGAAAAACACACCATAGATCATCATTTTCCTGCGTCCAATTTTATCACTTAAAATTCCCGCTGGTATTAGAATAATGGCTGCGGCCAGTGATGACATTGCAATAACATTTCCGTTCACCGTTTCTGCAAAGCCTAGCTCTCTGATATAAAAATTATAAACAATCATAAAGATCCCAAGCCCGATCTGGGTCAGGATGTTAACGATAAACAATTGCTGAATGTTGTGGTTATAGCGCCTGAAAGATTGAAACCAATTTACATTTTTCAAAGTATGTAACCCCTCGTCTGTTTAGGTGAATATTTCGCATCCCTAAACAAATTTACTTCTTTTTCAGAAAAATGGCAATAGGCGATTGTGTCGAAATAAAAATAAAAAACACCATAGAATGGTGTTCCAGACTGTTGAGGTTATCTGTTGGAAGAGTTGATCTTCTTTTCAGGTGTTTTCTAATCACTTCCCGTCATACTCCTTAAAGAGACCATACAAATACTCCACAGAACGGAAAGCATATATTTTTTCTTTTATTTCTCCATTTTTGAAAATCATCAAACAAGGGACACTTTCAATTTCCCATTGCATGGCTAGATCCTGTATATAATTCACATCCAGCATTCCGAATGTAAACTCTGGGAAAAGTTCTTTTGTCACATCCATCATGCGCTTGGCAACCTGACACGTTCCACACATGGGGGTGTAAAAATAGACCACAGTCAGTTGGTCTTGGTTAATTTCGTTTACTAGTTCATTCTTCGTCCAATCTTTCATTTTCTCATCCTCTAGTAAAGCCTTTATTACAAGTACTGTGCATGAATATCTATGTTGGCACTTAACAACACCGTTGCTATATGGTGGTGTGGCGCAGAGGCCACTTCTCGATACATTTTATCAATATAGAGATGTTCCGCTTCGGGAAACTCCCTTTTGAACAGCTTACGGAGTTTTTCACCTGAACTGTCAGCATCCACCAGGATATAAACTTCTTTATCCATGATATCCTCTATCAATTCATCTAACTTGGTGACGCTGATGGTACCATTGGTGCATATTATATGAACCGGTTCATTGATGACTTCCTGTATGCGTTTTTTATCTGATTTCCCCTCGACAATGATGATCTTTTCCTCATATATAAAATCCATATCCATCACCTGTTCTAAAAAGATGTATAAAGATAAGTTGCTTTATACTATAACTATTCTGAGTGGCGGTAATGTACACTTAAAATGAAAAATAAGGGCGTTGATATGAAAAAGGGGCGGAACTAATAAAAGTCCCAACCCCACCGATGGTTAACACCATCCATTTTCGTAGTCGCAATCTACATATTTCGCATCTTTTTCGGAAGGCACTTGAACTTGTTGGAAGATCTTGCTTCCTTCTTGTTCATAGCCGTTTTTTAAACTGAATTGGTTTCCATGTTCGGTAAACATTACTTGCCCGATGGATTCGCGCTCTACAAAAAGCTCAAAACCTTGATCCGTTAATTTACCATTAACTCGATCGGTGATATCCAATCTTTTGTTATCCAATGTCATCTAAGGTCACCTTCTTTAGTTAAATGCTCTGTTAAACACCGCTGTTGATTTCCTCACTAGGCTTCGCTTTCCTAGGGGCGTTTGGGGAGCCTCCTCGGCTTGCGACTGCAGGGTCTCCCCTAAACGCTATCTCCCTCAGGATTCTTCGCCTATTTTCCAATCAACAGCTTGATTGCTGCAAAATCAACAATCGCTTCAACAGAGCCTAATGAAATGTTAACTAAGGTTAGGTTGCCCCCCAGTAGGATAATTAGTCTTCTTTTGTCATTTCCTCATATTGCTCAGCAGTCATTAATTTGTCTACTTCGCCAGCATCTGTAGGTTCCACCACAATCATCCAAGCTTTTTCATATGGTGATTCGTTAACGTACTCAGGGCTGTCATTTAAGTCTTCGTTGACTTCCACTACTTTACCGCTGATTGGAGCGTAAAGTTCAGATACCGTTTTAACGGATTCTACACTTCCAAAAGGCTCATCTGCAGAAATTTCGTCTCCAACTTCAGGAAGCTCTACAAACACGATATCTCCAAGTTCGGATTGTGCAAAGTGTGTAATTCCAATTCGAACTGTTTCCCCTTCAACTTTTACCCATTCATGCTCTTCGGAATAACGTAAATCTTTAGGTGTGCTCATCAATAATTCCCTCCATCAAACTAGTTTATTTTAAGCTCTTCTAAAAGGGCGTACCCATTTATAAAGAGAGCCTGTCCTATTTCCATGTTTCTTCAAACTGCTTTTCGTTAAATCCAACTGTTACTTTGCTGCCATCTGTTGTAATGGGACGCTTAATCAACATGCCGTCTGTGGCAAGAATATCAAGCAACTCATCTTCAGAGGCTGTTTTTACTTTATCCTTTAATCCTAGCTCACGATATTTCATGCCACTTGTATTAAAGAATTTCTTGAGTTCAAGGCCGCTTTTTTTATAAAGCTCCTCCAGCTTTTCACGTGATGGTGGATTTTCGACAATATGTACTTCTTCTACTGCTACACCATTCGCTTCCAACCACTTTTTTGCATTGCGGCATGTGCCACATTTAGGATACCAATAAAACGTTACTGCCATAACCTTTTTGCACCACCTTACAATACATGATTTTACTCATATATTGTAGCATAACAGAAAGCTTGCGCCTAATTATCAACTCTAATAATTCGACGAATTTCTTAGATTTCCTTTATAACTTCAAACAATTTATTCATGCAATGGATTTTAAGTGGTTTAACCGCTAAAATAAACCTATAGCGGGGAATACGGAACGGTGAAAGGATGAGCCCTATGACGGAAAAGTTATCAAAAGAACTAAAAGAATTTTTGTTCACTTCTTTTGAAAAGAAATTAGCTGTCAAAAAGGGAGCTTATTTATTTCAGGAGGGCATGGTGGCTTCCGACATTTATCTGGTATTGAATGGAAACTTTAAAATAAGTAAGGTGACACCTGATGGCCAGGAACTTACTTTACGGCTTTGCAGCAAGGAAGATCTAGTCGGGGAACTGACATTATTTTGTCCAGGTGCAATCTATATGCTCAGTGCAAGATCGATGGATGATAAAGGGGAAGTGCTTGTTATCCCAAAGTTGGAATTGGAACGGAAACTCGCGGAAAACGGCCAACTTGCTTTGGAGTTTATGAAATGGATGAGCCTACACTTCCGGAAAACGCAGACGAAGTTCCGGGATCTTGTTCTTAATGGTCGAAAAGGGGCACTTTATTCCACATTGATACGAATGTCGAATAGCTATGGTGTGCTAAAAGAAGAAGGTATTTTTATCGACCTTCCATTAACCAATCAGGAGCTTGCAAACTATTGTGGTACCTCTCGGGAAGTGGTGAACAGGATGCTTTCGGAGTTGAAAAAGAAAGGGTCGATATCAGTTGATAGGGGTAAAATCACCATTCATGACTTGAATTTTTTGAAGCAAGAAATACATTGCGAGAATTGTCCTGATGAGTTGTGCCGGATAGATTAGAGAAATTCATTTAAAAAACCAGGCCCTTCCAAAACGGAGGCCTGGTTTTTCAATATTATACTGTGTATTTTTGAGCATCCAATACGACAGCGGCAATTTCTCGCTTCTTTGCCACTACATTGATTGGTGTGTGGCGAGTGAATTTACGTAATGCAGAAATCATCATGCGAAGCGAATCTCCACTTTCGGCAGCTACTAATGTTTCCCTTGCATCTGCTTCGATCTGGTTGAATGCCTCTTGACAGAACACTTGCGTGTAAAGGACTTTTAATTTGTTTTTGTCTTCACCTGATTTTGCAATCGCTTTTTCTGTACGTAGAACAGCTGATTCCATGGAATAAACATTGCTGATGATGTCCGCGATGTTAACAAGCAATTCTTGCTCTCTTTCCAAGGCTTTTCCGTATTTTTGCGCGACCAGGCCAGTCATAAGGATGGCAATTTTCTTCGCGTTCTTCACAAGATATTTCTCTTGCTCCAATACGCCATCGCCTACTTCTTCCGGCATAAGCATCATTAACTCTTCTTGTAGGCTTTGCGCTTTTTGGATAAGTGGAAGCTCGCCTTTTAATGCTTTACGCAGATAGGTTCCTGGAACCAACAAGCGATTGATCTCGTTTGTTCCCTCAAAGATACGGTTGATACGGGAATCGCGGTACATTCTTTCTACTTCGTACTCTGCCATAAAGCCATATCCACCATGTATTTGAACTGCTTCATCCACTACATAGTCAAGCGTTTCAGAACCGAATACCTTATTCAAAGAACACTCGATTGCATATTCAGCTACTGCTTTTGCCACTGCATTTGGGTCTTTCTCTTCTTCTTTCGTCAGGCGGCCCATGCTGTCTTCAAAAAGACCGACTGTGCGGTAAACGGAGCTTTCCGTTGCATATGTTTTTGTAGCCATGTTTGCAAGCTTCTCTTGGATAAGGGAGAATTTTGCGATTGGAGTTTTGAATTGCTGACGTTGGTTTGCATACGTTGCTGCAAGTTCAATTCCACGTTTAGATCCACCTACTGTTCCAACAGCCAATTTGTAGCGTCCGATGTTGAGAATGTTAAATGCGATAACGTGGCCGCGGCCGATTTCACCCAGTAGGTTTTCTTTTGGTACTAATGCATCTTCTAGGATCAAGGTACGCGTGGAAGATCCTTTAATCCCCATTTTCTTTTCTTCCGGTCCAGTGGATACGCCACCAAAGTCGCGCTCTACGATGAATGCAGAAAAGTGCTCCCCATCGACTTTTGCATAGACAACGAATACATCAGCAAAGCCTGCATTGGTGATCCATTGTTTTTCACCATTCAATACATAGTGCGTTCCTTCGTCATTCAGCTTAGCAGTCGTTTTCGCACCAAGTGCATCCGATCCAGAACCCGGCTCTGTTAATGCGTAAGCTGCAAGCATTTCACCGGAAGACAGTTTTGGAAGGTATTTTTGCTTTTGGTCTTCATTCCCGAAGAGAACGATAGGAAGGGATCCGATTCCAACGTGTGCTCCGTAGGATAAGGAGAATCCTCCAGCTCTTGAGAATTTTTCAGTGATCAAGGATGAACTGATTTTATCAAGTCCGAATCCGCCGTACTCTTCTTGTACGTCTGCTCCTAATAAGCCAAGTTCTCCTGCTTCTTTTAAAAGTTTTACGGAGATATCGAAGTTGTGGTGTTCGATTTCTTCTAGGTTTGGTACTACTTCGTTTACGACGAATTCTTCTGTTGTTTTGGCAATTAGTTTGTGCTCGTCTGAGAAGTCCTCTGGTGTGAAGACTTTTTCTGCGGCGATATCGTCAAGTAGGAAGCTTCCGCCTTTGATTATATTTTCTAATGTGTTTGACATTTTTTATTCCTCCCGTTTGGTAAAAGAGTTTTGGTTGACTCGTAACTTCCTGTTGACTTCCGTTCCGGGTGTTCGCTTTCCGCGGGGCGGTGCTTGAGCCTCCTCGCAACGCTTCAGGGGTCTCAAGTCTACCGCTACCTTCCGCCGGAGTCGAACTCCCTGCACTTCAGTCAACAGGGGAAATCACTATGCATAAAAGATTTCTTATCAACTTAATTTAATTTCTTAAGCCAGTAGCTCGAATACGCCTGCGGCACCCATTCCGCCGCCGATACACATGCTGACGATACCGAACTGTTCATTGCGGCGTTGCATTTCGTGTAGGAGGGTCAGGGTCAGTTTGGATCCTGTGCATCCAAGTGGGTGTCCTAGGGCGATTGCTCCACCGTTCACGTTCACTTTGTCTTCATCAAGACCCAATTCGCGCATGACCTGGATTGCTTGGGAAGCAAATGCTTCGTTCAATTCAAGTAAGCCGATATCAGAAAGTTCCAAGCCTGCAAGCTTTAGAGCTTTGGGTATTGCAACTACCGGGCCGATACCCATTACTTCCGGTGGTACGCCACCTACGGCAAAGGATCTGAACTTAGCGATAGGTTTTAACCCCAAGGCTTCCGCTCTTTCTCTTTCCATAACAAGGACAGATGCTGCTCCGTCACTTGTTTGAGAAGAATTTCCGGCTGTTACCGAACCTTTAACATTGAATGCCGGACGAAGTTTACTCAATACTTCCATTGATGTTCCAGCTCTAACTCCTTCATCTTGGCTGAATGTGAAAGTGGATTCTTGCAACTTGTTGTTAGCTCCAACCTTACGAAGCGTTACATCAACTGGTACGATTTCATCAACAAATTTACCTTCTTGAATTGCTCTTGCGGCACGTTCATGACTGCGAACAGCGAATGCATCCTGGTCTTCACGGCTAACACCGTACTTTGTTGCCACCTGTTCTGCCGTATGGCCCATTCCCATGTAGTATTCTGGTGCCGAATCCACTAGTCTTGCATTCGGTCGAACTGTATGACCCACCATTGGGACCATGCTCATGGATTCTGCTCCACCAGCGATGATGGATTCAGAGTGTCCAAGCATGATTCGTTCTGCCGCATACGCAATAGTTTGCAAGCCTGAAGAACAATATCGATTGATGGTAATCGCAGGTACACTTGATGGAAGTCCAGCCAAACCTCCGATATTTCTAGCCATGTTCAGCCCTTGTTCCGCTTCTGGCATCGCACATCCAAAAATCAGGTCATCGATTGGACCATCATAATTGCCTGCTCGTTTTAATGTTTCTTTTACTACTAATGCCCCTAGATCATCTGGTCGAACTGTAGCTAGTGATCCTTTTCTTGATCTTCCGACTGGTGTTCTTGCACCAGCAACAATAACCGCTTCTTTCAAAATGCTCCCCTCGCTTTTCTAGTAGTTTAGTAGAGTAAAATTGCTTCCTCACCGCTGTTGAACTCCGCAAACGGCTTCGCTTTCCGCGGGGCGACCTTGAGCCTCCTCGGCTTCGCCTGCGGGGTCTCAAGATTGTCGCTACTCTCCCGCTGGAGTCTACGCCTTTTGCTACATTCAACAGCTAGGAACCTTATCTTTATCTTTAAGATGATTATTAGTTTAGTTACGCAATGGTTTTCCTTTTACTAGCATGTGTTGCATGCGTTGTTGGGATTTTGCTTCACCAACTAGGCTTAGGAATGCTTCTCGCTCAAGATCGAGTAGGTACTGTTCATCCACTTCCGTTCCGAACGGTACATTTCCACCCGCGATAACATGTGCAAGCTTTTTGGCAATCTTTAAGTCGTGTTCGGAAATGAATCCGGAATAGTGCATATTGTGTGCTCCAAGCATTAAAGTTGCATAGCCTGTTTCCCCAACCACAGGGACTTTCCTGCGAACAGGCGCTGTGTAACCTGCATCATAGAGACTTGTTACCGCCTGCTTCGCGTCATGGATTAAGTGGTCGCCGTTGAAGCTGATTTGATCTTTATTGTTCAGCAGGTGAAGATCTCTTGCTTCAGCTGCGGAAGTGGAGACTTTTGCCGTCGCAATTTGTTCGAATACTTTGTTCGCAACCTTTTGCAGGTCATATTCAAGTCCTTGTGGCATGCTGTTTAAATGCTTGATATATAGCTCTTTATTTCCACCTCCACCAGGGATCAATCCTACTCCAACTTCTACAAGACCCATATACGTTTCACTGGATGCCTGCAGTTGGCTAGTTGGCAAGCAGATTTCTGTTCCACCACCAAGTGTCATGCCAAATGGCGCTGCGACAACCGGTTTGGAGCTGTATTTTATTTTCATCATGGCTTGTTGGAAGTGCTTTACAACCATGTCTATTTCAAAATAATTATCGTCTTGCGCTTCCATAAGGATCATGGCAAGGTTTGCCCCTACACAGAAGTTCTTGCCTTGATTTCCGATCACAAGCCCTTTGTAGTTCTTATCCACTTCCTCAAGCGCGTAATTCACCATCTGGATAATATCGAGCCCAATCGCATTGTTCGGTGATTGGAATTCAAGTAATGCCACATCGTCCCCAAGGTCGATTAAGCTTGCTCCTGAGTTTTTCTTGATCACACCCTTTGTTTCTTTCAGTGTTTTCAAGTGGACTACTTTTGGATTTACTTCAAGGGCAGTGTATGTCCCGTTATCATAGAAGAGGGTTGTTCCGCCATCTTTTTTGTAAAAAGTACGGTGGCCGCTGGCTAACATTTCGTCGACCCATTTTGGAACCGGAATTCCGTCTTCTTTCATTTTCATGACCGACTCTTCCAGACCGATGGCATCCCATGTTTCAAATGGTCCATGGTCCCAACCGAAGCCCCATTTCATTGCTTGGTCGATTGCCACGATATCATCGGCGATTTCACCAAGTAACTCGGCAGAATAGCTTAATACCGGTGCAAGAATACTCCAGATCAGATTTCCTGCTCGATCGTCGGCATATACAAGCGCTTTCATTTTGTTGCTATAGCCTTTTGCTTGTTTGCTCATTTCAAGCGCAGGAGTTTTCAACTTTTTACGTGCGTTATATTCCAATGTTTCTGGGTTAAGTTCCAAAATCTCTTTTCCTTGTTTTAGGAAGAAGCCTTGACCGGACTTGGAGCCCAACCAACCTTTTTCCTTCATCTTGTTCATGAAGTCAGGAATTCGGAATACTTCTTGTTCCTTGCCTTCCACTTTTTCATACACATTGTTGGCTACATGGATGAATGTGTCCAACCCAACAACATCAAGTGTACGGAAGGTTGCACTCTTCGGTCTGCCGATTGCAGGACCTGTAACAGAGTCCACTTCACCGACGCTATAGCCGCCCTCGAGCATTTCGTTCACCGTTACAAGTAATCCATATGTTCCGATGCGGTTGGCAATGAAGTTTGGCGTATCCTTTGCAAGTACGATCCCTTTTCCTAAAACATCTTCACCAAAAGATTTGATGAAGCTCACGACTTCCGGGTTCGTAGCTTTTGTCGGTATCACTTCTAGCAATTTCAAGTAACGTGGTGGATTAAAGAAGTGTGTTCCAAGGAAATTCTTTTTGAAATCTTCGGAGCGTCCTTCTGCCATCGCTTCAATGGAAATACCGGATGTGTTGGAGCTGATGATGCTTCCAGGCTTGCGGTGTGCGTCTACCTTTTCGAAAAGTCGCTTTTTGATTTCCAGGTTCTCGACGATTACTTCAATTACCCAGTCACAATCTGCAATCTTTTCCATATCGTCTTCTAGGTTTCCTGCTTCAATTAGAGCAAGGTTGGATTTGGATGTAAGTGGAGCTGGTTTTTGCTTTAATAATTTTTGTAAAGCTGTATTTGTAAATTTGTTTCGGATTGCTTTATCAGAGAGTGTTAAGCCTTTTTGTTCTTCTTCACTCGATAATTTGTTAGGAACGATATCTAACAAGATTGTAGGAATGCCAACGTTTGCTAAGTGTGCGGCAATGCCGGATCCCATAACCCCAGATCCAATTACAGCAGCCTTTTTAATACTTTGTTTCATTCTTCCTCCCCCTTGATAGTTGGTTTTAATGGTTAGTGATAGTTTTTTTGAATGAATGCTCATTCATTTTTACCGCAAAAAAATATCTCCTTTACAAGAGTTCCCTTGGTTTTAACTATAAAGTATTTTGAAAATTTTCGCAATAAATAAATCGGAATTTACCATATTATTTTCTAATGTCTGTTGCATGTTGCTATTTAGCGTGGGAAAAATGAAGAGGTGGAGGTGAGACATCATGGCAAAAATGAAAAAACAACCTTCTCATGCTGCAAAAAGTGCGGCAAGTGTAAAAGGAAACGCTGGTCCTACCGTGGAAATGGACTATAGCGGGAAAAAAACGAGCAACAATCAGCAGTACGGGAAACATAACATGCAAGACTGATTTATATACGAAAAGAGCGTGCTGTTCGCACGCTCTTTCTTATTTCTTGATGATTCCTTTTAGTACGAATGCGACGTTTGCAGGACGTTCTGCCAGGCGGCGCATGAAGTATCCGTACCAGTCTGTGCCGTATGGAACGTAAACACGCATTTTGTAGCCTTCTTTAACTAGCTCTAACTGGCGCTCCGGGCGGATTCCATATAGCATTTGGAACTCGAATTGATCCTTTGAGATACCGTGTTTCTTGACTAGATCTTTTGTATATTCAATCATGGTATCGTCATGGGTGGCAACTGCTGTGTAGTTTCCGTTCAATAGGTGCATCTCGATAATTTTTTTGAAATTGTCATCCACATCTTTTTTCTCAGGAAAGGCAACTTCCGGTGACTCCTTATAAGCACCTTTTACAAGACGGAGGTTCGGACTGTATTGGTTAAGATCTTCCATGTCCTTGATCGTACGGTATAAATAGGACTGGATGACTGTTCCAACATTGTCATAATCCTCTCTTAACTTTTTAAAGATCTCAATTGTTTTTCCGCAGCGTGAGTAGTCTTCCATATCAATGGTGACGAATACTCCATATTCCTTTGCCGCATCAAGAATTCTGCGCATGTTTCGCATAACCACATCGTCTGAAATATCCAGTCCCATGGAAGTCATTTTTAATGACAATTGGGAATCCAGGTTTTCGGTGCCGATTGCACGAATGGCTTCGATGGAGTTGTCTGCCATTACATTTGCTTCTTCTTCGGTATCAATGAATTCACCCAAATAGTCGATGGTGACACATAGGTCTTTTTGGTTGAGCTCCTGGATGCATTTTACTGCTTGATCAATCCGTTCCCCAGCGACAAACCTCCCAGCACCACAACGTAATCCGTATTTTCTTGCCATTTTTGTTAATGCCTTATTCTTGGATAAATATAAAAATGTATTGCGCATTACTTGTTCCATTTTGTTATTCCTCCCGCTTTTCTTGGTGTCCCTCTCCGATTGCTTTGTGCTATTTTTCTAAAATTATCGCTCTTTTCATTGTTACGAAATATGCATTCCATGCCATATTTAGAGTGTGTATGAAATAAAAAGTTAAAATAACGACTTTGTACTCCATAACAGCAACAAATCTTGATGAAAAGAGCTTTATAGTAAACGCTTTCATTGAGTGTAAAAATAAAATTACACCCTCATTTTATCATCTTTTCAAATATTTGAATACAAATTATTTGTCGGGAAATAGTGTTGTTTGCTGTCGTTATTTTAAACATCATGAGTGTCGATGATTTTCCCGATTCATACATAATTTCCTGCTTAACGGTTACGCTACATTTGATAGATTATGATAGGAGGTCGTTGTATGCAACAGCAACAACCACAGCAAAATACTACTCAACAGCCCGGCTTTTATCAGCAACCGCCAAACGTCGTAACGACAAAAGATTCCTTATACTTTGCAGATATGCTTTCATGGAATTTACTTGCGATGAAAAAAGCTCATTTCTTTGCAAGTCAATGTCAGGATCAAGAAGTTGTGAATGCTATTGAAAAAGCAGGCCAAATGCATCAGAGGCATTATCAAAAGATTTTGACTCACATTCAGGGTCAAAATCAAATGCAGCAACAGCAGCCACTCCAATAAGAAAGAAGGGTACTTCATGAATCAGCAAAAAATACAGAATCCTGAAACACAGGTTGCCAAAACACCTCAAATGAATGAGCGTGACTTCATCAATGATATGCTGGCGACAGAGAAATACATGACCGCTTCCTATAGCACCGCACTTAATGAAGCAAGCAACCAGCAGATTTACACCGATTTGCTAGCGATCTTCAATGAAACGCAGAACTGTCAGCGTGAGCTATACAATTTGATGTTCCAAAAAGGCTGGTATGGACTAGAGCCTGCCGATCAGATGAAGTTACAGCAGGAATATCAGCAGTTCCAAGGCTACACGAACCAGTTTCCTTATGGCACTAATGGAATGATGCAATAAATAATAAAGCGACGGGTGAGCTGACACATTCAGTATCATCCGTTGTTTTTTGGTATTTTTATGTCCATGCAAAATCGTATCTTCCCTTCTACCCTTCTCAATATTTTCCGAAACACGAACCTTTCTAATTAACATAATTCCTTGGCGTTTGTTGTGGTAAAATTAAACAAATTGCATTTATTTTAGGGGTGAATTTGGTGAAACTTTTAATTTCTCTGATTTTGGTAGGAGTTTTGTTAAGTGGATGCTCTAATTCAGACGGTCATCAAGAAAAAGTTGCAGAGTTAGAAAAGGAAATAGCGGAAGTCTATGCACAACTAGAGGATAAAGAAATGGAATTAGAGACAGTTTCCCAAAAGCCTGAAGAAGAGGAGACTGGGGAGTTCTTCACGATTCCTAAAGATCAAGTTCCTCGTTTATGGCGAGATGTTGATGCACAACTTTGGGATTACTTAATCGATCATTCTATGGCAGAAGAGAACGGCTGGAAAAAAGACGTTACAAATTGGCGAGAGTGGGTTGGAGAATTTGATGAGGCTCTGGGGACTGCCAATCAAATTTGGGAAACTCCAGGACTGTTAATGAATGCATGGATGTTGGATGTAGAAATCAGTTATGGACTTGGTATGGATGTATGGGAAATTAACACTAGGATTGATTTGGATGAGAATAAAGCGGAAGGATACATAATGAGTTATGGAATGCATGATGATTCTGTTTCCGGAAGTGATATAAAGCTGACGATGTTGAAAGAAAATGACTTCTGGTATGTGGAGAAGGCGGAAGTACGTGAAAGGTGTTCAAGGGGTGTAAGTGAGGATAAAGAGCTTTGTTTGTAGCCAAATAAAAAAGCCCGAAATACGAAATGCGATGGATGTTGGGCGGGGGTATTGGTGGAAGGAGTGGGAGATGGTTGGCGGTAGAAATGGCGCGGTTCTTGTCGATTTCCTGATAAAATGAAGAATTTCATGATTTATCGTGGGAATTCCTGATATCCTACGAATTTTCATGATATATTTCAGAGTTTCATGATATCCTTCAAATTTTCATGATATCCTTCAAATTTTCATGATATCCAACTGAAGTTGGCTATTCCCTCCCCAGATTGTGAATTTTGCTAAGATTGGACAAATGGTCTTTTATGATGGAAATATTTAATTTACAAGGCGTGGATACTTCGCAAACTATAAAGTAGGCTCTGTTAAAGTTTCTTGTTGATAATGAGCAGGTTTCCAGCTGTTGATTGGATCAAAAGGTGTAGACTCCTGTGGGAGAGTAGCGACAATCTTGAGACCCCTGAAGCGTTGTGAGGAGGTTCAAGGTCGCCCTCTGGATAAGCGAAGCCTATTGCGGAAATCAACAGCTGCGTTTAACAGGGCATTAAAGTAATGGAGCCCTGATTTGCAAGATAGCAATTCAAGGCTCTTCCTCATTTACCGCTTTTCGCACGGTGGGCATCATTCAGTTCTTTGATTTCTTTGATTAATGTCATCATGTCCTGCTTGGCGTCCGGATATTGCTCATTCCAATGCTTCACAAGTGGTGGCATTGATTTTGCGATATATGTATAGAGCACCCATGCTTTCACATTTTCTTTGTGCTCCTCATTCGCTTCTCCTAAAAGAAGTTCTGTGTATTTCTCCAATAACCCATCCAACTGCTGTTCGAGTTTTTCGTTCATCTGCCGAACCTCCCCTCAAGCTTTTGTTCCATTATAGTGAAGTCAATCACACATTACAATTCAATGGACAGGTCGAGCAACGTGCACCCTCGCTATTGGTTTTATAATAGTAGCAGCAAGTTGTTCGCATTCTCATCTCTGCTTGGTGCTGTTCCACAAACGTTTTTGGCTTGTAAAACGTTGCGGCTGGATTTCTTTTCATTCCGAATAATGCCGGGTCGGCCTCCAGTAAGCTTTTAAAATCTTCCTCTTGGTATGGTGTATCCAGCTCCAGGTTTTGCAGGATGGACTCGTACATCCAGTAGATATAAAGCACAATATTTTCCCATAAAGTTTGGCGGGATACCTTCGCCACTTTGGACATACGTTGAATGAGCGGGGCAAATACATCGTGGAATAGCTCTTTGAAATGTTGTACTCTCCATTCCTCGCGAGTATTAAATGCCGTTACCTCAACCGCTTGGACCTTCGTATAACGAAGCTTCGGAAGCCAAACATCATTCTCCATATAAGAATCAATCCAGATAGTAGAAGGGTCTACCTTCAGGGTTTTATTGAATGCTGACATCGAGAGCAGGCAATTAACGGCAAGGAAGCCGAGCCTTTTCATGAGAAGTGATGCTGCAACGTCCATTTCATCTGTCCCCAAAGCATCCTGCACCTTCAACAAATACGCTTCCGTTCCATCATGGATAAGGGAATGAAGGGAGATGGTATCTTCCACTTCTGCCTCCCCTGCTACAAACCGGCAGCTCTCTTCCAGAAAACGAAATTCCTGTTGAGTCAGTGTACTCATCATGCTCTCAGCCCTTCCAAATTAGGCACTAGGCATCTACCGCGACCGTGCGGAATGCATAATGGTGTGCCAAAAAGCGGATCTGTTGTAACCTGGCAATTCATATCAAAAACATTTTTCACAAGGTCACAGTTAATTACTTCCTCCGGCTTGCCTTGAGCATAAATCTGCTTATCACGGATGGCAACTAAGTGGTGTGCATAGCGGCAAGCAAGGTTAAGATCATGAAGCACCATGATGATAGTACGGTTTTCTTTTTCATTCAGTTCGAAAAGCAAATCTAGTATTTCGATTTGATGAGTAAGGTCCAGATAAGTTGTCGGCTCATCCAACAAGATCACATCCGTCTCTTGGGCAAGTGTCATGGCAATCCATGCGCGCTGACGCTGCCCACCGGATAAGGAATCGACCGTTCTTTCTGCCAATTCCTCCATGCCAGTTGCACGAAGGGAGTCCCAGACCACCTTCTCATCATGCTCTGACCATTGCTTTAACCACGACTGGTATGGATACCTTCCTTGTTTTACCAGTTGAAGCACGGATAACCCTTCCGGTGCAGTCGGACCTTGTGGAAGGATGGCAAGTTGTTTGGCAATGTCCTTTGTGGATTGGCCAGATATCGCCTTTCCTTCAAGGAGCACATTTCCTTGACTTGGCTTTAACAAACGAGCTAACGAACGAAGCAAGGTGGATTTTCCACAGCCATTTCCACCGATAAAGACCGTAATCTCCCCTTTAGGGATTTGCAGATCTAATTCCTCTATAATGATGGATTCACCATAGGATAATGTAAGTGACTGGGTTTCTAATGCATGCATGTTACTTCCACCTCTCGTTAAGAATTTCTCGTTTTGTAAAGCAGATAAATAAAGTATGGCGCTCCGATTGATGCGGTAAATACACCTGCTGGAATTTCAAGTGGTGAGAACAGGGTTCGGCCGATCAAATCGGCGAGCATGACAAGAAATGCTCCGATAAATGCCGATGTTGGAATCAATACTCCGAAAGAAGAGCCGACTAGCCTGCGGGCAATGTGGGGAGCCATCAATCCAACAAATCCAATGCCCCCTGCAAAAGCAACCGCTCCACCTGTTAATGCCGTACTCAGAAATAGAAGGCCCATTCTGTGCTTGTTGACAGCACCGCCAACTCCTGTTGCCACCTCATCTCCAAGTTCCTGTATGTTCAATTGCCTTACTGCCATTATGCTGACGATAACAAGCAGGACAGTCCAAGGCAATAATATTTTTACATGACTCCAGTTCGAGCCATATACTGTTCCAGTGATCCAAATGTTCGCTTGGCTTGCTCGATAAATGGGACCAAGTAACATGAATAACGTAGTCAATGCCTGCATTAACGTGGAAATCCCGATGCCGATCAGCACTAGCCTAATCGGTGATAATCCGTTTTTCCATGCAAGGGAATAAACAATGATCGCGATGGCCGTCGCGCCGACAAATGCACTTAATGGCAGCCATTGGATGCTAACAGTCAAAGAGTTGTTGCTATCACTGAAAAGAGCTAGAAACAAGACAACCGCTGTCGAAGCACCGCCAGTCAATCCTATAATATCAGGAGATGCGAGCGGGTTCCGAATTATGCCCTGTAAAATGGCACCGGCAACCGCAAGCGAAATTCCGACGAGCAGCGCAATGATGATCCGTGGTAGCCTGAATGATTGGACAACTAGCGTTTCCATGGAGTCTCCTTGACCAAAGAATACTTTTATGACATTCCAAGGCGAGATCTTCATGTCCCCCATCCCTGTACTTAAGATGAAAAGGGCGATTACAGCCAGTGCTAAACTGACAATGGTGAGA
Source organism: Sutcliffiella sp. FSL R7-0096 (assembly GCF_038595065.1). Lineage (NCBI taxonomy): Bacteria > Bacillati > Bacillota > Bacilli > Caryophanales > Bacillaceae > Sutcliffiella > Sutcliffiella sp. FSL R7-0096. Next base: position 4,150,814 of record NZ_CP152003.1, read on the forward strand.
ATCGCTTTTTTATCTATAAAAAAGGATAAGTTATCTTTTCCTAGTCGAAACGTTTTGTAATTCTTCATTTTCCATGGAACCCCCTTCGTGCAATGTAGATGAAGAATGGAGTTCCAATGATGGCTGTCATGACACCGACTGGGACCTCTTGAGGCATGATGACATAACGAGCACCAATATCCGCCGTCAACAGGAGAATGCCTCCTAGAATCCCACAGTATGGAGCAAGCCAGCGATGATCGTTCCCTACAAAGTAGCGCGCAACATGCGGAATGACGATGCCGATGAAGACAATGGGTCCTGCAATGGCAACCGCACCTCCCGCAAGGAGGATGATGATGACTGCTGCCGTTAATTTTACAATGCCTGTTTTCACTCCAAGACTTGTTGCCACATCATCCCCCATTGCAAGCAGGTTGATCTTTTTTCCTATAAAGAAGGAGGCAATCCAAGCAACCGCTATATAAGGAAGAACCGCGTAAACCATATTGAGGCTTCTCCCCTGAACAGAACCAGCAAGCCAGAAAAGCACTTGATCCAACGCAGTCTCATTTACAACAAGCAACCCCTGTGTAAGTGAGGAGAACATAGCAGCGAAAGCAGCCCCGGCAAGTGTAAGCTTCATAGGGGTCAGACCCTCCCGGCCAATGGAGCCGATGAAGTATACGGCGAATGCAGCAAGTGCGGCTCCCGCAAAAGCAAGCCAGGTGTATGTTTGCAACGAGGTGACAGAGAAAAAAGAGACCGCCACCACTACAAAAAAGCTTGCTCCCGCATTAATACCGAAGATACCCGGGGATGCCAATGGATTCTTGGTTAATGCCTGCATCCATAGGCCGGCAATTGCCAGGCTTCCGCCTACTATGGCGGCTATGATCGCCCTAGGAAGGCGAACAGATTGAATGATGATATGCTCATTGGATCCATCAAAATTGCGGAATGCATCAATCGCAAGTGACAGGCTCGTATTTGTATATCCATATATGATGCTTGCCACAAAACTGAAGAATAATAGAATTACTCCTATGATCAATCCCAGTATTTTATGGCTATTTTTTTGGAGTAACATAATTGTGTACCTTCTATCTATATATAACTTTTTATCCACTTATAAGTTTAGGAGAATTAGGAGGAAGTGTCAATGACTTTGAAAATCATTCTCAAAAGTTATTGACAACGTTTCTCATCAAGCGTACTATTTATCTTGTGAATGAAAATCATTATCAATACTATACGGAGGCTACATATATGTTAAAGAACAAAAAGTTTTTCACATTATTTTTGCTTAGTTTAGTTACTTCCCTTGTGCTGGCAGCTTGCTCTGGCAACACTGCTAACAATGGTGGTCAAGAGAAAGATGCTTCTGGCGACGGAGAGGCACCTTCTGAGGAAACAGCTTATAAAGTGGAGCATGCAATGGGGACAGCTGAAATCGAAGGAACTCCTGAGCGTGTCGTCATTTTAACAAATGAAGGTACAGAAGCATTGCTTTCCATGGGTGTAAAACCTGTCGGAGCTGTTCAATCTTGGTTAGGTGACACTTGGTATGATCATATCAAAGCAGACATGGATGGCGTTGAAGTGGTTGGGACAGAAAGCGCGGTAAACCTTGAGGCGATTGCTGCACTACAGCCTGATTTGATTATCGGTAACAAACTTCGTCAAGAAGACGTGTATGAGCAACTGAATGCTATTGCACCAACTGTTTTTGCTGAAACGTTAAAGGGAGATTGGAAAGAAAACTTCCAGCTTTACGCTAAAGCATTGAACAAAGAAGAAGAAGGTAAAAAAGTGATGGATGACTTTGATGCACGTGTTGTTGAAATGAGCGAGCAGCTTGGTGAAAAGAAAGAGCAGGAAGTATCGATTGTTCGTTTCACTGCTGGAGATGTTCGTATCTATCATAAAGATTCCTTCTCTGGAATCATTCTAGATCAGCTTGGATTTGCACGTCCAGAATCTCAAAATGTTGACGACTTTGCTGAAATGAATGCAACAAAAGAAAGAATCCCTGCCATGGATGGCGACATCTTGTTCCACTTCTCTTATGAAACTGGTGATGGAGAAGCGACTAAAATTAAAGACGAATGGTTGGAGGATCCTCTATTTAACAACCTGGAAGTTGCAAAAGCAGGTAATGTGCATGAAGTAAGTGATGCTGTATGGAACACTGCTGGTGGCGTACTTGCAGCGAACATCATGTTGGATGATATTGAAGACGTGTTTTTAGGGGAAGAGTAATATTGAGGGAGCTGGCACTTGTTGTGTGCCGGCTCTTTTTTTGTTTTTGGTTCTGTAAAAGCATACTTTTGTTTTTTGTAGCAACCTAGCTGTTGATTGGAGCAATAGGCGAAGACTCCTGAGGGAGATAGCGTTTTAGGGGAGACCCCGCAGGCGCAAGCCGAGGAGGCTCCCCAAACGCCCCTAGGAAAGCGAAGCCTAGTGCGGAAATCAACAGTGGTGTTTAACAGAGCCTTGTTTTCTAAGCTTTTTGGAGTCCGTACAAGTGATAAATTCAAGTAAACGGACATTTATGGTGCATCTCCTCCGACAACCCCTTCCTATTCCCAAAATTCTGTGGTCAATCAAAACCAAAAAAAAGAGGACCCGAGAGCCCCCTCCTGCAAACATATTAACTTACAATACTATTGAATCTCACTTCTCTCCACTACGGTACCTTCCGCATCTTTCACCACTACCGTCAGCGTATAGCGTTGACCAGTATGGTTGGCAGGAATTGCAACGTCCGCATTAAACACTTCTTCACTCTCTCCTGTCACTTCATAGGCTTCTTCAGAAGAATGTTTCACTCTGCCATGCTTGTCCACTAACTCCACAGAAACCGTGAACTCACGAGTATCGCGAACATGGTTAGCAATCGTAGTGCTGACTGTTACATCAGACTTGCTTTCAAGTTTCTTCAACTCTTTTCCTTTTGCATCAAGGAATCTGTTCTCAACCGTATACTTCACTTCCGGCTCTTCGTAGGAGTCTTCCTCGTATTCCACAATATCAGCTACGCCACGAGGCTTAAGTTGAATCACTCCATTAAAGTTCCCGGAAATACCTGTCACAGTAACCAGGTCTCCATTTTCAAAGGTGAAGTCACTGAATACTAGGCCAGTACGGTTATCCACACGGACCACTACAGATTCTCCATCCTTCGTTGCCACAAATTCAAAAGTACCAAAATTATTAACGCTCTTAAGCTCTGAAATTTCCACACCCTCAACAGATACTAGCTCCCCTTCGTTCGAGCTGCCAAGTTCTGCTGGCGTCACCACTTGAGCTGCAGGTACATCAGCAGTGCCAGTCTTTTCAAATGCAGTCAAAGAACCGATCTGGAACTCACCATTATAAGAGCCGACGGTACCTGTCACTTTTACCACATCACCTGGAACTACATCCTCAGCGTTTTGGAATACGTACGTTCCAGCTGTTTCATCCTGTACATAGAATCCTTTTTGGCCCCATGCACCAGAAATTGTCGTAACCACACCCTCAATCGTTACCACACTGCCGTTTGCAGCTTCTCTAGCTTCTGCGATCGTCACTGTCCCGATGTCGCCGCCAGGCTCGCCCACTTCAGAGATGCGCCCTTCTGCTGCATAGTTGATTGGTCCGTCAAAACTGCGAACAAAATTCACTGTTGCTTCTAAGTCTTCCGGTCCTGTCACAGGGTTTTTGCCAAGTTCTCCGATAGGACGATACTTGCTTCCTGTGGACGTTGCCATAAAGTTGTTTGTTACAACCGTATATGTTGCTTCCTTATCGATTGGTGTTCCGTCAGGGAAAGTGATATCTACCACTTTGTAAGTGGAACCATCCCACGTATAGTGGAAACCAGCAATACTGTAGTCTGGTCCATATGGAGCCTGAAGTTGTGCATTCATGATTGTATACAGATCTGCACCTTTAATCTCAAGCTTCATTAACACATTGTTAAATGGCTGGATGTTAAACAACTCGCCCCAAGTGATGTCCCCTTGATTTAGATTGTCACGGATTCCGCCGCCATTCATCAAGGCAAAGTCCGCATCCATTTCTGCTTTCATGCCATCTGCAATAAGGTTTCCAAGAGCATTATCGCCAACCTCACCGCGAACGCCATATCCGCCTTCCATTGCTACTTCCGCAAATCCGACCACTTCATTCAAAATAGGCGCAATGCGATTTTCATAGTTTGCAAGAATTTCCGTTACAACTGGATCTGGATCCATTTTGCTTTGATCAACGAATACAATTTCTGCTTCCTTGTTTACGATATCGCCTGTTTCCGGATCGATTTCAAGGTCTACTGCAGAAAATGCTTTTCCATAATCCAATGCTTGGACAATCAGTTTGTTGTCCACCATTGCATTTACGATTTCGTGGTTATGTGCTGCAAAAATAACGTCCACTTCATCATCCACATTCTTCGCAAGGTTTGCCGCGTCCCCAGTAGCCGTTTCCCCTGATTGGGATGCCGGCATATGGGAAAGTACCACAATCGCTTTGATTCCTTGCTCTTTCAATTCATCAGTCGCTTCATTGACTGCCTGTACTTCATTCGTAAACGTGATATCCTGGATGCCATCCGGGATTACCATATTCAATGTCGCTGTTGTGTTTACACCGATAAAGCCGATTCGTTCACCGCCAACCTCTAAAATTTCATAAGGAGGCAGGAAGGTTTCACCGGAGTCTTTCCAAACACAGTTGGCACAAACATTCGGGAAGTTCATCCCTTGATAACCTTCTGTTCCTTTACCTTCCGGATGGTCTCCGCCATTTACCATACGTAAGAATTCTTCTGTACCCTCGTCAAACTCATGGTTTCCGACAGTACCAATATCAAATCCGATTTCATTCATGATTTCAACAACCGGCTCATCTTGAAGCAATGCCGCAACAGGGGAGCTTCCTCCGATCATGTCACCAGCATGGACGATTAAAGTATTTGGATTCTGTTCTCTACGGTCTTTTAAATAAGCGGATACATAATCCATGCGGCCTGCAGCTGCAATGCCATAGTCTCTTGATAAATCATATGTTTGATCAATTTTACCGTGTAAATCATTCATTCCTAGAAGTTGCACGGACACTAGCTCGCCTGGATTTGGATTCGGTTCTTCTCCATCTTCAGCGAGTGTGAAACCAGCTGCCAGTGCCTCCGCTTCATTCCAGAAGAAGATGCGCTTCTCAACAGGTACCTTTTCCCATTCAGTAGGCTGTACATATTCTTTTGTATCAGAGTTTCCAACCGGTTTGTTTAATGGGTTATTTTCATAGCGTGCACGGAAGAATGTTGGTAGCTCAAGTAATGGATCCTCTTCGCTCCAGATTCCTTTCCCCGCATCCTTCGCTTCCTTCACGGCAGCCTGGAATTCGTTATACTCCTCTTCCGGACCTATCGGCCAGATGAAATAAGTCACTGCGAAACCTTCTCTTGCCATTTCAAGGTTAGTGTTCAAACGGTCTTCTTTACGTAAAACTTGAGCCAAAATCCGTCCGTAATTGTCAGTAGGCTCATCGCCGATTTTTAAAATAACTTCATCACCGGCTTTTAATAAAGATTGCATGTGTTCTGTGGCACGTTTTCCATGATCCATCTGATTCTGATCAAGGTCGTTTCTGATAGAATGATAGGTTTCCGGCGTATCGATATTTACATAACGAACGCTTTGAGAACCGAATAATGGAGATGTGATACGTATCGTATCGCCATCCGTTACACGCTCTACAACCGCAGGATATTCCCCAGCTGCACTTGGTGGTTCAGGTTGTTCTGACGCCAATACGATATCGGACGCTTTTCTCGGTAAAATTTGATAGGTATTGTATTGGCTAAGGATAGCAGTAATCTCATACCACTTACCTGCTTCCAATGCATCAATCGCATTCGTACCCTCCATCACACGTAATGTAGTGGAGTTAAAATCATTATCCGTCAATGTTACATTATATCCGCCACCAGCCGGAGAAGATGGCTTGTTGGATACATAACCTGTTACTGTTACAAGCTGGCCCTCTAAAGGTTCCGCCACAGTTGCAGATTGAAGGTCTTCAATAGTAATAGGTGTTGGTTCTGGAAGTGCTTCATTTTCTGCTAAAATTTCTATGCCATTGGAATTCGGCATGATTTCAAGCAGACCGTTATAAAGGGCGATTTTCCCTCTCACTTCTACTTTTTGCCCTTCTACAAGGTTAGGGAAACCTGATAAACTATTGGAAAACAAATTGATCCCCGCTGTTTCATCTTGTATGTAAGTGGATAGCTTCCCACCGCCAATTGCTGCATTGTCTGCTGTGACAACACCTTGAACGATGACTTCTTGTCCTACATTTTTCGTGCGCGCTTCAGCAAGTGTGATTAGTTCCGGTTCTGCTGGAGGTACAGGGTCCTGGCCGCCGTCGATGATGGTGAAAGCGGTTGGGCTTCTTAAACCTGGTACTGAAAAATACGCTTCAAGTGAACCAGTAATTTGAATTTTTGCGTGGTAGTTACCCGGATTATCAACAAGGTTTAGTGCTGTCCTAATTGAATTATTAGGTAGTTGGACTGGTAGCATTTTTCTAATGTCTGTTTCATTCGGGGAGTCTGCAAATGCTAGATTAGTAGCTTGGGCCCATGGAGCTTCCAAATCAAAATTATTGGTGGACACAACCGTCCCCACAATATACCCCTCTACATTCGCCGTTCCGCTATTATTGGCAATTGCTTGCTCCACTGTAATAGCCGTTGATTGGTTCTCTGCCGCATAAGTTGTAATGTTCATAGCTGGCAAAAGATTAGAGAATACTAATATGAAAGCTAATAGAATCATGACAACTCTTTTAGAATGATGTCGCATTTGTTTTCCTCCCTCTATAAATATTGATATATCAACGGTTTGACCCGTTGGTGGGATGTCAAAAAAATATTTTTCGACATACTCCCTAACAGATATTAATAAATTTGTGATTCTCTTACATTTGGTGGGTACGCTACGCGGTCACTACTGGGTAATGATGGTAAAGTAGTGATCATTGGATATACGATGCACAATGGATCTCTGCGTAGCTTATGATGACGTACCCTCCCATGTCTCTGGGCATCAGTGTGCCTACATTCCTTCGTTCGGTCTAGTCATAAGGCAGAGGCTAGCGAAGCTCCTTTAGGGACTCGAGGTCGAATGGAAAAAATAGTGCCAGCTTCTCCGTGTCATCCTGTTGTCTAGGTCTTTAAAGGGGATGCAGGACTTTACATAGCCTCTGCGAGACTAGGAATATCCCTCATCATTCGCTTTGCGTCAAACGCTTTGTGCTTCGTGCTGATTCCATGGAGAACTTTTAAGAGTTTTCCGCATAGGACCACGATGGATTGCTTCTTGCGTAACGGATTATCCTTACGGTTTGTGTAGTAATCATGGAGCCTTTTAAAAGCTTCATTATGGCGAATCATCGGCATCATCACTCGGAATAGGAGGGAACGAAGCTTTCTTCTGCCCCTTTTGGAGATTCGCTTTTGTCCTTTGTGCTGGCCGGAGGAATTTTCCCGTAATGTCAATCCCGCGAGTTTGATTAGTTGGCGTGGATCTTCATAGTGAGAAAAGCTTCCGATTTCAGCTAGTAAATCGACAATCGTGGTATCTCCAAGTCCAGGAACCGTTGAGAGCCATTCGTATTCTACTGATGTTTGGATAAGTTCAACCAGGTGCTGCGTAATGCTTTCAATCTCTTGTTCTAACTGGTGGTAACGGCGAACGAGTGTGGCAATTTCCATACGGGCCATCTCCCGTCCTTCTGTTACCCCGATCGAGTCTGAAGCGAGTTCTATCAGTCGTATGGCTTTCGGCCTTTGGGGGGATTTGAGCCCCTCGACCTTACGGTAAAGTGCCAATACTTCATCCGGTTGTTTCTGATGAAGATCGGCCGGAAATGGTGTGCACTCCAGGACAGCCATTGCCATCTTTCCGAATGTCGGAAAGACCTGGGTGAACTCAGGAAAATAGCGATCCAGCCAGCGAATGACCATGTTTTTGACGGCACCCAGTTCCTCTGTCAACTTGCTTCTGAACGTTGAACCCACACGGAGTTCAGCCTCCACATCCTTTAGGATACGAGGATAACTGAAGCGTCCATCTTTAATCAGGCGAGCGATAACTAACGCATCTTTACGGTCATGTTTGGTTGGCAAGTTGTCATCCAATTCTTTTGACCGCTTAACGTGCATAGGATTGGTCATCACCAGGGGAATGCCTCGTTCCTCAAGGAAATAGGCTAGATTAAGCCAGTAATGGCCGGTAGGTTCAATCCCGACAATGACCTCCGTCTTTTCGTATTCTTTCATGGCAGCCAAAATACGCTCGTAAAAACGATCAAAACCGTCGCTAGACTGTAATACCGAAAAAGATTTTTGAAGCACACGCCCACGGTCATCGACAAAGCAGGCGAAGTGTTTCCGCTTTGCAATATCGATTCCGACTACAAGTGTATTTTCGGTGACTTGATTTATCTTCTGATTTTGTTTAAAATCCATGTTGGAGTCCTCCTTGGTTACCTAAGTTAGGGGTCAATTCGGTGCACGATTTGACACCCCGTATCATACCAAGAGGGCTCTTTTTTGTTCAAGTCCCCGAAAATCCTTCTAACAGGAATGCTCCTTTATAATAGTTGGACGTCGTACACTTTCCCAATATACGTGAACTGTGTAAACGCATTGTTGTTTTGCAGTAAAGCAATTGTAAAAATTCTTTAAAGTCTAACAACTTCAACTATATTATGCAGGACGTTCATTAAAGTGGACATACGACATATTAACCTAATTTGCTACACTGAATAGTCCAATAGTTTCAAAAATAATCAGAATAATAGGTTTTTTGTCACATTAAGGGATATATTAACAATATTGAGTTGTAATATCTGAAATAAAAAACCATCCCCTCAGCTAGCATGAGAGAAACGGTCACCTATATCTAGTGATTTTTGAATTCCAGCACTCCCCCATCAATCTCGAGAGAAATAGAAACGTTTGTAAATAAAAGAAGCACACCGATAAGTGTGCTTCTCAGTGTGTAGACAAAGTCATTTGAAGTTATAGTTTCCCCGTTGATCGCAGTGAAAGGAGCGTAGACTCCTGCGGGAGGAAAGGACATGGAAGACCCCGCAGGGCGTAGCCCGAGGAGGCTTCCGGACTGCCCGCGGAAAGCGAAGCTCCTGTAACGGAGATCAACTGTTATAGGTAATAACCAAACTAATCTATAGTTTGTCAACAGTCTGAGAAGCACACCGATAAGTGTGCTTCTTAGAGGAATTCTTTAATATCATAGACTCTTCCGTTTTCTACATTACTTGAAAATAGTAAATCAATCATTTTTTTGGCTACAAACTCCGGACTTCTTAATTGCCCCTCTTCATGGTAGGATTTGAACATTTCTACATTATTGAAATTCTCTTTGTCAGAGCTACGGATGACTCCTTGCATAGCTGTATCCATGATCCCTGGTGAAAAAGAGAGAATGGTTGTCGGATGTGTAGCTTGGCTTTGCTCGAGTCCTACCGTTTTCGTGAACATATCTAGCCCGGCCTTTGTCGTGCAATAGGTGTTCCAACCATGGATTGGATGATTTGCTGCACCGGAACTGATATTGACAATTACCTTTTTGCAGGTCCATTCCTCCGTCAGCCGGATGAATTCATTTGTCATGAGCATCGGTGTAAGGAGGTTGAGATGAACAGCTTTGATCATCGCGGACTCCTCCGCTTTCCCAGCAGGCTTTATCGGGTCGACCATTCCTGCATTGTTAATCAAGTATATTCCCTCCACCTGATCATCTTCTTCGATGGTTGCTAAAAGATATTGTACAATCCCAGTCACCCGTTCATGCTTGCTCAAATCTTCTTGTAATAAAGTGATTTTTGCACCATTCTGTTTTGCTGCCAGTTCTAGATCCTTATTTTCATTTCTAGCAATGCATATTACATGATGGTTTTCTTTTAATAGTAGTTTTACTGTAGCTTCTCCAAGTCCTTTAGAAGAGCCTGTGACGATAAAATAGTTCATTATATCACTCCCAATCTATCTTTTTTTAAACCTAATCAGGGAAGAAGCAATCTGCCAGCCGTCCGAGCGTTTTTCTCCTAGTTTAAAGGGAATAAGATTGATAATGCCAATCCAGAGGCTGAAATAGACAAACAAAGCTGAAAAAGAAAACTGGAATGGAGTCCAAAAAGGTAGAATCAAAAGGATGGATAGTAAGTTAAAAAGAGGCCCACCAAAGGAAATCAAAGCAATTTCTTTCTTTGACATCTTTCCTGCATGTGCATTGCTGGAGTACCCTCCCAAAAATGGGATGATGTTGAGCTGAATGCGTGTCCCCTTAAAATAGAAATCCAAGATCTTCGGGCCTACCCCAATCCCAATCTCCGTGTTTTTCACCTTATATAGTTTTGCCATACTCACATGACCTGCCTCATGAATCAGATGGACAAGCGGTACAATCAAGTAAAAAAACATCAATGTATCAAGCATACCAAGGCAACCTTCTTTTTAGTCGTTGGTTTCATTATACATGAGTAGTATTTGTATGGGGAAATTTCGGCAGGTACATTTGGTCCGCAACCATAGAAATTTTTTTATAAAAAAAGAACTAACTTCATTTTTTAAGAGTTAGTTCTTACTTTTTTATAAAATATCCAACCAAATCTTGATGGTCGTTGCTAAAATCAATAAAGCTAAAATCCACTGTAATACTTTTGTATTCATCTTCTGCCCAAGCTTTGCGCCGATTGGAGCCGCTATGATACTTGCGATGACCATGACGATTGCTGGTATCAATAGCACCTGGCCAGTAGTTATCTTCCCGACGGTACTACCGATGGAAGAGATAAAGGTGATTGCAAGTGACGTCGCGATCGTCATACGTGTAGGAATCTTCAGTACCACAAGCATGATCGGTACAAGCAAGAATGCCCCAGCCGCTCCCACAATACCGGAGCCAATACCGACGATGAATGCTAGGATCGCAGCCAGCGCTTTATTGAAGGTAACTTGATCTAGTGGTATCTCATCAATGCCTTTTTTAGGAACGAACATCATAATAACAGCAATAAGTGCAAGGATACCATAAACCATATTAATACCATCAGCGCTCATAAGGCGGGAACCATATCCTCCGATAAAGCTACCTATCAGGATACTTACTCCCATATAAATGATTAGGTCTTTATTTAAATAGCCGCCTTTACGATAGGCCCACACACCTGAAATCGTGGCGAAAAACACCTGAACCGCACTGACTCCTGACACCTCATGTGCCGTGAGCGCGGTAAGACCGAGCATCGGTGGAATATATAAAAGCATTGGGTATTTGATAATCGAACCACCAATACCAACCATCCCTGACACAAACGAACCAATAAAACCTATCGCAAACAAAGCTAAAAGCCACATAATATCGATTTCCATAAAGCATCCCTCCTCCTAGTTCTAACTAGTACGGTGTTGCATATTACACAGTTAGTTTCCGTTTCCGGATGTTCGCTTTCCGCGGGGCGGTGCTTGAGCCTCCTCACAACGCTTCAGGGGTCTCAACCTACCGCTACCTTCCGCCGGAGTCTCACATCCTGCACTACAATTAACTGGGGGACCATTCTTTATTGATAACTCCCCTTTAATGAATTTTTCCGCCCTTCGACATGAAGGGCGGAATTCCTTTGAGGGTCTGACCCCTCTTCACAATTTTTTTATCCGTGCACCGCGCAACGGTTTGGACCGATTTCCATGTCGCGTTGTTCGTCTTCGGTTGGGTTGATTTTGCCCATGTTTAGTTGGCGGATTTCTTGGTATGCGTTTGGTTGCGGTGGCAGTTTTTCGGAAACTAGTTTGCGGAATTCTGCTTCGTCTTCGATGTTTAGACCTGCATTGTTTTCAAACAAATCGCCTAGACGTGCTGCTACTAGACCACCTTCGCCAACTTCGGACATTGTACCGAAGTGAGCCGGTAACACCAAAAGATTTTCTGACAACTCTTTGTAACGAGAGTAAAGTGTTTCGCGTAGATCTGCTACCCAGTCCTCTGCTTTTCCGGCAAGGTCAGGACGGCCAATGGATTCCACGAATAGAATGTCACCACTTAATAAGAAACGGTTATCCACTACGAAAGATGTACTTCCAATCGTGTGACCCGGTGAGTAGATTGCCTGTACAGCAACCTTCGTCGTACCGACCGTGATTTCCACTCCGTCTTCAAGTGCTGCGTAATCAAACGTTACTTCTTCTGCATCCTTTGGAGGTAACCAATACGTCGAATTCGTTGCTTCACGAAGCATGCGTCCACCGGAAATGTGGTCTGCATGCAAGTGCGTGTCAGCCACATGGACTACTTTCAATCCTTTTGCTTCAGCAAATGAAATGTACTGATCCACCATACGTGTAGAATCAATAATCATCACAGAACCATCAGATTCGACCAAATAGCTTAAGCAACCTTTTCCAATACGGACGAACTGCCACAGCGTGCCGCCATCTGTTAAATCTGCTACCTTAACTGGCTCCAAGTACTCGCTCCAAGCCTTCATTCCACCTTGCAAGTAAGAAACATTCTTCACACCAGCTTCAACCAGCATTTCACCAACAAAGATAGAAGACCCCTCTTTTGCACATACAACCAATACATTTTCTGATGGAATTTGGTCTAATATTTCCTCTACGCCTTCCATTAACTCAAAGTAAGGTACATTTTTATGCTCAACAGATTCGCCTTCAATTTTCCAATCAGCAAATGCATTTTCATTTCGCACATCTAAAATAAATAATAATTCATTAGCTAGGATCTTCTTCGTTACATCTTTTGCAGTCATTGCGTTTAACATGAATAAATACCCCCTGCGGTATAATTTATTTTAAAAAAATTTAGATGGTTAAGTTAAGCTGTAGTACCTTCCCACTTGCTCATTCCCGGAACAACATTCCTTACATTTGTAAAACCTAGTTCTGTCAACTTTTGTGCAGCCATATCACTGCGACTTCCTGTACGGCAAACGACATATGTTTCTTTTTCTTTATCTAAATCTGCTACGCCATTTTCAAGATCACCTAATGGAACGGATACTGCACCACGAATGTGTCCGAATGCATACTCGGCAGGTTCACGGACATCAAGTACCGTAATGTCTGTTTCCAATTTTGCAGCCAACTCTTCGTTCGTTGCGACATGAGGATAGTTTTGCTCCTCTTTTTCCTCTTCTGCTCTTGCTTTACGGATATAATGCTTCAGCACATCTCCTTCCTCAAGTGTTCCTAAATATTGATGGCCGATTTTATCTGCCCATGCTTTGATATCCGCTTTGGAACCTTTATCGGTTGCAAGTACTTCCAATACTTCTCCTGATTCAATCTGATCGATTGCCTTTTTTGTACGCACGATCGGCATTGGACACGCCAATCCTTTAGCGTCTACAGTCAAGTTTACATTCATCGTTAGCACATCTCCTTTTTGTTAAAAAATTATTCTACTTTACCTTCCCACTCGAGCATTCCGCCGACCATATTAATGACGTCGAAACCTTGGGCTACCAAGAACATGGAGGCCTTCCCACTTCTTCCACCTGAACGGCAGACCATGAAATGCGTTTTGGATTTATCGATATCTTGCGTACGAAACTCCAATAAACTTAACGGAATGTTCATTGCTTGTGGAATCTTTCCTGCAGCTACTTCCTCCGCTTCACGAACATCAATGATCGATATCTGCCCGCCTGCAGCAAGCATTGCTTCTAATTCCTGTGGTGTAATCTCTTTCATGTTTGACAGCCCCTTTTCTATTTATAAGGATATCTTCGTAAACTTTGTTGCTTTTCGTATTAATACATCAACCGTTTATTCCTTACTGTCGTGCTCTTTTCCCTGCTGGACTTAAAAATACTACTTGCAATCTTCACAGTGTGTAAGCAGTAAAAAGTCCAATTGCCGACTTTTTACTAGTAAATAGCAACAATCTTTGAGAAAAGAGCCTTTTATAATTACCAGGCATTCATGCCACCTTTTACATTGGCAAGCTTCGTGAATCCTGCTTTCTTCAATTGTTTGACGGCTGCATTACTGCGCATGCCGCTTTGACAGATGACAATAGTCTCTTTGTCTTTAGAAAGTTTATTTATGTTGTTCCCAATGGTATTCAATGGGATATTTTGAAACGGTCGAATATGATTCCCTTTGTATTCCATCGGTGTACGAACATCAATGAACTGTTTGTTCTTGTCGTTTAATTCCTGTTTTAAATCAGCCGTTGTTATCTGACGGACCCCGGCAGTCGGCTTCATTCTGCTGATCAGAAAAGCCACTGCCAGCTCCAATAAAATATAAGGAAAAAACTCCATCTAGCCACACCCCTTTAGATGAATAAGTTCACATTGCCTTCAGAAGCATCGCCTAGATATGCGCCAACCCCTGCATACTCAATTCCGCCGATCATCTCTTCGTGCTTCAAGCCAAGTAAATCCACTGTCATTTGGCAGCCGACAAGTTTAACATCCTGCTCTTTTGCCATCTCTATTAAGCTTGGTAAAGACTGTACATTATGCTTTTTCATGATTCCTTTAATCATTTTCGGACCCATGCCAGCCATGTTCATCGTGGACAATGGCAGCTTGTTAGCTCCGCGTGGCATCATTTTGCCGAACATTTTTTCGATAAAGTTTTTCTTTACTGGAACAAGCTCCTCTTTTCGAAGTGCATTCAATCCCCAGAATGTGTGGAAAATCGTTACTTCATGATCATATGCTGCTGCACCGTTCGCGATAATATAAGCTGCCATCGCTTTGTCATAGTCACCGCTGAAAAGTACAATCGTTGTTTTCTTCTTTTCCATGATAAGATCCTCTCCTTTTGTCTTTGTTTTATCTATCGTTACGCTTTTTTAATATAGAAAGTAAATACGTCGTTATCTTCTTTCATGTCCAATAGCTCGTTTCCAGTTGCTTTACACCATGCTGTCAAGTCGGTCTTAGCACCTTTGTCAGTAGTGATAACCTCTAGAATCTCACCGCTGTTCACATCATTTAATGCTTTTTTTGTTTTCACCAATGGCATTGGGCAAGCTAATCCTTTTGCGTCTAATACTTTGTTTACATTCATGTGTAATTCCTCCTAATGTTTTTACCCCTAGGGGTATTTATTTGATTAAAAAAATATATAATATTTTATATTTTATATTTTCATACCTGGTAGGGTATATTTCACTTCAAAAAAAAGTGGCTTATCCCTAATACCCTTAGGGGTATATTAACATATAAAAAAATATGATGCGACCTTTCGTTTAAATACCCTAGTGGGTATCAATAACTCTATAATATACCACTTAGGGTATATTATCAAATACTTTTTTAACTACCTGCTTTTAATGAGAAGATCGACAGCTTGTTGCACCATTTCGCTAGTCTCTTCTCCTTTTAGTACATTTTCCCGAACACATTGCTCTAGGTTTGTACTAACGATGACGCCAATGGCACGTTCGATTGCTGTCGTTGCTGCATTTAACTGTGAAACCACATCACGGCAATCTTCACCTTGCTCCATCATATGAAGAACTCCCCTGATTTGCCCTTCGGCACGTTTCAAACGATTCTTCATTTGGTTTGTGTATTCCATAGCAGCATGCACCTCCTGTTGAAAATAATGTAGTAACAATGTCTATGCTCATATGTTATACCCCATAGGGTATATTGTCAACCCTTTTAATAACAAATCTTTTACTGTTGTTGCTTCATATCTTCTATACCAATATAAAGCAACCCTCAATAAATAAAATCGTTTCAACAAACACCTATTTGTGGTAGGATTATTCTTGTATATCAGTTAGCGAAACGTTTCAATTTAGGGTATTTTGTAAGCGCTTTTCTATTTTACGTTAAGGGGATGAAAAGACATGATTGAAATTAAAAATAAACAAATACTTATAGATGGAAAACCTGTACTTATTATGTGCGGAGAGATACATTATTACCGTTTGGAACAAAAAGATTGGCAGGATCGCATCAATAAACTGAAGGATGCAGGCTGTAATGCCGTTGCCACGTATATCCCTTGGCTGTGCCATGAGCCTCTTGAAGGAAAGGTGGATTTAGACGGCCAAACCCGACCGGAACTAGACTTGGGTGCATTTATTGACCTTTGTGCCGAAAATGATTTATATTTCTTTGCCAGACCAGGCCCTTTCATTATGGCAGAGATGAAAAATGAAGGAATACCCCATTGGGTAGCTGAGAAGCACCCGGAAATCATTCCAGTTGGGTGGGATGGGAATGCAGCAACCACCCCAACACTTGATTACTTGGCACCTAATTTCCTAAAAGAAACGAAAAAGTGGTATGAGGCAGTGATGGCAATAATCACTCCACGTTTGCATACAAACGGCGGAAACATCATTGGAGTGCAGCTTGATAATGAAATCGGTATGCTATCTTGGGTCAGCAACTGTCCTGATTTGACAGAGCAGTTGTTGGAGGACTTTACTCGCTGGTTAAAAGTAATATATAAAGACTCTGAGTTAAAGCAGCGATATCCATTAAATTTGCAGGATGCATCCGAAAGAAACTCTGGCATCCGCTCTCCTAAAGAAGAGTATGCAGCGGAACTTATGCGTGACCTTGGGCATTACATGAGGGATCGTTTTTCCCGTTATGTCGCTATTTTGCGCGAGTTTGCCGAAGAGTTCGGTGTGAAGGATGTGCCGTTCATTGTCAATATCCATGGAACAGGTGGGGGCCGCGGATTAACGTATCCAATTGGTATCTCTCAGCTTTATGAATCCTACACACAAGGCAATGGATACTTGTCCGGTTCTGACATCTATTTTGGAGATCTGGATATGGAATCCTTCCAGGATCTATACTTAATCAACGGTTTTATGGACGCGGTTCACAACCCAGATCAGCCTTTGACTAGCGTTGAGTTCAACTGTGGAGATGGAAACTTTGGGGAGACATACGGCGGTCGTTATGACGTTTCTGCTGCAGATTTCAAGACAAGAATGTGTGTCGCACAAGGAAATCGTCTGATCAACTATTACCTGTTTACCGGCGGGTACAACTATAAAATGGATGAGGCAGCTGGCGACGGAAACGGCCGCATCGCTTCCACTGGAGAGCGTCATGGTTTTGCAGCACCAGTCAATCCAGAGGGTAAGCTGAACTACACCTTCCCTCGCATGGCACGCTCCATCAAAACGATGATGGCGGTTGGCGACAAGCTGGCAGCAATGGATGAGGACCGAGACTCTGTAGCCTTTGCGTTTATTCCGGACTATTATATGACGGAATACCGCTATCCCGACAGTGCGAAAATGCGGGAGATCACCGACAACATCACAATGCATCGCGGGGCAGGAGCATGGGAGATCGTTGCGAGAGCCATGTTGCTTGCAAGCTATCGTTTCAGTTCCGTGGACGTTCAAAATAAAGAATTGGATGCCAAAGTGACCAAGGCTCTTGTTCTCCCCTCTGCCCGCTACATGGATAGAGAGGTACAGTTGAAATTGGTGCGATATTTGCAGAGTGGTGGAGGAATTCTGTTATACGGAGAGGTTCCAACCTTTGATATGGAAGGCAAACCTTTCACTGCCCTTGCAGATGCGCTTGGGGTGAAACCATTGGGAGTGACATTCAATGAACACGGTCGATTCATGTCCTTGACAGCGGACGGTTGGGCAGCAGGGCGACCTGAAATTCGCACTTATTTTACACAAACATTTGAGCTTGGTTCTGACGCAGAAGCCATCATGCGTGTCACGGAATCGGAGGATGTATGTGGTTTTGATGCGAAGGTTGGCGAAGGTCGTGCTATTGCGCTTGCTACGGCTTACCGATGTGATATCAAGCTTTTCAAAACTGCGCTGGAGCGACTTGGTGCCGTTGCGGGCCTGACCCATGACTGCGAGTACCATGGAATCTTCTCGACTTCTGTTTCTAATCGCGATGAGCGTTTTATTCATCTGTTGAATTTGGATGGATTTGAAAAAGAAATTCAGGTTCGTTTAGGGGATGAAAAGTTCTTGGAAGGACGCACGTTTACCCTTCAAAGCAAAGATGGCGTGATGCTTCCTATGAATGTTACGTTTGAGAAACCAGGAGTGAAAATAGTTTATTCGACAGCTGAAATTATGGAGGTTAGCGCTGATTCTATCGCATTCAGACTGACACAGAGCAGTGACAACATCTGCTTGGAAACAAACAGGGTTGTGATGGAGGATGCAGATTATGATGTGGAAGTGGTTAATTCTTCAAAAGTTCTGATTACCTCTAAGAAACATGGAAAAATTGATGATCATTTAGTGGTTAAATTCAAATAATAGGTTTCGGAGAGCTGTCCAGGTACCATTACTCTTAAAGAGAGTCCGGTATCTGGGCATTTTTAATGTGGATTGGTTGAGTTCGTGCCGAAACAAGGTGAGTTCATGCCAAAATGATGCAAGTTCGTGCCAATCTCCCCAAAATCCATTCTAGAAACTAAAAAACAGGCAGCCTCCCTAACTCCGGCCACCTGTTCAATAAATTATTAGATTTTCTCCATCATCCCTTTGAGATTCCCAATACTCACCCGCAAACTGTCCAAAGGATTGCCTGGACATACGTCCTGTTCAATGATGTACCACTGTACCCCGTTCTCTTCTCCCCAACGCAATATCGGTTCAAAATCGATGACACCAGTTCCTACTTCCGCAAAGCTTCCTTCTTCACCAGGAGCCATATCCTTCACATGTAACGTTGGAACACGGCCAGCTAAAGGTGACAAAAATTCCAGTACATCGTGACCAGCTTTGGTCACCCAATAAACGTCCAGTTCGGCATGCAACAAGTTATCAGAACTTGGTTCTAATAGATATTCCAAGACTACCTTATCCTCTATTTTCTTATGAAACTCGAAATCGTGGTTATGATAGCTGATGGTGTAACCGTCTTTTTTCAACACAGCGGCAAGCTCATTCAACTCCGATTTTAAAGAAACGTAATAATCCTCTGTACGGTCCTCTTCCACCACATATGGCATGACAAGATGCTTCGTGCCAAAGAGCTCTGCTTCATCCAACACGGCAGGAAGCTCATTGTGTAGTCGATCTACCCCTACGTGCATACCGGCAACCGATATTTCCAATTCGTTCAAGGCCGCGGCGATTTTCTTTGGATCATGGCCGTAAAGTCCTGCCATTTCCACTCCGGCAAAGCCCATGTCTTTTAGTTCTTTAAGTACACCGATAAAATCTTTCTCTAATAAATCACGCACTGTATAAAGTTGTGCAGCAATTTTGTGTTTCATCTTCTATCCGCCTCCAATTTTATAAAAGGTTGTTTTCGGAAACTTTGTTGTTGTTTCGTTTACTCAAATTAGCCGTTATATTACTTACTGTCGTGCTCTTTTCTCTATTTTACGAAGGATACTACTTGAAATTTCTAGAGTGTTTAATCTGTAAACAGTCCAATTGCCGACTTTTTACTAATGAATAACTACAATATTTGAGAAAAGAGCTTTATAAAAAACAAGCAACCAAGAGCCTTGGTTGCTGCTTCTGTTATATCCTTACACCCACCACATATCAGCAGGTTGTTCTTTAATCAATACAGATTGAAGGTTCGATACCGCACGGGCAAAGCCTTCTTCAATCGACATGATCGGGTCTTCGTGCTCGATGCTTACGACATAATCGTAACCGTACGTGCGCAACGCACTCATCATGTCCGACCACTCTTGAACACTATGGCCGCATCCGACAGAACGGAAGCTCCATGCGCGGGTTTGGACTTCGCCGTATGGCTGCATGTCCGTCAAGCCGTACATGTTCACATTATCCTGATCGATGTAGGTGTCTTTTGCATGGAAATGATGGATGGCTCCAGCTTTTCCTAAGATTTTGATTGCTGCAACAGGGTCGATTCCTTGCCACCAAAGATGACTTGGATCTAGGTTTGCGCCGATTGCAGGGGATGTTAACTCACGAAGTTTAAGCATCGTGTGTGGCGTATGTACCAAAAATCCGCCGTGTAGTTCAAGACCGATTTTGATGTTACGCTCTTCCGCGTACTTCCCTACTTCCTTCCAGTAAGGAACAAGCTTTGTTTCCCACTGCCAAGTCAGGATATCGCCATACTCATTTGGCCAAGGTGCAACAGGCCAGTTTGGCGCTTTTGCCGTCTCGCTGTCACCAGGAACGCCTGAGAAGCAGTTCACTACTTCCACTCCTGTCAAAGCAGCAAGGTCAATTGTTTTTAATAATGTTTCATGTGATTCTTTTGCAAAAGCCTCATCCGGTGAAATCGGGTTCCCATGACAGCTGAATGCACTGATCTGTAAACCGCGGGTATGGATTTCCTCCATATAAGCATTGCGTGCCCCTTCGTCCTCAAGAAGAGTATCCAATGGACAATGGTTGTTTCCAGGGTAGCATCCTGTACCGATTTCCACTGCATCCAGACCTGCCGCTTTCACATAATCAAGCATTTCCGTGAAAGGTTTATTCGCAAAAAGGACGGTAAATACGCCTAGTTTCATAAGTGTTCACGCTCCTTAGTTTAATTCGTTTTGGATGTTGACTATCTTCTTCGTTTCGTTGGATTCAAGCGCTCCTAAAATAACCATTAAGGAGTTCTTTCCTTCGTTTCCGTCTACAAGTACTTCTTTATCTTCTAGGATGCTTGCCACAAAATGATCGATTACACGAGAACCAGTTTGTCCGCCTGCATCATTGCTTTGGATTTTGCCTAATTCGTAGCGAACTGTTTCGCCAGTTGCATATTGTACGACTAAAGAGTGTGTCGGATCGTCTTCAAGGCGAAGAACCGCTTTTTCCGCATAAATGATGGTGGAATTATCTTCACGCTTGTAGGACCAGCTTGCAGCCAACGTCCCAACGATGCCGCTTTCTGTTCTAAGCGCGCAAACTGCCGTGTCATCCACATCTGTGTTTTCTTTTGAAGAAGTTTCTATGAATGCTCCCACTTCCACGATTTCTTCCCCTAAAAGATAACGCATCAAGTCGGACTTGTGCACGCCAAGGTCTCCCATCGCTCCGATGAATGCTTCTTCTTTACGGAAGAACCAGCTGTCTTTCCCGTCCACGCTCCAGCCCTCTGGTCCAGGGTGTCCGAATGCCGTACGGAAGCTGTAGATTTTCCCTACTTCACCGCTTTCGATCAGTTGTTTCGCTTTTTGGTGGGATGGAACAAAGCGTTGGTTGTGCGCGATCATCAGCTTTTTCCCAGATGCTTTCGCTGCAGCAATCATCTCGTCTGCTTCTTCTTTTGACGTAGCCATCGGCTTTTCGCATAAAACGTGCGCTCCTGCTTTGGAAGCATAGATGGATACAGGGGCATGCAGATAGTTCGGTGTGCATACACTCACCACATCCAATTCTTCACGGTCAATCATTTCTTGATAGCTTTCATAAGCTTTCCCGCCATATGTTTCAACAGCTTGCTCCGCGCGCTCTTTTACGACATCACAAAACGCCACAATCTCCACATTCGGGTTTGCGTGGTACTCCGGTATATGACGGTGCTTAGCGATACTTCCGCATCCTACTACTCCAACTCGTAATTTCTTCATTATGTTGTCCCCCTTATTTGCTTTTGATTTCTTCTAATGGTTTTGCATTTCCGTAATATACATCGCCGATCGTAGTCGGTTTTGCCCAGTTAACGGCATTCTTGATAACTTTTTGTACTTTTTCATGATAGTAAGTCGGGTATGTTTCATGGCCAGGGCGGAAGTAGAATACTTTCCCTCTCCCGCGCTTGTATGTGCAACCGCTGCGGAATACCTCTCCACCTTCAAACCAGCTCACAAACACCAGCTCGTCAGGATCTGGAATATCGAAATGCTCGCCATACATTTCTTCGCGCTCGATATCGATGTGCTCCCCGATTCCTACTGCGATTGGATGGCCTGGTGATACTACCCAGATGCGCTCCTTTTCATCCGCTTCTCTCCATTTTAGGTCACATGTCGTACCCATCAATGTTTTGAAAATTTTAGAGAAATGACCAGAGTGAAGAACGATCAATCCCATTCCGTCTAGTACTCTATTTTTTACGCGAGTAACGATCTCATCGCTTACATCGTCATGCGCCACATGGCCCCACCATAAAAGTACATCTGTGTTGTTCAATACTTCTTCGGTAAGTCCGTGCTCTGGCTCGTCCAATGTTGCCGTTCTTACTTCATGGTTTTCTTCTTTTAGGAAGGAAGCGATGGCACCATGAATGCCTTCTGGATATACTTCTCTCACTTTTGCGTTTGTTTGTTCATGTCGGTTTTCATTCCATACAGTTACTTTAATCATTGTTTGTTGCCCCTTTCGCTGCTTGCAATCTAATTTTTAATCTTTCTTACACCACTGTTGATTACCGCGCCAGGCTTCGCTTTCCGCGGGGCTGAGGAGAGCCTCCTCACAACGCTTCAGGGCCTCCACCTATCGCTACCTCCCGCCGGAGTCTTCGCCTTTCGCTACAATCACCAGCTAGGTTACCTTACATACTTCTATTTTTGTAAAATCTCTAACTCTATTATTTTGTTGTGGTCAGTTGTGTGGGAACGTTTCCATATTGCGGTGCATGTAACGTTTCAAGACAACTCTCCTACATTATAAATGGATAATAAAGCGTTTTCAATGTTAAAGTCCGAACTAGATGGTAAAATTCCGACTTGATTGTTTTGTGACCTTGAAAAAAGCCTTTCCCGTCACTTACTGACAGAAAAGGCCAATCTACTATTTCACTTTACCGACTTGCGCTCCACAATCTCGGTAGAAAGATTATAATAATTTTCTACATCCTCTTTGGCCAAAGCTTGGAACACCACATGCACCGCTAACGCCCCGACTTCATACTTGGGCTGCCTTACCGTGGTAAGCGGAGGGTTCACATATTCAGCCAACTGGATATCGTCATAACCGATGATGGAAACATCGTCAGGCACGCTGATTTTGTTCTCTTTGAATGCTTGCAAACCACCGATGGCCATCTCGTCGTTGGCATAGAAAATGGCTTCAGGAAGCTGGAGTTGAGCGATCAGCATTTTCGTTGCTCGGTAACCACCTTCACGAGTAAAGTCCCCGAACACCTTCCATTTATTTTGGAACTTGATGCCGTATTCCTTTAATGCACTCATATATCCATCATAGCGCATCTGGTTATCATGGGAATTTAAAGGCCCGCTAACATACCCTATTTCCCGGTGGCCTTTGCTGATTAAATATTCAGTGGCCGCATATCCGCCATGAATGTTGTCCACTTCCACCTGATACACAAACTCATGATTAAGCTTCCGATCAAGTACTACAATTGGAAAACCTTCACGTGCAGATTCCAGCAAAATATCATTTGTTATATTATGGGCGAGGATGATCGCACCATCCACCCGTTTTTCTTTTAAAAACTTTGCTGCGGTTGATTGCGCTCCTCCAACAGAGCTGCATGCTATCAGGTCGTAGCCATTTGTCATGGAGACTTCCTGTACCCCTTTGATGAGCTCAGAATAGAAGGGACCGGAAAGATCCCGTAATATGAGTGCTATTGTGTTTGTTCTTGTTCTTTTTAAGTCAGAGGCAAAGCCATTTTTAAAATAATTCAGTTCCCTTGCGGCTTCCTGTACCTTTTTCATGGTCGCCGGACTGACTTTGTTTACATTGTTCAGTGCATAGGACGCGGTTGAAACAGCCACTCCTGCAAGCTTTGCCACATCTTTGATTGTTGCCACTTTTTTACCCCCTCATGAAAGCGGATCTATCTCGATCCAACTCCCCTTCGAAACGTTTCAATCTCCTTCTTCTAGCATAATGTAAACATTTTCATAAATCAATAGTTTCCCTATTATAATGGATACTTCCTACCTTTACAGAATCATCCCCATTGGGAGTGCTGCTGGCCGCTCGCACCTGTTTTTTATATCGACATGGACGCCCTCAGAGGAGGACTCATGTATTGCATGCATCACCTCAAGAACTTGGAGGGCCAATTCTCCATTAGTGAGATGTGGACGTCCTTCATATATGGCATGTGCCATTTCCGCTGCACCGATGCCCCGGCTGTTCTCTGCATAGCGATGTGAAAGCGTCGTTTCCTTGAACGAATGTGATCCTGCTTCCCGAAGCCTGACGGTACCACCAAAATTGTTTGGATCTGGTACACTCAGTGTTCCTTTTGTACCGTGAATTTCGATGCAAGGATGCTCTGTTCCGCCAAATACGTCGAAACTTGTCACAATGGTTCCGACTGCCCCGCTTTCAAAATCCAAAATGCCTGCCACATGCGTAGGGGTCTCAACTGGTAGCCTGCGCCCATAGTCTTCGCTTCTGGTCACCGTTCTTTCTGTGAAGCCTGACTGTGCTGAGCCTGTGACCCGCTTGATGGGTCCCAGTAAATGAATAAAAGCGGTGAGATAATATGGACCCATATCGAACATCGGTCCACCGCCTTTTTGATAATAAAAATCTGGGAAGGGATGCCAGCCTTCTGGGCCGCCGTTAAGCATAAAGCCGGTAGCAGCAAGCGGACGCCCTATCGCTCCATCATCAATCAGCTTCCGGCATGTTTGCAATGCCGCACCAAGAAACGTATCTGGTGCAGATCCTACACGGAGGCCTTTTTGCTTGGCAAGCTCCAAAACTTTTCTACCTTCCTCCACTTCTAGTGTGAGTGGCTTTTCCACGAAAACATGCTTGCCAGCTTCAAGTGCAGCATGTGTCACCTCATAATGGGCTTTTGGGATAGTGAGGTTGATGATCATGTCAATTTCAGGATCCTCAAGCATTTCAGCCACCGTATAAACCTTCTCGATTTGAAACTCCTTCGCCCTGACTTTTGCTCGCTCCATGTCAAGATCCGCCACAGCGACGATGTCTAATATAGTAAACTTGGATGGGGCTTCTAAGTAAATTCCGCTAATAGTTCCGGTTCCAATGATTCCTGCTTTCATTTTTTTCATCTTATCTGCTCCTCATGAAGAAATACGGCGCAGTCAGCTACGCCGTATTTGCCTTTTCCTATAAGTATACCTCAATTTTATTCTCGCGATGGGAAAGCTGTTGGTCCAGTAGTTCTTTACCAATCACGAAACCACCTTCACGATAGCGGTTCGCAGTCGCTTTTCCTGCAACCTCTGTTCCATT
Organism: Sutcliffiella sp. FSL R7-0096; assembly: GCF_038595065.1. Lineage (NCBI taxonomy): Bacteria > Bacillati > Bacillota > Bacilli > Caryophanales > Bacillaceae > Sutcliffiella > Sutcliffiella sp. FSL R7-0096. The sequence goes on from NZ_CP152003.1 coordinate 4,175,932, forward strand.
AACAAGTACTTTTTTATGATTTTTCCCTAGGTGATAGATGAATGTCACATCTTGTCCGTTTACTTTATACGTAAATGTCAAACCGTCAAGCTCCGCCGGAAGCACAGGATCCACTACAAGGTCTCCAGCTTGGAAGCGGATGCCAAGGCAGTTGGAGATCAATTGGTTCATGTAGATTCCAGGTCCGCTAGAATAGATTCTCCAGCCGCCTTTTACTTTTACAGAACCGTCGCGCAGTTTGCCGAATTGCTCTTGGGCTTCATAACGGTCGTTGAACTGGCCATCAGAAGAGCTGAAGTAAGCATTGCTTTGACGGCGCTCTGCGTTTGGCACTGCCTTCTGGATGTTGATTGGGTTGATTGTATTCAAGCCATTCCACACTTCATCGGTCTTCCCGAGCTTGGCCATCGCTTCCACGTAACGGATATGTGCGTGGACATATTGCAAGCCGATTTCACGACCGAAGTTTGCTGCTTGCTCGGCACGTTTGAAGTGAGTACTGACACCACCTGCATAGTTTGCCGGGCGGTTCATAAGGCGGACGCCGTCTGGGCAGTACAACTCTTTCTTAATAAGCTCAAAGTGTGCTTTCGCCTGTTCTGGTGTTAGTAGTTCGCTGATCATACTGCGAGTCATCGGCAGCAAACGATAATGAATGCCGGTTTTCGTATCTTCAGGGTGTACCATCAATTCCGGTTTATCCTGTTCTTCCATGTAGACAAAACCAGGGATTACATCAGATGCAAGCATGTATTTGTTAAAGTCGATTTCAATTCCTTTTGCCAAAGCCTTCAGATCTTCTGCTTCATCTGTCAATACTTCCTCAAGTGCTTTGGAAAGAGTGTTCAATACTTGGTATGTCAAAGAAACGGTCCAGCTCGATACCATGTATTGCTTCAGTTGGGCATTTGCTGGCTGCAGCGTGTCATCCCAGTCTCCATCCCCATAGGAAGATAAGAATGTATCATGTAGGAAGTGATCCTTAATAAATTGAATTTCTTTTTTCGCATGTTCCAACACAGTAGCTTTTTCTTCTGTGAAATGGAAAGCACCACGAACCGTGTAAGGAACCTTTTCTTCTAAGATGGAGTAATCTTTTGTGATCGTCAGGTAATCACTTAACACTTTAAGTGGCCAAACGATGATGTCTCCATGGCTCTCTTCACTTTGGATACGGTTGTATTGATCAAACATGAACCATTGCGGCCAGTTCCCTGTATCCTCATATTGATGGGTGTATACCTTTTTGATGATTTCCTTCACGCTTTCGTAGTTTTGCGTTGCCATGAAGTATTCCGTTGGCCCCTGACAAACATCACGAGTTCCCCATGCCGCTCCCCCGTACTGCTCCAGTCCATGTGGCACAGAGTAGTGAACAAGCATGTTGTGCGTGTACCACCAAGCAGTGGCATTCATTTTTTCTAGCTCTTCCTTGCTTTCGCCCCCCAATGTCAGCTTGAATCCGTTCATCACCTTTTCAAAAAATGCACGGTAACGCTCCACCTCTGTGGCAAAGTCCGGAGTCACAAATTCCCTCTCTTCACCGTGTAACAACCCTTGAACCGTCATCGTCCAGCTTGCTGTTGCCTCTGTTTCCAATACCGCAAGGGAAGCAGATCCAGGTGCAACCCCTTCTGCAAGCTTTGTTTCGTCGCTAACGGTAAAGTCTGCACCTTCCACAGTCAGCTTATAAGCCAAGTCAGGGTATACATGCTTGCTGTCAGACCCTTCCACTGCTGTGAACATCAGCATTTTGCCGTCCTGATTCATGTCATAGGAAACAACCAACTCGTTGTTGTTCATGGAGATTTGGTTGGTAACAAGGTAGCGATAGTTTTTGCCGTTTTCAGAAGCTACCTCTAATTGAATGTCAGGCGAATCCACTATTGTATAGTTCGTCACCACGATCACATCATCCGCCGTTTTATAGTACCAGCGAGCATAGTTAAAGCCGATCTCGAATGAGGTAGGCATCGTTAATAGTTGGTATTGTCCATCCACTTCCACATAGATACGCTGTCCGGAAGTTTTCATGACATTCAATGCATTACGTGCATTTGTCATCATCTTATGGAAGGAAGTGTTACCCACCACAAGCTGGGAGTTGAAGATTCCGTACATATAAGAAGTGGAGGTGATGATGTTTTCCGTCATTTTGTCATTATTGCCTGACATGATGATATGACCGTGGGGACGCTCCACGATAAGCTCTTTTTCTTTTAGCACGATATGTTCATACGTATCTGTGAAGAAAGATAGCAAGGTGTCTCCGTCCCATTCTTCCTGCTGGCGAACCGGGAAGTACTTATCTAGTTCCTCTATTGTAAAGGAAGCCCCCGAAAGCACTCCCGATAGGTTTGCGTTGGCACTTACTTTCTCCAACTCTTTAGCAGAGTAAGAAGTCAGCACTTTTACTTCCTCCCAAGCTTCTGCTACCTCCTCTGTAAACTCCAGCTCCGTTACAGCTTCCTGGTGATTTTCTTTGAATAGGCCATAAAATACGAAGCTTTCTTGTCCATCCAGCACAACCTTTTTGGATTGCAATCCTGTAAAAGCAAATTCATATTGATAGATTTCATTGGCAAGTGTTTCTTTTGTCAGCACTTCTGGCTCATTTGTTTCTTTATAGGAAAGACCGAAGAATTGGAAGCCATCCGTTGAGTAGCCGACTGCTTTTGTCAGGGAGCCTTGTTGCAGGTATGGAAAACCTCCTGGCTGTGGCTGGTTCTGACGGGAGCAGACAACATAGCCATGCTGCTCGTCTTCAAATACTGTGTGGTCAATGTATTGAGATAAGTAGGATTCGTTTGTACGGACAAGTCCTTTGCTTCCGATTCCAACGTCTTGACCGTAAACGATATCGACCGTTTGGCCTTCGCCATTCACTTTTACATCCCAGAACCAGATGCCTTTTTCAGATAGACGGAAACTTACGGAATAGTCAATGTCATCCACTGTTCCTTTCCACTTGATTTCGTTTTGGGAATAGCTTGTGTTGCTGGTTGATTTTACGCCTAGTAATGGGTAGGCTTTGATACCATTTTCTCCGTGAACTCGAAGGTATAGATTGTTCAGTGCACCGTCGATCGGGTTGGACATCCATTGGTTGATCATGGTTTCTTTGTATGTTGCTTCGAAGAGGTCCCCGCTGTTTAGGAAGGTGAAGTGGACGTCTCCTGACTCTATATTAATCTTTTGGCTCGATGTGGTTGTTTGCATGATTGATCCTCCTTTAATGTTTGTTACTGATCTTACGACGTTGTTGAAAAAGTGTATTATTCTAAATATCCGTTTAATACCGCTGTTGATTTCCGCAAATGGCTTCGCTTTCCTAGGGGCTCTGGTGGAGCCTCCTCACTTCGTTGCGGGGTCTCCACCTAGCGCTATCTCCCTCAGGAGTCTACGCCTTTTGATCCAATCACCAGCTAGAAACCACTTATATTTTTGTTTTTGCGTTTTTCATTTGGCCTCGACTGCCGTTTTTCAACGCTTGCGTCTTCGCCTTTTTCACCTGCTGATACTGCACTTTCGTTACAAACTACTTATTTAAAACGAACTCTTTTATCGTCAATTCGTTGCTGTTCGGGCCGATCATGGCGTGGAATTTGCCTTTGTCACTTTTGAAGGTCAGGTCCGAATGGTAGTAACGGAGTTGATCTTCTGTGATGGTAAAGGTTACTTGTTTTGTTTCACCAGGCTCTAGCCATACTTTTTCATAGCCTTTTAGTTCTTTAAGCGGGCGGACGATTTCGCCAGACAGATCACGGATATATAACTGAACCGTCTCTTCACCGGCACGCTCTCCTGTGTTCGTCACCTTGACAGAAACATCGATGCTAGTGTCTTCTGTTAAGCTATCTGCTGAGGCGCTCACATCGCTGTAATCAAACGTTGTATAACTCAAGCCGAACCCAAATGGCAATAGGGGCTCATTTGGAATATCAAGATAATGTGTGACATAGCGCTCCTGCTTGTTTTCGCCTTGAGGGCGTCCCGTGTTGAAGCAGTTGTAGTAGATCGGCACCTGCCCGACAGAATATGGGAAACTCATTGTAAGTCTTCCAGAAGGATTCGCCTCTCCAAACAACAGGTCTGCGATGGCTGAACCGGCTTCGGTACCTGGGTACCATGCTTCAAGCAAGGCATCCGATTCAGCAATTACTCCATGTAAATCCAAAGGACGACCATTGAAAAGTACCGTTACGACAGGTTTTCCAAGCTCCCTTATTCTCGCTACAAGCTTTAATTGTGCTTCTGGCAGGCGGATGTCTGCCCGGCAGCCACCTTCCCCGCTCATTTCAGATGCTTCTCCAAGTGCAAGGACAATGACATCTGCTTCCTTTGCTGTCTCCACTGCTTGATGGAGCTGTTCTTCTGTAATTGTTTCGATATCCGATCCCTGTGCCACTAAAAGGTTAGCCTCTGATGTTTTTGCAAGTAGTCCTTCATATACCTGTATTGCTGCTTCCTTTGAACCTTGCCAAGACCATGGGCCAAGCACATCTCCATTTTTGGCAAATGGACCGATGAGCGCGATTTTTTGTTCTTTATTTAATGGCAGAACCTCGTCATTTTTTAAAAGAACGCTAGATTTGATGGCAAGTTCCTTTGCCACTTGGCGGTGCTCTTCTGACATGATGACTTCTTTTTCTAGTTCCTCGCTCGTGCCGCGGTATGGATTTTCAAAGAGTCCAAGTTTGTTTTTAAGATTTAGAATACGTAAGACCGATTCGTCGATCAGTGCTTCCGAAAGCTCGTCGCTCTCTACAAGATCTTTAAGGTTCTTTGCATAACAGGCGGTCATCATTTCAATGTCCACCCCGGCTTCCAATCCTTTTAGCGCGGCTTCCCGTTCGTCTTCTGCAACACCATGTGGAATCAATTCTTTTACTGCGCCCCAGTCGGAGATCATGACACCGTCAAAGCCCCATTCCGCTCGTAACAAATCTCTCATCAGCTTTTTGTTTCCTGAGGCAGGAATGCCGTCAACCGTGTTAAAAGCTGTCATGACCATTTCGCAGCCTTCATCGAGTGCTGCTTTGTACGCTGGCAAGTAAGACTCACGAAGCTGTCTTTCTGACATGTTGACGGTATTATAATCGCGGCCTCCTTCCGGTGCGCCGTATGCCGCAAAGTGTTTTACGCACGCTGCAACACGGTGAGTGTCATTGGTCAAGTCCTCTCCTTGGAAGCCTCGAACAAAGGCCTTGGCAAAGACACTGTTCAGATAAGGATCTTCCCCGGTTGATTCCATCACTCGTCCCCATCTTGGATCTCTTACTAAGTCGACCATTGGTGCAAACGTGACATGAACACCAGCGACAGAGGCTTCTTTTGCCGCAATTTCGGCACTCTTTTCTGCAAGCTCTGTATCCCAGGAACAACCAATTGCGAGAGGTACAGGAAAGATGGTTTTAAATCCGTGGACTATATCTGCCATCATCAGTAGAGGAATTCCTAGCCGGTTTTCTGCAAGGTGCTCTCGTTGAATATTGGCAACTTCCCATGCCCCTGATGCACCAAGGACAGATCCGCTGTTTTGCACCACTTCATTTGAAATTCCCATATCTTCAAGAGGACCGGTAATTTCTCCATCCCCTGCTGCACCTTTATAGAAGAATGTTGCCAATTGCATGAGCTGGGATATTTTTTCCTCTAACGTCATCTGTTCTAAAAGGCTTTCCATGTTTTTAGCCATCCTTTGCTACCTCCCCGATCGTGTTGTATGAACACGAAACGTTTTCACTAAAAATAATGAATAAATATAAGCTTTTCTGTAATAAAATCTGCCATATTTGTCGAAACGTTTCTATTCATTTCGATAAAGAGGCCCAATTGGCCCCTTTTCCCTCTTATTCACCAGCAATACCGGAGCGGTCGACACCTTCGACAAACCAGCGTTGCGTGATTGCATATACTACCAGCATCGGCAAGATCGTCATAACGGTACCTGCCATATTGATGCCTTCATTGATTTCTGATGCTTCCCCACCACTTTGCGGGTACATCTGTTGATAGGTTGCTACGAACTTTTGCAGTTCGAGTGGTAACGTCGTTAATGAGTTACCAAAATAAATCGCTGCCAAATATGTTTCATTCCAGTACCAAACGAAGGAGAACAAGAACGAAATGATGATCGCAGGTGCAGCCATCGGAAGCGCAAGCGTCAAGAATATCCGTAAATATCCCGCCCCATCAAGCTGGGCTGCTTCTTCTAATGCTTTTGGCATCATTTTAAAGAATTGATAGAAAATCAAGATGAAAATCGCACTGTTGATTCCCTGTCCAAGTAGTGCCGGAAACAAGAAAGACTGAATGCTTCCCAGAATACCAATCTCGTTAAAAAATACATAACGAGGGATGACCGTCACTTGAGGTGGGATGATGAACGTCGCCAATACCAGCACGAACATGGTTCGTTTGAATGGAAAGGCAAAGCGTGCAAAACCATAACCCACCACTGCACATACTGCCGTTTGAACAATGGCCGGGATGGCTGTTACATAAAAGGATTCCACTAAGGTAGGCAGGAATTTCAATACCGCATAGGCAGATTGATAGTTATCAAGATAAAGTTGAGTCGGTATCCAGTTTACTAGTGGATTGAGAATATCATCCAAGCTTTTCAGACTGTAAGAAATCATATATAGCAACGGGAATAAGTAGACAAAGCCAATTCCGATCAACAGGCCGTAAATGAAAAGCTTATCGAGAAGGCCGTCGTTCCCTTTCATTCCGAAAGCGAGCTTTTTCAACCTGGTCACGATGCCTGTCCCTTTTGGTTTGCGGTTAGTCAGCGATTCGCTTGCCATGATAACGGCCTCCTTTAAGCATAATTTTTTCTTCCTCTGACGGTCAGCAGTGCTACTGAAATGCCTAGAGCAACCGCAATCAACAAGAAGTAGATCCATGATAGGGCTGAAGCATAGCCAAACCCTGTATTAATTTGAAACATGTTTGTTTGGATATGTTCGATGACTGGATTTAACGAGAATATCGAGAATGTCACAATGGTATAAACCGTATTAACGACGATCATCGGGAAAATGCTTGGCAGTGTCACCTTCCAAAAGCATTCCCAGTTGGACGCGCCATCAATTTTGGCAGCTTCATATACTTGTGTATCTATTTTCTGCAAGGCTGCCAGGAAAATTAAGAACTGAACCCCGGAAAACCATAAAATAATGATCAGGTTATCCATTAAATACAGAAGGACACTACTGAATAATGAATCAGCAGAAAGCATCGTTTCAAATATCGCATAATCCTTGATGGACGGGATGGATGTCACTCCCTGTGAAATCAGCTCATTGATGACCGGGCCGCTCGCAATGATGACTGGAAGGAAGAAAATCATCCGGAAAAAATTGCGGAAGCGAATCGGCTGATTCAACAGGATCGCGATGATGAGTGAGAACACAATGATGATGGGCACAGAGAGCACAAGCTCTTGCACAAACGTCAATAGCTTTTGTGTGAACAGTGCATCCACCGTGAAGGCATGCTTGAAATTATCAAAATTGACAAAGGTCGTCTGGATCCCCTCTGTTGTGATCCGTACCTTTTGAAAGCTTAAGTACAAAGAATAGAAAAGGGGGTAAGCCGTGAATAGAATAAAACCAAGAATCCATGGTGAGATGAATAACAATCCTGTCAGCGTATTCTTTGAGCGCATGGATAACTGTTTCATGCTTAATTCCCCCTTTCTTTTATGCTGAATGACGTAGCATCGACCGTTGTTCCCTCAATGGTAACGTCTGCGTCCGTATAATTAACGATGATGGAGACGCCGTTTTCGTACATGACCTCAGAAACTCCCGGCTGGTGGACGATACGATCGATGATGGAGCTGTTCTCCACTTTTCCGAGACTGTCTTTAATTTGACTGTATTGACTGATCAATTCCTCTTTCCAACTATCAAACTCGGAAGTATATAAACCTCTTGATGGAGTCTTCATCAAGAGCTGTGCAGACTCCCTTGTCAAGTAGAAGGATGGATAAGCACCAAACTCGATCATTCTCAGCACTTCTTCCGTCGGATTATGGGAGAAGTTGGAGAAGGTCGCATAGTACGGCGTGTATCCCTTCAATACAATTTGTAAAAACGGCACAGTATCCGTTACAAACATATAGTTCGAGGAATACATCGGCATATCCAAGTACTTGTCCATATATCCCCAAGCATAGTCGTTTGGTCTGTATAAGGATAAATCAATATTTTGTTCCTGATAGTGAGCAAATAGTTCTTGATTCAAGCCGATCATGTCTGCTCTTGAAGATGCCATCCCTTTGTTAAAATCAGAGAATAGCTTGCTCCCAGTCGTTTCAATGGCAAGGTTCTCTACCCCATGATCCTTGAAAACCGCAGCATCTTTTTTCGCGATTTCCAGTGATTTTTCAGGACTGAGATAGTAACTGCTATAGCCATACTGACTTTTCGTCATCGGTTGGCCGTTAATTTTCTTGGAAACATCCTTGCTTCCAGAGAAGCCGGATGCTCCATCAAAAGCAGTCGTGAAATCTGTGTGGAGATAGAAAGGAACTTCTCTTTCCTCTAACTTTTGGATTGTTTCCTCCAAGTCACCTTTACTGCCAACCTTCTTTTCTAGCGGGAATTTCTGCGGCAGTGTTCCAGTCAATCCGCCTTTTGTCCAGCCTTTTAATACAACATGCAAATTATCCACATCGTTTTGCTCAAGCTCTTCAACAAAAGCAGGAATATCGCGGATCTCCGTCATTGACTGAACAGTATTCCAAATCAGTCCTTTTTTCGTTTCCCCACCTAATAGCTCCAGGCGAAGATCTACCACATCTTCATTGTTACTAGAAAGGGAGCCCTTCTCCTCTAAATGTTGCTGATATTTGTTGGCCATGCCTACATAATCAGCTTCATCATTGGAGAGGAACATCACTTTTTGCTTAATATTGAAACTGTTTTTTTCCTCTTGGTAGACGTTGAAGCCTCCCATGCTCTTACTTGTCGGTTGAAAATAATTAAAGCGATATTGATAATCGGATGTTACCCAAAAGAAGTCAGTAGAAGCGCCAGATGGGTAAGCAAGAATCCTGCCATAGCTTTGGCCTTCTTCAATGGAAGTAAGGAAGGCATTCTGCTTTACGCCATGCACTGCACCATAGACTGGAACGGATATCGCCTGTGCCGGGTAGGTGTAGACATTTTCTGTGCTTTTCGGTCTTGTAAATCCTTCATCTTCTCCGTAGATGGAACCGATGAATGGAGTATCGGAACGGAAAGCACTCTTTTCGAATCGCATTAAGGCCCCGCTTCCGTCTGGTATAAATAAGTATCCGGTGATATCATCCATATGTGCGGCACCAAGGAAAGGGTAAACTTTCATGGCCACTATCTTATTGTAGGTACCATCCTGTACGCCCTCATTCGGCACATCAATGACGATGTTTTCGTCTTCTAGCGTCACATTCAGCACTACTTCAATGCTGGAACCTCTAAAATCAATCTCTGCGGTAAAGCCGTTCTCGTTCATTTGAAGGTTAGGCTTCGTCTCTTCCGTCAGGATGCTTTCCGTCTTGATATTCCCGCGGCGATCTAGATAATCAATGGTGATGGCCGATTGCACCATATCTGTCCATGTGTTGTTCAAGCGATAGTTATTGGCATTATCAACACCTGAGTGCCAAATATAGCCTGTTTCTTTGTTCTGAATTTTGATTGCCAGTGACTCTTCTTGTACATATAGCGCAAGCTTGTCGTTCTCCGTCACCTTTGTAAAGCCATCAAGCCTTCCTTCCGGCAGAGGTTTATTTTCTCCCTCTGGCTGTGTGAATTGATTGGAATCAAAGCGGAGGGTCTCTTCTCCGAGCTCTGTCTCCACTTCTATTTCCTCTAACTCTTCCTTTGATGTCAATGATTCAGCGAAAACCGACACCGGAAGTATGGCGATAAGCATGGCAAGCAGAATTTTTTTATACACGGAGAATCACCTCCTGGATGATTGCTGTTACAAAATCTATTACCTGATCCATCAATACGTAGATGATGAAGCAAACCAATACGATGATGATCATACAGAAAATGGTCGTCAGGATATTTCGTACCGTTCCCCAGAATTCAAATGCATGAATTTCCTTAATCATGATGAACAGGATAATCAAGGACCATCCCATCATCACTTGCATGAAGAAGGCGTACAGGAAGTATTCATTAAGTGTTAGCACGTTTGACATGAGTGTAATCGGTACTAAGAGCACAATGATCGGTGCCAACGAATAAATGGTTCCGATATAGATATCGGAGAACTTTCCTTCTCCATCGTTAATCGTACTGACTAGATAGTTAGACACTATGAAAAGAAGAATTGGCAGGAATAATAGAATGAATTCCATTCCGAAATTAATTTGCTCAAGGCTTGTACCGCCCCTAAAAATGAATCCTGTGAAGTACTTCATGAACAGGAATTCTAAATAAAGAATGATATAAAGGATGGTCGCCGATAGAACGGAAACCCTTCTTTGTCTTTTAATATAATAGAAACTGTCTATTGGTTGACGTAAAAACTTGCCAAGGAATAATAGCTCGCTTAATAGTTTCTTATTTTTGAATGCCTGCCATCTTTTCCTTGCCGGTGATAAAATCCCTTTCTTCTTATCTGCAAAAAGCAAGGTCGCCCTGATTGCGAATAATCCAATGAGAATGGTGAAGACAAACCCGAGATGATCATTCATCCACTGGTTCCTAATTTCCCAGAAGGAATCCGAATACCCTTCCACATTCCCGACGAGCTCAAAGGATTGCAGGGCCTCTTCATATTCCTGTTGCTTGTAATAGGCTTCTCCCATTGCATTATGGGCAAGACCGATGGAGGAGTTCATGCGCAATACTTCGCTCCAATATTGCTCACTCTCTATGTAGAGCCCTTGTGCATATAGCGAGATTCCACCGTGAAGCATTTCTGCAAAAGCTGTTGGCTCTAAAAGTTGGATCGTTCCGCGCTCACGGTCTGTGACAAAAATTCGCCCAAGATTGTCGGTTGCAATACCCGATGGGTCCATGAACAGGCCAAGGCGGTTTGTGCCATCGTCTTTTCCTCCGAATAAGAAGAGAATGTTTCCAAAGCTATCAAACTCAATAATTCTTCCATTACTGTCGATAACAAAGAAATTGCCTAGTGGTCCAATTGTGATATCAGTTAGGTTAGACGAGTCTAAAATTCCTGATGGCAAGATGTTTCCACCAGCAATGTTCAACTTTCGAATGGTTTCAAATCTGGTCCCTGCTGTAATGGTGTATACAAGTCCTTTTTCATCAATCGCAATATTGGTCGGCGCTGGCGGCACTTTCAGGAACATGCTGGAGCGCTGCTGGTCTGTTGTCAGGGCATCCTGGATCACAGACATTAACGACGGCCTTGTACGGTTTACACCGAAGAATCCAAGAAATGTACCATCTTGACCAACCTGGATGATCCCATTTGTTGAACCCTCTCCGATAATGTAGAGGTTGCCTCGTTTATCCACGGTGATTTTCTGTGGTTTATAAGGCGTCCTTGTCCCAAACAGCGGCGAATCAGGTCTGCCGTATTCTTGGAGCATTTCCCCTTCTTTAGAAAAACGATAGACTTTTTCGTTTGTATAATCCGCCACGTAAATTTGCTGTTCTTCATCCACAAAAACCCCAGTCGGCATTTGCAGGATTCCTTCTCCGACTTCCAAGAGTTTTCTACCATTCTCATCAAATTTGGTTACTTTCTTCGTACCGGAATCCGCAACATATACATCATTGTTTTGATCGATATAGACATCTTCTGGATTGACTATTTCACTTGTACTTCCGAAAAGCCCAACCGGAATATAAGCGGTCTGCGTCTCAATGATATCCCCTTCTGTTGATACCGTCTCTGTAGTATATGGAACAGACAGGGCTGCAAAGGATTGCAAAGGAGAAAGGAGGATTAACCATACAGTCAATAAACCAATGAATATGCGTTTCATACTCTTTTACTCCCCCTTCTACTTAATACCTGAATGTGCCATCGTATTCATTACTTGACTTTGTAAGATGATAAAGATGATTAAATTTGGAATGAACATGATCAGTGATGCCGCTGCCGCCATTCCTTGACCAGCAACCGTGTTTCCACTGGAGGTCGCCGTTAAGGTCGACATATAAAAGGCAAAGGTCTTCAAATTTTCATTATCGACAAACAATGTCGAGGTTTCCGTGTTATTCCAGACAAGCTGAAACGATAAAATGGCTATGGTTGCAATTGCCGGTTTTACAAGCGGAATGATGATCTTCCGGAAAATTTGATAGTCTGTCGCCCCATCCATCTGGGCAGCTTCTATTAATTCGTTTGGTATTTGATCAATAAATTGTTTTACTAAGAAAAGCCCGATCGGCATCGCGATCAGCGGGAAAATGTGAACAAGGAACGTGTCCAATAATCCCACCTTTTCAATAAGTAAGTAACGCGGGATGACGACTGCCGCCGAAACGAACATCAAGGCAAGGGTGTTGATTTCAAAGATGGTTTTCTTTAGTCTGAATCGTTTTTTTGATAGTGCATACCCTGCCATTGTACTGATCAAGACTGTCACAAATACGACAATGAGGGTGATGGAAATACTATTAAACAAGTAACGGGACATCGGAACGCCCGATGTACTTGTGTTGTTCATTAAGTCTATGAAGTTCTGCATCGTCGGCTTTTGCACAAAAAAGCGCGGTGGATAAGCGAAAAGCTCATCGATCGGCTTAAAGGCGTGGGAAAAGACAAAGACGATGGGCATAGCCATAAAGATGGCGAGCGGTATTAGAAATGCATAGAACTTTAATTGGCTTTTGTGAAAACGGTCTGGATTTATTTTCGTTCCATGGAATGCCGACACATCATTCACTCCCTACATTAGAAGTTTTATAGCTTGGATGTTTTCTAAAAGATTATTAATCGCTTTCAAGATTGATCGTTCCTTTTCGCTGCAGTCACTTGCTCTCCGTTGGTGGCCACTGAAAATGCATATAGTATCGATTTAACACCGCTGTTGAATTCCGCAATAGGCTTCGCTTTCCGCGGGGCGATGCTTGAGCCTCCTCACTTCGTTGCGGGGTCTCAAGCTACCGCTTCCCTCCCGCAGGAGTCTCCGCCTTTTGCTCCATTCAACAGCTAGAAACCTTCAATACTGTAAAATTCCAGTTTTCTATGGCCTCCTATTTCGGGTGTTTCCCTTTCCCGGCTGGAATCAAGTGACTTCCGCTCAATCCACTCATTAACATTGCCCTAGAAAACAGCCATCTCTTTAGTCTTTTTCTCCGAATAAACGCCAGGCGATTTTTGAGAAGATATATACGAATAATAGTAATAGAACGGATATTGCTGCTGCATATCCCATTTCGTAGCGGATGAATCCATAGTCTTCCAAGTGGTTGACCATCAACTGACCTGCATATTGAGGCGTCGGGTTGGCACCTGATAAAGCGACCCCGATAGCGCCGGCCTGGAAGGTTCCAACGACCGCCATTACTGCCCCGAACAGCATCTGCGGCTTCATCGATGGAATGGTGATATAAATGATCTCTTGGAATCTATTTTTGATGCCGTCAATATAACCAGCTTCATAGATTTCCTTATTGATATTCAAGACACCGGATAGCATCGCAAGGAATCCTACCCCCATGCTTCCCCAAAGCGTAACGACTATCATGATGGTCATTAGGTGATCTGGAGATTGAAGCCATTGAACAGGCTCCAGGATGACACCAATCGTAATCAATAAACTATTCAAGTAACCCGTTTGGTCTCCACTGAATATAATCGTCCACACAACAGCCATCGCAATCCCGGCTGTCATGGAAGGGGAATAGATGATAAGCGCCAAAACCGTTCTTGGAACCTTCGAAATTTGCGCTAACATCCATGCAAGCAGGAAGGATAAAATATATCCTCCCGGCCCGACGATGAAAGCAAACATCAATGTATTTGGCAGGACGCGCTGCATAAAGACCTCATCCTGTGTAAGCACGCTGACATAGTTGGCAAGTCCGATGAAGCTCGGCATCTCGATCGCGTTGAAATACGTAAAAGACAGGAGAATTGCCACTACCACCGGGATGATGATAAAGGTAAAGAAGAAGATTAAATATGGTGCAAGAAAGATCGATGTACTTGCATGCTTTTGAAGGCTACTCCTCATTTTCTTCCACCCAGCTTTCTACTTGTTCAATCGTTGGAATTGGATAGGTCTTCACGATTTTCCCGTTTTTCATATATCCGAATTCCTCCATTTTCCGTCTCATTTCACGGTCAATGGTCACCACCGCATCGTCTACGGCTGAACGGGTATTCTCTCCGTCAAAGACAACCTTGTTCCATATATTACTGATTTCACGCTCTACCATATAGGTGTAAGGCGTTTTCGGTACTTCCCTTAAATGCTCCCATTGCTCGAGGATGACTTCCTTATGTTCCTCTGGCCATGGCAATTGTTTAAAGGCATCAAGATTAGCAGTATTCCACATATAGGACGGACCGTACATGATCTGCAAGGTGGTGGCAAAGTCAGTCTGAGTTTCTGTGGACATCCACCATTTCAGCACCTGCCATGCCGCGTCCTTATTTTTGCTGCCGTTAAAAATCATGCCAGCCTGTCCAGAACCTGTCGCCCATCTCTCCACTTCACCGTCTTCATTTTCCACACCAGGGTGAAGGGAGATGTCCCACCAACCTGAGATTTCCGGTGCGGCAGATGTAAGCTCCACATATGTCTGGAAGTTAGAAACACCAATCGGCAACGTGGAATAACGGAAGTGGTTATAGAAATTCGGCACCTGTAATGGTGTGCTGTAGATCGTGTTCAAATCCGTCATAAGCTGAATGCCGCGAACCGTTTCATCACTATCGATCGTGGTCCCCATGCCATTCTCTTTATACAAGTCCCCTTGATGTTGATAGATAAATGGGGATGTTGATTGGAATGGTTTGAAAGCAACCGCCCCTGCAATCGGTGTATAGTAGTTCAACCCAAAGCGCTGCAGCTCCGGTAAGACATCGACTACTTCCTCCCAAGTATCAGGCACAGGAACATCCAAAGCATTTAAAATATCTTTTCTATAAAACTGTACAAAGAAATCCTGCGTCTCCGGTAAACCGTATACCTCATCCTCAATCATCATTGGCAAGAACGCCCCAGGAGAGAAATGGCCTAACGTTTCATTGAAGTCCTCAAACTGTCTTAAGTCATATGCGGCGCCACGGATAGCCAGTTCATATGGCAACCAGCTACTGATTCCAAGTGCGAGATTGGGCTGACTGTTCGCCGCATTGGCCAAGATCAATTTTTGCTCGGAAGGCATGATGGAAAACCTAACTTTTATCCCTGTTTGCGGGGTGAAGTTTTGATCCACCATATTTTGCATCAATTCTACGTATTGTCGTGGTCTGTTCACCCACACATCCACTACATCATCATCCACTTTTTCCGTAGCCAATGTATTGGATTGGAAGGAGTGAAAGAATTTCAAGACAGATTCTTTTGTTTTTGCGAAAAATCCAAGTTCCGGTTTTGGCAACGTTTCGTCACCGTGAATATATATTCGATCCATTATCAATGGCTGTTTTTTCAATTCCAGTGTTGCATTACCAAGAAGCTGTGCGACAGAGCTTGAGCCTTCGGAGAGCTGTGTCAGTCGTGCCGGAATTTTATCAGGATCTGCTGCAAGCTCCCTTAACCGTTCCACGGCAATGTTGAGCGATACAATCTCCACTGATTCTTTCCCATCACTTAAGCCAAGCAGGTACTCACTTTCTCCTTCAAGCTTATCCGCCCAGGAAGTAAGTTCCCCTTCAATCTCAGGCATGTACTCGGTAATTCTCCAGCCGCGAGAGCGATCTTGGTTGTTTCCAGTCAAGCGCTTAATGGATAAGGAGAGCTGTTCAATGCCCTTCATCACTTCATCCATCTCGAATAACGTGCGATTTACAGGTGACGCGTCACCTTTTAATGTCAGGGTGTTTTTCCCCTTTTCCAAATAAAAATAATACGGTTCCCCGTCTCCGTTACTAAGTGTTTCATTCACCCAGCTTTTCTTTTGTTGGAAAGAATAGCTTTCCACTTCTTCAAAAGGTACTTCTCCATTGATCATGACTGTCCGGAACACCGGAAAGCCAGATTGTTTTTCTTGTAAAACCTTTAAGGAAATCTGGTAGTAGCCTGCTTCCTCCACTTCCATTTCCCATGTAGCCGTTTGCCCACTTGTTTCCCATGACTCCCCGCCGATTGCATTCAATAGGCGTTTGTCACGCTCATAAGGGACAACGGACGCATCCTGTCTATTCACAGGTCTGATAAAAGAACTGTTCTTCTTAAGCGGGTGCTCCGCTTCAATTGTGATAGTGTTTGTTTCAGCGAGGTCCCCAGGTTGGTTCTCTCTATAATCTTCATATGTAGGAATCGTTCCCACACCGCTTACATAAATATTGCCAAGCAGCATTTCTCCGCGGATATTCTCCAACGTGATCGTATTTTTGCCTTCTTTTAATTGATACTTTAATGGTCTTGCTTGCAGATAACTGGAATCCTCTGCTTTTACAAAATGCCATTGGTCGATCGGCAGCTGCTCAGGAATGATTTCATCCCCAAAACGGTCCTGCTCAAACTCATTGCTTGCACTTCTCCAGTCCTTCGGAAAAAGAATTCTCCGACTTTCAAAATACGGATATTCCCCATTCACTTGGATGGAACCTTCTATTGGAACGATTCCTTCACCAAGAGGATAATAATCAAAGCCCAGTTCATATAACCCTTCTTCGTCTACTTCCACTTCTATGGTGACAGCATTACGGTCTCCCCAAGTGGATACCTGATCGCCATAATCCTTGCTCTCATTACTTGAAAGCAGGCTATTCCCATCATTGGATAAAAAATCAGCGGGAGTGACAACGCGCTCGAAATCTTGCGCGTTGCCCTGTCCCACTTCATTCCACTGCTCGAGGATCGTTAGATAGCGTGGCTCAATGACTTGTTCTGCCACCTGCTCAGGCGTATTCTCTTCATCAGCAAATGCGAATTGGCCTGGTACTAGCAACAGCAGTATTAATGACCAGAACATCATTTTACGTTTCATATCTAATCCCCATCCCCTTTACAGTTGGCTCTTTTCTAAAATATTGTTACTATTACCCAAGAAAAAGTCGGTTTCAGGACTTTTTCCGCCCTTTAAATCTAAAACTATTAACCTGTAAGAATTATTTTTTTAAGAAAGAGCACGACAGTAACTTCAATTTCGGGTAATTATTCCATACGCAGAAGTTGCAAATTATGCGAAACAGTCATACAACTTATTGACCAATTGCTTCTTTGCCTTCTTGATACTTTTGATTCGCTAATTCATTAATTTGCGCTGCATAGTCTTCGATTTTAATGTCGCCTCTGACACTTGCATCAATCAATGCCGCAATGTTTGCGTTCGGCTCTTCACCAACGGCTACACCAGTCGGCGCTTCCCATCTGGATTGAGCAAATCCTGGTACAGTTTTAACAGGCTCCACGATACCGTTTTCCAAATTGTCATACGCTGTACGTAATCCAGGGATATCCTGAACTTCGAAGAATGCATCCAATACTTCTTCATCTTGAGTCACAGGCAAGTTGTTCAATGACTTGTCATGCTCGACCGCTAAATCAATACGCTTTAAGAATCCTTCTTTACCAAAGCTCATCCACTTTGCAAAAAGGAATGCTTCCTCTTGGTGCTTAGTAGATTTGGAGATTCCCATGAAATCATTTACGATAACCGTTCTTCCACCAGGAGTTCCAACAAAATCCCAATCAAAGTCTAGGTTAGTAGAGAAGTTTTCGACTGCCCAGGATCCATCCCAGAAAAGTCCGATCCCGCCACCAGCAAATACTTCTCCAGCATGCTCACCATTGAAATTAGCTTTTTGCTCATCAGATAAATTCTCATAAGAATAACCGTTTGTTACAAAGTTGCTTGTAAGGTTAACACCAGAAATGAATTCGTTGCTATCCAAATGATACTCTTCATCACTGAATGTATACCAGCCAATCGTTTCGTTTACAGAGGATGGATACCAGTCCACAATGGCAAATGGATTGTTCAACCCAACCACGCCACTGTTCACATTTGTTACAGAACGAACAGATTCCGTGAAATCATCAATAGAGAAGCCATATTCAGGAACATCCAGGTTTGCCTGGTTGTATAGATCTTTATTAACAAAATAACCAAGGAAATGCTGTGCACTAGGAATGGCATAAACAGCATCATTGTATGTAACAGAATCTGTTACAACTTCAGGAATGTTTGCAAAATCCTCATCTTCAGCAGCCAGCTCTGTTACATCTAACAACCAGTCATTCGCAAGTCCAGTCGGTACTTGAGATACCATGAACACGTCCGGCATAGCATTGGCACTTGCTGCAGAAGAAAGGGAGTTGTTCCAATCATCTGTTGCAATAGACTCATCAATTTCCACATTGATATTAGGGTATTTCTCTTCAAACTCGTCAATCATCAGACGCTCAATATTTTGATCTTCTTCCGTTCCAAGCGCCCAGCTTGCAAACTTAATCGTTACTTGATCTCCGTTATTCGCTTCCTTGCTTTCATCGTTTGATGCATTATTAGAATTACTGCAACCAACCACAAGCATGAACGAAGCAACAATAGCAATACTAGATTTCATCCACTTCATGAACCAAACACCCCTTATATAGTATTTCACTGCCTTTATCGAAACGTTTCAATTTGTTCGTAAAAATAAAAAGGGAGATCACTCAACCTTTTATACCTGTTCCCTCTGCAATTGATACGTTTCACTACCGTCATTATACCCCCTCTTGAAAACGATTACAATATTATTTTCGAAATATTTTCGTAGATTGAGAGAATTGATTGAAAAGTCTTATTAGAGAAGGGTTTGGTAGGTATTACCTGTGTTTCTATGTTTATGAAAAATAGAAAAAAGAACCGATCTTAAAGTGTAGAATCGATTCGATTTTCATTTATATGTTCTATTAAACGCCGCTGTTGATTTCCGCAAATGGCTTCGCTTTCCTAGGGGGCGCTGCTGGAGCCTCCTCGGCTTCACCTGTGGGGTCTCCACCTAGCGCTATCACCCTCAGGAGTCTTCGCCTTTTGCTTCAATCAACAGCTAGAAAACTCTTTTCATTTCTCAACTTTTACAGAGTTTACTTATTAAATCACTTTGGATAATTCTTTTCTGCTGTGCATATCCAGTTCTTTGTAGCTTGTGATTTCACATCTCTTTCCGTCCATGTCCGTGATGATGATCCGGTTGGGCGGTAGCAAATCAAGATGTTCGTGAATGTTTCGCATCATCAACTTTAATGGTCCCCTATCCGTATCAAGTTCAAAGACCCAAAGACCCGGTTCTTCTTTAATCGATCGGATCTTTTCCACCTCAGGAACCACATAACGAACATTCAATTCTCTTCTGAGTGCAGCTTCACTTTCGTCATTTAATTGCTTTACATCCTTTACAACGCCAAGCTCTGTGTCACCATCCCAGATAAAAATATATTCATAAGGTCGTGAAAACGGAAAGGTCCGGAAAATGCCAATATTGCGATATACCTTGTCCATATACCTAAAGTTCATGGTTGTGCCTTCACCGTAGAAAAACTGTACCTTTTCCGGGTCAAAGTATGTAATATCGAATATTTCACTCATCCAACCTCTACTCCTTTGATTTGTGACAGCTCTTTTTGCGCTTCCACAAGCTTATGATAGATTCCCTCTTTTTCAAGCAATTCCTCATGAGTTCCAATTTCCGCTATAACACCTTTGTCCACAACTACAAGTCGATCCGCATTACGCAGGGTCGATAACCGGTGGGCAATGGCAAACGTGGTTCTCCCTTTTACAAGCCTTGAGATGGCTTCTTGAATCTTTCTCTCCGTTTCGGTATCAACAGACGCGGTAGCCTCATCCAAAATAAGGATTCGGGGATCATGCAGGATGGCCCTTGCAATCGCAATCCTCTGTTTTTGACCGCCGGATAAGCGGTGTCCCCGTTCCCCAACTTTTGTATCATAGCCATCGGACATCTTCACCACAAACTCATGGGCATTGGCGATTTTAGCTGCGCGCATGATTTCCTCCGGTGTCGCATCCTCCTTGGAATAAGCGATATTTTCCGATATTGTGCCATCAAATAGAAAAGTCTCCTGCAATACTACCCCGATACTCTGATGAAGTTGCTCCTGTTTTAAATTCTTTAAATCGACCCCATCCAGTAAGATCCTTCCCTCATTCGGATCATAAAAACGGGTGATCAAGTTGATCAGAGTGGATTTACCTGCTCCGGAGTGCCCAACAAGCCCGATCATTTCCCCCGGTTTCACGTCCAGGTCTATATTTTTGATGACAGGTTGGTGCTTTTCATATCCAAAGGTCACTCCTTCCACTTGAACATGACCTTTAATATTATCCAAAACGATAGGATCCTTATTATCAGGGACTTCTGAAGGCGCATCAATAATTTCAAATATGCGATTAGCCGAAGAAATCGCTCTGGTAACCCAGCTGATCATCTGATTGAACCACTGCAATGGACCAAAGAACATACCAAGATAAGCAACAAATGCAAGCAAAGTACCTAGCGTTATATCATCACTTATGACGGACAAACCTCCAAAATACCAAACCAACAGCATCCCCGAACCGGTAATGAAGGAGAATAGCGGGAATACGCCTTGCCAGAGTCCATCCGTCCTCATGGTCTGACTTACAACTGCCTGATTACCATCCATATAGCGACTTTGTTCCTGCCCTTCCTGACCAAATGCCTTCACCACCCGTATCCCCTGAAGCGTATCTCCGACAATCATGTTCAACTTATTGATTGATTGCCATTGCTTATACCAAAGGTGCTGCACGCGCGGCCAAATAACGATTGAGAAAATCAACACAATTGGTGACGGTAAGAGGGCGAACAAAGCAAGTTTCCAGTCCAAGCTGAACATCATCACAATAATGGCAAGTAAGAGCATCACTTGCCCGATTATATATAAGACTCCATCTGTTAAAAACTGTCTGATGGATTCCGCATCACTATTTACCCTTCCGATGAATTGTGATGTTTGCCTTCTATCGAAATAGCTCACAGAAAGGCGCATGAGAGATTGATAGATTTCTTTTCTCATATCCCCCATTATCTTGCTTCCAATCCACACACCCAATATTCCTTTTAAGAATTGCATCAGCGCAAGAACCATACCAGTGACACCTAAAAGGAGCACAAGGATGAAGAGGGAACTTCCCAGTTCTTTTGGCTCTAACACATCATCCACGATAATTTTCGTCAAGTAAGGCGGTGCCAGTTCCAAAAGCGTTGCAATCAACAAGAACACCACAGCAAGCGTAATCTTTCCTCGATACGGATTTGTAAAATCCAATATCCTTCCTATTACCTTTTTCTTATCCACACATACAGAACAAACCTCTGTCCCCTCTTCAAAGGGGCGCTGGCACTTTTGACAAAGCTTCGGCAGATCTGCTTTGGATATCTGCGGAACTTCCTCACTTTTAGCTAGACAATTGATGAACTTTTCCGCGATTGAAAACTTTTGCATATAAGAAGAGGAACACCGCACGAGAACCTCATTTACTTCTTCATCCCCACGAGTTATGGTGAACGCCCCGGCCCCGATAAATTGTTCCAGCTTGGCTGAACTAACGCTTTCTAACTCTACTGTCTTGAACAACTCTCCATTGTTCGAATAGAGTTGAATCACCTTATCAGAAATTGCTAGCCAGTTGTCTCCAAACTGGCCATCCACATCCATATCTGTCTTTGCTAAATATAGTAACCTTCCATCTATATGTACCTGAAAGTGACACGATTCAATAAATGACATATAGTCCCCCTTTTAGAGCTGTTGTTCAAAAAATGCCAATACCTCCTGGATATGCTTATCCCAATATCCCCAATCATGGCCACCAGGTCCATCTGAAAAGGTTAAATCTAATCCAGCTTGGATGGCATGATCCCTGAAACGAATATTTGCTTCATAGTTATGATCTTCCGTGCCACAGCACTGATATAGCTTTGGAGTGCTTTTGCCCATACTTGAGGCAAGATGATAAAGATCATCCTTACTTCCCAATATTGGACGGTCGCCGAATATATACTTGAAATCTCTCGGGAATGCCGGCAATCGCTCATTGATGTCCACTGAGCCTGACATGCTAGCCGCGGCTGCAAATTTATCCGGATTCCTCAATGCCACCTTAAATGCGCCATAACCACCCATGGAAAGCCCTGCTATAAAGTTTTCCTCTCTCTTATCTGATAGGGGAAAAAAGCTTTGGGCAAGGGTGGGAACTTCCTCGCTAACAAATTTGTAAAAATCGTACCCATGTTCCATATCTGTGTAAAAACTCCTCCCCGCAGCAGGCATCACAATCGCCCATCCCATCGCAGAGGCATAACGTTCAATGGACGTAAATCTTGTCCAGATCGTATGGTCATCTGAAAGGCCATGCAGTAAATAGACGGTAGGGTGTTTCTTTTGTTTGACCTTTGTTGATACCCCTATTTGTGAATTTGGCTGTGGCAAGAGAACAGTCATGGAGGTGGAACATTGCAATGCCTCCGAGAAAAAATCACATGTGATCCTAGCCATGATTCTCACATCCTTTTCCAATTGATTGAAACGTTTCGACTTTAACCATTATACGAGGTGGTGAATCCGCTTTCAATATATTTTATATAGATACTATTAGTTTCTCAAATTCTATTAGTTGGTGATTGGAGCGAAAGGTGGAGACTCCGGCGGGAGGTAGCGGTTGGTGGAGACCCCGCAAGCTTGCCGAGGAGGCTCCACCAGCGCCCCGCGGAAAGCGAAACCGTTCGCGGAAATCAACAACGGTATAAAAGAGGTATAACCGCATTTGTCGAACGTATGTTCTTTACTTTTCAATTATTGCAAAATATAATGAAAGAGTAAGTACATACCCAATCAAAAGGAGTGTTGATAATGAAGCATCAAGCTGTACCTTATCTATCATTTAACGGCAATGCAAGACAGGCACTTGAGTTTTATAAAGAAGTTTTTGAAGGTGAAATCACTGGGATCCAGACCTTTGGTGAAGCCGATTTCCCTACTCCACCGGAAGCAGACTATCTAGTCATGCACGCACGTTTTGAAAAAGGAAACCTGACACTGATGGCATCCGACTCATTCCCAGGCCAAACAGTAGAGATTGGTGGCAATGTCTCCCTTATGCTGGAGATGGAAAGCGAAGAACAGGTTGACACCCTTTATGCACGTCTTAGTGAAAACGGGAAAGTACTGATGGAGCTTCAAGATACCTTCTGGGGAGCGCGTTACGGAAGTGTTCAAGATTTCTTTGGTGTGAAGTGGGATTTGAATTATACGAAACCGCAATAATAGGTGGCTTTGTTTAAACATACTGTTAATTTTTGCAGCAACCTAGCTTTTGATTGGAGCAATAGGCGAAGACTCCTGAGGGAGATAGCGTATAGGGGAGACCCCGCAGGCACAAGCCAAGGAGGCTCCCCAAACGCCTCTAGGAAAGCGAAGCCTAGTGCGGAGATCAACAGCGGTGGTGTTTACCAGATCCCAAAAAAAGCTTCGAGGAACATGGAGGTTCTCGAAGCTTCTAGGTTCATTTGGGCAGAATTTTTTTGCCTGATATTAGCTCAAACGTTTTTAAGAAAAACCAACTGAAACCGGCATAAAAGCCAATGAGTGGATACCTAAAGGATGCCGGCTTATTCTTTTCAAAGTAAAAGTGGCCAATCCATGAAAATATATAATGTAACAAAGCAAGCGCAAGGGTTACCCACCAATTAATAAAAAGAAAAATCCAGGCTAAGAAAGCAAAGAGAAAAGCGAAGTAGTGCAGAAGCTGATTCCATTTGTTCTCATGTGCTTTTTGGTATAATAGCAAATCATTCTTAACTTTTTCTCTCATACCTAGCTATCCCTCGTAAATCATCTTTCTTGTCATGCCGCCATCCACCGTAATGTTTTCTCCATTGACAAAATTGTTTTCGGAGTCCGTTAGATACAAGCAAGCCTTTGCAATATCTTCTGGTTTCCCGACTCGATTGGAAAGATGTTGTGCATGGTCCTTATCCCTTAGCTCTTCATAATTTTCATTCTGGATCCATCCAGGTGAAATAGCATTCACCGTAATATCCCGTTCACTTAAGGAAGCTGCCAGCGCATGCGTCAGCGCCACAATTCCGCCCTTAGTTGCAGCATATGCTTCTGAGTTCGCTTCGGACATGGACGCCCTAGTGGAGGCGATGTTAACAATAGAGCCACCATTTTTCATAAACTTAGATGCTTCTTTGGAGGCGATGAACACACTGCGCAAATTCGTGTTGATCACGTCGTCCCAAGCGTCCACAGTAAGATCATGTAGTGGAGTAAATCGGGATACTCCTGCATTATTGATAAGGATATCAATCTGGCGGAAGTTTTTCATGGTTTTAGTCATCAAGTGTTGAATGTCCTCTTCTTTTCTGACATCCGTTTTAACGAAAAGCGCTTTGTCTCCCAGCTCCTGTTGTAGAACCTGTCCTGCTTTTTCATCCTTGTCAGCAAGCACCACGCGTGCTCCTGCATTTACGTAGGACGTTGCGATTCCTTTGCCGATTCCATTTGCCGCACCAGTTATGATGACCGTTTTGTTTTGGAAATCCATAGAGATTGCCTCCTTTGAGTAGGTATTGCTAGCCATTACAAGGCAGAATTATTTCGACTACCGCCCCACCATTGAGATTATTTTGGATATAAAGTTTACCATCATGAATCTCTTCTACCACGCGTTTACAGATCATTAACCCCAGGCCATTGCCGTCTTTTTTGGTTGTAAGAAATGGTTGGCCCATTCTGTGCAAAATATGGTCAGGAAAACCATTTCCGTCATCTTTAAAGCTTATCAAAACCTGATCATCACCCTGTAGTCTTACATTGATGGTGAGTTTTCCATTCTGTGCCACCGACTCCACACTATTTTTCACCAGATTGATAAATACCTGCTTCATTTGGTTACCATCACTATAGATAGGCTTAACATCCTGAAAATCATATAGAATTTCGACATTTTTAATAATGGCGAAGCTCGATAATAATACTTCTATTTCATTGATAAGATCACGAACATCATGCCAGTCCTTTTTCTGAACGGTCGGTCTGGAGAGAACAAGGAACTCGTTGGTAATTTGATCAATCCTTTCAATTTCTTTCAACATGATTTCCGGGAAGGCACTACTTGGTCCACCTTCTTCACACAGCTGTATAAAGCCTTTTAAAGTAGTAAGGGGATTCTTTATTTCATGGGCGACTCCTGCTGCCATCTGCCCTACAATTGCAAGCTTTTCGGCATTTTGAATATAGGATTCGGTTTTCATATATTCTGTAATATCATGGAGCTGAATCAATGTCCCTTCTTGGAACGGGAAAAAATCTACCAAACATGTTCTTGTTTCGTGTTTATTTTGAAAGATAATTTTGTAATCCTGGATAACTTCCCCTTTTACATATAGGTCATGAACACGGCTCAACAACTTTAGTTCATCAATGGTGTAGAGTTCATTTTCATGAGGTAAACCTAAAATATCCCTGGCTTTAGGGTTAATCCTTACAATTTCCTTGTTTTTCTCTACCACAATATAGCCGGTATTCGATTGTTCAAGCACCATATGGTTCATTAGATTCAAGTAGCGGTTTTTTTCCAAAAGGTCGAGTTCCCTCTGAATAGAATCTACCACTGTTTCCAAAGAAGCCATGATAAGCGGATTCGCGACCTGTATAAACGTCATCATGGAGATCGTACCAACCACTTGATTTTTATGAAATAAAGGGGCACTGTAGCATGCAGTCTGATGGAGAAAGTAATAGTAGTGTTCCTCTCCAATTATCTGAACGGGAATCCCAAGATCAAGTGCCGCTAAAACAGAGTTAACCCCTGCTTGCGCTTCACTGAATTGCACGCCTTTTTTCAGACCGACCTGATTAACAACCGTATCCTCCATGCTCGGATCGCCAAGATATTCAATAATATTACCCTTTTCGTCCGTAACCGCCACAAGTATAGGTATACCTTTGCTCTTTTCTAAAAATGTATTCATAAACAACCTGATAATATCCAATGTATCCTTGTATCCACTTTGAATCTCGGATAACTCTTCATCCGATAAGCTATTAAAAGTGGGGATGACATGTGGATCTAATTTATTGATATGGCAACGTTCGCGCATCTTTGTAATATATTCTTCTAGCATGCTATCATCCTTTGAGACTTGTCATTTGCTCATACTAAAAAGTATATACTACTGAGAGAGGAGTTGAAACGATGAAAGATTGGGAGTCGGGAATTTAGGTGGTTTATGGAGTTTTTTATGGCAAAACAAAAGACCACACTGGTAAATAGTGTGGTCTTCTTACATTTAAATGGAGACGGAGGGAGTCGAACCCTCGTCCAGAAACATCGCCACTTGAGCATCTACGAGTGTAGTCAATATATTAGTAATTCGCTGACCGTTCCGCCTATTGACTGGCATCCTGGCAGCTAGCCTGATTGTTCTCTTCCTTTGACCTCAGACGGCGATCTCCGGCGTAGCCCACTAAGAGTGAGTCCCTGATCCTACCACATGGGCGATGGAGGGAGGAACCGCATCAGACTGTTATTAGGCAGCTAATGCGAAGTTGTTGTTTTCTTTGCCAGTTATTATTGGCGTTGACGTTGATGACGAGGACGATCCCCCCGACTCGCAACCCAAGCTCGAACTATCCCTGTCGAATCCGTAACGTCCCCTCGATTAAAATGTCCCTGTTGAAGTTTAAATCAACAAAGAGCAAAACACGAGGTTTCTACGGGAGAGATAATCAAGCCAACAAGTTGGCTATTCAATTATCAAAGCATCGCTCTGTGTATCAGCGACAACTATATTATAGCACATACAGATAACTTTGCAATTGTAAGTTACTGTAAATTCCACTACTCTATTCCTTTTGACGTTCACGGAACGCTCTCTCAATATCACGTTTCGCTTCTTTCTTTTTCAAGTCTTCACGCTTATCATACTTTTTCTTACCTTTACCGAGTCCTATTAAAAGCTTGGCATAGCCATTCTTAAGATAGATTTTTAAAGGTACTAAAGCATATCCTTCTTCTTTTGTAAGACCGATAAGCTGATTGATTTGTTTACGATGAAGAAGCAACTTGCGTGTACGTAGCGGATCATGGTTATAACGGTTACCTTGCTCATAAGGACTGATGTGCAGATTGTGCAAGAATACTTCGCCGTTTTGCACTCTTGCAAAGGAGTCTTTCAAGTTAACTCGGCCAGCTCGCATGGATTTGATTTCTGTACCTTGCAGGACCATACCTGTTTCATAAGTCTGTTCAATGAAGTAATCGTGATTCGCTTTTTTATTGGTGCTGATGACCTTACCTTCCCCTTTTGGCACGTAGGTCTCCCCCCTTTCTTTCTAACATGGCGTAGTGAATATTTTACCAAATCCACCACCCCTCTACAAGAAAGAAGAGCCTCATCTTGTAAAAAGGCTCTCCACATCTCGAAGTTTATCACTTCTTCTTTTTGCGTTTCTGTTTTGGTACATTTTCAAAGAACTTTTTATTCTTCTTTTTCTTTTTAGCTGGACCTTGTGTCGTCCAGCCAATCTCAAATGTGTAATCATCGATGTCGCTTTCTGCTTTACGCTTCTGACTGCGACCTTTTGCAGGCTTTTTACGCTCACTTTGAATGACACGTGGTGCGCTCTTCGTGTCAGGACGGCGAGTGCCTTTCATCCCTACTACTTCAAAATCAATGGAACGTTCATCTTTATTAACATTGATGACACGGACTGTGATTTCGTCCCCGATTCTATAAACCTTGCCTGTACGTTCCCCGATCATCGCATAATTGCGTTCATCATAACGGTAATAGTCATCTGTCAGGTAGCTCACATGGACAAGCCCTTCAATGGTGTTCGGCAACTCAACGAACATCCCGAAGTTGGTCACAGAGCTGATGATGCCATCGTACTCTTCGCCAATTTTATCAAGCATGTATTCGGATTTCTTCAGTTCATCCGTTTCACGCTCGGCATCAACTGCGCGGCGCTCCATATTGGAGGAATGCTCCGCTATCTCCGGCAACTTGTCGCTCCATTTTTCCTGTGTTTTCTCATCCAGTTTCTTCTGAATAAGATACGTGCGGATCAAGCGATGGACAATTAAATCCGGATAACGACGGATCGGTGAGGTGAAGTGTGTATAGAACTCCGTGGATAGACCAAAGTGGCCTAAGCTTTCCTCATCATATTTTGCCTGCTTCATGGAACGAAGCATGACAGTGGATACCACCATCTCTTCCGGCTTCCCTTGTACCGCCTCAATAACTTCTTGAAGTGCCCGCGGGTGAATTTCGTTACCTTTTCCTTTCACCACATAACCGAAGTTTGTGATGAATTCAAAGAAACGTTGCAGTTTTTCCTCTTTTGGATCCTCATGGACACGGTAGATGAACGGCACATTCATCCAGTGGAAATGCTCGGCCACCGTTTCATTTGCAACAAGCATGAACTCCTCAATCAAACGCTCGGCAACAGAACGCTCACGAAGCACAACATCCTTAGGTGCACCCTCTTCATCCACAATTACTTTGGATTCCTTGAAATCAAAATCGATGGCACCACGTGTCATACGTTTTTTACGAAGGACAGCAGCTAACTCCTCCATGAGCTGGAACATTGGAACCAAGGATTCATAACGGGACGTTACTTCCTCGTCCTTATCCACTAGAATTTTGTTCACGTCGGTATACGTCATCCGCTCCGTCGTCTTAATGACACTGTGGAAGATTTCGTGCTTCACGACTTCCCCAGCATTATTCAACTCCATCTCACAAGAAATGGTGAGTCGGTTTACTTTTGGGTTCAACGAGCAAATTCCGTTGGACAGGCGATGAGGAATCATCGGGATAACACGGTCCACGAGATAAATACTTGTTCCTCGTTCCTGTGCCTCCAAGTCTATCGCTGAACCTTCAGTGACATAGTGAGTAACGTCGGCGATATGGACTCCAAGCTTATAATTACCATTATCAAGCTTAGTCACGGTTACGGCGTCATCCAAGTCCTTAGCGTCCGCTCCATCAATCGTCACGATTACCTGATCGCGAAGGTCACGGCGGTCCCCCAGGTCCTTTTCATCGATTTCATCCGGCGTCGCATTTGCCTGGTCGAGGACCTCTCTTGGGAACTCCTGCGGCAGGCCGTGCTTATGAATGACAGATAGGATATCCACACCCGGATCATTTTTATGTCCAAGAATACGGATGACTTCCCCTTCTGCACTTAAGCGACCTTCCGGATACGTCACTAATTTTACAACGACTTTATGCCCTTCAACGGCCCCGTTGCTGGCACTTTTCGGAATAAAAATATCATTTGCGATTTTCTTGTCATCAGCAATGACAAAACCAAAGCTTTTGCTTTCAGTATATGTACCCACAATCTCCTTGACGCCACGCTCCACAATACGGATAACGGTACCTTCCTGCCTTGAGTCGCCAGCAGCTTTCCTGCTTACACGCACAAGTACAATGTCTCCGTGCATCGCATTATTCAACTCATTTGGAGGAATGAATACATCGTCCATATCCGCTTCTTCCGGCATCACAAATGCAAAGCCTTTGGAGTGGCCAATCACTTTTCCTTTGATAAGGTTCATTTTCTCTGGCAGGCCGTAGCGGTTGCTGCGGGTGCGTACGATGAGGCCTTGATCTTCCATATAGACCAACGCTTTAACGAAGTCTTTGAATTCTTCTGAGTCTTTTATGCCAAAAGCCTGTTCCAGTTCTTGTGTGGTCAGTGGCTTATAGGCTTCTTCTTTCATGTAGGAAAGAAGTTTATCTACGTGTTGCTGAATAATTTCTTCCATTATATATCCCTCCCCTTTTTTCGGGTTTTGAATGTCTGTAGTTCACCGCTGTTGATTTACACGCTAGGCTTCGCTTTCCAGTGGGCGGTCCGGAAGCCTCCTCACAACGCTTGAGGATCTTCCCTGTCCCTTCCTCCCACAGGAGTCTACGCCTATCGTTCCAATCACCAGCTAGGGAACTTCATTTGCTATAGTATTAGTATTACCAATCTAACGACTCTAAAAACTCATATACATCTTCATGTAGTTGCTCGCGCTCTTTGTCGAGGGTTATGACATGTCCGGATTCCTCGTACCATTTGATTTTCTTATCGTCAGACTCGACCTCGTTGTAAATGATGTTGGCACTGTCCGTGTTGATCATATTGTCATGGCGGGCCTGTACCACAAATGTCGGCGAGTAGATCATGTCTACATTATTCCGCACGTCTGCGATCAATTCCTGCAGTGACTTCAGTGTATTCATTGGAGTTTGTTCAAATTCTTTCATTTCCTGTTCGATCTGGTCAGCAGTTTTTCCTTCACGGCGCTTGAACTCCCTAGCATATTCGAGTACTCCCTGATACATGATTTCCTCACTCTTGATATACATCGGGGCACACATAGGCACAATACCCTTCACAGGCATCGTATAACCTAATTTCAATGAGAAAACACCGCCTAATGACAGTCCGACTACTGCAATGCTTTCAAACCCCTTATCCTTCAAGAATTGATAGGCCTCCATCACGTCCTCCCACCAATCCTCAGGACCAGTGTGAACCAATTCCTCCGGCGGCACCCCATGACCCTTATATTGTGGGGCATGACAGGTGTACCCTCTCTTCTCTAGAAAACGGCCCATCATCCGCACATCTGCCGAATTCCCAGTAAAACCGTGTAACATCAATACCGCACGATCACCGCCTTCAAACGTAAAAGGCTTTGGCAACTTCACTTTCATCACGTCAGAACATCCTTTCATTCACATGTATTTATAGTATGCAACTTTTAGTTAAATATCAGATATGATTAGTCCGAAAAGAACATTTTACCATAATGGAGTGGGAATAGCTTTTATTACGGTTAGGTTGACTTTTATTCGCAAAGCCGTAGACGTTTACGGGGGTACAAAAGGAAGATGTATGTAAAATGAATGTTAAGTAGTAGAAAATCGACAAAAATAATGTTTTTCTTTTTTTGAAAAAACCCTCACAAATAGTGCTTTTTACTATTCAAATACAGCTAATCAATTCCTTAAATTCGTATTTAAACAACATTCTTTTCTAAAATCATTTTTTTAAAATAATATAAGCCGTTCGACATTTATCTGCAACATTCCATATTTAGTTAATTTATAATAAATTCAGGGTATAGCAAGGACAAAGGTAGTAATACAAAAGTTGTATATCGAATGATTCGAAACAACAGTAAAAGGCAAACTTGCTGAAAGGCAAGGACGCAAAGTCAACAGATCTAAGATTGTGTAAAAGAGAAACATCCTTTTACGAATTAAGATGGCTGGGCTGCCTGAAATACCAAAGTATTTTAGGAGGGAAAAGGATAATGGAAAACATAACAATTAAAATGACGGAAAATTTAGATAAGGAGTGGGTGGATCTAATTACAAACGCATTGAACATGGGTATTTCCTCCGCAGAAATTAGAGATTTCTTACATAATTATCGCAATCATACTTCATTTAAGCTCTAATTTTGTGAATATTTACGTATTTTCGTTCTAAATATCTAACAATCCCTTCGTTATATGCTATAATAAGCATGATAGGAAGGTGAAAGCCATGATTGGTGAACGAATTAAAAAATTTAGGGAACAACGAAAAATGTCCATGTCAGAATTAGCAGAACGTGCCGGCGTGGCCAAATCATACCTAAGCTCGATAGAACGGAATTTGCAATCCAACCCATCCGTTCAATTTCTTGAAAAAGTCTCATCTGTACTTGGAGTCAGCGTTAATTCCCTCCTCCACGATGAAGACGAAACCCATGCAAAAGAAAACCTTGACCGGGAATGGGCCACCCTTGTAAGAGAGGCAATGGACTCCGGTGTGACGAAAGAACAATTCAAAGATTTTTTGGAATTCAATAAATGGAAAATAAATCAGGATACAAAGAAGTAAGTGCCTTCCAACTTGGCACTTACTTTTTTGATGTAAATGTAATAACGTTTATTTCCGGTGTATTAAACAAGCGAAACTTCATAAAAGGTATAGTATCACTACTGCCTAGACCTGTGCTAACATATTGTTTAATTTCTTTGTATTCCCAGAGACCTTTTACTCTGTCCTGGGGTGGGAAGAGACCGTTTCTTTCATAATAGGATTCTGGAATAAATAGTGCTCCATAAAATGGTATTCTATATTGTCCACCATGATAATGCCCAGCTAATATCAAATCGAACTTTCTGATATTGTAAAAATCATCACTGAATAAAACATCCATGCGAGAATCAGGAATTGGATAGTGATTTAAAGCAATTAATAAATCAGATGATTCTTCATTTAATATCTTATTTTCTTCATTTTTATCCATTTGAAGCTTAACATAAGGCGAAAAATTTCCATTTGCTGATGAAGCTTTATACGCCTCGATTCTCTTATTACTAATAATGGAGCTCTCAAAATCGACTACCCTAACTAATGAATTACCTAGTCTAATTGTATATGTAGAATCTAAGAAAACGACTCCCCTTTCTTCCATCCCAACAATAAAATCATTTACTTCAATCCCAGACTTTGTAAACAAATATGGACGAGGATCCGCATTACCAGGCACAAAAAGTGCATGCTCTTTATTTTCAATTCCTTCAATTAAGTTGTAAAATGGACTGTAATTTTGGCTGTTACTATTGTTCAGCATATCTCCAGTAAAAACAATTACATCATATTCAATATCATTAATTTCTTTAATTAACCTTTTTTGCTTTTCCCCAAACTCCTTTTCATGGAGATCGGTTATTTGTAGAATGGTAAAACCGTCTTGAGCTTCAGGAAGATTTTCTATAATGACTGTATGTTCCACTACTTTTATTCGGTTGTTGTCAAATACAGGATAGATTAGTAACAAAAGTATTAACACGAACACAATTTTAAAAATTTGACCAAAATTCATTACTTCCAAATTACACCTCTCCAATCCCCTTGCTTAAAGCGTGGAAAAAAGAAAACACCCACATCGTGAGCGTTAAGACATTGCTTCTAGTTGGTTCTTTACCAAATTACTAAATACACTTTTTTTCTCTTCTGCTAGTTGGACAAAGCCACCTTTTTGAATAATGGTTCCTTCATCAAGAACCACCACTTGGTCTGCTTTTCGAATGGTCGATAGCCTATGAGCAATAACAATAATCGTCATTTTGCCTTTTAAGTTTTCTATGGCTTGCTGTATTTTCGCTTCATTTTCAGAATCAAGTGCACTAGTTGCTTCATCTAATACAAGAATTGATGGCTTCCTTAATATAGCTCTTGCAATAACCAGACGTTGGCGTTCCCCTCCAGATAGCTTTATTCCTCTATCCCCAATCACGGAGTCCAATCCATCAGGCAGTTTTTTGACGAACTCTGCTGCTGAAGAGAAGTAAAGCGCTTCCCAAAGTTCTTCTTCAGTAGCATTTGGATTAACTAACATCAAATTTTCCCTCACAGTTGTGTTAAAAAGGAAAGGATCCTGGGGTACATAACTAACTGCTTTTCTTAATGATATTAGGTTATCTTTTGTGAGAGACTTCCCATCAACCAACACCTCACCACACTCTGGTTGGTTCAGCCCCATAAGTAAATCTATAAGAGTACTCTTTCCAGCACCAGACCTGCCAACTACAGCAGTCATTTGATTAGACGGTATGTGCAAATTAATATTCTTTAATGCAAAATCAGGTTGGTCAGTATTATACCGAAAAAAAACATCCTTCACTTCAATACTTTTCTTCACTAATAGCGGCTTACTATTTTCCACAGCTGTAAACTCTCTTGCCTTTCTAGATTCTGATTGAATGGCAATCACTGCTTGGAATGCAGGGATGGTAGTCGCCAACTGCTCTAACGAACCTTGAATTCCCGCTACCCTTGGCCACAGCCTTGAGAAAATGATAATAATTAACATAAGCTGCGTGACCTGAGCATTAAAAAGATTCACAGCGATGTAGATAAAGGTTGCTATTAAGATGGCAGAAGCTATTTTATAGTACATTTGTGATTTTGTTTTCAACTTGGTGTACTCAATTTGTTCATTTTTCATTCGATCTGTAATGGTTTGGTACCAATCCATCCGTGTATCTTCCAATGTATTACTCTTGATATCCTTGATTCCATTAATTTGATCTGTAATTCCCGCTAAATAGCTTCTACCTAAATCATAATTTCTCTTGCCAAGCTCCATGGACCATTTTAGAAACTTCCGATTTAAAAGTACAAGCAGTATACCGCTTAATAGAACAAAGCCCGTTATACTTGGCGACAACCATAAAGCCAAGCCGATTTGAATACCTGTAAAAATTAAAGAAGAAAGAAATTGTAAGAATGAATTGGTTCCAGCACTCGCCCTAGCAATTTCTGCTGTCATATAGTTGATTAAATCTGACTTTCTATTCTTAATAAAAAAATTCCAGTTCGCATGCAAAAACGCATCATAAGTTTTCACCCGTAAATGTCTAAAAAACCCGTGCTGGATAATAGCATTTCGTATCGTTATTTGACGGTGCACCAAATTATGCGCAATTACAATCAATACATAAATAGAGAGAATACCCGGTAGTCCTATGAGATCCGGAATCCTCTGCAAGATTTCATAAACTCCAGCAAAAGGTGTACCACTGACCTCAAAATTAACGAATCCTGTCATTGTAATCATCGGAATCAATAACAACAATCCAATCCCATCAAGTAGACCGATGATTATCATAGATGCCATATTAATGTAGAGAACTTTCCCTGCATAAGCTTGGATCTGCTTAAAAAAATAGAGCACAGCGCTCACAATAAAACCTCCTTGGTCCTTACATGGGTTAATAACTCCATAATGTACTTTCTATATATGTAACCACTACAAACAATCCATTTTTCAACTTCATTAAGAAACTATCTGCCTTCGAGATTTCCTCCAAGCCCACAACATCGGCCTTAATGGAAAATAAAGAAAGTGTAATAACTTTGGTAATGGTAGAGTTTCCGCGTCTTCAGGATAAGGGAACAACCAACATATCATCGACAAAAACTTCTGCTGTGGAGACATTAATGCAAATTGGTGTCTTCCGTGGAACTTTGAAACATATTTTGGAACTGGATCTGTATGAAGGTTCACCATATTTTCTAAATAAAAGATGGCTTCTTGTGCTAGCTTCATAGACTTCTTATCAATAATCCTATTTGCATATTTAGGCATTCTGGAGTCTAATAACCCTTCTGCAAGTAGAAAAGCCTGCCCGCCTACTTTTTCTACGTGGTACTTTCTCATTTTTTTCATGACTTCACGCCAATTCAGGTCAGCTTTTAGCATTTGTTGAATATCACAAAGCCATCTCAAGCGGGACCACCCATGTCGTGCTCCATGGGTAATAAGGAAGAAAAACAAGTCTTCTTTTCCTAAAATATATAATGGTTCTTTAAGAAGCGAGCTCGTTCTCTTATGCTTCCACAAGTGGTCAAAGCTCGGTTCAAAGGCAGGCCCAGGATTTAGGCGCCAATGGATTTCTAATTTCACGCCCTTTTCCTTATGGAAAAACGTTATATGATGATGTCTCCATGACCAATCCCCTAGAATCGTTTCGATATAATCATCCTTTATATACCCATGTAGGTTGAGAAGCTCTTCTGCTTTCTCAAGCTGGGCGATTGGAATAAGGACATCTAAATCGCTACATGTTCTCAAAGATAAATCTCCGTATAAGTCATGTGCTAAGTTTGGGCCTTTTAGAAATATTAACGGGATATCACTTTCTTTAAACGTTGCGTTTACCCAGTTCATCTCCGCACTAAGCTTGAGCATTTGAAACGTATTACTTTTAAAATAGTTCGTTAGTTGCTTTTTCACTTCACTTGGAATAAAGTCCATTTCTTTTATTCTTTGATGGATTAGCGGGTAAAGGCGATGATGTAATGCTAAGTCTAAAAAGAGGCTCCAGTCAATCATTTCCATATCCACTATATGTATAGATGGTTCCTCCCTCTATAAATATTGATATATCAACGGTTTGACCCGTTGGTGGGATGTCAAAAAAATATTTTTCGACATACTCCCTAACAGATATTAATAAATTTGTGATTCTCTTACATTTGGTGGGTACGCTACGCGGTCACTACTGGGTAATGATGGTAAAGTAGTGATCATTGGATATACGATGCACAATGGATCTCTGCGTAGCTTATGATGACGTACCCTCCCATGTCTCTGGGCATCAGTGTGCCTACATTCCTTCGTTCGGTCTAGTCATAAGGCAGAGGCTAGCGAAGCTCCTTTAGGGACTCGAGGTCGAATGGAAAAAATAGTGCCAGCTTCTCCGTGTCATCCTGTTGTCTAGGTCTTTAAAGGGGATGCAGGACTTTACATAGCCTCTGCGAGACTAGGAATATCCCTCATCATTCGCTTTGCGTCAAACGCTTTGTGCTTCGTGCTGATTCCATGGAGAACTTTTAAGAGTTTTCCGCATAGGACCACGATGGATTGCTTCTTGCGTAACGGATTATCCTTACGGTTTGTGTAGTAATCATGGAGCCTTTTAAAAGCTTCATTATGGCGAATCATCGGCATCATCACTCGGAATAGGAGGGAACGAAGCTTTCTTCTGCCCCTTTTGGAGATTCGCTTTTGTCCTTTGTGCTGGCCGGAGGAATTTTCCCGTAATGTCAATCCCGCGAGTTTGATTAGTTGGCGTGGATCTTCATAGTGAGAAAAGCTTCCGATTTCAGCTAGTAAATCGACAATCGTGGTATCTCCAAGTCCAGGAACCGTTGAGAGCCATTCGTATTCTACTGATGTTTGGATAAGTTCAACCAGGTGCTGCGTAATGCTTTCAATCTCTTGTTCTAACTGGTGGTAACGGCGAACGAGTGTGGCAATTTCCATACGGGCCATCTCCCGTCCTTCTGTTACCCCGATCGAGTCTGAAGCGAGTTCTATCAGTCGTATGGCTTTCGGCCTTTGGGGGGATTTGAGCCCCTCGACCTTACGGTAAAGTGCCAATACTTCATCCGGTTGTTTCTGATGAAGATCGGCCGGAAATGGTGTGCACTCCAGGACAGCCATTGCCATCTTTCCGAATGTCGGAAAGACCTGGGTGAACTCAGGAAAATAGCGATCCAGCCAGCGAATGACCATGTTTTTGACGGCACCCAGTTCCTCTGTCAACTTGCTTCTGAACGTTGAACCCACACGGAGTTCAGCCTCCACATCCTTTAGGATACGAGGATAACTGAAGCGTCCATCTTTAATCAGGCGAGCGATAACTAACGCATCTTTACGGTCATGTTTGGTTGGCAAGTTGTCATCCAATTCTTTTGACCGCTTAACGTGCATAGGATTGGTCATCACCAGGGGAATGCCTCGTTCCTCAAGGAAATAGGCTAGATTAAGCCAGTAATGGCCGGTAGGTTCAATCCCGACAATGACCTCCGTCTTTTCGTATTCTTTCATGGCAGCCAAAATACGCTCGTAAAAACGATCAAAACCGTCGCTAGACTGTAATACCGAAAAAGATTTTTGAAGCACACGCCCACGGTCATCGACAAAGCAGGCGAAGTGTTTCCGCTTTGCAATATCGATTCCGACTACAAGTGTATTTTCGGTGACTTGATTTATCTTCTGATTTTGTTTAAAATCCATGTTGGAGTCCTCCTTGGTTACCTAAGTTAGGGGTCAATTCGGTGCACGATTTGACACCCCGTATCATACCAAGAGGGCTCTTTTTTGTTCAAGTCCCCGAAAATCCTTCTAACAGGAATGCTCCTTTAACAGCTCTAAAAGGAAGAGCAACTCCTTTGGAACTCTCTCTACATTTAAGTTAGTTTCCTTCATAACGACCTGTTCCCCCTAAAGTCTTAGCAAATTTCCCAACTACAGTAAACCGTTCCATTCCTTCTGCACCAGTGACATAATAAGGTCCACTTCGTAACCAGGCATGTGCAATCAATTTCCCGTTCTCATCCTTTGCCGTGCCAAGATAAAGTGTACTTTCAATTTCCCGTTTTTCTAGCATCCTCATAGCAGCAATTGCTTTTACCAGGCACTGGCTTTCCCAAAAGGTGTATTTACTCATAATATGGATCGATTGAGAAACATTAGCAAGTACTTTCCTATTGGTCAGTAAAGGATCAAAAGAAGTCTCCTTCATTTTCAACCCTAAAGATGGAGCAACTTTAGAAAAAGGAATGCTCTTAAGATATCTGGCCCACGCCATATAAATATAGGATTCTATAAATAGTTTCCTTGACTCTTTATCCGTGTTCCATAAAATCTTTAATTTGTTCATCTTTAAGGTCCCCTTGTAAAAGATTACTTTGTTACTACAGAAATTAACCCTTCTCCATAAAGCATATCCATAAACGTCATCACTTGATTTTCACACAATTCGTGATCAACATCATACTGTTTCATTAATTCCTGGACTATGCTTTCAAGTGTGCTTTGGTTCTCTATTAAATCCCAAATGACACCACCTATTTCACCAAGGTTATAATACTTTCCGTTCGTAATACTAAACATCACTTTTTCTCCATCCATATCACTAACAATGTTTCCTTCTACTTGAGAAATCACTTGGTTTTGAGAAAGTGTTTCACTTCTACCCATTTACCACTTCATCCTTTCTTTCAATAGAATTAATTATAAAATCTGTTATTTGATTAGCTGTAAATTCCGAACTGGATCGTTGTATCTTATAGAACGTAATTTTATTTGCCATTTTAGCTGTTGTTTGAAAATGCCATTCCATGAGTCCAGCCCGGGAAAGAAAGAAATTTCGATACGTGTGCAAAAACAAAGTGTGGAGTCTATTTAATCCTTGGATAGGAGTAAATGTTGTCGCTTCCTCCTCTGTTTTTACTAATTCAAATATCCCTGCTAATGGAAGTGTGGCTGTCGTAAACTGAGAAGAAACCGGTATAGCAAACTTTGTCTCTCTATCTATAATAGGTCGAAGATTGCTTGACTCCATACCAAATTTGTTCAAACTCTCCTGCCATAGTTTCTGTTGAGGATACGCAGGAGTAACGACTGGAATATTGTCTATTGTAAAAGTAACTGGAATGACATCATCACTTATTAATTCGTAACCCCTTTGCAGCAGTACAGAAGCAGTTGTAGATTTACCAGCACCAGAGTCCCCAACAATGGCATATGCTTTTCCATTGATGGCAACGGCACTTCCATGGAGAGGAAGAATCCGCCTTTGCATTAGAATTGCTCCCATACATGTACCAAGCAGGTAAAGTCGAATATGATCCACTTCCGCTTCTTCCACTGCACTAACAATAATTTCATTACCGTTTTTCACTTGAAAAATCGCCGTACCTGGGATCTCGAACATGCACAAATTCTCTACAATATGGAAGTAACGGTTAGGTTCAGAAACTTCATCCCACTTTTCTTCTAATCTACCTTTTTTAATAGTAATGTCTGGAAAGTTGGGGTATATGGTGAGAGGTTCTAACTCGGGTAGAGGATATTCAGTTGTGATGGTGAAGCCGAATGCTTTGTAGAGTAGCAGATTACTATTTTTTATCATAAAGCCTCCGTGATTTAGGTATAACCCTTTTAACAAAGGGTTATACCATTATTATTTTAAAATGATTTCAATTAGCTGTTGTTTAAACAGCTTGCATTAGACCTACCTTCATGAGTTTCACTTTTCCCATCAGAAACATCAAAACAATCCGCATTTGCATTCCCAGGTCCATTCATTGTCATGCTAATATCCAACACTTCAACCATAGGTGTTTTCCACTCTCTTTTCATTACTCTCACCTCCTTTCAATTTATCCTTGTTTCTGTAAGAAACGATACAAAATAAGGCTTCTGGTTAAGATTTTAAAGTCGTTCTCTATGACCATTTCTTGTCTTGGCATATCGCCTAAGTTTGAAATTGCTTGTTTTATTATTTTAGTATCGATTAATTCAGATAGCATGGAGTCATTGCTCATCTTCTTCAACTCTTGCTTGAAACTTCCCCAATCCTTTTTCATACGGTGGATCACATCTGCTCCTTGAAGCCCTCTATGGTCTTGGTTTAAACGTACTTTATCAGGCAATTTGTTCTTTGTAGCCCTTCTTAAAAACGAACGCTCAAGCCCGCCTAATACATATTGTTCTTTTGGGAGGGAAAGACAGAACTTAATCACCCGAAGATCATTGGTAGGATCACGGTCCCAAACACCATAACGTAATGAAAGTTTGGTATTTGCTACACCACTTTTATTCCAAGGATATAACTGTCGATAATAGTCGTGGCGATATTGATCTAAGTCTTTTACTGACTCCCCCAATCCTTGCATTCCAAACTCTTGCAGTTTTTCATACACTTTAGTGCTCTTCGCAAGTTCAGGGTTGATAAAACTCGGAAAAGAATAACTTGGTTCCTTTTGTTTTGTTAGAAAAGCACGTAAGGCTGGATAGGTCCTCTTGGCCAAGAAAGGAAGCATCACTTTTTTTCCTGTTCGAAAACTTGTGCAAAAACTAGTTAACTCTTGATTTAATTGAATCCATTTCCATTGCTTAAGCAGAGTACTATAGTAATCGTAATTTAATCTCATCGACCCCCATGAAATAGAATGATTCCCACGTGCTCCATTCAACATCACCGATATTCCTTGTTTCGCAGCTGCTTCGCTAATTCCTTTTAACCAAAACGTGTTTTCGAAAAACTTATACGGCATTTCCATAATGTCAAGGAACTCATCCACTTCAGACAAGGGGCTTGCCCCAGGGAAACTCAAATAATTATCGTTAATATTTCCAACATGATTCACGGTTTCTTTTATAAATAGCCTTTCATCCGGCACATAATAATCAGATGTCCAGTCCTTAAAATCGCCTTCAGGAATATAACTAAATGTATGTAACGTCTTGTTCTCTTTTTTTAATTCATTAGCAGCAAAACTAACTACTGTTCCCGAATCTAGTCCTCCACTTAAATGTGACCCAACCTTTCCGTTAGTTCTCAATCTATCTTTTACAGCCCGGCCAAACACTTCATGAAAAGCTTCTATATACTCTTCATTTGACGATAGCTTGAGCTCTTGATCAATGTTGATTGTGCAGTATCTCTTCAATTTCACTTCACCATTCGCAGTTACCGTGATACTGTGAGAAGGAGGGACTTGGTGAATAGAGTGATAAACGGTGCTTGTCATATCTGCTGCTTCCACTAACGTTGGGATAGCAATAAACTCTGCTAGCCATGAATGGTTTAACTGCTTCTTATAGTTTGGTAGTGTCAGTAATGGCTTTATTAGAGTGGAAAAAGAAAAAATCTCTTTATCTTGATAATAGTAAAGGGTTCTTGAACCAGAAAAATCCCTTGCTCCAAAGAGTTTATTCTTTTTTTCATCCCACAGCATAAATGCATAGTCTCCTATAAGATATTTGGGACAATCTTCTTCCCATTTGTCATAAGCTAATAAAATTAAATGGCTATCTGAGATGGTTAATCTTTGTGAACCAGTTATTTCTAGTTGATTACATAATTCTTGTCTATTATCAATAATGGCGTCTGCTGTAATTGCTAGCTGTTTGTGAGAATCATAATATGGTAGGTTTTTTAGGTTGTAATACGGTGTAATTGGAAGAGGTTTGTAATTCTTCGATACATCGGGTTGAGTATAAGGAACAAAATCCAGTATGTTTCTTTGATCTTGTCGAAGCACTTTATAAACACCTAATATAATGCTCATTTTATCCTCCATTACTAACAAGAATTTTGTTCTTTATAAAGAACAAAAACTTTAAAAATAGAATCAAGCCATAAATAATATTATTTCACCCATATAATAATTAAAACGGTTCTTTATAAAGAACATTATTGTAATTCCAACTTACCACTTCCCAAATTTATAGTCAAGTAAAAACTAGAGTAATATTGTTTGTTCCAGCAAATTCTACATTGAGTTGTAATGCTGAGTTAATTCTTGCTTCCATCATTAAAGTGAATTATAAAATAAATATCCCAATAAACTATTATTATTAAGTACTTAAATATGTAATAATTTTTTACATTATAAATGTAAATTTTTAGTATTTTCATGATTAATCTTTATTAACTTTTTGTTATTGGCAGCACATTTAAAATAGGGAGAGGCCTACAAAAAGTCAACAAACTGACTTTCTGAACAGCCTCTTCTTTTAGGTTGATGTTCATTAGCTGTAATGTACATCCTCATCCGGATCATGTTGAACAGCATCCGGTATTCTAATCCCAGGTCCTGCAAAAGTCATATTTACGTCTAAAATTTCTAATTCTGGCTTCTTCCAGCTTTTCATTGTATCACCTCCCTTAATAAAATTAGAGAAGCTTTTCTTATTTCAATCCCCAAAACACCTCTTCAAATATATTTCTTCAAGAATCTATAAGTAATTAAACTTCTCATTAATAATACAAAATCTAAATTAAATACATTTTCAGGGCGGGGGTTATCTTTTAAACTAGCAGTCGTTTTTTCGATAAGGTCTGTGTTTAGATATTCCTTTACTAAAGGGTCTTTAATCAATGTTTCTAATTCGCAGATAAAATTCTTCCATAAAGGAATCATTCTAAATAGACTGTCGCTACCTTGTATACCTCGAACACGCTGATTCAATCTTACTTTCTCAGGAAGTATACCCTTTGTCGCTCTTCTAATTAATGATCTATCAAAACCATTTTGTACGAATTGGCTTTCTGGGATGGATAAGCAAAATTTAATAACTCTCAGATCATTTGTCGGATCACGATTCCACAATTTATATCGCAACGATAATTTAGTATTTACTGTTCCGTTTGAGTTCCAAAATGTTACTTGTTCAAAACACTTTTTCCTAGCTTCATATGCATTTGGTGTCTTAAATTCAAGGGGCTCAATTCCATTTGAAATTAGTTTATGAAAGACTCCAGTCTGATTAGCAAAATCTTGATTTATTAACATAGGAATCTTGTAAGAATCATGATGCTTACTAAATATAGCAGGATAAGCTTTATTCAATATCCTTGAGAAAATTCTAGACTTTTTGACACCAATATTTTTACTGTAAGCATCTAATTCTTTATAAAATAATAGGAACTTCCTCTGCTTTAATAACAATGTCTGGTAATCAAGGTATGGTCCCCAAGATATACTCCAGTTCCCTCTGGCTCCATTTAATAAAGTACCTACACCATCTTGAAAAGCTTTTTCGTATACGCCTCTAATCCAAAATGAGTTATGAAAAAATTTATAGGGCATTTCATATGTTTCCAACCAGGTATCAATTTCTGTGTAGGGACAACTGTTTTCAAGCGCTAGGTAATTATCTTCTATATTGCCGACATATTGGACGGTTGAATGTATATAAGGTCTCTCATCCGCAATTCTATGTTTTGGCGTCCACTGCTGAAAATCACTAGGTGGAATGTAACTATATGTATGCAGTCTTCTTCCTCGCCTTTTTAACTCTCGAGATGCATAGCCAACAACAGATCCAGAATCCAACCCTC
The DNA here is from genome assembly GCF_038595065.1 of Sutcliffiella sp. FSL R7-0096. Taxonomy (NCBI): domain Bacteria; kingdom Bacillati; phylum Bacillota; class Bacilli; order Caryophanales; family Bacillaceae; genus Sutcliffiella; species Sutcliffiella sp. FSL R7-0096. Next base: position 4,219,533 of record NZ_CP152003.1, read on the forward strand.
CACTTAATTGAGCACCTACATTACGATTAGTTCTTACTCTTGAATTTACTGCTGTTTGGAAAATTTCTACAAATGCTTCTTCATACTCTTTGTTCGTTTTATATCTGATTCTTTCGTCGATATTGACTCTTGTAAACCTTGATAATTTCACCTGACCTTGTTTAACGATTAAGGTATGTGATGGTGGAAGTTGCTTGATTCCTTGATAAATAGTGGTATTTGCTTCCACCGTTTCGAACATTTCAGGAATAGCTAAATATTCAGCCAGCCATGATTCATTTAATTTCTTTTTTATGTGAGGGAGGGTCAATAGGGGTTTAAGTGTTGTGCAAAAAGAGAAATATTCGGAATTTACATGATAATACAGCGTACGGGTACCAGAAAAATCACTTGCTCCAAAAATTTGATTTTTTGATTCATCCCAAATGATAAAAGCAAAATCTCCTACCAAATATTTTGGAGAATCTTCTCCCCATTTTTGGTAAGCCTCTATAATCAATTCGTCATCTGAAATTTCATCTCTTTTAAATAGGGGGATTTGCAATCTATCCAATAATTCCATTCTGTTGTCAATAATTGCATCTGCAGTTATTACTAATTTCATTTCTCTTTGATGAAAAGGATTCCGCTTACCAACTGATTCCGGTGTTATCCATTGCAAGTGGCAGCCTAAAAATACATTTTCATTCTTCCAGGTTTGAACATCATCCGCAGGAAAACTGCTGAATCCGCCCATTAGAGCCACACAGTGTTCAGGTGGAATATTATTAGAATTGAAACTGAGTAAACCTGCAATCGCGCTCATATGTACCTCCAAATTTCTGGCAGCAAATTAAATGTTCTTTATAAAGAACTTATCATTCTTAAAAAAGAATGTCAATCATATCAGACGACTTTCCTTAATAAATTTCCCTATTTGTACAAACCATTCTGCTCCCAAAAGAATATATATATTTATATTGACTATTAGGTTATTGGAGGTTTTTTAAATGGCGAGTAAAATACAAATAAAAAGTTGTTTGAAGAGTGAATTACCCAATCTTGATGTAGGGGAATTCGCAATCTGTACAGATTCAAAAGAAGTATTTATAGGTACGGAAAATGGAAACTTACAAATTGCCAATAAGGAAGATGTCGGGGGCCTAGATGACCTTCAAACAACAAGTAATATTAGTTTAGTTCATGCAGTAAATGAAATCTTTGATAGGTTAAATACGAATATGGATGAACGAGCTGAATCACTATCGATTGGCGATCTTACAGATGTTAATCTATCTGACTTTATAGCTGATAATGGAGATGTTTTATCTTTAAATGATGGGGAATGGGTACCTACATCCACATCCACATATGTAATTAATTTAGAACTATGGGGAATTTACAATAACGGTTTAGAACCACTTGCAACAACAAATGGAATAAACAATGCCTTGCATTGGGCAAGTGAAAAAGGTTATAGCAGGTGTAAGTTGCCAAAAGGTCAATATACCATTGACAAGGATAGTTCGGTTAATATGGTAAGTAACATGACGCTAGATTTATATGGTTGTTTATTAAAAAAGGAAAGTAACGGTAACCAGAAGTATTTTATTATAAATATAGAAAACAAGGAAAACGTCCTAATCTCAGGAGGTATCATTGAGGGTGATAGATATTCACATGACTATACAACTACTCCAGGAACTCATGAATGGGGTACAGGAATCAATATAGATTATAGTAAAAACATTCGGATAGAAAATGTTGAAATTCGAGAGACTACTGGATATGGCATTTTTATCGGATCAAAATATCAACAAATTTACACGTTGAATAAATCAAACTTGGAACAAGGAACCATTGATAATAGTGGAAATCTCATTAACGAAAATAATTGGGTTCGGTCAAATATTTCTTTTAATTTATCAAACCAAAATATCCAAACTCGAGGCTATTTTATGATCTGCGGAAATGGTTACGGAACTTATGGTGCAGGAAATGAAATTTCTAAAGATACAATTAATCTATATTTTTACGATAATGAAGGTAATTATCTCGGCGTTGTTAAGAAACGTACATTTGAAGAAGTTTACCTTCATTCAATTCCCCATGGATCCAAAAAGTTCAAACTATCTTATAGGAAAGATATAAACGGGATTCAAAATAGTTTAATTACAATCAGAACCGATATACCTTCAAAATGGATAAGCATTAACAATTGTTTTATTCATCATAGTAGAGCTTTAGGTATTGTGGGGGCTGGAGGTCAGTATATTGACATAGAAAGTTGTGAAATTTCAAATATAGGAGGAACTGCTCCAGCTTGTGGAATTGATATAGAAGATGGTTATAGTTTAAATCAGAATATCACTATAAGGAATAATTTCTTTCATGATAATATGGTTGCAGATATTATTGTAATAAGTGCTAGGAATGTCTTGATTGAGTTAAATAAATTCAACAATAGTGTTGACTTAGGCGGTCCAAGAGGTGAAAATTATATTTCTCAATATAATCGTTACAATCTCTCTTCAGCTAGTGGGAAAACTTTAGCCGGAGATAACGGAACCTATGTAATCTTTAGGTATGATCATTTTACTGACGCTCAAATATTCTTATCCGGAAATTCAATGTATAATAACTGTATTTTTGATAATATGAATTTCATCTTGCAATCTGACCAATATTTAACTAGTACCTTTATTTCATGTAAATTCAACTTCAATAAACCGGATGTTGGTTGGTCTTGGATTCTAAGAAAAGGAAGCATAATTTTTCGTTTCTGCGAATTTAATATCAAATGCAAATGGTACTATTTTAGGAGTGAAGCACATTTAGGCGAGTGGGAAAAAAACAATCTTGTTTTTGAAAACAATACTTTCAATACTTCTTCTAGCATAGGAGAATGGATCTTTGAGGTTGGGCAATTAACTATTGTAAATAATGTTTTTAAAGGTAATGCACATGCATCTACTTATTATAGCTTCCGAGTTAAAGCAAACAAAACCTTCTTTACTGGAAATAAAGTTCGAGATGTTCACTTTATCTTAGAAGGACAAGGATTAAACTCACAAGCTACCATTAAGGATAACAGAATATTTATCGATAAAACTTCTCCCGTACAAGGTTCAGACCGCTCCGAATTTCTCCATTTATATTGGATTGATAATTTAAATATCAATAATAATTTCTTTGAAATACTTCAAGCAAACGTAGTAATAAGGTGTTTTACTATTTATGCTGAAAAACAACTCATATTAACTGACAATTACTATAGCTGTAGTAACGGAGACAAAGCAAGAATAGATTTATTTGGAGCTTTAAGAAACAGTAATAACCAAGGAACAATACCTCCATTAAAAAGTGTCATCAAAAACAATATTTTGGATAATGTTTCACTAAATCAAGCCCCGACTTATATAAACCAAATTGTTTATCAAGTAATGGAGTCAAATGTAGATTTTCCTTAAAAAAATGGAAAGAGCCTGGGACAAAAGAATATTAGTAAAACAAAATCCGAACATTCGTTCAGAATTCTAAAGTAAAATATTGAACAAGTTCGGATTTTTCTTCATTAACCTTCTACGAGTGGCGTTTTTGTTAAACACCGCTGTTGATATCCGCTCAAGTCTCCTTTTTCCGTGGGCGGTCTCGGGAGCCTCCTCGTCGCTACTACCAACCCCGGGGGCTACTCGCTCCGTTGGGGGACATACACGGGCTTTGGCTACCAACTTCTCTCATGAGTTTTGGACCAGCCTCTTTTTATTTATTCGATTCTCATGATACTTTTTTGGAATTTTCTGGAATATATTTTTTTAACACGAAAGTCCTAAAAATACTTCTTAAGTAATTAATTTCTTCACTCTTCCGAAATAAAAGATAGAAAATTAAATTAGGTATTATTAAACAAACTAAAAAGTTAATCATCAGATTGACTAACGGATCCGTAAATGCCGTAACTTCCATTGTTTTTAATAGTACAGATATCCCTACGACAATACACATAAACTTGGAATAGGTTTGGAAATAAGTTCTAAGTGGCTTGTCAAAAATGTGTTTGTAAAGCAAATAAGGATCAAACCAAAAATACACACAAAGCCTACTAATTATAGTACCTAATAATACTCCCACAATCCCCAATGGCTTTACTAGCAAGAGAGTGAGGGCAATATTTATACAGGCAGCTATAATCGGCCTGTATTTTCCAATTTTAAACAGACCAGTTGTCTCTCTAAACATCGTACAAGTTCCTTGAATTCCAGCAGTAAAAAAGTTTAAAACGATGGCTAAAACGATATAATTATTAAATAGGTATTCCTGACCCAACCAATAGGATAAAAAAGGGTTTAATAGAATGATTAAATTTATTGCACAGAATCCAAATATCCATAAATGGGTAAAATTAATTACTCGAAAGATAAAATACTTACGCTCAACAGACCCATTGCTAACTAAATTTCCAACACTAGCTGTCAATGAATAAAAAATATAACTAAGCAATGTACTAAGTGCGCCTAAGATTAACAAGTAATTGGAGTAAGTTCCTACCGCTACTATCCCTAAATAGACGGAGATGACAACATTATCTACTCCGTTTATGACAACCCCACTAACTTTATATAGACTTTGAGCATATAATCCCCTGAAAAATTCTTTTTTTTCAAGCTGGTTTAACTTCGCACTATTTCTTTTAATAAAAGGATATAGTTTTTCTGCAATGTTCGATACATACAAATTTTCTGATATCCTAACAATTAATTGAATACCCAATACTAATAGATACATATGTGTAGTAAGTAGTATTACGATTTGTAGAACATTTGAAAATAATAAAAATTTCGTTCGAACTTTTGAAATAATGTGACCTTTTTGATCAGCAATTATTATAGAATGTTTATAAACTGAGAAATAAGTTAAGGTAGCATTCAATAAAAAAAGCAAGTAAATGATATTTAGATTCGCAACTTTAGGGTCACCATTAATTAGATATTGTAAAAAGGGAAATATACATAAACCTATGCCGAAAACTATCAATCCAATTATTTTGTACGCTTTCCTGTATAAATTTAGTAAGGCCTGTATTTTATACGTATTCCCCTCTGTTAATGGATGGTATAAACTATATAACATCGCAGTATCAAAACCAAGATTGGCCAAGGAAAGTAATAATAAGATACTCGTGAATAGACCTTCAACACCAACATATTCAATACCTAGTGTAAAGATTATTGCTGTTCTTACAAAGAAGCCCATTAATAAGCTTACAATTTGAGATACCAACCCAAAAATAATATTCATTAAGGAGTTTTTTATTCTCATACTAAAATATCATCTACTTTTTTGGTAATAAAAAGACTCTTTATATAAATTACTGATTTTCCGCCTGATTATTGGAAAGAAATACTTCATTCTATATGCCAGTAATTCTTTGAATCTTTCCTTTTTAAAATTATAATCAATCATCCAGGAACCAATTTCTTTGAAGACAATGTTTTGATGGTTATCTTCGAATCTACTACGGATTTCGTTCCAGTATATCTTGATAAAATTATCTGTGAAGAACTTACTTTCATTTTTCATTGCATGGCGTAAAAACTCCGAGAGCTTTACTGAATCATTCGGGAGATTAAAACCAAAATCCCTTGGATCATACCCTTCTGCTATGATCCCCATTATTGTCCTCAGACATTTTTCACACTCACAACAATTAATTTCATTTTTAAAGCAAACCCTCAATTGAATATTCTCTACATTCTTACAATTATTTAAAACAATACTTAGTTTTTTCTGTCTAGTTAAGTCATATCCATCGTGGAAAACATTTCCTGATGCGAATTTTATTTTATTATCCACTGTTGGATCTGATGCACATGTAACTTTGTATGCTGGAGTATTAGAGCTAGCGATGAATAATGTTTGAACCCTCATGTCATAGGCAATTGGAATTGCAGCTGATATGATTGCTAGTCCATGATGTAATCCGTGCCACCATGTATCTCCTAATTTTTTTGAAAAATCTTTATCCACTAATTTGCTTAATAGAAATGTTCCATAATTTGATTCAACAAAAATATTAGTTAAATTATTTGATTCGCCAAATAAAAGTGCATTTTTTTTATCTGCTTCCCAAGTATCACTTGGCAATATTTTTTCCTCATGCCAAGCATATTCAGTTATTAATATTGGATTTGAGTTTTTATTTCTAATATAGGTTGTGAGTGCATCCAGGCCGCCACTAAATAAAGATGCTGATTTTTTATTGATTTCATATTCATTTTTTACTAATTTTTTTACTTGTATGTTCCCTTTGAATTTTATATTAGGGAACATACTTTGGTAGCCTTTTTTCACTTCATCTAAAGATTTGTAGAAAACTTCATCTAATTCATCTAAATATAAATTAGAATCTGTAATCCATACAAGTGGGGCGATATTTGATATAAAGGGTATAGCTAGAATACTTATTGGTACATTTTCCATACATTTGTTGTATTCATAGAACAATATATTTTCAGGGTGAAAATATCTACTTATTTTCCCTTTAGAATTATAGTTAAAATCAACCCTATTATTTTTCACTATAATATTTGTTAAAAACACATCACTCATAGCTATCTCCTTCATTTAATTAAATTGGTCGAACCACTTATTCACAATTTCAAAATTCACATTAACATTCGTTCTTATCTTAGAATTAATCAAGCCATCTAATTCTTGTAAATCCTTACGTTCTATGCAGTTCAAATTATAACTTTCCTCCATTCCTTTAGCGCGCTCATCAATTGAAATAATTATTGCTCTTTTCTTTTTTCTCATCGCGTATATTCCGCCATGCAAGCGGGTACCTACATAGTCAATATCTAAACTTAAGCATTTCTCGAAATTTTCTAAATCCGGTGGAACAATTTTAATACTTTCAATGTTTTGCAACTCTTTTAAGTAAGCTAAATCTTGTGCATCTTGAATCCAGAAATAAATATTTTTGTAATTTTCTCTTAAGGTGTCAATTAGTAATTGATCATGATCATAATCTTTTGAATGATGAGTTAATGTAAAAATAACGTTTTCTGATTTTGTTAACTTAATTTCTTTACAATGATCAGGTGTCAAAGACCATAAAGTTGGACATCCGGTATTATAAGCTCGAAAACCCATTCCCTCTACAATTTTCTTTGTTCTTTCATCTCTTACACTGTGTATATAATCTTTAGAAAGTACTTTTTTATATAACATTTTTGTGTATACACCCACTTTATCTCCTTTACCAGCTCCTACCCCCAATAAAATGCTATTTTTCAAGGGAGAATAATTTAACAGATTTATGTTCCATTGAGGAAAATGAGTGAGCATATTCATTGTAAGCAAATTAGTACCACCTACAAATTTATATTTAGCGTTAGAATAAATTTTCACCCTGTTTGATCCTCTCATTACTTGAAACCATTGAAAAGGAGAAACATGAGTTGGTAATGTTAAAACAAACGAATCCATCGTTAAATCCTTAATTTGATGTTTTACACATTTCATAATAATATCGTCACCTTTATTTAATGACCCTACTGATGTATCTAGTAATAGAATATTATCCATATTTTCTCCTCATTCACTTTAAAATAATTGATATAATTTTTCTATCTCATCCTCGTTATTGTAATTATTCTTGGAAATGTTGCTTATCAATTCTTTCGTTTTTTCACCTTTAAGAAGGCTTTCCAGTCCATCTGCAATGCCTATATCACTTTTTTCACAGATTAATCCTTCATAGCCATCTACTATTTGACTATCAGCTGTATCATAATTTGTTAATAAAATAGGCTTTTCAAGAATTAGTGCTTCAGTGACAGTGACCGCTTTTCCTTCATATCTCGAGGGTTGAACATATATGTCCGCAGCCTTGATTAATGGATAGGGGTTTATCCTTTTTCCTAATAATATAAAACTGTCCAACAGATTATTTTTATTTATTAATTCTAATAAAGCTCTTTCCTCACCGCCGTACCCAACAACATACCAAACTATATTCTTGTAACCCCTCTTCTTTAGGATTCTCATAGCATTAATTGCAATATCCAGTCCCTTAGCATAAGATAGTCTGGCGACTGTAACTATTTTAATTTTTTGGTCTATTAACAAGGGGTTTTCTATCTGTTCTAATGACATTTTCCTAATCAATTCAGCAGAATTAATATTTTCAATTACTTTTACCTTGTGTTTTAAATTTGGATACTTCTTAACAAAAGAGATTTTACACATCTCTGACACTGCAATGATATGGTTGAAATTACTCCAAATAATCGAATCTGCTTCAACATCTGTTTCTATGGCTGAAAAATCCGTATGTATCCAAGCTATTTTTACTTTTGCATTTACCTTCTCTGCCACAAAGTTATGTGGCCACAGATAGCTTATCGCTACATCATATTCTTTTTTAACTTTTGGTAAAAAAGGCATTGCGTATTTCCACATTAATTGCATTTGATAATAGCCAGGCTCAGAGAAACGTTTTATTTTCCCAATAAGATCGGCTTGCAGTTTTGCTAGAATCCGTGAAGTTGCAATGACATAGTTTTTTTCTTTCAATAAAGTGCCAATTGATTTTCGGAAAGTGGCGTACTCTGGAATTTCATTTAACAAATGTACTTTGTTGGAAAGCATGGGCATGAAGTCACCCTGGTGTCGATATAGCATTAAATCTACATTGTAATTACCATAATCAAAATGCTCTAACATACTTAATAAACTTCTTTCAACCCCTCCTATTTCTAAATCATAGGAGGCAATTAGTATGTTTTTCATTGAAACCTCCTATATCTTGGCTAAGGCCTTTCTAATCTTTGCTATATTTTGTCCTCCAATAATAAATGCGGAAGTCGCCTTAATCTTTCCTTTGATTTTGGCATCCCAAGGCAGCCAGCTTTTGTGGTAATGGTGCATGGCATAGGTCTCATCTGTAGAATAATTAATACAATTAATATAGTCATATGGTGAAAAAAAGGGTTGAGGATACACCGAACCTACATTTTGGATTGTTTGGTTTTCGCCGTTTCTTACCATTCCTAATTCCTCAAGCATTTTGGTCACCATTGCTACATTAGTTAAGTCGTTCAGACTCCCATCTATATTTATGAACGACCTATTCTTATAAAGATCAAGAAATTCCTTAATGAGTCTATTTTTAGGCTCTGATCCTATCGTACTAGTAGCAATATAGTTTTCTTGTTCAAATCCCCAGAAAGACTCGTTAGTCAATAAGTCATCAAACGGCTTGAATACTTCCACATCTGTATCCAAGTAAATCCCACCATATTCATACAGGACTTTAACTCGAACATAATCACTTACAAAAGCAAACTTACCTGCTTTATACGCTTCATCGGCATATTTATTTTCCTTAAAGTCACTATTTGTCTCATTCCACTCGATAAATTGATAGTCATTGAGATGCTTTTTCCAGCTCTCCATACATTTATTTACGATTGCTGGTTTTTCTTTTTCTCCAAACCAACAGTAGTGAATGATTTTTGGTATTTTTTGCTGTCTCACATACCTTCACCCTTCCTTGAGCAACATTTGGTTTGTGCACTTTTTAATACAGCTAATAATTCGATTTTGGTCCTGCGGATTTAGGTTAGAACCTGACGGTAAACAAACACCTTTATCAAAAAGATTCGCAGCAACATCTTCCCTTTCATCATGACGGAAATACTTGCAACCATGAAATAAAGGCTGTAGATGCAATGGCTTCCATAAGGGTCTTGCTTCAATATTTTCTTTTGCTAATGCTTTAATTATTTCGGTGGCATGAATTCCTGCCTCTCTGTCATTTATTATGATTGCCGTCAACCATCTGTTAGATTTTGTCCCTTTTAACTCTGGCATAAATTGTATTCCATTTACTAAGCTTAAAGCTTTATAATAACGATCGAATATGTCCCTTCTTGCCTGGACTCTATCTTCCAAAACTTCTAATTGTCCCCTTCCGATTCCAGCAAGAATGTTGCTTAACCGGTAGTTATAGCCTATCTCACTATGCTGGTAATGAATGGCTTGATCTCTTGCTTGAGTTGCTAAAAATCTTGCTTTTTCCGCAAGTTTCCTATCATTGGTAACGAGCATACCTCCACCCGAGGTAGTGATGATCTTGTTGCCGTTAAATGAGAAAATTCCAAACTGACCAAACGAGCCACTTTGCTTTCCTTTGTAATAGGATCCTAATGATTCCGCAGCGTCTTCTATTAAAGGGACTCCATATTGATTACACAATTCTAGAATTTCATCCATCTTTGCACTTTGTCCGTACAAATTGACCACAATAACCGCTTTCGGTAATTTGCCACCTTTTAAGGCATCAATAAATGCCCTTTTTAATGCGTCAGGAGACATGTTCCAAGTGTCCGGTTCCGAATCAATAAAAACCGGCTCGGCTCCTTGGTAAAGAATAGGATTGGCACTTGCAACAAATGTGAGGGTGGAGCAAAAAATCGTATCCCCTTTCCCCACCTCTAATAAAGAAAGAGCCAGATGAATGGCTGCAGTTCCAGAACTTACTGCTACAGCTTCATTGACTCCTACTTTTTGGGCTATTTCTTTTTCGAAAGCATTGACATTTGGGCCGAGTGGGGCAATCCAATTGGTTTGGAATGCTTCGTCTACATATTTCATTTCGTTCCCACTCATATGAGGTGGGGACAAGTATATCTTTCCCATACCACGATCTCTCCTTAAAAAATTAAGTACAAAAAAGATCTTTTATTTCTTTTATTTCTGCTATTTCTCTCAAATCCTTTATTATGTGATGTGCTTTATACTGTTCTTCAACGATTTGATTTTTATAAATGCTTTCTTCTCTTATAACTTGTATGGTTCTCCAACCCAGTCTCTTTGCAGTTATAAAATCTTTATTTATGTTATCCCCAACATATATACAATCTTCGTGATTGCACCTAAATTCTTTACAAATTACATCGTAAGGAAGCCTATGTGGTTTCCAGAATTTTTTTCCGTATTCATCTGTAAAAACTATTGTTTGGAAATATTTTTTTAATCTTAAAGAATTCGCTTTATTTTTTTGAGTTGCTAAATATCCATCAGTAATGACTCCTAATTTCACCCAAGGGTAAATTTTTTTTTGCAGCGCTATGAATTCTTCTAAGATCGTTATTTCAGGTAAATGATTACGATAAACGTTAACCATTTCATCAATCTGCGAAGAACTATATTCTATCCCCAAATAATCTAAAGCTTGATTAAATACAAACTTCTTCTCTCCATTTAAAAATATGTTTATTGCAATTTTATAAAAGCCTTTTTGATTCCAGTTTTTTATTAACCAGTCATCTACTGCTTTAAAACCACTAAAGACAAATTCTATCTCATTGTAAAGAGTATCATCCATATCAAAAATTAATGATTTCACATTCATACATCACGTACCAATTAAAATTGCCTTGTCATATCGAAGCATTGTAACATCTTCTTTCCATGAACTACTGTATTTAATAGAATTTCCTCTAAGTATCTGAATCGTCCATAATGCAAAATTTGCGCCTGCACCTATAGATAAAGGTATACCCCCACCGAATCTTGGGTTGATTTCGATAAATACTATGCTGCCATCATCTTTCTTAAAACATTGCAATGTTATACAGCCCATTGCGCCTGGAAGTTTTTCAACCACCTCTTTTGCTGCATTAATAATCTCTATATCTTTAACGGTCCTGCCTTTACTTACTTCACCAGCCCTTGTTTCAATTCGCAATCTAGGGACAATGGTAATGATGTTTCCGCTGAAATCTAACATTACATCAACTGTATATTCTTTACCTACCACATATTCTTGAATCATTGCATTAGGAATATATTCTCTAAAAAAGGATAATTCTCTTACGTTTTTCACAATTGTGACCCCTTTGCTGGAACTTCCATCAAAAGGCTTAATCACAATAGGATAAGTAATTTCATTTATTTCTTGGACATTATAAACTTTGGGAGTTAGTATGTTATTTTCAATGAAAAAGTTGTACGTGTCGACTTTATTATTTGCAATGTTATTTAATTCTTCACTGGATACTAATACTTTGACCCCAATCTCTTCAAAGCAATTTAACGATTTTGATAGTATAGTTAATTCCGGGTCGATGAGTGGTACTACTAAATTGATATTCTCTTCTTTACAGATATTAATGATTTCAGAAATATAATTTTCGTTCCTAACACTAGAGATAGTGTAATGTTTATCACTAATCATTGCTGTTGGAACAAGATTGTTTCTATCTGCTGTAATAATTTTTCCAACATCTTCTCTAAGTTCTATGAAGCTATTAATAAGCGATACTCTTCTACCAGAACTTGTAAACAAAATGTTTATCTTCTTATCCATTTTGTCTTTCTCCTTTAAAAATTGGCATTGTTATTGTTTTTGCATTATTAATATCTTTTGGAAATACCGTTCTGATAAATGTTTTCATTATTATTTTTAGATCTAATAAAAACGAGTACTTATCTACATACAATACATCCAATTTGAATTTCTCTTCCCAAGAAATAGAATTTCTCCCATTAACTTGGGCTAATCCTGTAATACCTGGCTTTACAAGGTGTCTTCTATTTTGTTCCTTGGTATACAACGGGAGGTATTCAGGTAGTAAAGGTCTTGGCCCGACAAGACTTAATTCTCCTTTAATTACATTGAATAATTGGGGAAGTTCATCTAAACTAAACTTTCTGAGTAGTTCACCTATAAATGAAATTCTTTCATTATCAGGTAATAACACCCCATTCTCACCTTTTTTTTCAGACATTGTTCTAAATTTATAGATTGTAAAAGGTTTTCCATTTAAACCAATTCTAATTTGTCGAAATAATATAGGTGACCCTACATCAAGTTTTACACAAATAGATACCCCTACAAATAAAGGGGCTAAGATTACAATTAATATTATTGAAGTAGTTAAATCAAACACTCTTTTCATATTTACCTCCCTCTATATTTACCTCATCTCCATTGCTATTTATGTTTAAGAACGCAAGCTTAATATCTTCAATCACTTTAATGACACTAATCTCTTTTGATTCCTGCCCCTTTTTGTAGATAGAAAGTAGAATGTTTCGTAATTTTTCTTGTGTACATTTATCTGCTATAGACATCATGTAATCTCCTTAAAAGAAATTGCTTTTGTACGAAATAGCCAATGAGATGACATGTTCATAATAAAAGTAAGCTAAATAGAAAACAAAAATTCCAAAATAGAGGAATTTTTGATCTCTTTCTTTCACTAACTTTACGACCCAAGCAATTAAGATTAAATTGTATAAACCAAAATAGATAGTAAACCTAGCAAAAATCCAATTCTGGGAAGCAATAATCATGAAGATGAGATTTAAGATACAGATATTTACAATGTAATCACTATTGGGAAAGATATTTCGAAACTTCTCTCTACCTAAATAAGCAATAAATAAAGGGGCAGCATATACTAATACTCGTAAAATACTTGCGCCACCTTCGGAGAAATCACTGTAATGTCCGTACTGTGTATCCTCCAAAGCGATAAATAGTAAGCTTGAAAATTGGTTATAACCGACAACAACAATCATGGCAATACCTAATAATGCGAATGTAGACTTAGTCCATGCTTTTCTACGCACTAAAAAATAGATAGGAATAAAAATTAGTGCACTTTGATGAAAAGTGGCGGCTAAAAAAATTACAATCATGAACTTTTTCCAGTTTCCATCCATAATGTATTTGGTAGCTGCAAATATAATCGACGCAGAAAGGAATTGTCTTATTCCATTCATAGAAACTAAAAACAAGCCGCTTGTGATGTAAACAAAAAGGCTCATTTCAATCATTCTAGAATACTTATATAGGACCAGGACGATTAGCATATTTGTTATCAATGCTGTTGCCAGTATTAATATTTGCGGGTCTTCAGACAGCTTTTTTAATATCATTTGTAGAATGCCAAACCCTATATCTTTTTGACTCCATATAAATTCCCATGAAAAATCATGTACTTGGTAAGCGTGCCGATAAAAAAAAGTGTCTCCAATATTAGTGCGTAATCCAGATACTAATATCAGTGCTACCATAGCCAATATCGTAAGATATCTATTCGGTTTAATTTTTACAGGGGAATAAATGGTGGTTGCAAATACAGGTGTGGATAAATAGCGAGCTCCAAAGGCCAATAAGAACACGATTACAAGGTTCAGATAAAGTACAGTCATTTTTTCGTTATTCCTTTCATGAACAGCACACTAAGCAACCTTTGTTTTCCTAACAATGTACAAATATAGTAAATATCCAAGTGGGATGGCCAGGGTTGTTATTCCCTTATTAGGAGCATCAGAAATAAAGTTCCTTTTACTCATGAACAAACTGCTAGATACATAGTGAACAGCTTGCCTGACCTTGAACGTAAAACTTACAAATGGTAGCTTCATCAATTCTTTTCGATAAAATGCAAAGCCCTCCGGATTATTACGATATTGATTTAACATATTTACAGACGAACCATCGGGAAGATATTCAACGATACATAATGGCTCATTCATAATCAAGAGTTCGTATTCTTGGTCAAGCTTATAATACTTGTAAGCCAGCCCAACATACTTTTCTCCAGTAAAAATGGGATAAGGATATCTTTTTGTTAATTCGGTTCTGTATACAAGCTTTTTATCACCTTTTACCCCGTGTTTGTAATACAAATTAAATAGAGTCGATGTTTTGTGTTCTTCCGGTAATGGGGTACCGATAATCTTACCATTTGTAGAAAGATCTAAGCCCACGATCCCGCTTACTTTTTCGCTACCATGCTTTTTCCAAAAAGTCACTATTTTCTCTACGGCATCTTTAGGCATGTAATCATCTGAATCAATGCAAACATTTAATTCGGTTGTGATATGCTCATAGGCAGTGTTATGGGCACCGTGCATCCCTTGGTTTTCCTGCCAGATATACTCTATTTCAATATTATTTTCACTTATCCAGCTATTAACTAAATCTTTTGTTCCATCAGTTGAGCCATCATCGATAATTAACCATGTAAAGTCCATACTTGTTTGATTTTTTAAACTCTCATAACATCTTCCAAGACAATAACCTCTATTATATGTTGGTGTAAATACTGTTAATAACTTCATTACTTGACCACCTTTATATTGCCGAGTAAAAACCTTCTGTCCAAGATGCTGTATTTTTTATGTTGTAGCCACTATCATCTAATATCTTCGTACAGTCCATTACCCGGTTGGTTGAAGTGCTCATTTTAGTTGTTATGGCATCAACCCATTGATCATGTTTTTTTATAGGAAGATACTTTACTAACCCTAATCCCAAATCTACTTCTTCTGTTATGACATCAGATATTAGACATGGAACACTGGCACTCTGAGCTTCAATTAATGTAACAGGCAAGCCCTCATGCAAAGAAGGAAATGCAAATAAATCCATTCCCTGTAGCAAGAGTGGGATATCACTTCTTACACCTGCAAAAATTACTTTCTCTTCTAATTTTAGATTTCTCACCTTTTTCTTCAGTTGTTCCCGAAGAACGCCGTCTCCCACCAGTAAGAGGCAAGCATTCTTATCCACTTTTGCTATTTTTGCAAAAACATCTATTAGAAAGTTATGATTTTTTTGTTCGTTGAATCTCCCTATATGTCCTATTAAAAAGTCCGAATCCTTTATTCCGAACTCTCTCCTGATACGTTCTCTATTAAAGGATATAAACCTAAAGTTCTCTGGTTCAATCCCGTTTTTAAGGATTTGTGCATTTTGAAATTTAGTTTTAAAAAGCCATTCCGCTGCCTTTTCGGAACAAGCCATATAGTGAGTAGCACATCTTAAGATGTCTTTCCCAACGTACCATTTATAAAGTTTGGCTATTGCATTCCCCTCACTACTAGTATTGTGGCTATGCGCTATTCTGGTAGGTACATTATGTTCCTTAGCCACTTTTAACACCAGACCACTCATTTTATCCATGTGGGAGTGGACAATTTTATATTCTAGGTTGGACTTGAAGAATTGTTTGAGCGCTTTGATATATCCCATATGTCCAACATCCGTGATATAAGGGATCCGATGTACTTTTCCTCCTAGACTTTGAATCTCTTTATCAAAAACTCCCTCTTTACAGGTCAGAAAATCAAACTGTATTTTTGTTCGATCGATATTTCTGTAGAGATTCATCAGAAGAGTTTCCGCTCCGCCCCGATTCATATTTACTACGGCGTGGAGTACTCTTATCGGGCTTCCCATAGAACCCCCTCCTGTTCTAGCATATACTTTTTATAAATCTCAGAAAGTTGTAGATGTACTGCTTCTTCGTTAAATTTTGTTAAAATTAGCTTTCTGCCATTCATGCCTAAGAGTTTTCTTTGTTCTATATTCGAATAGAGTTTCTTCCATGCTTCTGAAAACTGGCTACTGCAATTTTCTTTTAACAAAAACCCATTATACTCCTCAAACACCAGTTCCCGGTGACCGCGATTGTTGCTTGCAACTACCGGTAGTCCACAGGCCATGGCTTCCATGATATTGACTGGTAGGCCTTCACGAAAACTGGATCCTACTGCGACATCACATGCTGGGAGGATTTGGTCGATGTCTTTTCGGAAACCGAGGAAATCCACACGGGAAGAAACTCCAAGTCTTTCGGCGAGCTTCTTGCATTCCTCTAATCGTATTCCTTCGCCGGCAAGCAAAAGACGAGCTTTAGGAAGCTCGTCTTTTAGGAGTGCTAAGGCGTTAATGAGTACTTTCTGGTTTTTGTTTTTGTTGAATTCAGCTGCGTAGAAGAGGATAAAGTCATCTTGTTTGAATCCGTGTTTTAGGCGGAGTTCTTTTTTCTGTTTTTCTGTTGCTGGTTGGAATCGGGTTGTGTTTACCCCAACCCCATTCACCAGTTCTACATGATTTGTTCTTAATCGGTGATCTACTGCCAATGTGTAGTCTTCACGGTTTATCGTAATCAGGCAGTCTGTATATGCGGCAAGTTGCTTTTCAATTGGATAGTATAATAACCAGTTTATGTATGGTGCACCTTTGCAGAAGTGAAAACCGTGTGCGGTGTAGATAACTTTTGTGCCATTTTTTCTGGCTTCTTTGGCCGCAAGACGTGTCAACACGCCACCGAGTGGAGTGTGACAGTGAATGATTTTATACTGGTTTTGATTGATGATGGCTTTTAATTCCTGATAGGCTTTCTTGTTGTCCTTACGGAATGGCGAGCGGTGGATGGGAATGACATGTCTTTTATCAGTAAAAGGTAATTCCAAGTTTCCTGCTGCAGCAACATGCACTTCCCACCCCTGTTCTTTGAACCATTTCATTGTAGGCAAATGGAAGGCTTTAAAATGGTAGTCTACTGTGGCACAAAAGAGAATTTTTTTTGACAATGTTATCCTCCTATTATTTAATGGTTTCCCTATTCATCACCTTTGATAGGAAATCCAGTAGCGGATACTTCAATTCTTCATGTTGTAGGGCAAATTCAATGGTTGTTTCAATGAATCCAAGTTTTTCACCAACGTCATAGCGTTTTCCTTCGAATTCATAAGCATATACTGCTTCGAACTGATTAAGAGTGGCGATGGCATCTGTAAGCTGAATTTCCCCACCGGCTCCTGGAGTCTGGTTTTGAAGGATATCGAATATCCTCGGCGTTAAAATATAGCGTCCCATTATCGCTAAGTTAGAAGGAGCTTCCTCCATTGCCGGCTTTTCAACAAGAGCATTAATGGTATAAAGTTGTTTACTTATTTCTTTACCGTCAACAATTCCGTATCTGGAAACTTCGTCTGGTTTCACACTCTGCACACCCAACATACTAGAACTGAAACGATCATATTGATCGATCATTTGCTTAAGACATGGTGTATTCGATTGAACAATGTCATCACCTAGTAGTACGGCAAAAGGCTCATTCCCAATGAATTTTCTAGCGCACCAGATGGCATGCCCAAGTCCTTTTGGTTCTTTTTGACGGATATAATGAATATCCACATTGGATGGTTTCTGCACTTCATTCAGCAGTTCCACTTTTCCTTTACTTAGTAAGTTCTGCTCCAATTCAAATGAGTTATCAAAGTGATCCTCAATTGCGCGTTTTCCTTTCCCGGTCACAATGAGAATATCTTCTATACCTGCATTGATCGCTTCTTCCACAATGTATTGAATGGTAGGCTTGTCGACAATCGGCAGCATTTCCTTTGGCATGGCTTTTGTAGCCGGGAGAAACCTTGTTCCGAGACCCGCAGCTGGAATAATCGCCTTTCTTACTTTCATGTATTTCACTCCTTATCCTGTAACCGTGAGCATCACTTTCGGTTTTTCTGTATGCTCTTCTATCGCTTTTCTGTTCGCGAGTTGCAACAAATTCACCCTAAGGTCCTCGTTACCATATGTTTCTAGGTTCTGTAGCAATTCTTCTATTTCGCCCATATATAATTGGGATGCCTTTCCAATGTGAATTTTTGGATAGATCTGTCTTTCCTGTATTTCGTTATCGTTGAGCAGTTCTTCATACAACTTTTCGCCGGGTCGTATCCCTGAATATTCAATGCCTATGTCTTCTACCGAATAACCGGATAATTTTATCAGGTTTTTTGCAAGATCCAGGATTTTAACTGGTTCTCCCATATCGAGCACAAAAATTTCCCCGCCGCGTGCAAGACTTCCTGCTTGGATTACAAGTCTTGACGCTTCTGGAATAGTCATGAAATATCTGATCATGTCAGGATGGGTTACGGTGACTGGTCCACCCTCCATTATTTGCTTTTTAAACCTTGGGATGACGCTTCCCCTGCTACCCAATACATTGCCAAAACGAACAGCAATGAATTTAGTGGTGCTCTTTTTATCCAAATCTTGAATGATCATTTCCGCTAACCTTTTGGTAGATCCCATTACGCTTGTGGGATTTACTGCTTTGTCAGAGGAGATCATGACAAAGGTATGAACGTTTTTCCAGTTGGCCGCTAGTGCGACATTCTTTGTGCCGATAATATTGTTTTTTACTGCCTCTTCAGGATTTCGTTCCATCAACGGCACATGTTTGTGGGCAGCTGCATGGTAGACAATGTATGGCTGGTGCTTCTCCATGATCGTGCCCATTTTCTTGCCATCCTGGATGTCCGCTATTTCTGTTACAAAATCAATATTGGTGTTTTTGAATGTTTCCTTTAATTCCATTTCAATGGAATAGATACTATTTTCACCATGTCCAAGTAGCACTAACTTAGAGGGATGAAAGGAGGCTACTTGCCGGCATATTTCCGACCCGATGGAACCACCTGCTCCTGTTACCAGAACCACTCTATCTGTGATGGTTTCTGAAATACTATCAATATCCAATTCTACCGGCGCTCTTCCAAGCAAGTCTTCCACCCTGACGTCTCGGAAATGATTGACGGAAACTTTACCAGTCATTAAATCCTCCAGCATCGGAAGGGTCTGCGTTTTCACCTTTGTTTTCCCGCATTCCAGGAATATTTGATTTAATTCCTTTTGGTGTAAGGACGGAATGGCGATGACGATATGCTCAACTTCCAGTTCCTTTACTGCTTTGACGATACTCTCCCTTCCCCCTACGACGGGTACTCCGAGAATGTCTAATTTATTCTTTTTATTATCATCGTCAATGAAAGCGATCGGGTGCAAATCTGATTTCGGGTTGCTGAGAAGCTGCCGTGCTACCATTCTCCCGGCTGCACCTGCCCCAATGATAAGTGTCCGTTTGACTTTTCCTTTTTTCAGTAATACATTATCCCTCCACAATCTCCATCCGAATCTTGATCCCCCTATGCAGACAAGGTAGATGAACCAGGTGGTAAGAAGCATCCGTAGTTGCAGGCCGTTCCCAAGGAAGTACTGAATAGGTACTGCAAGGAGTATGCTGATACTTACAATTTTAATGATTATGTATAATTCCCCTACACTCGCATACTCCCAAGCTTTTCGGTATAGTTTGTATCTATGAGAAACAATGGCATGGATAAGAACCAGGCTCATGATGGTGGATATCAAGATATGCGCATTTTCCCCTTGGAGAGTTCCTTTGGCTAAATAATTACTTAGAAACAATGCTACTATCAATAATGAAATGTCTGCTACCAATAAGATGAACAATCTATAAAAACCTGCCAACATTCATCCTCCTCTCTTTCATTTTTTGAATTGCTTAAGGATGGAGTGAGAAGGTGTTCACTTCATTCCTAAATAATTCAAATTTAATCTGGGCATTCAACCCACCCTCACACCACACTACCGACAACTTGTGTCTAAGGTTTTCACCCACAGCATGATCGAGTGCCTCCATTGATAACGGCAAGGAGACATCGCCGATATAAAGAAAATAAAATTCTTAATAAAGAACATTATAATTAAAAAATTTTGCTTAACAGACCTTTTGGTTTTGCGTTCAAAACCACTCCCAATAAGTTTGCCTTTGCAATTTCCAGTGCTTTCTTTGCCTCTATAGCCCTGGCATTTTCCGTTTTACCATCTTTCACTACCATGATGACACCGTCACATTTGCTCGCAAATATTCGGGTGTCATTACCTTGTAGGGCAGGAGCAGAGTCGACCAGAATATAGTCAAAGCTTTTTGAAAGCTTTTCAAGCATTTGATCAAGAGTAGTAGATTTAAAGACTTTCTCTGTACTATATGGTATTGGTCCTGCAGTTAACACTTTCAATCTACCGATATTCGTCTGATTGATGGTTTCCTCCGACGTCTTTTGACCTGTTAGAACATTGGTCAAGCCGACGGTATTTTTTATTTTAAACACTTTATGCAAGGACGGTTTTTTTATGTCAATATCAATTAGAAGTACATTCTGGCCGTTTTCTGCCAATGCTGCTCCCAAATGGGTGACAATGGTCGTTTTTCCTTCTTTATAGCTAGGCGAAGTGAAAATGATGACTTTACTATTGTTTTCAAAAGAGGAGAATTCTAAGTTAAGTCTAACCCTTTCAATTTCTTCAATTAATGATTGAGGTGTCTGCTTGTTCCTTCTAAATATACCTTTATCAGCTAATTTTAGATTCATTTACGTCACCTCTCACATAGGATTCGACCTTTTTCTCTTTGTTAGCTATCAATGTTTTCTTTTTATATTTTGATATAGTCCCCAGTACAGGTATTTCAAGTAGGTTCTCTATGTCTCTTTCCGATCTAATCTTGTTATCCAAACTATCCAGCAAGAAAATAAATCCTATTCCGAGGATGGCACCCAATACCATCCCAATTTTTATCAGCCTATTGGATTCAGGATTTATAGGAGCTTGATTTTCCTTGACGACAGCAGGATACAGTATTTCAATAGTGTCGAAATTCAACGTACTTGCTACCTGCTCCTTAAAGACTTTAGCTGTGGTGTTTGCTATTTCAGCAGATCGGTAAGGATCTGAATCGGTTACGTAGATTTTCACAATTTGAGAGTCTTGCACTGTCTGAACGCTAATTTGGTTGGCCAATCCCTCCATCGATCTTTGCAGTTCCAACTCCTTTATTACTGCTTCCATCACAGGTGGTTCTTTAACAAACACTTGCAACGTGTTGATTATGCTAGCACTATCTTGGATGAGTAGACTAGCCGAAGTCTGATATAGCGGCGTAGGCTTGGAAAAATGATTATAGATAGCAGAAGTTCCCGTTGTAATGATAACAAACAAGATAAGTATCCATGATTTCTTTATTAGAAGTTTTATTATCTTACCGATTTCAATTTCCTTATTACCATTTGAGTCCATGTCTACCCCTACTTTCTTAATATGAACGGATGTGCTATATTGAGAACATTTTTGTGGATTATTTTGTATTTATATACCAGATTATAGTTCATTATATAGAACGTGTCAACGAACAAGTTTTATTTTTTATATCATCGTGTCGTATGAACTTTTTACTATATTCATTTTCAATTTTTTCTTTCCTACCATTTTTAATGGTGAATACATTACTGGTGATGCAAGAAATTGTTTCTTATCTATTAAATCCTCCGCACAATTCGGGCATCTCGATTGATCTTGCTCAAAGCTGCTATACGACTTTTTTTTGCATCGGCTGCATAATTTCATATACATATTTAAGGTTTCCCCTTTAATTATGAATTTTGAATAATAGTATATAACAAATCGTTCTTTATAGAAAACATCAAAAAAGTTTAAAATTTCTTAATAAAGAACTAATTTCGCCAGTTTTCTTTCTTATCCTCTCGTTTTTTGAATATTATGTTTTTCACAAAGAACAATCAGTACTATATAATGAACAACATACATAAATATAAGGAGACTACTGATGATCGGGAAACGGATTAGGAAGCTAAGGAAGAGCAAAGGTTATTCACTAAGTGAGCTGGCCGAAAAAGCAGGCGTTTCAAAATCATATTTAAGTTATTTAGAACGTGATTTACAAACGAATCCATCATTACAATTTCTTCAAAAGATATCTGTGAGTTTAGGGACAAACATAGAATACTTACTGGACGGTCAATCTACTAGTAAAATATCGGAACAGAGCAGATTTGTTATGGATGAGGAATGGAAGAAACTGATCCAGAAGGCCATTAGAGAAGGTATGACAAAAGAGGATTTTATTAATTACCGGAGCTACCTTCAGTTTCAAAAGTGGCAATCATTTAATCGAAAAGATACCAAGGAGGAAGGCACAAGTGGTTGATACAGTAGATTTGGATTTGGAATGGGTTGAATTGATACTCGAAGCAAAAGATCTAGGAATAACGGATGAAGAAATTCGAAGGTTTTTTGAAGAGGTTAAGAAAGAAAATGTTATAACAAACAGATGAAGCATGGTATATAAAAAGATAGCTGCAAAAAACCACTTTCCAGTTTGGAAAGTGGTTTTAATTTATTATGCGAAGTATGCAATAGACAGTGTCAGGATAAAGAATAATACAGAGAGAACGACTGTCGCACGGTGTAGAACAAGATCTAGGCCGCGTGCTTTTTGTTTTCCGAAAAGTGTTTCTGCTCCACCGGAGATTGCTCCTGAAAGACCCGCACTTTTACCTGATTGAAGTAGTACTACTGTGATCAAAGAGATTGCTACGATAATAAGTAAAATAGTAAGAAATAACGTCATGTAAACTACACCTCCTGCGGAACGTACATATCTGATTATATTAAATGTACCACATTATGACAAGGTGGACAAGAGGAAATGAGAGGTAGACTATCCCTTTTACCCACCGCTGTTCCTTTCCGCAAATGGCTTCGCTTTCCGCGGGGCGACCTTGAGCCTCCTCACTTCGTTGCGGGGTCTCAAGATTGTCGCTACTCCCCCGCTGGAGTCTTCGCCATTTGCTCCAATCCACAGCTTAGAAGTCAAATAAACAAAAAAGAACCCAACCTAGGTTGGGTTCTCGAGTGAAGAAATTACTTCTTCAGGTTGTAGAAAGAACGTAGGCCGTCGTAGCGAGCTGTGTCACCAAGTTGGTCTTCGATGCGAAGAAGTTGGTTGTATTTAGCTACGCGGTCTGTGCGGGATGGTGCACCTGTTTTGATTTGGCCAGCGTTTGTTGCTACTGCGATGTCAGCGATTGTGCTGTCTTCTGTTTCACCAGAACGGTGAGAGATTACTGCAGTGTAGCCTGCGCGTTTTGCCATTTCGATTGCTTCGAATGTTTCAGTAAGTGTACCGATTTGGTTCACTTTGATTAGGATGGAGTTACCGATTTTGCGCTCGATACCTTCAGCCAATTTCTTTGTGTTTGTTACGAATAGGTCGTCTCCTACTAATTGAACTTTGTTTCCGATGCGCTCCGTTAATAGTTTGAAGCCTTCCCAGTCGTTTTCGTCTAGGCCGTCTTCGATAGAGATGATTGGGTACTTGTCCGCCATCTTCTCGTAGAAGTCCACCATTTCAGCAGAAGTGTAAACAACGCCTTCACCTTTAAGGTGGTATTTGCCGTCTTCTTTGTTGTAGAACTCAGAAGCTGCAGCATCCATAGCTAACATTACTTGCTCGCCTGGTTTGTAGCCAGCTTTTTCGATTGCTTCGATGATTGTTTGAAGCGCTTCTTCGTTAGATCCTAGGTTTGGAGCAAATCCGCCTTCGTCACCTACAGCAGTGTTTAAGCCTTTAGCGCTTAGTACTGATTTAAGAGCGTGGAAGATTTCAGCGCCCATACGTAGAGCTTCTTTGAAGTTTTCCGCTCCAACAGGCATTACCATGAATTCTTGGATGTCAACGTTGTTGTCCGCGTGCTCTCCACCGTTGATGATGTTCATCATTGGTACTGGAAGCGTTTTGGAGTTGAATCCGCCAAGGTGTTGGTATAAAGGAATTTGAAGGAAGTCAGCTCCTGCACGCGCTACTGCCATAGATACACCAAGGATTGCGTTCGCACCTAATTTTCCTTTGTTTTCTGTACCGTCAAGGTCGATTAATGCTTCGTCAATTGCTACTTGCTCAAGTACGTCGAAAAGACCTACTAGTTCAGGAGCGATGATTTCGTTTACGTTTTCTACTGCTTGTTGAACACCTTTTCCAAGGTAGCGGGACTTGTCGCCGTCGCGTAGTTCTACTGCTTCGTATTCACCTGTGGATGCTCCACTTGGTACTAGTGCGCGTCCGAATGCTCCGGATTCTGTGTATACTTCTACTTCGATTGTTGGGTTACCACGGGAGTCTAGGACTTCGCGTGCGTAAACGTCAGAGATAATTGGCATGTTTGTAACTCTCCTTTGGGTTTGAGATATTTTTATTGTTTACTGCATTAACACCGCTTTTGATTTGCGTTCCAGGTGTTCGCTTTCCGCGGGACGGTGCTTGAGCCTCCTCACTTCGTTGCGGGGTCTCAAGCAACCGTTATCCCCCGCAGGAGTCTCACACCTTGCACTCCAATCAAAAGCTAGAAATCAGTCATTACTTCTTTATTAAAGAACTTCCTGTCATTTCTAGTGGTTTGTCCACTCCTAGTAAGTCTAGCACAGTTGGGGCTAGGTCACCAAGGATTCCGCCGTCGCGGAGTTGTACGCCGTTTTTTGTGACGATGACTGGTACCGGGTTGGTGGTGTGGGCAGTCATTGGGTTACCTTCTGTCGTTACGACTTCGTCAGCGTTCCCGTGGTCTGCCGTGATGATGGCAACACCGTCTTTTTCTAAGATGGCGTTGACTACCTTCCCTAGGCATTCATCTGTCACTTCCACTGCTTTGATCGTTGGCTCAAGCATTCCGGAATGCCCGACCATATCAGGGTTTGCGAAGTTCAGGATGATGGCGTCATGTTTATCGGCTGCTATTTCGGCAAGGAGTGCGTCTGTTACTTCGTAAGCACTCATTTCCGGTTGTAAATCATAGGTTGCCACCTTTGGAGAGTCGATCAGGATACGTTCTTCTCCAGGGTATGCTTCCTCACGTCCACCGCTCATGAAGAACGTGACGTGTGGATATTTTTCCGTCTCCGCGATACGAAGCTGTTTCAAGCCGTTTTGGGATAACACTTCGCCCAATGTGTTGTCCATTCCTACTGGTTTGAAAGCTACATATCCATCCACCGTTTCACTGAAGTGAGTCAGGCATACGAACTGAAGGTTGTTCGGATGCTTTGGCCCACGATCAAATGCGCGGAAGTCAGAGTTGGTGAATGTGTTGGAAATCTGGATGGCACGGTCCGGACGGAAGTTATAGAAAATAACTGCGTCTTCGTCTTGGATGGTTGCCACAGGACTGCCATCTTCTTTTGTCATAACGGACGGAAGGACGAATTCATCAAAGATTCCGTTGTTATAGGAGTCATTGATACACTCCATCGCGTCGTTATAAGTAGGGCCGTCTCCGTACACCATCGCACGGTAGGATCTTTCTACGCGATCCCAACGCTTGTCTCGGTCCATGGAATAATAGCGGCCGGAAATGGTTGCTATTTCTCCCACTCCGAGGTCTAAAAGTTGTTCGTTTAATTGCTCTAAGAATTCTGGAGCAGATTTCGGTGCAACATCGCGACCATCAAGGAATCCATGAATATACACACGGTCCAAGCCTTCTCTTTTCGCAAGTTTTAGAAGAGCGAATAGATGCTGGATGTGACTATGAACGCCTCCATCTGAAAGCAAGCCGAACAGGTGTAGGTTGGTTCCTTTTTCTTTTGCATGTTGGATGGCATTCAGGAACGTTTCATTTTCATAAAAGTCCCCTTCGCGGATAGCCACGTTTACACGCGTTAAGCTTTGGTACACCACGCGACCGGCGCCGATGTTTAAATGGCCAACTTCCGAGTTACCCATTTGCCCTTCAGGCAGTCCTACCGCTTCCCCGCTTGCAGTCAATTGTGCATGCGGGTATGTGCTCCAAAATTTATCAAAGTTAGGTTTGTTTGCTTGCGCCACCGCGTTACCGGTTGTTTCACCGCGTATTGCAAAACCGTCTAAGATGATCAGTGCTACTGGTTTTTTAGTCATTCTTACCTGCCTCCAAAAGCTGTAAGAAAGATTGGTGCTCAAGGCTTGCGCCTCCTACAAGTGCTCCATCGATATCGGATTGAGCCATGTATTCTGCGATGTTTGTAGGTTTTACAGATCCGCCGTACTGGATACGTACAGCATCAGCTGCAGCCTGGTCAAACTCAGCAGCAATGACGCTACGAATGTGTGCACATACTTCGTTTGCATCTTCCGCAGTGGAAGATTTTCCAGTTCCGATTGCCCAGATTGGCTCGTATGCAACAACAGTTGTTTTTACTTGATCAGAAGTTAAGCCTGTTAGAGCTTTCTTCACTTGGTTGCCAACGATGTCGTTTGTCTTGCCCGACTCGCGCTCTTCTAGTGTTTCACCGCAGCATACGATTGGAGTCAATCCGTGTTTGAAAGCTGCAAGGGTTTTCTTGTTTACTGTTTCGTCTGTTTCCGCAAACATTTCACGACGCTCAGAGTGACCTAAAACCACATAGGATACACCGATGTCTTTAAGTGCAACAGGGCTGACTTCGCCTGTGAATGCTCCGCTGTCTTCGAAGTGCATGTTTTGGGCACCGATTTGAAGGTCACGGCCTTCCACGTTTGAAACAAGTCGCTCTAAGAAAAGAGCTGGCGCACATACTACCGCGTCGATTTTATCAGCAGCAGGGACTAGTCCTTTTACCTCTTCTACGAAGCTTGTTGCTTCGGAGAGTGTTTTGTGCATTTTCCAGTTACCAGCAATAATTGGTTTACGCATGGTATCCATCCTTTCGGGGTTGGGGTTGTAAAGTTTCGGTAAACGCCGCTGTTGATTTCCGCAAATGGCTTCGCTTTCCTAGGGGCGCTGCTGGAGCCTCCTCGGCTTTCGCCTGCGGGGTCTCCACCTAGCGCTATCTCCCTCAGGAGTCTTCGCCTTTTGCTCCAATCAACAGCTAGAAACTTTATAATACAAAAATTACTTATCGTTCAGCGCAACTACTCCTGGAAGTTCTTTGCCTTCCATGAATTCTAGGGATGCGCCTCCACCAGTTGAGATATGGCTCATTTTGTCTGCGAGGTTGAATTTTTCAACAGCAGCCGCAGAGTCTCCTCCACCGATGACAGAGTATGTATCGGTAGCTTCTGCCAGGGCTTCACCTACTGCTTTCGTGCCGCCAGCAAATGCATCTAGTTCGAATACTCCCATTGGTCCATTCCAGATGACTAGCTTGGAGTTCTTGATGACATCCGCGTAGATTTCACGTGATTTAGGTCCGCAATCAAGGCCTTCCCAGTCGCTTGGAATTTCTTCAACAGGTACGATTTGCGTGTTTGCGTCGTTGGAGAAATCATCTGCTACGACTACATCCACAGGCATGTACATGTTCACGCCTTTTTCTTTTGCTTGTTCCATGAAGGATTTAGCAAGATCGATTTTGTCTTCTTCTAGTAAGGATTTCCCTACACCATAGCCTTTTGCCTTGATGAACGTGTATGCCAGTCCACCACCGATGATTAGGTTGTCCACTTTGTTTAGAAGATTTTCAATCACACCGATTTTATCTTTAACCTTTGCTCCACCGATGATCGCCGTGAAAGGACGCTCAGGGTTGGATAGGGCTTTTCCTAGTACTTCTAATTCTTTTTCCATTAAGAGGCCTGCAACTGCCGGTAAGTGCTGGGCAATACCTTCTGTGGAAGCATGTGCACGGTGAGCAGCGCCGAATGCGTCATTCACATACACGTCTGCAAGCTCAGCGAACGCCTTTGCAAGTTCTGGATCGTTTTTCTCTTCACCAGGGTAGAAACGAACGTTTTCTAATAAAAGAACGTCTCCCTCACTCATCTCGCTTACCAATGCTTGTACGGAATCTCCGTAAGCTTCATCCGCTTTTTTCACATCTTTTCCAAGAAGCTCTTGTAGACGAGCTGCAACCGCATTTAAGCGAAGCTCTTCGACTACTTGCCCTTTTGGACGTCCTAAGTGGCTTGCAAGTAAGACTTTCGCGCCGTTATCCACTAGGTGCTTGATTGTTGGCAATGCAGCACGGATACGGGTTTCGTCAGTTACTTGTCCGTCCTTCATCGGTACGTTAAAGTCCACACGACAAAATACGCGTTTGCCTTTGACGTCGATGTCACGAATACTTTTCTTGTTCATTGAAACGGCCTCCCTTTAAAGGAAATTTGTTTGGTACTGAGTGATTTCAGTAGGAGTCAAGTGACTTCCGCTTCCATCACATCAATAAAGTCTTTATAAACATGAAAAGAGGGAGGGGTGTGTTCCCCAATCCCCCTCTACTTCACATGTCTTATTATAGAATGCTGATAAGGTTTATCCAAGCAATATCTTTTTGCTATGAAAATTATAGTCCTTTAGCAGCGATGTATTTCGCTAGGTCTACTACACGGTGAGAGTATCCGCTCTCGTTGTCGTACCAAGAGATTACTTTAACCATGTTGCCTTCCATTACCATTGTGGATAATGCGTCGATTGTAGAAGACTCAGGGTTACCATTGTAGTCACCAGATACTAGTGGCTCTTCAGAGTAACCAAGAATTCCTTTTAATTCGCCTTCAGCCGCTGCTTGGAACGCTGCGTTTACTTCTTCAGCCGTTACGTCTTTGTCAAGCTCAGCTACAAGGTCAACTAGAGAAACGTTTGGAGTTGGAACACGCATTGCTCCACCATTCAATTTACCTTTTAGTTCAGGTAATACTAGAGATACTGCTTTTGCAGCTCCAGTAGTTGTAGGGATGATGTTCTCAGCTGCTGCACGCGCACGACGGTAGTCTTTGTGTGGCAAGTCTAAGATTTGTTGGTCATTTGTGTAAGAGTGAACAGTTGTCATCATTCCACGTTTGATACCGAACTTGTCGTTCAATATTTTCGCGAATGGCGCCAAGCAGTTAGTCGTACAAGATGCGTTAGAGATAACGTTGTGGTTATCTGCATCGTACTTGTCTTCGTTAACACCCATTACGATTGTGATATCTTCATCAGATGCAGGTGCGGAGATGATTACTTTCTTCGCTCCAGCTTCTAAGTGTTTCGCAGCGTCTGCACGCTTTGTGAAGAATCCAGTAGATTCCACTACTACTTCTACTCCAAGCTCACCCCAAGATAATTTCGCTGGGTCGCGCTCAGCTGTTACTTTGATTGTTTTGCCGTCAACAACTAGGTTGTCGCCGTCTACTTTCACGTCCGCAGCTAGTTTGCCGTGTACGCTGTCATATTTTAAAAGGTGTGCAAGCATGTTAGCGTCAGTTAAGTCGTTAACTGCTACTACTTCTACCTCAGAGTTGTTAAGTGCTGCGCGGAATACGTTACGTCCAATACGTCCAAATCCGTTAATACCAATCTTTACTGCCATGTTAAGTTCCTCCTTAGTTTTTCTAAGAATTTTTTTGGGGGGTGGCTGTGCTGAACACGCATTTGATTTCCACAAAAGGCTCCGCTTTCCGCGGGCGGTCCGGGAGCCTCCT
Source organism: Sutcliffiella sp. FSL R7-0096 (assembly GCF_038595065.1). NCBI lineage: Bacteria > Bacillati > Bacillota > Bacilli > Caryophanales > Bacillaceae > Sutcliffiella > Sutcliffiella sp. FSL R7-0096. The sequence goes on from NZ_CP152003.1 coordinate 4,249,409, forward strand.
CGGCTTTTCGCGTGTGGGGTCTCCCATGTCCTCCCGCAGGAGTCTACGCCTTTTGCTCCAATCACATGCTGATGTTCACTTAGCCTTTATAGAAGGGATGTTTAGTCCCTAATTAACTCTTTTGCTGCTCCTTCATCCGTGATGAGGATGGTGTGGGGAGCTTTTTTTAGATACGCTTGAATCGCTTTTGCCTTCGAGGCACCGCCGGCTACTGCAATCACACATTGTATCTTTTCCAAATCTGCGAGCTGCATTCCTACCGTCTGCACTTTGTGTACTACTTCTCCGGCTTCATTAAAGTAGTAACCGAAAGCTTCTGCCACGGCGCTAGCCTGTTCGATCTTACGCATATTCTCCGGCGCTGTTTTACGGCGCTCTGCCATTGTTTTAGCGTCTCCAATTCCATGAATAACCATACTAGAATTTTTGATGAGGGAAATCACTTCTTTTATTGAAGGCTCCTCAATCATCGACTGGTAGGATTCATGGCTCAGTGAATCAGGTATATGCAAGAGCCTGTAGTCGCCCGAAGCCTTCTCCGCCATGGTGGCACAGATGGAGTTCGACTGGTTTTGCACCTTTTCACCAAGACCGCCTCGAGCCGGGACAAATAGCAAGTTGCGATTCTTTGTGTCGGGTGTCATCATTTCCGCTACGGAGGAAACAGTCGTTCCGCCAGCTACGGCAATGATATTGTCGTCATGGAATCGTTCTCGCATGGTTGCCACGCTTGCACGGCCGAGTTCCTTCTTCACCCAAGGGGATTGGTCACTGTCACCCGGAACCACGACAACTTTTGTAATCCCTAACTTTTCTTCTATTCCCGCTTCCAACAGCTTTAAACCGGAAACCTCTTTCATGATCTCTTCCAGGTCCTTGATAAGGAATTCCCCTTCACTCGTCAATGTCATGCCGGCAACACTCACAAGAATCAGGTTCTGTGCTTTGAGAAAATCTACCTCGCTTCTCAGCACACGTTCACTCAAACCCAGACTACCTGATAAGCTTCTTCTTCCAATCGGCTGCATCAACCTTATGTATCTCAGGATCTCGTATCGTTTCTGCATAATGGAAAGAAGATCAGGCAACAATTTCTTTTGTACTTCAATAATCTGCTTCATTATAGCTTCCCCTTCAGAGTGTGTATTTTACCTGATGGACAAAATAACGTCCGCTTTCTGGACGTTTAACGTCCCGCTATGACATATTATGTCCCAGTAGCGGTAAAAAAAATCACCCTTGCTACAAGTTGATTGTAACAAAGGTGAAACCCTTATGCAACTAGGGTTTAGCGGATTTTTTTAAGTAAACGCTTTCTTACTTCTTCTTTGTTCACTTGCCCATAAGCAAGCATTTCTCCCTCATGCTCCACTACCGGGATCATAAGCTGATATTTTTCCAAAAGAACATCGTCTTTATAGATATCAAATTCTTCTATTGTAAAATTATATTCGGATTGCAGCTCTTTTAGCTTTGTTTTTGCTTTATCACAAAGTGGGCAATCCACCTTTGTAAAAAATTGAAGGTTCATTTTTGCATCTGCCTTTCTATCTAGTCATACCTTTTTCTCATGGAGGAACTCGGTATGTTCAAAAGATCCCTGTATTTTGCCACCGTTCTCCGCGAGATAGTTATATGATACTGCTTTTGCAAGATGTTTGTCAGCTGCTGATCGGACAAAGGCCTCTGTTTGTTTTCATTTTTCACCAGTTCTTCGACAAGCTGCTGTACCTGCTTTGTCGACGTTTCCTCTTCATACTGCCGTGTAAGCCCTTGGCTGAAAAAATATTTCAGTTCGAACATCCCGTATGGTGTCTGCACGTATTTTTCCTTTGTCGCACGGCTCACGGTGGACTCATGAATATCAAGCCTTGTCGCAATATCTTTTAATGTTAGCGGTTTCAAAAAAGAGGGTCCGTTAAAGAAGAAAGATTGCTGAGTTTGGAGGATCTCTTCCATCACTTTTACAAGGGTGTATTTGCGGTGCTCCATGCTTTTGACGATCCAATGGCATTGTTGCAGCTTTTCCTGTAGATAGGATTCTAGTTCGTTCTTACTTTTAAGTGCGGCCTCGTTTTGCTTGTTTATTTTTATTTGAGGAATGATTTCTTCATTCAATGATACGACGAATTGGTTTTGATGCTTTTGGACGACCAGGTCCGGAATGATGTACTTGGGCCTTTCTGTTGTTTCATACTTATTTCCTGGACGCGGGTTCAATTGGACAATTTCATCGTGAATTCCCTGTATCTGTTTAAGGCTGATGGCATACTTTTTGGCAAGCGTCTTCCACGCTTTTTCAGCAAAAAGAGTGAAGTCGTTCTCAAGTATCGCCTCTGCCATTTCGTTCCGGTTTGACTGCTCCCTGCGTCTTAATTGCAGCAACAAGCATTCCTGAAGATTTCTCGCACCCACTCCAGCTGGTTCCAGTTGTTTAATGTGAGTAAGCAGCTTTTCGATTGTTTCTGTTGTTGTCTTTAGCTGCTTCGTAATGGACGCTGGATCCTCTTGAATGTAGCCATTCGGATCCATGTACTGGATGACTCGTCTTGCAAGCTTTCTCTCTTCGGGTGAGAGCGGGCTGTCGACTAGTTGCTGTTCTATATATTGCTGGAGGGTTTCTCCATGCTTGCTGAAGTTTTCGATGGAAAAGGTTTGTAGAGTGGTGGTTCCAATCTTCCTTGGTTTAAGTCGCTGCACCCTTGAAGAGGCAAGCTCCCTTTGTGTAGCTGGCATTTTCAGCTCCATAAGCGGATTCTCCAGTGACTGCTCCTTCAGGAAATCAACCATCTCAAGCGTCGAATACTGCAACAACGTAATCGCCTGCTTCAGCTCCTGCGTCATCGCAAGCCTCAACGACTGCTCCTGATACAAACCAACGGACTGCTTCATCATACTTACCATTCCTCCTCCGGCCACTCTCCGATCCAGTTTTCGGTCTCTCCCTATATTCTACATGAGTTTGTGGGACTTGTAAGCTTTAAAAATCTTCCTTTAGGGGTCAGACCCCGGCAGGAATTTCTCCACCTATGTCGAAGGGCGATCTTTTTTGCTAGCGGTGCTTGCTAATTATTCTATTTTATTATGGTGTTTGGATTGTCATACTTAATTTTCATGGTGAATGGTGAGATTTTGGGGTGAAGTTGGGATTGGGAGTTGCTGGTGGGTGAGGCTACAGGGGAGTTATTTTCCGTTAGGGATGATTTATTTTCCGTTAGTGGAATTTTACTTTCCGTTAAGGGATGTTTATTTTCCGTTAGTCCATTATTCGATCCAAAACTCATAAAATACTTTCCCTTTCCCTAAATCTAAATGACTATGGGTAAAAGAAAAGGCATTCCACCATATAGCCGGGATGCCTTTAGACAAAATAAAAACCCAGTGTGCCGACACTGGGTGGATAGATCATATAAGATAACGGCCCTTGTCCGTTACAAGTAATACTATAACACGTTTATCAATTGCGTTTCAAAAGTAAGTTTTTCCAATATAGAAATCAATGGCGCGCTCGGAGGGATTCGAACCCCCGCATGACGCGGTACCGGAAACCACCGCTCTATCCCCTGAGCTACGAGCGCACGCTGCAAATGGAACTTTATTAATATACCAAATTATACACCAGTTGTCGAGAGGCGGGCAATAGTCTATTCATAGCAACCCTATAAAAAATACATATATCCCCCTCTAGAATACGGTTTGAAGTTTAATTCCACCCCAGAGTGGATATGATTATGTACATGGGGAAAAATGGGGGTATTTGCGATGGTTTTTATTTGACCATTCTTGACCTTGTATGTATGATAAAAGTACATAAAGTTTTAGTAATACTTACTAATTTGATAGAGGTTCACCATGGTGTTTACCCATTTTTACATATGAACCCTTATCAATTTAAAACTTAAATTTCAAGGAGGAAAAGTGAGATGAACTTAATTCCTACAGTTATTGAACAAACGAGCCGCGGGGAACGCGCGTATGACATTTACTCCCGTCTATTAAAAGACCGTATCATCATGCTTGGAAGTGCAATTGATGACAATGTTGCAAACTCCATTGTGTCTCAGCTTCTATTCTTGGCAGCGGAAGATCCTGATAAGGATATCTCCCTTTACATCAACAGCCCGGGTGGATCCATCACAGCTGGTATGGCCATCTACGATACAATGAACTTCATTAAGCCAAATGTTAGCACAATGTGCGTGGGTATGGCTGCTTCCATGGGGGCATTCCTACTTGCAGCTGGTGCTAAAGGCAAGCGTTTCGCTCTTCCTAACAGTGAAGTCATGATTCACCAACCACTTGGTGGAGCACAAGGTCAAGCAACGGAAATTGAGATTGCTGCAAAACGCATCTTGTTCCTACGCGAAAAGCTGAACACGATCCTATCCGAGCAAACTGGTCAACCAATTGAAGTGATCTCCCGCGACACAGACCGCGACAACTTCATGACAGCTGACCGCGCATTGGAATACGGACTAATCGACAAAGTTATCCGTAATAATAACTAAGAAAAAATAAAACCGGGCTTCCCATCAAGGGGAGACCCGGTTTTTTAGTTCTCTTGCTGAACGTATTCTGTTAATGCCGCAATTGCATCCTCTTCATCGTGACCGTCAGCGATTAGCGTAATCGTTGTTCCGGAGCTGATTGCAAGGCTCATTAGGCCCATGATGCTTTTCGCATTTACTTTCTTGCCGTCTTTTTCTAGAAAAACCTCGCTTGAGAAGCGGTTTGCTTCTTGTACGAAAAGGGCAGCCGGACGTGCTTGTAAGCCCGTTTTCAAACGTACATCCACTTGTTTTTGTACCATGTGTATTCCTCCTCTATCCAATTTTATGTTGGCTGATCCGATAGCCGTCCCTCAATCGCGAAGGCCCCTCACAGCTTTATTTAACAGATTCCCCTGCACGTAATTTATCGGCAATTTCATCTATTTTCCGTAGTCGGTGATTAATGCCGGATTTGCTGATGGTCCCACTTGATACCATCTCGCCAAGCTCCTTCAAGGTCACATCCTGATAGGTGACACGCAGCTCTGCTATTTCGCGAAGCTTGTCAGGTAGAATCCCAAGCCCGACCGTGCTGTCAATAAAACGGATGTTTTCTACCTGCCGGATGGCTGCACCGATTGTTTTATTAAGATTGGCTGTTTCACAGTTTACCAATCGGTTGACTGAATTCCGCATGTCTCGCACAATCCTAATATCCTCGAATTTCAGCAACGCCTGATGTGCGCCAATGATACTCAGAAATTCCGCAATCTTCTCCGCCTCTTTCAGGTACGTGATATACCCCTTCTTACGCTCCAGCGTTTTACTGTTTAAGTGAAACATATTCATGAGCTCGCACAAAGATTCATTGTGTTCATGATAGAGCGAGAAAATCTCGAGATGATAAGAGGACGTCTCCGGATTGTTGACAGAGCCTCCTGCTAAAAAGGCTCCGCGCAAATAGGAGCGTTTGCAACATTTTTTGGCAATCAGTTCCTCTGAAATATCACGGACAAATGTGAAGCCGTCCTTCAATATTTTCAATTCATCCAAAATATAATGGGCCTGCTCTGCATACCGTACGATGTAGACGTTATTCTTTTTCAATCTCATTTTCTTACGTACAAGCAATTCGACACGCACATCGTATATCCTTTTTGTCAGCGTATAGATTCTGCGGGCAATCGCAGCATTTTCAGTTTGGATATCCAAAATCAGTTTCCGATTGGAAAAGGACAGCGATCCGTTCATCCTGATAAGTGCCGCAAGCTCTGCCTTTACGCAACAGTCTTTCGTTTCTATGGTGGTCAGTTCTTTTTTTGTTTCAGAAGCGTAGGACATCGTTGATCACCCCCAGTCTAATTTTCCTTGCATCCGGTTGCATCTATCTATTCGTCTTTTTTGATCATTGAATATAAAAGCGCTGCCACTTTTTGGGTGTCATGACGAATGACCCCGTCCTCGTAGCGAATGATTTTGTCATGCACAATCTCTAGCCCAAGGTTTGACAAGGCCGCGATATCGTACACGACCGGTGTTGCCGATTCTTTTTTATAACGCATGGCGATCTCCTCAGGAATACCTTCCTCATTTACCAGGATCGTATCCATGAAGCTGCAGCCAAGGTGGTCATAAAGTGCCTTGACATGGTCGCTTGCCGTGTATTCCAACGTTTCGCCAGCCTGTGTCATGACATTGCAGATATACACCTTTTTGGCATGCGCGTTGCACACCGCCTCGCCGATCTTTGGGACAAGGAGGTTTGGCAGGATGCTGGTGTAAAGGCTTCCAGGACCTACAATGATGAGATCAGCCTTCTCTATTTCCTCAACCGATTCCTGCAAGGGCTCGACGTTCTCTGGTGTTAGGAATACCCGTTTGATTTTTTGCCCATGAGCGGGGATTTTCGATTCTCCTGTAACGATGGAACCATCCACCATCTCCGCATGTAAAACAACGCTTTGATTTGCAGCAGGGAGAACCTTTCCTCTGACATTCAATACTTTGCTCATTTCACGAATGGCATGGACAAAGTCGCCTGTAATCGTAGTCATGGCAGCAAGGAGCAGATTACCCAGTGAATGACCGGATAACCCGTTTCCGGTTGCAAAGCGATGCTGAAACAAATCCTCGATTAGTGGTTCCACATCCGATAACGCCGCCAAGACATTGCGGACATCCCCCGGTGGAGGTATGTGCAGCTCATCACGCAATCTTCCAGAGCTTCCGCCATCATCGGCGACCGTTACCACTGCTGTGATATCCACATCATAATGCTTTAATCCTCGGAGCAGAACAGGAAGCCCCGTTCCGCCTCCGATAATGACAATTTTGGGTACCTTTTGACGTTTCATCAGTGTTTACCCTTTCGTTTCTCAATATCACGATGTGTAAGGAGTGTATCATATTCATCCTTAAAATGCTTCGCAAAATACTCTGCCAATGTCACGGAACGGTGCTGCCCTCCCGTACATCCAATGGCAAGCACAAGCTGGCTCTTCCCTTCCCGCTTGTAATATGGAAGCATAAAGCTCAACAAATCTCCCAGCTTTTCAATGAACTTCTGCGTTTCCGTCCATTTCAATACATAGGAGGAAACCTCTTCGTCAAGTCCTGTCATCGGTCTCATATGATCAATATAATGAGGGTTTGGCAAGAAGCGTACATCAAAAACAAGGTCTGCATCAATAGGAAGTCCGTACTTGAACCCGAAGGAAACAACATTCAATTTGAAAGTCTGTTTGGAGTGTGTAGCAAATTGTTTGAGGATTTTCTCTCTGAGTTCACGCGGTTTTAGGTTGGAAGTATCCAAGATCAGTTGGGCACGGCCCTTCAATTCTTCCAGTAGCTCACGCTCATGCTCGATCCCTTCAAGCGGCAAGCCCGATTTTGCTAATGGATGTGATCTTCTTGTTTCCTTATAACGGCTAACAAGAACAGAATCCTTCGCATCAAGGAATAGAATCTGCGGTGTTACCCATGATAATTCCGAAATGTCATCCAGCGCTTCAAACAGGCTGTCGAAAAACTCGCGTCCACGCAGGTCCATTACCAATGCCACTTTATTCATTTTATTGCCCGACTCTTCCATCAGCTCCAAAAACTTCGGAAGCAGGGTCGGAGGTAGATTATCGACACAGAAAAAGCCAAGATCCTCCAAGCTTTGGATAGTGACGGTTTTCCCCGCTCCGCTCATCCCAGTGATAATCACCAATTCCACATCACTGCTCGTACCTGTACTCATATTGTTTTCACTCCTTTAATTCTGGCTTTGGCTTTTCAATCACCAATCAGTTTGGATCCAGACGGTAGGACAACAATTCGAAATCCGGCGTGTAAGTGAACGTACCGAAAATCATGCCAGAACCTTTAATGAGATAATCGAGTATGTGAAAATCCCCTGGCGCCATTGGAAGTGTTGCAATATCCTCCTGCTTATGCCATTCGATTTTCCCTTCTTCTGATTCCTTCACATTCTGTCCGTCATACTCCGTCGCAAGGAAGGTGAACATCATCCATTCGGACACGATGTCCTTTCCCTCTTTTATCACAAATGTAAAAACACCCTTAAGGGCAGGATTTTTTAAGTAGATGCCTGTTTCTTCACGATACTCACGCACCACGGTATCTTTCACCGATTCTCCGTGCTCCATTTTTCCACCAGGTGCAACCCACCACCCACGACGTGGCTTTTGCAACAGTAGCACTTGGTCATCTTTCACTAACACACAATTTGTTACTCTTTGCATGGTTACAACCCCTTTTAATCTTAGCTGTCTAATTATAGATTTCCTTTTTCATTGGCTCTGTTAAAGCATACTGTTGATTGGAGCAATAGGCGAAGACCCCTGAGGGAGATAGCGTTTTAGGGGAGACCCCGCAGGCGCAAGCCGAGGAGGCTCCCCTAACGCCCCTAGGAAAGCAAAGCCTAGTGCGGAAATCAACAGCGATGTTTAACTGAGCCTTTTCATTAAAAATAAAACTAGCCAAGTGTATCATTTTTTATTTTACAGCAAATGCACCTATTAAGACACAATAAAGTTCTACAAATTAACGAACTCTATGTAAGGATTCCTGACAGGTATCGATTCCAGGTTGGGAACAGAGATTTGTAAACGCTTTATTTTTCAAGTATATCATAGCTTAACTATAAACTAAGCATACCCTAAAAAAAGGCATAAAAAAAGGACACGGGAAAAAGGGAACCCGTGTCATCCACTATATTTATAAAAGGGGGTCAATTACTATTTATATAATAACCGATTATTGTTTCAAAGCTGTTACAGATGCGTTAAGGCGCAGTTACGTTTTGGTTAAAGGAACATTTCGACAAGTCCCTTTATAGTTCGACATACCTATGCCGAGCTTTATTTTGCTGTGTTTGCCTTTAACTCCTCCACAAGCTCTTCCACATAGTGTTGGGCACTTTGTGCAGCGATACTTCCGTCACCTGTTGCCGTTACAATCTGACGTAACGTTTTCTCGCGGATATCACCAGCCGCAAAGATTCCAGGAATTTTCGTTTCCATTCGCTCATTTGTTTCGATATAACCCATGTCATTTGTAATTCCAAGGTTCAAGAATGGTTTTGTCAATGGTAGCATTCCCACATAGATGAACACACCATCTGTTTGGAACTCCTGCTCTTCTCCATCCTTCGTGCTCACAAGCGTCACACTGCCAACCTTGCCGTCCTTTTCGTTGATTTCTTTGATGGTGTTGCTCCAGATGAAATCGATCTTGTCGTTGTCAAATGCACGCTGTTGAAGGATTTTCTGTGCACGAAGCTCATCACGACGGTGAACTATCGTCACTTTGGATGCAAAGCGAGTCAGGTACACGCCCTCTTCCACAGCAGAGTCCCCTCCACCAACAACCACCAATTCTTTATTTTTAAAGAACGCGCCATCACAAACCGCACAGTAGGAAACTCCGCGTCCGCCAAGCTCTTTCTCACCAGGGGCACCGATTTTTTTGTACTCGGCACCACTTGCTATGATTACTGTACGTCCTTTATAAGATTTACTGCCAGCGTTCACTGTTTTATATTCTTTTCCATCAATAACTTCTTTCACATCACCATATGCATATTCGGCACCAAACTTCTTCGCATGCTCGAACATTTTAGTGGATAGCTCAGGTCCAAGGATATGGTCAAAGCCAGGGTAGTTCTCGACTTCCTCTGTGTTTGCCATCTGTCCACCCGGCATTCCGCGCTCGATCATCAACGTGCTCAAATTAGCACGGGATGTGTAAACTGCAGAAGTCATCCCCGCAGGTCCTGCTCCAATAATGATCACATCATAAATTTTTTCCTCTGTCATGTTGCCCACTCCTTTAACTCTTTTACTGCTTTATGATAACCCTATTTTCATCCGATTTTAGATATATAATTACGGAACACCCTTATAAAGTATTCCCAGTTACTATCCTATATAACAGGTGGGTTGTCCGTCCAACTATTTGCTCATAAGAAATCAGCAAAAAAACCGAACCTTTACTCAGGCCCGGCCTTTAAGATAAAGTAGCAACCAATTCCTCTACTCTTTTGATGTATTTCCTTAAAGTACTTTCAGAAACCTCATATGTTTCCACCAACTCTTTTTGAGTCACTGCATAACCATTCCCTTTGCTCCAGACATAGGCAAAAGCCCCAGCCCAAGCAGGTGCATTCGTGAAAGTAACGGCTTCCTTCGATGCGCGTGCATAAAGGTCAAACCATTCTTTTACGGTCGAATCGACCTGTTTCTTTTTTAAAAGTTTTGCAATTTCATACCCATTGACCACATTGACCGGTACATCCTTACGATTCAATAAGGCAAACATGGCAAATTCGCGTACAGAAGATGTGACAAAGGATTGCTCAAGTACATTTTTGACCGTTGTCTTACTTGAGAAGCTCGATTGGAAGATGTGGAAGAGCTGTTCGGCTTCTTCTTCCTCGACCGTTTTATCTTCTACATGGTTCCATGGCTCCGTGCCGGCCTTTTCAGGGTTCAACTCAAGCACTTTCGCCCATGCCTGCTCTGCGGTCGTAAATCGTTCCGTCTGATAGGCTGCATTAGCCAGCCAGAAATAAAACGTACCATCTCCTTGAAAACCGTTCTTCTGCAGAGAACGCAACCACTTGAAGGACAGTTCGTAACGTCCGATCAGCCCAAAAGTCGCGCCAAGCTTATAACGATGTTCCACTAGAATCGGTGTCACCTTTTCAAGGCGGGTTGCAAGCTCATTCATTTCCTTCACATTATTCTCGTAATGGAAAAAGACAAGCAGGTTGCATAGCGCATGCAGGTTGCCTGGATTCTTTTCCAGCACTTCCTCCAGCACATCGCGCGCCTCTGAAAGATTCCCCTTGTAGAAGTAGGCCAATGCCAAGTTATTGTATGCCGACCAGAATTGCGGATACTCTTCAATGATTTGCTCGAGTAATGCCAACGCTTCATCAAGCTCACCTTTCTCAAGCAAACCTCTGGCATTTTCCTGCATGACAATAAGGTGATCCTGACCCTCCACATAATCCTCCGGTTCGTCCGTCTCGATTTCCAAAAGATCTATCAAATCTTCCGTATCCTCCACGAACTCCCCGTCCGGCTCCATCGTCAAATATTCCTCGGCATGCTTCCTAGCCTCCTGGAACAATCCCAAATACGCATAATTGTTCGCCAAAAAGTAATGGCAGTCGTGCATATCGGGAGCCAAATCTCCTATAATTTCCTCTAAAAGTTCATTCGAACGCTGATAATCGCCAAGCTCGGTTAAAACAATCGCCAGTTGACACATAATGGATGCATCACTCGGCTTCATCGCCTCCGCACGCTGCAGCCATTTTCTTGCCTTATATAAATCCCGCTTTCTATAAGCGCGGATGCCCTTTTGAAAAAAATAATCGCCATTCTGCGCAAATGGGATGATCTTCGCAACTTGTTTCATATTCGGATTTTTTCCCATTATAGCCTCCATACAAACTTACTTACCGTTCGTAGTATAACACAACACCGCTTTGAAAGGGAGGTGGGAAATTTTGATGTTTGTTGTTTTCTGGCCTTGATAATCGGGGGTTCTTTTATACTTTAAGTGAAATACTTTATTGAAATAGCTATTTCAAAAGTTAATCTCGAACCCTACAGTTGCATCCCTTTAGAATTGGTGATTTTGAAATTTATTGAACAAACGTTTGTTTAGAAAAATCTTTATTCATATAGTATAAGTCTGGTTTTTTTGCTTTTTTGGGATTAAAACATAATTATTTCAAACTAGCTTTTTGAAAAGTAATTCTTAGTTGCGACGGCTGTATCCCTTCGTACATTTGACCTTTTATATTCGATTATACAAACGTTTGTTTGAAATTTACTATGGCAGGAAAAAAGTAGAGAGTTCCCCTTTCCCGATTTTTAAGAGTCTTGGATAAATTGAAAAGGGGGATAGTACTCTCATTAAATAAAAAACACCTCCCCAGCTGCTCGCAGGCAACCAAGGAAGTGCAACCTTATAGTTTTATTTCTCCGCTCCTCCAGGCTTTTTCGCATGACGCTCTTCCAGAACCGCCAAAACCTCATCCAAATTTACGTCCTGTTCTCGCAACAGCACCATCACATGGAAAAATAGGTCGGCAACCTCCCAAGTCAGCTCCCCGCGGTCACGATTCTTCGCGGCAATGATCACTTCCGCCGCTTCCTCGCCAACCTTCTTCAAAATCTTATCCACACCCTCTTCAAAAAGGTAGGTGGTATAAGATCCTTCTGGTTTTTCCATAGCACGCGAGGCAATCAAAGACTCCAAACGCCCCAAAATGGAAGATGCAGAATCGGCCCTCTCAACGTCTGCTCCACTACCAGCACTAGCCCCATCAACCAGCACCACCTCATGAAAACAGGTCGACTCTCCCTTATGACACGCCGGTCCATTTGGCTCCACCAACACAAGTACCGCATCCTGATCGCAGTCATAGCGCATCTCTACCACTCGCTGTGTATTGCCGGAAGTCGCTCCCTTATGCCAAAGTTCTGCACGTGACCGGCTCCAGAACCAAGTCTCCCGGGTTTCTATCGTTTTCACGAGCGATTCACCGTTCATATAAGCAAGTGTCAACACTTCCTTACTAGAAACATCTTGCACAATTGCCGGGACAAGTCCTTTTTCGTCAAACCTAACCGCTTCAAGATTGATCATCGAACCTCCACCCCTTTCTCCTTCAAGTAATTCTTCACTTCTTTTACACTTGTTTCTTTATAGTGGAAAATGGACGCGGCCAATGCTGCATCAGCCGCTCCTTCTTCAAACGCCGTAAGGAAATGCGATGCTTCCCCTGCACCACCAGAGGCAATGACCGGAACCGAAACGGCTTCACTCACCGCTTTTGTCAACGCAAGGTTGAAGCCCTTTTTCTCCCCGTCGCTGTCCATGCTTGTCAATAAAATCTCCCCGGCTCCCAACTTGACCGCTTCTCGTGCCCAGTCCACCACTTCCCAGTCCGTTTCGCGACGACCGCCATGTGTGTAGACTCTCCACGAGCCGAGACTCTCGTCATATTTTGCATCAATCGCGACCACAATGCATTGCGAACCAAAGTAATCCGATCCAGCCTGAATCAAGTAAGGATTCAGCAATGCGGCCGTGTTCAAGGAAACTTTATCCGCACCGGCACGCAACAATCGTTTCATATCTTCGATGGAGTTGATACCGCCCCCCACCGTAAACGGAATGGCCAATTTTGCCGCCACCTGCTCAACCACATCCACCATCGTTTCCCTACCTTCATGGGAAGCGGATATATCTAGGAATACCAACTCGTCGGCACCTTCTTCATCGTAAAATGCAGCAAGCTCCACCGGATCGCCGGCATCACGAAGCTCCACAAACTGGACGCCTTTCACGACACGCCCTTCTTTTACATCCAAGCAAGGTATGATTCGTTTCGTCAGCATCTATTTCACCTCTTCCAACGCTTGGGCAAGGTTTATTTTCTCCGTATAAATTGCTTTTCCAACTATGGAACCTGATACGCCATCTTTTGCAAACTCTCTCAATGCAAGTAAATCTTCCACCTCGCTTACCCCACCCGAGGCAATGACGGAAGCACCTGTCACACGGGCAAGCTCGACCGTCGCCTCAACATTTGGACCTGAAAGCATACCGTCTGTCGCGATATCCGTAAAAATGAATATCTCCGCTCCAGCATCTGCCAGTTCTTTTCCGAGTACGGTCGCCTTTACCGTGGATGTCTCCACCCAGCCTTCTGTTGCCACATAGCCATCCTTGGCATCGAGGCCGATAGCAATTCGGGAACCGCCATACTTCTTAAGCATTTCTCGCACAAAAGAAGGATCCTTGATCGCAGCACTCCCCAAGATGACACGGTCCACTCCGTTCGATAAATAGTGCTCCACGTCCCCAGCCGCCCGGATGCCACCACCGATCTGCACTTTTGCAGGCAACTCACTGGCCACCTGCAACACAAAGCGGTCATTCACCGGGGAGCCAGCCTTCGCACCGTCAAGGTCCACCATATGAATCCACTTTGCCCCTTGCTCCACGAACGTTTTCGCCATATCAAACGGGGAATCTCCGTATACCGTTTCCTTGCTATAGTCGCCTTGCAGCAGGCGCACACATTTTCCGCCGCGCATATCGATTGCCGGGTAGATGGTAAAACTCATATTATCGCTCCTCTTCCTTCACAAGGTTTACAAAGTTCTTTAGAATCGCCAAGCCGACATGGCTGCTTTTTTCCGGGTGGAACTGGGTGCCGAATACATTCGCACGACCTACCACCGCAGGCACCTGCACATCGTATGTACTGCTTGCCAATAATTCAGCTGTGTCAAAATTCTTTACATAATAGGAGTGGACAAAATAAACATAGTCCTCTGGCACACCGTCCAGAAGCAACGATGCCTGCTGAAATTCAAGCTTGTTCCATCCCATATGCGGGACCTTGTATGACACGCCATCCGCTGTTTCTCCAGGAAAGCGTTCGACCTTTCCGGTTAACAGGGACAAACCTTCTGTTCTCCCATTCTCTTCACTTTCCTCATACAACAGCTGCATGCCAAGGCAGATCCCAAGCAACTTTTTCCCACGGGCGGCTTCTTCTTTTATAAAAGAATCAAGACCCGTTTCCTGTAAAATGGACATGGCATCACGGAATGAGCCAACTCCAGGGAGGATGAGCCCTTCCGATTCAAATAACACATCCCTATCATTTGTGATGACATACTCCACATCCATCCGCTCGAGCGCCTTGGAGACGCTATATAAATTCCCCATTCCGTAATCAATGATGCCGATCATCTTCTACAACATTCCCTTCGTCGATGGTACTCCTTTAACGCGCGGATCGATTGTCGTTGCTTCATCCAGTGCGCGACCAAGCGCCTTGAATATCGCTTCAATGATGTGATGCGTGTTCGTTCCGTAGTGCACAATCACATGAAGGTTCATTCGCGCCTCCAAGGCAAGCTTCCATAAAAATTCGTGCACAAGCTCAGTGTCAAAAGTGCCGACCTTCTGGCTTGGGAATTCCGCTCTTATCTCAAGGTGAGGACGATTGCTGAGGTCCACAACCACCTGTGCAAGCGCCTCATCCATTGGCACAAACGCATTTCCATATCGTTTTATCCCCACTTTATCCCCAAGTGCATCTTTTAACGCCTGGCCAAGGCAGATCCCGATATCCTCCGTTGTGTGGTGATCATCGATATCCACATCCCCATTTGCCTGCAGGTCCAGGTTGAACTGGCCGTGCTTCGTGAAAAGGTCCAGCATATGTGTCATAAACGGAACAGGCGTCTCAAGCTTTGCCGTTCCTTCTCCATCTATCGTAAAAGCAAGCTGTATCTGCGTCTCTTTCGTATTTCTCTCTAAACTGGCTGTACGTGTCATCACAACGTCTCCTCACTTTTGCTTAGTAACTTTAATGTGCTGGCAGTGTCGATGAGTAAGCGACTTTATAGCTGTTGGTTGAAGCAGAAGGTGAAGACTTCAGCGGAAACCAACAGCGGTGTTAATTAGACCTGTTAGTAAATCGCGATTCCACCGCACGGGCATGTGCTTCTAAGCCCTCTAAACGTGCAAACGCTGCAATTTTATCCACATTATCCTTCAATGCCTGTTCACTATACATAATCACACTGGATTTTTTCACAAATTCATCCACAGATAATCCACTGGAAAAGCGTGCTGTACCGTTTGTCGGCAACACATGGTTCGGTCCGGCAAAATAATCCCCAACAGGCTCCGAGCTATATCTTCCTAAGAAAATAGCTCCTGCATGCTTGATAAAGGGCAGAAGATTCATCGCCTCAGCTGTCATCACTTCTAAATGCTCTGGTGCGAGCTCATTCACGACACGGATGGCTTCTTCCATGGTTTCTGTAACATAAATGGTGCCGTACGCCTCAATAGAAGCTCTCGCAATTGCCTCGCGTGGCAGGGTGGACAGCTGTTGCTCCACTTCCTGAACGACTTTTTCGGCAAGTGTTGAAGAAGTGGTCACAAGAACGCTGGAAGCCCGCTCATCATGCTCCGCTTGGGACAATAAGTCTGCTGCAATTTCATTTGGCCTTGCCGTATCATCAGCCAACACCACTATTTCACTAGGCCCGGCGATGCTGTCGATATCCACAAGTCCATACACTTCCTTTTTCGCAAGGGCAACAAAAATATTCCCCGGACCGACGATTTTATCCACAGGCTGGAGGCTTTCCGTACCATAGGCAAGCGCTGCGACCGCCTGTGCACCGCCGACTTTGTAGATTTCATCCACACCTAGAATATCTGCCGCGACAAGTACTCCAGCAGGCAATGTGCCATCTCCGGAAGGTGGACTTACCATCGCAATTCGTTCCACTCCTGCAACCTGTGCCGGAATGACATTCATCAACACGGAAGATGGGTAAGCTGCTTTCCCGCCCGGCACATAGACACCAATAGCATCAAGTGCTGTCACCTGCTGTCCTAGTATCGTACCATCAGATTTTGTGGATAACCACGACTGTTTTACCTGTTTTTGGTGAAAATCACGGATATTTTCCACTGCGTTGTGGATTATGTTGATAACCTGTGGGGGAATTTGTTGATAAGCTTCCTTTATCTCCCCTTTTGTCACCTTTAATGTGGACAGTTTGGCACCATCCCATTTTTCTGTGTATTCGTAAAGCGCCCTGTCACCCTTCTCTTTAACCGCTTGAATTACTTGAAGAACAGCTATCCGCTGCTCTGCCGTTCCCTGGTCAATCGACCGGCGTAATGACACCGATTCTTTTACTCTCTTTATCTTCATCGTGTTACACCTCCCCGACTACCTCAGCTAATCTATCCACAAGTTCATCAATCTGTTTATCTTTCAACCGATAACTCACAGGGTTCACAATCAAACGGGATGTGATATCCACAATCCGCTCGAATTCCACGAGACCATTCTCCTTCAAGGTCCGGCCTGTGGATACAATATCCACAATTCTGTCAGACAAACCGATGAGTGGCGCAAGTTCGATGGATCCATTCAATTTGACGATTTCCACCTGTTCCCCCTGCTCCCGGTAGTAGCTAGATGCAATGCCAGGATACTTTGTGGCGATTTTTGGTGCTACATCTTTCATTTCCGTTCCAGGAAGCCCGGCAACCGCGAGATAGCAGTCACTTATTTTTAGGTCGAGCACTTCATAAACGTCCCGTTCCTCTTCCAACATCACGTCCTTGCCGGCAATCCCGACATCTGCCACACCATGCTCCACATATGTCGTCACATCCATCGGCTTCGCTAAAATAAAGCGCATGTTTTCGTCCGGTACATCAATGATCAGTTTTCTAGAGTCCTCCAAATCGGGAGGAATACGGTATCCCGCTTTCACCAGCAACTGTGCCGCTTCTTTAAAAATTCTCCCCTTTGGCATCGCAATGGTCAGTACGCTCATGATTCGCTCTCCTTTCTGGCTTTTCCAAGGAAAAAGGTCACATCGCTAAAAGACGCAGTGCATGCATCCACATTTTCCACGCCGGCGATATCCTGAAGAACCACCTTTTCCCCGTCCTGTCTTTTCTCGTTGGCAAAAGCAATGGCTTCTGCTCTTCTTTCCTGGCTGAACAGGACCCCATGGATATCCGCTTCGACCTTTTGGATATTTTTCGCTTCAAGGAGCCTGTCAAGATGAATGCCAAACCCTGTCGCCGATTTTTCCCGGTTGAATTTTTCAAATAGCTTATCGTAACGCCCACCATTTCCGATAGGGAAACCGATGTTCCCGGCATATGCTTCAAAAACAATCCCGGTGTAATAACTCATATGACTGACAATGTTCAGATCGAGCTTGACGGAATCGGTGACCCCATATGCCTCAAGCATCGTCCAAAGCTGTTCGAGTTCCTGGATGGCCTTTTTGCCAGCATCCCCATCAAGCACTTCTTTAGCAAGCTCGATGTTAGTGGAATCCCCTCTTAACGTTAACAGGTTTAAAAGGCGTTTTTTATCAATAGAGGATAACGACAGGCTTTTCACATGCTCGCGGTATCCCACGTAGTTTTTTTCATATAAGTATCTTCTTAACGTTGCCGCTCGCTCTTCGTTTCCGACCACATCGAGAAAAATTTCTTGTAAGAAGCCGATATGTCCGATTGCGACAGTGAACGTGGAAAGTCCAGCTTTTTTCAACAGGGCGACAAGCAACGCAATCATCTCGGCATCTGCACTGATGGAGCGGTCGCCAATGCACTCGACACCGATCTGCTCAAACTCCGCTGGTCTTCCCGCTTCATTTTGCTGGGCACGGAACACATTGGCAGAGTAGGCAAGCCGTTGCGGATAACCATCATTCACGAGCCTGGACGCCGCAACCCTTGCAATCGGTGCCGTCATGTCAGGTCTTAAGACAAGTGTATGTCCTTGCTGATCTAGTAGCTTAAAAAGTTGCTGATCTAGGATCGCGGACGCTTCACCCACTGTTTCGTAGTATTCAAGTGTCGGTGTTTCCATGAATTGATAGCCCCATTGGCTAATCTCCGCTGTCATTGTGTTTTTGACGTTCTGCTTTGCTTCATATAAGGAAGGAAGCGTATCCCGCATTCCTAGTGGTTTTTCGAACATGAATAGTTTTGACATGTGGATACCCACCTTTTATAATAATCTGA
This sequence comes from Sutcliffiella sp. FSL R7-0096, assembly GCF_038595065.1. Taxonomy (NCBI): domain Bacteria; kingdom Bacillati; phylum Bacillota; class Bacilli; order Caryophanales; family Bacillaceae; genus Sutcliffiella; species Sutcliffiella sp. FSL R7-0096. The sequence goes on from NZ_CP152003.1 coordinate 4,268,026, forward strand.
AATCCTTTAGTTCGCTAATATGGTAACATACTAACAAAATGAAGCTTTTTGGTCAAGTGTTAGTGGTTTGTGTTGTGGTCTTCTCTATTTTGGGTAAAAAAAGGCACTTTATCCTTGGAGACAAAGTGCTTGTTGTATTGGAAGTGGTGATTGAATTATTGTGAAGACTTCTTTGACAAGAAGGGCGATCTGAGATTGTCTTTATATTTGGTTATGGTGACAATCTTGAACAATCCTGAGACGAATTTTACTCCGAGAGATTGTCTTCCTACCGCTTATGATGACAATCTCGAACCGAATTTCACTGTGAGATTGTCTTTATTCACCTTATGATGACAATCTCGAACCGAATTTCTCTGTGAGATTGTCTTTATTCACCTTGTGATGACAATCTCGAACCGAATTTCACTGTGAGATTGTCTTCATACGCCTTATAATGACAATCTTGAACCCGTTTTCACTCTGAGATTGTCTTCATCACACTTATGATGACAATCTTGAACCCGTTTTCACTCTGAGATTGTCTTCATTCCTCCTAGAGGACCTCTCCAGCTCGAACATTCTCTCATAAGGGCTTCATCCTCAGTTCAGCCGGTATTTTCTCGTCTAAAACTTCATCCGCTCCTGCATCTCTTCTTTACTATAGATGACACGCATGGGGTTGCCTCCGACGAAGGCGCCTTCTGGGACATCTTTATGTACGAGGGTGCCGGCGGAGATGATTGCGCCGTCGCCGATGATGACGCCTGGCAGGATGGTCGTGTTGGCGCCGATCATGACTTCGCTCCCGATCTCCACGGCTCCGAGGCGGTATTCCTTCACCAGATATTCGTGGGCGAGGATGGTCGTGTTGTAGCCGATGACCGTATTGCGGCCGACACTTATTTTTTCCGGGAACATGACATCAAGCATCACCATCAGGGCGAAGGATGTCTGGTCCCCAACCTTCATGCGCAAGAAGGTGCGGTACAGCCAGTTTTTCATGCCGAGGAACGGGGTGTACCTGGCAAGCTGAATGACCGCAAAATTCTTAACAACCTTCAGAAAAGGGACCGTCTTGTAGACATGCCAAAGCGAATTAGCGCCTTCCACCGGATAGCGAGTTGTCCGTCTACTCACCCGTGTTCACTCCTACAAGTGGCAGCAGGTCCTTCATATGTGTCAGCATGTAATCCGGCTCATAGGATTGCAGATAATCGACTCCCTTGATGGTCCAGCTTACCGCTGCCGTTTTGGTGCCGGCATTTTTCCCTGCCAGTATATCATGATAATTGTCTCCCACCATGATGGCTTCGTCCGGTGTGGACCCAAGCTGCTGGAGGGCAAGTTGGACTGGTTCCGGATCCGGTTTCGCATTGGTGACATCGTCTAGGCAAACGACTACGTCAAAGAACTGATCAAGCCCGGTCAGCTTCAAGCCCATCACCACGGTCTGACGCATTTTAGTCGTGACGATTCCAAGCTTCAACCCCTTCTCATGAAGAGCCTTCACCGTTTCATATACGCCGTCAAATTCTTTTACTAACGTGTCATGGTTGGTCATATTGAAGTCACGGTAATGTGTGATCATTTCGTCCACCCGGGTTTCATCCATTTTTACGAAGGTATCGTAAAGTGGAGGTCCTAAAAAAGTAAGGATGTCTTCACGGCCATATTGTTCCGGATAATAGTGGTTTAGCGTATGAAGAAACGATTCGATTATCAGGTCATTCGTATCAATAAGTGTTCCATCTAAGTCAAAGAGCAGCGTGTTAATGGTCATAGGATGCTTCCTTTCTTTTCTCAAGTTCAATTCGCTTCCAAATGAAGGCCACTGCGATCGTAAGCAGGATGGCTGTGACGATTCTTATCATCAGTAGTGGCCAAACTGGAATTCCAAGTGGGATGAAGATCAGGGTGTCCTCCACCACTGCATGGCAGGCAACAAGGAAGATGAATGCCAGTGTCAGGTCCTTCTTACTTACATTATCCTCTTTTACCGCTTGAATCATAACACCCGCTCCATACGCAAGACCGATCAATAGACCCGCAGCCATGGTAGTGGAGGTGTTTTCCTTCATGCCAAGCATCCTTGTGAATGGTGCCATCCATTTGGAGAATACAGCCAACCAGCCCAGTTCCTTCATATACTGCACAAGAATCATCAACGGGATCACGATGATCGCCAATTGCAAGATTCCCATCAATCCGCGCTGGGTGGCATCAAGCAGTATAGGGAAAAAGCCAGTTACAGCCTCCTCAGATTTTGCTACCATCCCATATTGGGCAAGCTCGCCCCCGCCCTTCCAGGCAAGGTTGATGATGATCCCCGAGAAAAAGGCAAGGCCCAATCTTACCAAGAGGATCACCCATATTTTCAGGCCAACCTTTGCAGCGACTGTCGATTCCACCAATAGATTATGGGAGAACGACAGCATGACGGCTAAAATAAAGACCTCTTTTACGGTTAAATCAAGGGTAAGAATGGCCCCGATCCCTGCATAGAGGTTAAGGAAATTACCGATGACAAGTGGAATGGCTGCTTCCCCTGACAATCCGAAGATCCCCATGATCGGCGCGATTGCTTTGATAAGATATTGTAGTACAGGTGTATGCTGAAGGATACCGACTAGGAGAGTGACCGGAAAAATCACTTTTCCCAGTGTCCACGTTGTCATGAGGCCCACCTTCAGTCCCCGTTTGAATGTTTGAAACATGATGCCCCTCCCCCTTTGAAGTAGCCTATCCATTTCTCTGAGTATGGTGGAGGCCTTCGTTTACTTTGTCGTTTCTGATTTCATTTTTGAATCCATATAACGCTCTTTTTTATCAGGATCTAAGTAACGCTTGTTCGCCATGCCAAGCATTCTGCGCACAATGATAAGCGCGATGGCAAGTATGACAAGTCCGATGGAGATGACCTGCGCAATTCTTAAGGATTCCGTCAGCATCAGGCTGTCCGTACGGAGGCCTTCAATAAAGTAGCGACCGATCGAATACCAGATTACATAGCTTAGGAATAGCTCTCCGCGTCTCAGATTCACTCTTCTGAGTAAAAGAAGCAAACCGAAGCCGACAAAATTCCAAATCGATTCATAAAGGAAGGTAGGATGATAGTAAGCTCCATTTATGTACATCTGATTGACAATAAAATCAGGTAAATACAATCCTTCCAGGAACTCCCGCGTAACCTCACCACCATGGGCTTCCTGGTTCATGAAGTTACCCCAGCGTCCAATCGCTTGTCCAAGGATGATACTTGGGGCCCCGATGTCCGCGAGCTTCCAGAACGAAATGCCTCTGATTCTCGCAAAGACAACCCCAGTGGTGATGGCTCCAATCAGACCTCCATGAATCGCAAGTCCGCCTTCCCATATCTTCAGGATGTCTCCTGGGTTCTGAGAATAATGATCCCATTGGAAAATAACATAGTACAGTCGTGCACAAAGGATGGCAATCGGGATGGCAAACAAGACAAGATCGACGAATACATCTTTGTTAAGCCCCCGTTTTTCTGACTCCCTTGTGGCAATCCATAAACCAAGCAGCGCCCCTGTCCCGATGATGGCACCGTACCAGTAAACCGTGATCGGCCAGCTGATCATAACCGGATTCAACGGCTCGATGTTTCCTAACAACATGTTCCCCACACTCCATTATCTATTAAATGTCTTCATGCTCATTTTCACTATTGATTACACCGGACAAACGGTTGGAGAACTGCTCGGCAGCGTTCATGCCCATTCGCTTGAGTCGGAAGTTCATCGCCGCCACTTCAATGATAACAGCCAAGTTTCGCCCAGGACGAACCGGCACCGTCAGCCTTGTCACTTCCGAATCGATGATTTTCATTTTCTCCTCATCCAATCCGACACGATCGTATTGCTTGTTTTTATCCCAAAGCTCCAAATTGATAACAAGTGTGATCCGCTTGTAGCTGCGCACCGCCCCTGCTCCAAAAAGCGTCATGACGTTAATAATCCCTAAACCCCTGATCTCAAGCAGGTGCTCAATCAATTCCGGTGAATTACCGATAAGCGTATCCGTATCTTCCTGTCTGATTTCCACGCAATCATCCGCAACCAATCGGTGCCCCCTTTTTACAAGCTCAAGCGCCGTCTCACTTTTACCGACCCCACTCTTACCTGTAATGAGCACACCAACTCCATAGATATCCACAAGCACCCCATGTACAGCCGTTGTCGGTGCTAGCTTTCCTTCCAAGTAGTTAGTCAGGTGAGAAGAAAGCCTAGTGGTTTTCATCGGTGAGCGCATAAGAGGAACACTTTCTTTTTCCGCTGCTTCCACAAGTTCAGGCGGTACCTCCATGTCCCTTGAAACGATGATACCGGGAGTGATATCTGTACAAAGCTGACTCATCCGCGCTGTTTTTTCCCTTGGCGTGAGCCTTTCAAAAAAAGACAGCTCCGTCTTACCAAGTAACTGAATCCGCTCAGCCGGGTAATAGGTGAAATAGCCGGCCATCTCTATACCAGGGCGGGAAATATCACTTGTCGCAATAGGACGATTAATGCCCTCTTCCCCACCAATCAATTCAAAATTAAACTTCTCAATCAGATCCTTCGTCCGAACCTTTGGCAAGGCCAAAACCTCCTTCAAATTAAAAACAGAGTACTGCATGTTATGTAAAATTAATCTTTTTTCATTTTAGCACTATTTGGTTTATTTATTAAGTGGGAGAGGTGGGGAAATAGTTTTATACCTAAAAGAAGAACAGAAATGGTTACCACACAAAAAACCGAGCAACCATCGCCCGGTTTTAGTATTAATCATATCAGTAGACATGAACATCACTATTAAAGGTTATCTTGGATTTCTTCCACAGGTTTCTCCACAGGCATTTTGGTCCCACCAAATTCCTTCTTGATAAATTCCTGAACTTCTTCCGAATGGTAAATACTGCTTAGCTTTTTAATTTTTTCATTATTTACGTTTTCTGTTTGAGTTACAAGAATATTGATATTCGCTTCCGTATCCTGATTGATTTGTTCGTGATAAATGGAATCTTCAATAGAGTTAAGTCCGGCATTTAGCGCAACACTGTTTCCAATCAAGGAAGCATCAACATCAGGAAGGACCCTTGCCGTCGTGGACCCGTCAACTGTTACGAAATTAATGTTTTTCGGGTTTTCTTTAATATCTAGTATCGTTCCAACGAATCAAAATCTTCCTTTAATGTAATGATTCCTGCATCCTGCAAAAGGCGAAGTGCTCTAGCTCTGTTTGCCGGGTCGTTCGGAATGGCAATTTCAGCATTATCCGGAATTGCATCTACCGATTTTAAACTTTTAGAATAAATCCCCATTGGCTCTAAATAAGTTGTTGCTATGGCAACTAAATCTGCATTTTTACTTTTCACATAATCTTGAAAATATGATAGGGACTGAAAAGCATTGACGTCGATCTGGCCATCATTAGTAGCTTCATTGATTTGCAAACCGTCATTAAATTCCTTCACCTCTATTTCAATGCCTGCATCTTTAGCTGCTTGAGACTTAGATATGTAGTTCCAAACCTGGGCATCTGAGCCGGAAGATCCTACAATAACTTTATTGTTGTCAGCAGCATTTGAACTTAGGTTACAAGCTGACAAGATTACCAGCAAGATTCCTGTTAAAAGAATTAGTGAAATTTTATTCATGTTCTTCTCCCCTTTTTTCTAAAAATAGGCTTTGTTAAACACCGCTGTTGATTTCAGCACTAGGCTTCGCTTTCCTAGGGGCGTTTGGGGAGCCTCCTCGGCTTACACCTGCGGGGTCTCCCCTAAACGCTATCTCCCTCAGGAGTCTTCGCCTATTACTCCAATCAACAGCTAGGTTGCTGCAAAAATCAACAGTATGCTTTAACAGAGCCAAAAAATAAAAAAATCCCTCTAAATAAGAAGGATTTTCCGTGTAAACGAATGTCTCATCTTATCTTTCAAGCACATTTATGCTTGATGGAATTGGCACAGTACTTCATAAGCCTGTTGCCGAGGTTTCATAGGGCCATTCCCTCCACCTCTCTTAATAAGAATATGTTTTTATATTGTCTAGAAAAAATAAAACTAAAATCCCCCATTCATTCCAGCAGTGCATGATTAATTGGATGAAAGCTTCTGATTAGTTTATCATTATCTAAAATTTGTTAATATTAAGATATTATAATTAATCACATCTGTCAAGTCGGATTTATGATTATCTGCAATTAAAATAACGCGAACCACATTATTATCGGTTCGCGTTATTTTAAAAAAATCCCTATTTTCTTTTTTGCAAAGGTTCTACAATCGCCTTCTGGATCAATAGATTCAACAAAGCAATGAAAATTGCCGCAAGGATTGCCGTTCCAAAACCATCAATATTAAATGCATCGCCCATTAGGAAGGCCGTCAGCATCAAGGTGATGGCATTGATGACAAATAGGAACAATCCAAGGCTGAGTAGTGTGACCGGTAAGGTGAGTATTACCAGGATTGGCTTTACAATCGTATTCAATACCGCCAGAATTATACTGGCAATGATGGCCGCACCCACTCCACTCAGCTGGAAAGAGTCAAAATAGCCGGCCACCACAATTAATACTAATGCATTGACGAGAATACTGATGGCCCACCTCATTAGCGTATCTCGGTCTCTTCATTCGGTAATAAAAATGTTAGGACAAAGTACGTGAGAATCAATGGCATGACTCCTGTCGGGAATAACAGGATGACAAAGATGACACGCAATAGATTTGCATCCACTCCCAAGTATTTTGCAAGACCGCCAAGCACACCTGCAAGCTTGCGGTCATTTTTTGAACGTATAAGACGCTTCATGGTTACTTCACCTCATATGGTTTGATTAAAATGGAGCCGGTTGTCGTTTCTGCCAGGATGTAGGTAAGTGGCGCATCTTCCTTTTTCGCTTTAAAATGAAGTGCCTTTTGTACCACCTCATTCTTTTCTTCCACTACATCCATCCCAGGAACCTCACATGTGAAGCTTCCAAGGTTGGTTTTCAACTCCGCTTCCACAGAATTGACTGTCGGAATGAACAGGTCTACACTGCCTGTTTTCGTTTTAGCCATAATGGAGCGGGCTGCTGAACCGGTAATTTCTCCGACAACACTTCCGTTAAAACTTTGTACATCCAGCTTTTCGATATTGCCTCGTACCCTCAGCATACCGTTGATCGTTTCCGCTTCGACCTCTTTTGCATCGCAATCGGTCAGCTTGATATGACCGTTTGCCGTTTCCGCTTCAATATACTCGCTCGCCAGATTATCCCATGCAATTGAGCCGTTTGCCGACTTCAACTTCATCGACTTTACATGTAAACCTTCCCCTGAAATCGGTCCATTAAACATGCGGATATTGAGATTATCGTATTTTTCTTCCGGTACATAGACCGTCGCATTCACTTTTATATGCTTTTTCTGAACCGAAAATCTCAATTTGCCTGCTTCAATGGAAAACAGTACTTCACTCAAAAACGCTTTGCGGGCATCATCCTGGGAGTTCTCCTCATATACTTTTGCCTCACACTCAATCTTCACATCGTTTTCTTTCCAAGGAACCACTTTCACCGACCCATTTGCCACATCTAAATCAATATGCTGCAAATGTACATCGGATTGCTGGAAAATGTGCTGAAGCGAAATCGAAGGACCAAAGTTGAAATCCAAATCGAGATCCTTAATCTTCTGTAGCGCGCTTCCGACGAAATCCAAAATGTTATTCTTAAAAGAGGAGGCCTGCTTGCTGTAGGAGTCGAACTTTGATTTGTCATAAGAGCCGGATCCTGAACCATTCTTTGCATTCGAAAAAACCTTTGTGGACAGAGCCTGAAAAATATTCTCTTCCGCTTCCTGGGAACCCTTGGCACCCTTCGTAAGCTCCGAAACAATTTCATCCTGCCTCAAGTTCTTCTCTTCACTATTCTTCTCCAAACTCTCCAATAAAATGATAGCCTCTTCCGCCGTCAGCTTCCCTTCCTCCACCAACTTCAAAATACGCTTACGCTCTTCCATACCTCAACATCCTCCTTTTAAACTACTCTACCTCAATATCAAAAACATCTATACTACCTCTACGACCAAACCACCCTAAAAGTTTCATTTATTGCTTCTAGTCTTATTGTTGCACAAAAATTGCGAAAAGGGGTCAGACCCCGGCAGGATTTTTTAAACTTATGTCATACGCCTCAAGTCTTAGAAGGCAGAAATACTTATGTGTGGCCGTTTTCATTGTTGATTGTTGTAGTGCAAGTTATGAGACTCCTGTAGGTGGAAGCGGTTGTTTGAGACTTCGCAAAGAAGTGAGGAAACTAAAGCATCGCCCTGCGGAAAGCGAACACCTGGAATGGTAATCAACAAGTAATGGTAAGCACCTAAATTTTTGGGTCGTGATGTCCGTCATGGTATAATGGCCTTAGCTTTTGGGTATAGATTGTGTGGAAGGAGTGGATTGTAATGGACTTTATTATGGATCATTTGCTGACTATCATTATCGTGCTAGTCGTTCTGTTTGTGGTGATACCCTTCTTGAAAAGCATTTTGTCAAAGCTTCTTATTGTCGGCCTTGTTCTGGCAGGACTCATTTTCTTTGGAGTGCTTGGCCCTGATTTTACAGAGTCGTCCTCCAACTATGTTGAGAATACGATTCGTCCTGTAGTGACGGAAGAAATAGATAAAGCAAACTTCAATTATGATGAAGAAACAAAGGAATATATCATTCAAAGTGTATCCTTTCATCTTAAAGGAAAATTGAATGAGAATACTGGGGAAATCCGATTCAAAGAGAAAACATATGAGATGGATGTTCGCTTCCTAAAGGATATTATTGAACAGAAAGTTAAAGAACAAGAGACAAACCAGTAAATACCAAATAAAAAGGATGATGGCCGCAAAATCCGCGGTTCCATCATCCTTTTTCTCTTGATCAACAGATTATCCTTTGCTCACTGTTTCTACTTCTTTTACTCTCTGCTCCATTCGGTCGCGGTCACGCAACAGTACCGGGCGCAAATATTGGCCTGTATAGGAGGCCTCTATTTCAATGACTTCTTCTGGAGTTCCAGTAGCAATGATGCTTCCTCCTTTGTCCCCACCTTCTGGACCAAGGTCCACCATATAATCCACAGCCTTGATGACATCCAGATTATGCTCGATTACTAGAACTGTATCCCCATTCTCCACAAGACGCTGAAGAACTTTCAGTAATCTGGCAATATCGTCTACATGTAGCCCTGTCGTCGGCTCATCCAAAATGTAAAGCGAACGACCGGTAGATCTGCGGTGCAGCTCCGATGCCAATTTGACACGTTGCGCTTCCCCGCCGGACAAGGTGGTAGCAGGCTGACCTAAAGTGATATAGCCAAGTCCCACATCATAGATGGTTTGCAGCTTCCTCTTAATCTTAGGGATATTCTCGAAGAAGCTGACAGCATCCTCTACCGTCATTTTCAAAATATCATCTATATTTTTCCCTTTATATAGCACTTCTAGCGTTTCACGGTTGTAGCGTTTACCATGACAGACTTCGCAAGGGACATATACGTCCGGAAGGAAATGCATTTCAATTTTAATGATTCCATCGCCTCGGCATGCTTCACAGCGTCCACCTTTTACATTGAAGCTGAAACGGCCTTTTTTATAACCGCGTACTTTTGCTTCATTGGTGGAAGCGAACACGTCACGGATATCGTCAAATACCCCTGTATAGGTAGCCGGGTTGGAACGAGGCGTTCTCCCGATTGGTGACTGATCGATATCGATGACTTTATCAAGGTGCTCGATTCCCCTGATTTCTTTATGTTGACCTGGTTTCGTTTTGGCATTGTGTAATCGTTGTGCCAGCGCTTTGTGCAGAATTTCATTGATAAGTGTACTCTTTCCAGATCCAGATACACCTGTTACTGCAACAAAGCATCCTAGTGGTATCTTCACATTCACATTGCTCAGGTTGTTTTCGTTGGCACCGATGACTTCCAGGAAACGATCCTTCACAATCTTTCTTTCCGTTGGAAGCGGGATGAACTTTTTCCCTGATAGATACTGTCCTGTCAAGGAAGCTTCGTCATTCATCACTTCTTCCGGTGTACCTGCAGAAATCACCTGTCCGCCATGCACACCGGCCCCTGGACCAATATCAAGGAGATAGTCCGCTGCCATCATCGTATCTTCATCATGCTCCACGACGATTAGCGTATTCCCGATATCCCTCATGCTTTTAAGGGTTTGAATGAGGCGGTCATTATCGCGTTGATGAAGCCCGATGGACGGCTCATCCAGGATATAAAGGACTCCGGTCAGACGGGAACCGATTTGTGTGGCAAGACGGATCCGCTGAGCTTCTCCACCAGAAAGCGTCCCAGCTGAACGACTCAGAGTTAGATAGTCCAGTCCTACATTGTTCAAAAACCCGAGACGCTCCTCGATTTCTCGAAGAATCAAATGGGCTATTTTTCTTTCTTTTTCCGTCAGATTAAGATTGTCGAAGAAATCCAAAGCTTCCACGATGGAAAACTTCGTGACATTCCCGATATGCTTTTCATTAATAAGTACCGAAAGGCTCTCGATTTTCAGGCGGTTTCCTTTACAAGCTGGACAAGGTTGCTGGGCCATATACTTTTCCATCTGTTCACGAATATAGTCCGAGCTTGTTTCCTTGTAGCGTCTTTCCACATTGGGGATAACTCCCTCGAAGCGGATATAGCTTTCCCGCACCTGGCCAAAGTCATTTTCATAGCGGAAGTAGACTTCTTCTTTTCCACTTCCGTAAAGTACTTTGTCCAACAGGTTATTGGGGATATCTTTTACTGGAACATCCATATCAATGCCAAAGTGGTTGCAGACCGCTTGTAGCATCTGTGGATAATATTGCGAACTTGTCGGCTCCCATGGAGCAAGGGCATGCTCTTTTAAGGTGAGGTTCTTGTTTGGCATCACCAGATCCACATCCACCTCAAGCTTTGTCCCCAATCCATCACATTTCTGGCAAGCACCATATGGACTGTTGAAGGAGAACATTCTCGGCTCCAGTTCACCAATGGAGAATCCACATTGTGGACAAGCGTGATGCTCGCTGAAAAGAAGCTCCTCTTCCCCAATGATATCCACAATTACTTTTCCTTCGCCTAATCGAAGAGCTGTTTCCAATGAGTCGGACAGACGTGTTTCCACCCCATCTTTAACGACAATCCGATCAATCACCACTTCGATGGAGTGCTTCTTATTTTTCTCCAGCTCAATCTCATCCGAAACTTCCACCATTTCACCATTCACACGGACACGGACATAACCTTGCTTTTTAATGTCCTCCAAGGTTTTCACATGTGTACCTTTACGGCCTTGAATGACAGGAGCGAGAATCTGAAGCTTGGTCCGCTCGGGATACTCCATGATCCGGTCCACCATCTGTTCGATCGTTTGGGAAGATATCTCAATGCCATGTTTTGGACATGTTGGTCTGCCTACCCTTGCAAAAAGAAGACGGAGGTAGTCATAGATTTCCGTTACCGTTCCAACCGTTGAACGCGGGTTACGGCTTGTTGTCTTTTGATCGATGGAAATGGCCGGTGAAAGCCCTTCTATCGCATCCACATCCGGTTTGTCCATCTGCCCAAGGAACTGACGGGCATAGGCAGACAAGGATTCCACATATCTGCGTTGTCCTTCCGCATAGATGGTATCAAAAGCTAGCGAGGATTTCCCCGATCCTGAAAGCCCCGTCAACACCACAAGCTTGTCGCGGGGAATGGTCACATCTATATTTTTTAAGTTATGGGCTCTGGCCCCTTTTACTACGATTTTATCCATTGCCATCCTTATGTCATCCTTCCGCTTTGAGCTCCAAGATGAGGTCACGAAGCTCGGCTGCACGCTCGAAATCAAGCGCTTTTGCCGCGTCTTTCATTTCCTGCTCCATGCTTTCTATGAGCTTTTCTCTTTCTTTCTTGTTTTTCGGTCTGAATGTAGGTACTTTGCCTTCGTAATCGCCATCTTCCTCGGCAACAATAGTAGCACGAATAAGCTCAGGTACTTTCTTCTTGATAGTGGTTGGCGTGATTCCGTGCTCTTGGTTATATGCTTCTTGGATTTCACGGCGACGCTTCGTTTCATTTAACGCAATATCCATGGACTTCGTTATTTTATCGGCATACATGATGACTTTACCGTTCGAGTTACGCGCTGCACGTCCGATAGTCTGGATCAAGGAACGCTCGGAACGGAGGAAGCCCTCTTTGTCTGCATCTAAAATGGTGACAAGGGACACTTCCGGAATATCAAGTCCTTCCCTCAATAGGTTAATCCCGACCAGAACATCATGTTTGCCCAATCTCAATTCCCTGATAATCTCAATCCGCTCAAGCGTTTTGATTTCAGAATGCAGGTAGGCAACTTTGATCCCGAGCTCTTTCAAATAAGCAGTAAGATCCTCGGACATTTTTTTCGTAAGGGTAGTGACAAGGACCCTTTCGTCTTTTTCCACACGTTGATGGATTTCACCGATCAAATCATCAATCTGTCCTTTGATCGGCCTCACTTCAATAACCGGATCAAGCAGCCCGGTAGGACGGATGATTTGTTCCACCATCTTTGGTGTATGCTCCAGCTCGTATGGGCCAGGCGTTGCGGAAACATAGACAAGCTGGGCTGTCTTCTTTTCAAACTCCTCGAACCTCAATGGACGGTTGTCCTTTGCTGAAGGCAGACGGAAGCCGTGGTCTACAAGGACCTGCTTTCTTGCCTGGTCCCCATTGAACATTCCCCGAATCTGTGGCAGGGTAACGTGCGACTCGTCTATTACCAAAAGGAAATCTTCCGGGAAGAAATCCATTAGTGTATACGGAGTTGATCCTGCAGGGCGAAGTGTCAGGTGGCGTGAATAGTTCTCGATTCCTGAACAGAAGCCCATCTCCGCCATCATTTCCAAGTCATAGCGAGTACGCTGTTCCAGCCGCTGCGCTTCCAAAAGCTTTCCTGCTTCTCTAAGTTCTTCAAGACGTTCTTCTAATTCAGCTTGGATATTGACGATTGCCTTTTTCATCTTTTCTTCGCGAGTAACGAAGTGGGAGGCCGGGAAGATGGAAACATGGTTGCGGTCTCCAAGGATCTCCCCTGTAAGGGCGTCCACTTCCCTAATGCGGTCAATCTCATCTCCAAAAAACTCCACGCGAATGCAGTGCTCGTCACGTGAGGCCGGGAAAATCTCCACGACGTCCCCTCTGACACGGAATGTTCCACGTTTGAAGTCAATGTCGTTCCTGCTGTACTGAATGTCGACTAGGTCGCGTAGAAGCGTATTCCGCTCCTTTTCCATGCCTGTTCTTAAAGAAACGACAAGGTCACGGTATTCTTCCGGTGAACCCAAACCATAGATGCAGGACACACTGGCGATGATGATGACATCATTCCGCTCAAAAAGAGAGGCGGTTGCTGAGTGGCGCAACTTGTCAATTTCATCATTGATACTCGCATCCTTTTCGATAAATGTGTCGGTAGATGGCACGTACGCCTCTGGTTGATAGTAATCATAATAACTAACAAAATATTCGACCGCATTGTTTGGAAAGAATTCCTTAAACTCACTATATAGCTGCCCGGCCAACGTTTTGTTGTGGGCGATGATTAACGTTGGTTTGTTTACCGCCTGTATCACATTAGAGACAGTAAACGTCTTCCCGGTACCTGTTGCACCAAGAAGCGTCTGATGTTTTTTCCCGTTTTTGAGGCCTTCCACAATCTCCGCGATCGCAGTCGGCTGATCTCCATCCGGCTTATATCCAGAAACTAACTCAAACTGTTCCATTCACTAAAAGCCTCCATTTCCGTTCATCTAACCTCTAGGCTCTTTTCTAAAAGAGTGTTGTTACTAACAAGTAAAAAGTCGGCATTTGGACTTTTTACCGTGTATCTGTTCTAAACAAGCATGTACTTTTTATTGACTAATCAAGAAAAGAGCACAACAAAAACATTTATATAAATTGATTTAAAAAATGTAAAAGCAACATTGTTTATATTGGAACCCATCCTCTACCAATATTCTACCACAACAGAAGCCCAAAACAACAAAAATACGAACTGATATTCGCTTTTTTTTGAATCATCTTCTTTCTCTATACCCGTCTCTGTTGCGTTTAATAGTTGTTTTCTATATTCTTATCATTATCATGTATCGGGAATCGGAAACTGTTTTAGGGAGATTTTGTGATGAAAAAGTTTTTTAATAGAAGAAAAATGAGGTTAAAAGGTTTTGCAGCAATTTGCACTGGCATTTTGTGCTTACTTTTGGCAGGCTGTTCATTCCATGCCATTCCAGAAAAAACGATGAACATTCCATATCTGGATGAGCGTGCTTTGGAAAATCCTGAAGAGGAGTTTACCTATAGTGAAGTGGATGGAGAGTATGTCCATGATTTTATAAAAGCTAATAAGGATAAGGCAGTAAGGTGGACGGCAACTGTTACCCGGGTAGAGAATAGCTCAACTTATGAGTTACAAGAGCCGTTCCTGCCGGCAGTATTGGTCACCTTCGCAGACAATCTGGATCCAGCCCCGCAGGTTGGTGATGTCCTAACTTTCACAGGCGTACTGACTGGCTATGGGGAGACGTTCGGGAAAGATCCCCTCTGGGTGGTGAGGCCTGCAAGGCTTGAAGAGACTACCGAAGAGGAGCAGGAAGCCTTAATTGCTTATCAACAGAAGGCAAAACAAATAAAAGAGGAAGCGGATCTCCCTTAACCTGAAGATCCCGCTTCCTCTTTTTTTACTTTGTTGCTTGGAGCAAAGGCGTAAACTCCAGCTGGAGAGTAGCGATAATGTTTAGCCCCCGCAGCTTATTATTTAAATTTCCCTACCATTCGCTTTGCATACAAGAATCCGACCACAAGCGAAACAATATCAACTAAGATAACATACCACTCATTTCCATGACCTTTAAAGATGGAGACTAAAATAAGCGCTACTGCCAAACCTGTTCCAACATATAAGCTATAGGTCACACGTGTAAACAGCACCACAAGTAATGCAGGAATAATCACTGCCAAAATCAGCTTTACCAACAATCTGAAAACCTCTTTTCTATCTGTTCCGAAAATCATCTATTGTCAGTATAGCAGTTTTTATACCTTCTTATAAAACAATTAACTAACTAATTATCCAGGTGGCTCCTCCACTGCCCCTCACTCAACCTCTACAGCTATTTCCGTCACACTTCTCAATTTCTTCTGCTTGTTTGCAAGCTGTATCTTATTTACAAAGGTAAGGATTGATTGCCTGTCATCATCATTCTCAATCAGAAACTCGACCAGGTAGGTGTACCTTCTTTTTTTAACATTTGCCTGAACTCCGAGAATATTGGCTTTGAATTCGAGCACCTGATTGGAAATCATGAATTTCAACCCTAACAGTACATCACTGTTTTCCGGTATTTGTACGCGACTGATAAATCGCAGTTTTTCCATATTAAGCTCTTCCACGAATACCTTTGTACTGCCTGTTGTCACTTCACGACCGTTCACTTGTAAAATCGTCATTCCTCCAACAACGAAATGTCTCGTTCGATAGAGTCCTAGCCACATAAGCTTTTCCTTCTGATCGCTCACCCAAAGTCCCCCTACTAACGCCCTTTTTGTTTTTATATCGGCAGAGAAGGGGCTTTTTTAAAGAGGGTTTCATCTCTTGTTACAAGTGGATCGAAAGTATAGACATGAAGACCTCCTCTATCTAAAAATTTTCTCGCCCACGTCTACATCCGGCTCATGAAGACCTCTCCTATCTAAAAACTTCCCCACTCATGTCCTCATCCCGCTTATGAAGACCTCTCCCACCCAAAAAATCACCCACTCACGTCCTCATCCCACTTATGAAGACCTCTCCCACCCAAAAAATCACCCACTCACGTCCTCATCCCGCTTATGAAGACCTCTCCCACCCAAAAAATCACCCACTCACGTCCTCATCCCGCTTATGAAGACCTCTCCCACCCACAAATCTCCCCTCTCACGTCCTCATCCCGCTCATGAAGACCTCTCCTTCTCAAAAATCTCACCTCTCACGTCTTCACCCCCATAAAAAAATAAAAAAGCCCAAAGTCCCCTTCCTAAAAAGGGCATTCTGGGCTTTCTATCTTAAATCTCCAAAGAATTAATCCTCTTCCGCCATAATATCAATCAAGCCGATTTTCGGATTCTTATCTTGGAACCATCGTAACGAGAAGTCATTATCAAACAGCGCAACATACTGATCATTTCGATCCTTCACAAGGATATTACGTGAGTCAAACAACGTCGTATCCACATCCTGGCTCTCCAACCAACGCGGAATTTTCGAGCCGATCATGTTATAGACGACTTCCACATTGTACTCGCCTTTCATGCGGTATTCGAATACGTCCAATTGAAGCTGACCAACCGCTCCAAGAATGTAGGCCTCCGTACCGTATTGACGGAACAACTGGATTGCACCCTCCTGCACAAGCTGGGTGATTCCTTTACCAAACTGCTTCCCTTTCATGACGTTCTTTGCTTCCACTCTTACGAAAAGCTCAGGAGCAAACGTTGGGATCTCGTCGAATTCGACCTTTTGACTCCCACCACTAAACAGGGAATCGCCAATCTGGTACACACCAGGATCATAAATCCCAATGATATCCCCTGGATATGCATGATCTACCGTCTCACGGTCAGATGCTAGGAATTGCTGGGACTGGGTCAGCTTTATTGATTTACCGGTCCTGCTTACTGTTACCGTCATTCCACGCTCAAACACACCGGAACAGATTCTCAAGAATGCAAGACGGTCACGGTGAGCCGGATTCATATTCGCCTGGATTTTGAAAATAAACCCGGAGAACTCGGTAGATTTCGGCTCAATCTTCTCTACTTCTGTCTGACGTGGCTGCGGCTCACTTGCTAGATCCAAGAACGTACGGAAGAACATTTCCACACCAAAGTTGGAGATGGCACTTCCGAAGAATACAGGAGTCTGTAAACCATTCTTCACCTTGTTGATGTCAAAATCATTTCCTGCCTCTTCCAACAATTCAAAGTCTTCTTTTGCTTGTATAAAAGTCGGGTGAGTGGAGATTTCCTCCACAGCATCCAATTCCTTGAACGGAATGCGATCCTCTTCATCTTTTCCTTGATAACGGATGAACACTTCATTGTAACGGTCGTAAACACCCAAGAAGCGTTTCCCCATTCCAACCGGCCAGTTCATCGCATAAGATTCAATGCCAAGCACTTCTTCAATTTCTTCCAATAGCGCAAGCGGCTCTTTTCCTTCACGGTCCAATTTGTTGATGAACGTAAAAATTGGGATACCGCGCATACGACAAACCTTGAAAAGCTTGATGGTCTGCGGCTCGACCCCTTTTGTACAGTCGATGATCATCACGGCGCTGTCCACGGCAGTCAACGTACGATACGTATCTTCACTGAAATCTTCGTGTCCTGGAGTGTCGAGAATGTTAATATGCTTATCCATATATTCAAAGCTCATAACACTTGACGTTACAGAGATTCCACGTTTCTTTTCAATCTCCATCCAGTCAGATGTCGCAAACTTTCCTGATTTTTTACCCTTAACCGTACCAGCCGAACGAATAACGTTTCCGAATAAAAGAAGCTTCTCCGTCAAAGTCGTTTTCCCGGCATCCGGGTGGGATATAATCGCAAAGGTTCTGCGGCGGTCTATCTCTTTATTTAAAAGTTCATTTTTCACAGTTTCCGTACCTACCTCTCAAAAATTACACAATAGTGCTATTATAACAGAAATCAGCTTGAGAAAAATATAGCAATCCAACGAAAACCTATTTCCAATATTCCTATTCTCGGTTATACTCTTTGTAAATATATGTTAGGAGTGATCATTTTGGCAAAAAGTAGAGCAAAAAAGCTGCGTGACAAGCAAGTCCGCGAAGGCAAGCGCAACCCGGAAAACGGCCGCGGTACCTACGCACTGGCAAACCTTACAACAAAAACGACCAAGACGAAAAAAGAAAAATTGAATCAGCTGTACAAAAAAGAACGACAATCTCGCTATGGTGGTGACCGGGAGAATGTCGTTCTTTATTTTTATGTTCGTATATGTTCGCTGTTGATTTCCGCGCCAGGCTTCGCTTTCCGCGGGGCGTGTGCTTGAGCCTCCTCGCAACGCTTTAGGGGTCTCAAGCTACCGCTACCTCCCGCTGGAGTCTTCACCTTTCGCTCCAATCAACAGCTTTAGAATCTAGCCATCATTTCCTCTGCTGAAACGCCACCACCGCATCAAATTCTTGCTCATACAAACGGCTCAATCGAATGAACAACGGAGTCAACTCTTTGTACACTTCCACTTCCTTCTGGTCAGGCACATACCCATTCGTCGTCCCAACCATCTCATTCATCACATCAAACGAATCAATTTCACCCAGTGCATACAACCCAAGAACCGCAGCACCTAAGCAGGAACTTTCCACACTTTCCGGAATGCTTACTTCCTGGTTGAATATGTTAGAAAGCATCTGACACCAAACTTCTGAACGAGCAAACCCGCCTGTGGCGTGGATTTTCTCAGGAATTCCAATAATCTCTTCCAATGCCAACAGTACGGTATAAAGATTAAGGTTGATTCCTTCTAACACGGCGCGCATCATGTGCTCCCTTTTATGGTGGATACCAAGTCCGTAAAAGGATCCGCGCGCATTTCCGTTCCATAAAGGTGCACGTTCACCTGTGAGGTAAGGGTGAAAAAGGACACCTTCCGCACCAGGTTTCACTTGGGCAATTTTAGCTGTCATCACATCATAAGGATCGATGCCGAGTGCTTTTGCCTCTTCCACTTCCGCTTGGCAAAATTCATCGCGTAACCAGCGCATGATCATTCCGCCATTGTTGACTGGTCCGCCAATCACCCAATGGTCTTCTGTCAGCGCATAGCAGAAAGTTCTGCCCTTTGGATCGGTTACAGGCTTGTCCGCAACGGTCCGAATAGCTCCACTTGTTCCGATGGTCAGTGCCACCACGCCTGGCTGGACAGCGTTGACCCCAAGGTTGGAAAGTACGCCATCGTTTGCGCCAATTACAAATTTCACATCAGCAGGCAAGCCTAATTTCATAGCCCAGTCCGTTTTTATTCCCGAAATGACTTCTGTTGTAGGCACAAGTCGAGATAGTTTACCTGGTGTCACACCGGCAACTCCAAGTGCGCCTGCATCCCAATCCAATTTTTCCAGGTTCAGCATACCTGTTGCCGAAGCAATGGAATGGTCCACAACATACTCACCAAACAGTTTATGGAACACGTACTCTTTTATAGAGATGAATTTAGATGCCTTTTCAAAAACTACAGGATGTTCGTTCCGCAACCAGACAAGCTTGGCTAAAGGGGACATCGGGTGAATCGGCGTTCCCGTTCTCCGATAGATCTCATGACCATTCCATTCATTCTTGATTTTTTTGGCCCACTTCTCACTGCGCTGGTCGGCCCAGGTGATGCTTTTCGTTAATGGATTTCCTGCTTCATCCACTGCAATCAGGCTGTGCATCGCAGCACTGAAGCTAACATGTGACAGCTCTGTGGGATCAATGCCACCAAGCATGAGCGCTTCCCTGATGGAAATGGCCACCGCTTCCAGGATTTCGTCGGGATCCTGCTCAGCCGCTCCCATTTCAGGAGTGTAAAGTGGATATTCCACCGCATGTTGGCTCCGTACTTTTCCGTCCTTTGTGAAAAGCACTGCCTTGGTGCTTGTTGTTCCTATATCAACGCCTAGCATGTATGTTGTCATGGTGTCTTCCTCCTTGATTTAAAAGACTGTTTTCGTAAACTTTGTTGCTTTTGCGTATTCATGTATCAACCGTTATTTTCCATACTGTCGTGCTCTTTTCCTTGCTGTATCTAGAAATACTACTTGCAATCATTTAGAGTGAATAAGGCGTAAAAAGTCCAATTGCCGACTTTTTACAAGTTAATAGCAACAATCTCTGAGAAAAGAGCCATTCAAAATCACAACGGGCCAAGGAAATAGCTCCTTGACCCTACTTTAACTTATCTTAAGGCTCTGTTAAACATCGCTGATGATTTGCGCAATGGGCTTCGCTTTCCCCGGTGCGCTTACGGGGTCTCCTCTAAGCGCTACTTCCAACTGGAGTCTTCACCTTTTCTCCAATCATCAGCTATATCAACAATATCCTTAACAAAGCTTATCCTATAAATATACCAAGAGTTACCGCTACTGCAAAACCGACAAGTCCGATGATTGTTTCCATCATGGTCCAGGACTTCAAGGTGTCTTTTACATCAAGACCGAAGTATCTATTCACCAACCAGAATCCAGAGTCGTTCACATGGGATAGAACCGTTGCACCGGAAGCGATCGAGATAACGATCAGACCAAGCACAGGTCCTTCAAGACCCATGATACCGATAAGCGGTGTGATCAGACCTGCTGCCGTCACCATAGAGACCGTCGCGGAACCTTGGGCCACACGAACTGCCGCTGCGATCAAGAACGCGAGAACGATTGGAGGCAATGCAGAACCTGCCATCATCTCACCAAGAACATCACCAACACCAGAATCGATCAATACTTGCTTGAATACCCCACCGGCACCTGTTACAAGGATGATGATACCAGCTGGCTCAAGCGCTTTTGTCGCAATATCCTGTACATCTTGTTTCGTATATCCGCGCTTTGTTCCAAGGAAGTAGAACGTCAATAACGTTGCGATAGTCAATGCTACGAATGGGTGACCGACAAATGTCGTAATCTCACGAACGATGTGGCCTTCCTCATAGATGACCGTTGAAAACGTATTCACTAAAATCAATACTAAAGGTACTAAAATGATAGATGCAATCAATCCGAAGCCTGGTAGATCTTTGTCATATACCTTGTCTTCATCGATTTCCATGTACTTTGGAACCACAACATGAATTTTCTTACCAATATATTTACCGAACACCGGTCCAGCTAAAATCATGGCCGGAATACCAGCGATAACACCGAATAAGATAACCCAACCTAGGTCTGCGCCGATCAGGTCAGCAACCGCAATCGGTCCCGGAGTTGGCGGGATGAAGCTGTGCGTTACAGCAAGTCCAGCTAGTAATGGAATACCGTAGTGTAAAAGAGACTTACCTGTTTTTTTCGCCAAGCCATAAACGATTGGCACTAAAATGATGAAACCTACATCAAAGAATACCGGTATCGCCACTAAGAAACCGGTGATACCAAGTGCCCATTGGGACTTTTCTTCTCCAAATTTCTTCATCAAGGTTTGAGCAAGTCTTTCTGCTCCTCCTGAGACTTCTAGCATTTTACCGAACATGGCACCAAGTCCGACTACGACTGCAACGAAGCCGAGGGTGCCTCCCATCCCGTTCTGGACGGATGCGATGACTTCATTTAGCGGCATGCCTGCTGCGATACCTACTAGTAAACTGACAAGTAGCAGGGCTACGAATGCGTGTAGTTTTGTGCGGATGACTAGGAATAATAGCACGAATATGGCTGCTGCTGCGATTAGGATTAGCATGGATCCTGACATGGTTTGTTTCCTCCTTTTTATTACTACTTTTAAAAGATTTATGTTTTTACGTTTACTCCAGCTGACTTCCGTTGCAGATATTCGCTTTCCGCGGGACGGTGCTTGAGCCTCCTCACAACGCTCGGGGGTCTCAAGCTACCGCTACCTCCCGCAGGAGTCTCATATCTTCCACTTCAGCCAGCTGGGAGAAATCAGTCAATTTAGCGTCTCTCTTTTTCTACTAATCTAATAAATCTTAGTTCTTTTCGACTGCATGGCCACCGAATTCGTTTCGTAGTGCTGCGACTACTTTTCCGGAGAAGGTGTCCGGCTCTAGTGAGCGGTAGCGCATCATTAGGGATAGGGCGATGACTGGTGCTGCGGCCTGAAGGTCAAGGGCTGTTTCTACTGTCCATTTACCCTCACCTGATGAATGCATAACGCCTTTGATTCCTTCCAATCTAGCATCCTTGCTGAATGCATTTTCGGTTAGTTCCATCAGCCATGAGCGAACAACCGATCCGTTGTTCCATACTCTTGCAACCTTTTCATAGTCAAAATCAAAATCACTTTTTTCTAAAATGTCGAAGCCTTCTGCGATTGCTTGCATCATGCCGTACTCCACGCCATTGTGGACCATTTTCAAGAAGTGGCCGCTACCGGACTTTCCTGCATATAAGTAACCGTTCTCTACACAAATATCTTGGAATAACGCTTCTACATGCTTGAATGCCTCTTCATTGCCGCCGATCATCGTGCATGCTCCATTTCGAGCACCTTCCATACCGCCACTTGTCCCGACATCCAGGTAGTGGACACCTTTTGCAGCAAGCGCTTCTGCACGCTTTAATGTATCTTTATAGTTGGAGTTACCACCGTCGATGATGATGTCCCCCTCAGTTACGAAACCAGTAATCTCTGAAAGTACGTTTTCGGTAATTTCCCCTGCAGGGACCATCATCCATATCACTTTCGGAGATTCCAGCTTGCCTAGAGCTTCCTCAATCGAGTAAGCACCGACAGCGCCAGCCTTTTCGCTTTTGACAACGTTTTCTTTGTCCACATCAAAAGCGACTACCTCATGCTTGTTATCTATTAAATTCAAAGTCAAATTATAGCCCATTTTACCTAAACCAATCATTGCTAGTTTCATAAACCGTAAAACTCCTTCGTATGAATTCCTATTTGAGGAAAAATATTTTTTAACTTGTTCCTATTATGAAAAAAAATTCCCCAAAATGCAAGCGTTATCAAAAAATAGTTTCTTTTTTTTTGAAATCTCTTTATGATAGATAGTAGATTACTATTTCTGGAGGGTCGCACCATGAACAGGCAAGAAACACAATACTGCATGATGCGCATACGTTCCCACTATCCACAGTTCAGGGGGAAGGAGCAAGTCATCGCGGACTATATCCTCAATAATCCACAGAAAATTGTCCACAGCACCATCAACCAAGTAGCAGATGACCTTGGTGTAGCAGATTCTACTGTTTTCCGTTTCTGTCAGCGCATTGGTTTCAAAGGCTACCAAGCGATGAAAATTGCACTCGCAACGGAAATTGTGGAGCCCATTCAAGATATTCATGAAAATATCATGGAACATGACAGCGAAAAAACGATTGCGGAAAAAGTATTTCGCTCCAATATAAAAACACTTGAAGATACTCTAAAAATCCTTGATGATCAGGCTTTTCATGAGGTGATCAGCGCCATTCTTGGAGCTCGCAAAGTCGAATTGTTCGGCAGTGGCGGATCCAATGTCATCGCATTGGACGCCTACCATAAACTTATCCGTACAGGGGTTTCTGTGAACGTCCAGTCCGACACCCACATGCAGCTTATGTCTGCCAGCCAACTGACAGATGAGGACGTAGCCATCATCATTTCGCATACTGGAGCGTCCAAGGATATGATGCATATTCTCGAAGTTGTGAAAGCAAACGGCGTCAAAACGATCGGCATCACGAACTTTGCCAAATCTCCGCTTAGCCAAGGTGTTGATATTGCCCTCTACACGATGTCAGAGGAAACGGATTATAGATCAGAGGCATTGGCTTCCCGGATCGCCCAGCTTGCCATGATTGATGCCATCTATGTCAATGTACTGATGGCGAAAAAGGATAAGGGAAAAGAGGCGCTACAGAAGGTACGTGCTGCGATATCCGTGAAAAGGGTTTAATAAAATTCAAAAACACAGAAGTCCTAAAAAGTGACTTCTGTGTTTTTTTATCAGCTCTTTTCTCAAAGATTGTTGCTGCCCACTAGTAAAAAGTCGGCAATTGGACTTTTTACAGCATAAAAAATCTAAAAAGGCATCAAAGTCTTTTGGTGTAGTCAGAAAAAGAGCACAACAGCAAAGAATATAACGAAAACAGCCTTTTTATAAGACGATAAAATAATATATCACCATCGCACAAATGCCGACCGGAACACCGTGGCGTGCCCACTCTTTACTTGTAATACCAAGTTTCCCCGCAGCAATGATATTAGGGATGTTCCCAGGTACCAACATTCCCCCACTGATCATGAGACCAAGCAAAATGATGCGAATGATTGATGGATCCAGCTCGGGGCTGATTTCTGCAGCCGCGAGTGTCGCGTTATCCAAAATGGCGGAGGACATATTGAACCAGTATAAGACGGAAGGGTCCATTCCTAAAAAGTAGGCGGAGACAAATGGTTCAAATCCCGCACCAAGAAAGGTCAGTCCCATTACAAAAAAGTAAATTTTTAAGCCCCGAATAAAGATTTCCTCGTAGCTCTCCTGGTCCTTCATACTCCGCTTCAGATCGTTAGGACCTGGTGCTTTGACCATAAAGGCAGCAAGCAAGCCGAATAAGAACAAAGCGAATAGGATATCCTTGCCCACCAGCCTTAACAGGTAAAAGAAATCCCCGTTCAACTTACTGATTGTCACGATGGATAACGGCTCTCCAATCGGCGTCAGAGCTGCACCCAACCCGATGGAAAAACAAGCAAGGACTGTAAGCCGTATTCTTTCTCTCTTTTCAAGGTCTATCCCTACCACTATGAATACCAAAAGAAGTGCAGCAATGATAGCGGTAATGACACTTGAAATCAAACCAAGAAATACGACAAGCAAAAAAATAAACAACTTGAATGGAACCCTGTTTTTCAAAAAGTGGAGGATCCGGCTAAACGGCATCTGCATCCATCTAAATATCAGGCCCGCGACTAAGACGGCGAGTGATATGAATATGGGGTCGGTTGCGGCCATGAAGAATAGCTGTTCATTGTAGACACCACTTACCATGGTTGCAAGTATTCCCATGCTCAGTAAAAAAACTTCCATATTTTCTTCTATTTTTTTGACAAGTAATGGTCCCGATAAAACGATCAGAAAAATCGATATCAACCCGAAATCCATTTTTCACACTCCCGTTGTCTGAAGAAATTCTTTAGATAACGGTTCATGTATATGCAGTTATTGGACAAACATGCCTGTTGTGTTGCTTACTGCGGTTCAAATGAAACTGTTGGTCAACCTTCTCTTTCACACCGAAACCCATCCCAAAGGTAATATATATACTACGATAGGTCGAGCGACAACTATGAGAATAACGGCAAGTAATAAGCCCTTTGTAGATACCCGCAATGCTTATAAAACGTTAAGTAATATATAAATAATAACGTTTTATCACTTGTTACAGAAAAGCAATCTTTCTTCCTAGATAGCGCCCGATCCTAACACTATGGAGCACTATATTAGTACAAAAACTCCAAAATCACATAATCCAACCCAGACATAGTCGAACAAGTCTATTTATAGTAAACTATCAGTATTTGAAAAAGGAGGCCAATCTCATGAATATTTTACTTCTCGGCGCAACCGGACGAGTCGGAAGTCATATAGTCACTTACGCCCTATTAGATGGACATCATGTTAATGTATTAGTTCGTACTCCAGAAAAGATACAAATAGATAATGAAAATTTATCCATTATTCAAGGGAATGTTTTAAATAAAGATGATATGATACATGCAGTGCATGGATGTGATGTGGTTGTTAGTGCACTAAATACAGACGGTACAACGACCCTATCAGAAAGCATGCCACTTATTATCGAGGCAATGGAACACGAAGGTATAAAACGAATAGTAACTATAGGAACAGCCGGTATCCTACAAAGTAGATCCACTCCCAATACTCTACGTTATCAATCTAGTGAATCAAAGCGTAAATCAACCCGTGCAGCGGAAGAACATCATAAAGTTTACGATATACTCAAACAATCAACCCTCGAATGGACGATTGTTTGTCCTACTTATTTGCCTGATGGAGAAAGGAAAGGCAAATATCGTATAGAACGAAATTATTTGCCAGAGGATGGAGTTAAGATATCAGTACCGGATACAGCAGAATTTACATTGAGACAAATTAATACTAACGATTATATTAATTCACGAGTAGGTATCGCCTACTAATTACGACTCAAGCGATACTTTGGTATTGAATTATATGGATTGTTGAAAAAATAAAAAGATGTCATGTAAAATAACATCTCATTACTGAATTACAACATCCACTAATGATGAGGTTCAATACTGCATAGTGTTTGTGCTTCTGAAAATTCCTACACTAAGTTATTTGTCACCCTCGTAAAATAAAATAAAATAAAATAAGCGCTAATCCCTTTTATGGTACCGCGCCAGTTGAAAATCTTTAATGCTTTTTCTTGTTTTTCACCCCTGCTAATGTCACAAAACCGGATAGTGCAAATGGTACAGGTGTAAAGCCAAAACCATCAAGAAATCTTCCCGACCTCCGGTTGCGTGCGACTTCACCAGCCATTTGTTTTTCTTTAACGCGTCCAGGGCAAACCTCTTAATTCATTCTTGATGGAGTCAAAAGCTTACAATTGCCCCAATGGACTTGCCCAATTTATCATTCACAACCTTAAAAAGGGTTCAAGTAGCAAACCTTTACGATTTGGGAAATGATTATAGAAGCCTATATTATACGACTTCTTTTTGATTTCCCTTTAATTTATCCACTATTTTTAGTAATCCAACAAAACCTCTAATTGTAAATAATGTAAAATTCACACTACCAAAAGTATGGAATGGCGTCCATTTTT